>DATHAO010000023.1:0-148762 GCA_035296625.1 Acidimicrobiales bacterium | reverse complement strand
GACGTTCTCCACCGCGGTGAGCTCGTCCATCAGGTGGAAGGCCTGGAACACGAAACCGACGTCGCTGCGTCGCATCCGGGCCAGGGCCCTCTCCCCGATCGGGTCGATGCGCCGCCCGCCCAGCCAGACTTGTCCATCGGAGGGCCGGTCCAGGCCGCCCAACAGGTGCAGCAGGGTGGACTTGCCGCAACCGCTGGGTCCCATCACCGCCACCGTCTCGCCGGTGGCGACATCGAGGTCGACTCCGTCGACGGCGCGCACCAGTCCTTCTCCCTGGCCGTAGTGCTTGCGCAACCCGCGGGCCCGCAGCACGTAGGTGTCGTCGGTGTCGCTCATGATCTGCTCCTTCGGCCGGTCCAACTCTGCTCACATGCCTCCAGCCAGCGCAGGTCCGCCTGCAGCCGCAACACGATGCCCTCCAACAGCAACCCGGCGTCCGAGTTCTCCGGCTCGGCCAGCGCGGCACGCTGGGCGTCACGCAGCCGGCGCAGCAGCTCGCGGCGCTGCGTGTCCACGATGGTGAGCGGGTCAGCCAGCCCGGCCGCCGCCGCCGCGACTAGCTTGAGATGGAACTCCGCCAGGTCGGGCTTGGGCCAACCCACATCCGCCAGCCACTCGGTGACTCGCTGCTGACCGTGCGCGGTCAACGCGTACACCTTGCGGTCGGGCCGGTCCGCCGAGCCGGCCGCCCGCTCGGACGCCACCAAGCCCGCCTTCTCCAGCCGGGTCAACGTCACGTAGATGTGCCCGGCGTTCATCGCCTCCCCGAGCGGGCCGAGCGCCTGGCGCAGCCGCGCCCGCAGCTCGTAGCCGTGCGAGGGCTCCTTCGCCAGCATCGCCAACACCACTTCCTGCTGCATTGATCTCCCATCTAACGGTTAGCTCTAAGATAACGGCTATACTCGGCGTTGGCAAGGCCCAGCTAACGGCAGCCGAAGACGAACGGGCACGAGCTCCCTCCCGCCACCGTGACCGGCCGCGACGCTGCTCAGCCGGCCGTCCACTGGTCGCAGTGCACTTGCCCGCGTGCCGAGCGAGCACAGTGCGGTCGGAACCGACACCGGACGTCATGCCCTCGCGCGCGAGTCCGCGATCTGCTCGGCTTGGCGGCCGGAGCAACGCGCACCGAATGCGCGCCTCGTGATCCGCGTCCCCGAATCACGCCGAGCGACGTCACTGAACGCCGGCTGGGCGACACCGTGCGGCACTGACGGGGCACCCACCTAGGCGGTGGCAGCCGCTAAGTCAGGACGGCTCATTACGCGGGTCGGCGAGTCGCGTCCAGTGGACGTGCGTCTCGAATGGCAGCCGATAGCTACTGGCGGTGAGCCGCGACCTCACCTGGACGAGCAGACCTAGGCGTTCCTCGTCGGGGAGAGCGCCGATCCAACCCATCGAACCGAAGAACGCAACCAGCCCGTCGGGGTCGACGGCTTGTGGGTTGGCGAACCGCGACTCCTGGAGCGGTTCGAACATCGAGTGCTCGAACGCGCGTGGCCACTCGCGCGCATGTGGCAACCGATTCGGGTCGAGGTCGAGCGGCAGCTCGATGTCCTTCGGCCACTTCGGTTCGAGCAGCTGCTCAACCGCGGGGATGGGCGGCTCGATAGGTCCGGCCGGCCGGTTCCACATCAGGACGAGCGCGCCGCTCGGCCGCAGCACGCGGGCGAACTCCGCCAGAGCGCGCTCGTGGGCAAACCAGTGGAAGGCCTCGGCGGCGAAGACCCCGTCAACCGAGGCGTCCGCGAGTGAGACCTGCTCCGCCATCCCCCCGAGCAGCCGGGCCTGAGGGCAGAGCGCGGCCAACCAGCGGCGCATCTCGGGGTCGGGCTCGACCGCGAGTACATGTGCGAACTCGGTGACGAGCAGTCGGGTGAGCTTGGCCGTGCCCGCCCCCACCTCGAGAACTGTGGCCGATGTCGGCAGACCGGGTACACGAACCACCTGACGCGGGTAACTCGGTCGGCCACGCTCGTAGTCCTGATGCCAGCCTGCCGACATCTCAGTCCAGTGCTTCACAAGCGTCTCCCGTTAGATCGAACTCGGTGGCCTGTGTCGCGTGAACACAACGAGTACTGCGGCTCACGTAAGGAGACGGGTGCCGATTGGCGGCCGCCGGCTAGGCACGCAAACGGAAGGACACCTGCACGGTCGTCGTTTGCATGGTCACCTCCGTCCGTGGGGCGAAACTGTGGCGACCGAGCGTCAATCGCATCCCTCGGCGTTTGGGCGAGTGTCGCACGAGCACGGAGTGTCTCCCTCGCGGCGCCCTGTCACCGAAGTGTTGCCGTCCTGGGCGCACGCGCTCCGATCTGCTGCCGAACCGCACCGCATGCAGGCGGTAGGGGTCTAGGCAACTGTCGGCCATCAGCTGGAACCGCATCGCCAAGCATCAGGTGAGACCCGATACGCCTGACGAGCGCAGCCTTGCCGAATTCGGCTCTACTGGATCGAATTCGGCTCTACTGGATCAAGACGGCGCCGCCTGCGGCGGCGCCTCATCGCCAAGCTTCAGTGGCGCCATCCGGCGCGCACGCGGCCCGCAGCAGTTCGACTTGGCGAACGAAGTCTTCAGCTTCGACCGTTGGGCCGGCGGGATCGATCGGGCGACCCGGCTGAGCGTCGTCCAGGTATCTCGGCACGACGTGCGTGTGGACGTGCGGCAAGGCGTTGCCCAGCATTGAGAAGTTCAGGTGACACGGCTCGTAGACGCGCTCGATGGCCCGGACAACGGTCGAGATATCAGTCCTCGACGAGCCGGGGACCGATGTGGGCGTCGTTCGACACGACGATGACCGGCGTCGATGTTCCCTCGCGCATGGTGGTGCCCCTTCGTACCGCGCTACCGATCGGGTAGGCGGATCGGCATGCGCTCCCAGCCGCGCACCGTGGACGTCGGCGCGAGCTTCATGCCGTCATGGTCGACGTCCCACTCGGGGAACCGCTTGAGCAGCTCGTCGAGCGCGACGCGGCCCTCGAGCCGGGCGAGGTTGGCGCCGAGGCAGAAATGGAGCCCGTAGCCGAAGGTGAGGTGCCGGATGTCGTCGCGGTGGATGTCGAAGACGTCGGGGTCGCGGTAGCGGCGAGGGTCGCGGTTCGCCGAGGCGAGCAGCAACAGGACGGGGCTTCCGGCCGGGATCGTGGTGCCGTGGTACTCGACGTCTTCCATCACGTAACGCGCGGTGGCGTGCCCCGTCGGTTCGAACCGCAGCGCTTCGTCGATGACCTTGGGGATGAGCGAGCGGTCCTCGACGACCTCACGTCGCTGGTCGGGGTGCTCGGCGAGCAGCTTGGCGAGCCAGCCGATGAGCCGGCCGGTGGTCTCGTTGCCGGCGCCGGCGATGACGGAGGTGTAGGTGAGCACCTCTTGGCGGGTGAGCGTGCGGATCTCACCCGACTCGTCCTCGAACTCGGCGTTGAGCAAGTGCGTCATCAGGTCGTCGGAGGGGTGCTCGGCGCGCCAGGCGATGTAGTCGGCGAACATGTCGCCGTTGGCGACGCTCTCCTCCTTGACCTGCATCGGCTGGCCCGGGACGGTGCGCAGGTTGTCGTCGGTCTTGTTGCGGACCGCCACCTGGTCCTGTTCGGGGATGCCGAGGAGCATGCCGATCACCCGCATCGGCAGCACCGAGGCGAGCTCTTCGATGATGTCGAAGCCCTCCGTGCCGACGAGCGGGTCGAGCGATCGGGCACAGAACGCCCGCACCTGGTCTTCGAGGGCGGCCATGCGCCGGGGCGTGAAGACCCGGGACATCAGCCCGCGGTGCATGGTGTGGACCGGCGGGTCCTCGAAGAGGATGACCCCGGGCAACTGCACGCCGGCCTTGATGATGTCGAGGATGTCGCTGCGGGTGTTGGAGAACACCCTCCAGTTGACCAGCGCCTTCTCGACATCGGCGTGTCGTGACAGCGCCCAGAAGTCGTAGCGGTCGTTGTGGTAGGCGGGCGCTTTCTCGCGGAGGCCGGCGTAGGTGGGGTAGGGGTCGGCGTTGATGGCGACGTCGTACGGGTCGTAGGAGACGTCGGGCTCGGTCACGGTTGTCATGGCTGTGTGCCTCCGATCAGCTCGGCAGCGAGCAGGTGCTGCCGCCGTCGATGGGGATCACCGCGCCGGTGATGAATGTGGCCCGGTCCGAGGCGAGGAACGACGCCAGCTCGGCGACCTCCTCGGGCTGGCCGCCGCGCTGGAGGGCCGAGCCCTTCACCAGGGCGGGGAACCGTTCGGCGGCGCCCTTGCCGCCCGACATCTCGGTCTCGATGAAGCCCGGGCAGATGGCGTTGGCGCGGATGCCCTGGGTCCCGTACTCGATGGCGGCCGCCTTGGTGAGCGAGATCACGCCGGCCTTGGCCGCCGAGTAGGCGGACGTGGGGAGTCGGGAGCCGTTCATCCCGCCGGTGGAGGACCAGTTGAGGATCGTGCCTCCGCCGGTCGGGAGCATCGTGCGGATGCCGTGCTTGGTGCCGAGCATCACGCCCCGCATGTTCACGGCCATGATGCGCTCGTAGTCCTCCGGCGTCGTGTCGGCGAGGGGCGAGGCGCCGCCGACGCCGGCGACGTTGAGCACGGCGTCGACCTTCCCGAACGCGTCGAGCACGGCGGTGAACATCGCCTCCACCGACGCCTCGTCGGTCACGTCGACATGGAATGGCACCACAGCGTCGCCCAGCGCCTTGGCCGTGTCGTCCTGCCGTCCGCTGATGTCGGCGGCCAGCACCCGCGCGCCCTTGCGCGCGAACACCTCGGTCGACGCCCGCCCCATCCCCGACCCTGCGCCGGTGATGACGGCGACCTTCCCCTCCAGCTCTGCCATGCCCGGTGTTGTAACGTACTTAGAACGCCTGTTCAAACTTTTCTTCTGACAGTGACCGGGGGAGGACGCATCGATGGCAGAGGGGCGGCGCCCGAGAGCGGCGACCGAGGAGAAGCGAAAGCGGATCCTCGACGCGACCGAGGAGATCATGCTGAAGGAGGGCTACGCGGCCGTCAGCTCGCGCAGCGTTGCCACCGCCGTGGGCATCCAGGCGCCGCTGGTGCACTACTACTTCTCGACCCTCGACGACCTGTTCGTGGCCGTGCTCCGCCGCCGGGCGGGCCGCAACGTCGAGCGCATGGCCGAGGCCCTCGCCTCACCCGAACCCCTGCGCGCCTGGTGGAAGCTCGCGTCCGATCCACGAGGCACGGCGCTGTTCGTCGAGCTGCTGGCGGCGGCGAACCACCGCCCCGCGCTCAAGGCCGAAGTCGGCCAGATCGCACGCGACGTCCGCCATATGCAGATGGACGCCCTCGACACCCTCCTCGGCGAGTACGGCATCGATGCCGAGGAGTTCCCGCCTCCGCTCGTGGCCGCGACGATCCAGGGGCTCGCGTTCAGCGTGGTCCAGGACCAGGCGGCCGGCTACGACACCGCCCCCGACCAGGCCATCGTCGCCATGGACCGGCTCGTCGACCGGATGGAGGCCGGTCGGACCCGCAAGCGCCGTTGACGAGCGGCCCGTCCAAGTCAGAACCGCCGAGCCGGTCGGCGAAGTCCTCCGCACCGGAGAACCGGTGGCGAGCTGGACTCCGCTGAACGGCTCTACGCCGACAAGTACGCGGGCGGGCAGATCGTCCATGGCGGCCGCCATGCCTGGTTGCGCGTCGCGCCCGACAAGAACCTGAGCTGGGACTTTCGCAAGATGGCCTCGTGACCCGGGCTCACGATCCGCCCGGAACGCTGGCATCGCTTTTGGGTCGTGCAGCGCAACGAACACGGAGGACCCGATGCGGGTGTCCAGCTCGGCGGCGGTGCGTTGGAGGGCCGGGTTGCTGTGCTCGTCGTCCGGGGATTCGGCGGCGGGGCCGGGGGAGCGCCTGATCTACGCAGCCCGGCGGACGGGGGTGTCGGGCCCGGTGTGGGTCTGGTTGCGTGTGGTGTCGTGGCGGGCGAGGCTCTCGAGCTTGTGGACGCGTTCGTCGTGGCCGATCTGGCGCAGCAGGTCACCAAGCGAGGCGAATCGGCCGTAGTCAGCGGCGATGGCGCTGTGCACCCGCTGGCGGTCGAGCTCGGGGTGCTCGGCGACATAGGCCATGTACTCGTGCTCGGCGTGGTCCTCGAAGTTGGCGTTGAGGCGGTAGCTCCAGGTGGGGCGCACGAGGTGGAGCAGCCAGGTGAAGACGTGCCAGGGGTAGGCGACGATTCGGGGCAGGATGCGATAACGGAGCCGGCCGAGGGGGGTCGGGCGCTGGTGGGCGAGGAGCTCTTCGAGGATGAGGAGGTGGAACTGCTCGTTGTCCTGTTGGGCGCGGGCCTCGACGACGCGCTCCATGATGCGCCGGGCCAGGGTGGATCGGCCCTGGCTGTGGGCGATCGCGCCTTGCGCGAGCCGTTCCCAGGCCTGGTAGGGGATGCGGGCGAGCTGTTCGAGCACCAGGAACTTCTCGAGGGAGCGGCGCCGGCCGTAGAGGACGTTGAGGGTGAGGAACATCAGTCGGGAGAAGGGGTCGTAGCGAAGCCGGGGCGTGGCGAGGGTGTCGGCTTGGGCCTTGTGTAGGGCCCCGGGAGCGAGCGTGGGCGGGCCCATCGGATGGGGCCAATAAGCGCGCGCAACGGCGGGGGCGGGGGGCATGGGGGTCTCCTGTGTGGGTTGGGGGAGCAACGGAAGCGTTGGCTTGGCGGGGCGGACGCCTGGCACGAGCGTCGAGCCGCGGCCGGTGGTCAATCGACGTGGAGCTCGGCCTCCATGCCGGCGTCCCGGTGGCCCGGCACGTCGCAGTAGAAGACGTACTCGCCCGGTGGCAGGTCGACCGTGCCGCGGTCCGCGTCGGCGTCTTTGGAGGCGTCGTTCCCGCGCAGCACAACCCACCGGTCGAATGTGGTGCCGTGCTCCGCGAGCACGACGCCGAGGATGGCCGAGGCGGCCTGGGCCTGGCCGATGTCCTGGCCGTTGAGGATGACGGTGTCGGCCACGGTGTGGCACCTCCTGGTGTCGAGGAAAAGGGAAGGTGTTCCTGCCGGTGGGCGGGACCGGTGGTTCGGCCGGTCTGCGCTGGCGCCACCCCCCGGGGTCGTGGGCCGAGGGCCCGTACGGCGGTGTCGCCCGAGCCCTGGACCTTGGCGACGTCGACCGTCCTGGCGGCCGCGGCGGCGGACGGCGGCCGTGTGGGGGATGCGGTGAGGGTCATGGCGACCATGGTCGGTGTGCGGCGCCGCCGTGTCGTCGCCCGGGAAGCGGCTTTAGGTGGCCGCGCCTACGTCGAGGCGCGTACCCGCAAAGGCCGATGCGCTCGGTGGCCGGGCCTCAATCGTCACCGTGATGGATGCGGCTCGGTGCGGACTTTCGACGTTGCCGAGCTGTTCGTCAGCGTCGCCACCGCACGGACGCACGTGAGCCGGGCGATGACCGTTCCGTCGCTACTCGCTCAAACCCCTGAACCAACGACCTCGGTGACCCATCGAGCCGCGCCCAGGACAAGCAGCGCGAGCCGTCGACGATCTCGCCCTCTGGCGCGCCACCGATGTCGGGCGGCCGGACACGTCGACGTCACGTTACGGTCAGGTCCGTGGTGCCGACGATCGCAGAGGCCCACGCCGCATTGACGGCGCCGGGCTCGATGTTCGAGATGGAGGAGGCGGACGTCTTCGGCGCCCGCCTCCGCGTGTGGAAGAACGCCCCGCCCTCCCTGCGGGTGCTGCTGGAGATGAGCCGGGCACGGGGCGACACGCCGTTCATCGTCTACGAGGACGAGGTGCTCACGTTCGAGCAGCACCATCGCGCGGCGGCGCAGCTGGCCACCGTGCTGGCCCAGCGCTACGGCGTCGCCCCGGGGGACCGCGTCGCGATCGTGATGCGCAACTTCCCCGAGTGGTCGATCGCCTTCTGGGCCGCGGCGGCCGCTGGGGCGATCGTCGTGCCGCTGAACGCCTGGTGGTCGGCGGCCGAGCTCGACTACGGCCTGCGCGATTCCGGCGCCACCGTGGCGTTCCTCGACGCCGAGCGCCACGAGCGGCTGGCCGCCGACCTGCCCGGCCTCGACCTGGCGGCCGTCGTCGCCCGGGGCACGGGCACCGAGGCCGACGCCGAGCGGTGGGAGGACGTGTTGGGGAAGGCGCCGGCGAGCGCTGAGCTCCCGGACGTGACGCTCGCGCCCGAGGACCCGGCGACGATCTTCTACACCTCCGGCACCACCGGCCGGTCCAAGGGCGCGCTCGGCACCCACCGCAACATCTGCGGCAACCTGCTGTCGCTCGCCTTCGCGTCCGCCCGCTCGCAGCTGCGGGCGGGCACCCCCAGCGAGGCTTCGACCGGCCAGAACGTCTACCTGCTGTCGGTGCCGTTCTTCCACGCCACCGGCTGCCACTCGGTGCTGGTGGCCAACCTCGCCTCCGGCGGAAAGCTCGTGCTCATGCACAAATGGGACGCCGAGCGGGCGCTCGAGCTGATCGAGCGCGAACGGGTGACCATGTTCGGTGGCGTCCCCGCCATGGTGTGGCAGGTGCTCCAGTCGCCGTCGTTCGCCACCCGCGACCTCTCCAGCGTCACCGGCATCGGCTACGGCGGCGCCCCGGCCGCGCCCGAGTTGGTCCGCCGCATCGAGGAACTGTTCCCCGGCCGTACGCCGTCGAACGGCTACGGCCTCACCGAGACCTCGTCGGTCACCACGCTCAACAGCGGCGTCGACTACCAGCGCAAGCCCGACAGCGTCGGGGTGCCGGTACCCGTGGTCGACGTCCGCGTCGTCGGCGCCGACGGGCAGGACGTCCCCCTGGGCCAGGTCGGCGAGCTGTGGATCCGGGGGCCGAACGTCGTGAAGGGCTACTGGGGCATGCCCCAGGCCACCGAGGAGGCGTTCGGCGGCGGCTGGTTCCGCAGCGGCGATCTGGCCCGACTCGACGACGAGGGGTTCGTGTACATCGTCGACCGCGCCAAAGACGTCGTGATCCGGGGCGGCGAGAACGTGTACTGCGCCGAGGTCGAGGGCACGCTGTTCGAGCACCCAGACGTCGCCGACGCCGCGGTGTTCGGCGTGCCCCACCCGGTGCTGGGCGAGGAGGTGGGCGCGGTGGTGGTCCTGCGGCCGGGCGCCGCGGCCACGGTCGAGGACCTCCGGGCGCACGTGGCCGAGCGCCTGGCCGGGTTCAAGGTGCCGGCCCACGTGTTCGTCGGCACCGAGGCGCTCCCCCGCAACCCGGCGGGCAAGGTGCTCAAGCGCGAGCTGCGCGACGAGTTCGTCCGCTCCTGAGCGGGCAAACCGCGGCCTCGAGGGGACGTGGTGTCTGGCTTCGGCCGTAGTCGCCGGTGTCCGGGGCGCTCACGACGGAGTCGTCGCCGTTCTCGTCCCGGTTGCGCTACCGGCCGGGCACGGGCGCCCGCGCCACGGCGGGCCCGGCGCCGCGCCGGAAATCAGCTCTTGACCAGACGCTCGATCGCCTTCGTTGCCTCGGTGACCTTGTCGGCGGCGTCGGGGCGGCCCTCGGCCACGGCGTCGGTCACGCAGTGGCGGAGGTGCTCGTCGAGCAGGCCGACGGCGACGCTTTGCAGCGCGCTGGTGACCGCCGAGATCTGCGTGAGCACGTCGATGCAGTAGGTGTCGTCGTCGACCAGGCGCTGCAATCCGCGCACCTGGCCCTCGATGCGGCGGAGCCGCTTCAGGTAGTCGTCTTTGGTCATGGTGTAGCCCGGCACGTCTAATACCCTAGCGGGGTATCGGCATGTGTCACAGGCTCGTCGTAGGGTGGACACGTGCTCATCGGTTCGCACGTCCCGCCCGCCGACCCGCTCGCCACCGCCGCCGCCGAGGGCGCCGAGGTCGTCCAGATCTTCCTCGGCGATCCCCAGAGCTGGAAGGCCCCCAAGCCCCGAGACGACGCTGCCGCGCTACGGGCCTCGTCCGTACCGCTCTACGTACACGCGCCGTACCTCATCAACGTGGCGTCGCCCAACAACAAGATCCGCATCCCGTCGCGCAAGATTCTCCAGCAAACGTGCACGGCCGCTGCCGAGGTGGACGCGACTGCCGTGATCGTGCACGGCGGCCACATCACGGCCGACGACGACCCCGCCGAGGGCTTCCTGCGATGGCGCAAGGCGCTCGAGCAGCTCGAGTCCGAGGTGCCCGTCTACCTGGAGAACACCGCCGGCGGCGACCACGCCATGGCCCGCCACTTCGACACGATCGCCCGCCTGTGGGACCAGATCGGCGACAAGGGCATCGGGTTCTGCCTCGACACGTGCCACGCGTGGGCGGCGGGCGAGGCGCTCGTCGACGCCGTCGACCGCATCAAGGCCATCACCGGTCGCATCGACCTCGTGCACTGCAACGATTCGCACGATGCCGCCGGATCGGGCCGCGACCGCCACGCCAACCTGGGGACCGGCGAGATCGACGTCGACCTCCTCGTCGCCGTCGTTGCCGCCGCGGACGCTCCGGTCATCTGCGAGACGGCCGACGAAGGCCGCAAGGACGACATCGCGCTGCTCCGCGACCGCTGCGCCTGAGAGCGGCCCGGCTCCCGGTCGGCGGGCCCGCCGTCCCCGTGAGGCTCGGCGGGCCCGCCGTCCCCGTGAGGCTTGGCGGGGAAGGGTTTCCGCCGCCGGCCGGGCTCACCTGCTCCGCGGGCGATGTCGCCGTCACCGGCCGGGGCGCCCGCCGGACCCGCCGGACCCGGCGCTCCTACCCGGCTGCGGCCCGACGCCACGACCGGCGCGCCCCTGTTCCAGGGAGGAACCGATGGCCCGGCCACCGCTGCGCTCCCCGGAAGGGCCGCCCGCAAGGGAAGACCGTGGCGGCGCCGTCGGCCTACCGCGGCGGGGCCGTGCTGACGATGGACGCCTCGACGATGCCTCCCGACGCCCACGAGGAGGGCGGTCCGATCAGCGGGCGGATCACCCCGGTCGGCCGCCTGCTCACCCTCCTGGTCGGCGCCGCGTCCTGAGGCGGTCACCGAGCGGCCGCCGCCAGCACGACCGGGGTGCCGAGGAAGCGGGCCACGTCGTCGACCTCGGCCTCCAGGCCGGGTACCGCCCCGGTCCCCTGGACGAACGGCGCGACCTCGACCACGGCCGGGGTCCCCGACCGTGCCCGCGCCCGCCGCAGCCGCCAGGTCCCCACCACCGCCCCGTCGACCAGCACGGTCGGCCGCACCAGGCCGCCGCCGGCGTTGACCCGGCGGACGTTCGCGTCGGGCACGAGCCAGCGGCGGTCGGCGTAGCCGAGCAGCAGCCCGTCGAACGCCGGCAGCAGGCGACACCCCGCCGGACCGGAACCCGCCGCGGCCGCGACGCCGGCGAGACCGGCGGCCAGCACCCAACGGGGACCGAGCGGCGTGGCGACCTCCGCGAGCTCGTCGGCGATCGCCCGCCAGGCCGCCCGGGCCCGGCCCCGCGGGAGGCCCGCCCAGGCCGCCAGGTCCTCGACGGCAACCGGTCCGAACGCCCGCAGGTGGCGGCGGGCCAGCTTGGCCGCCACGACCTCGAGGTCAACCTCAGCGTCCCGTCGCCGGGAGGACCCCGAGGGCGACGGGGACGACGGGGACGATGGTGGCCAGGCCGGTCCGGGGCGCGGGACCACGTCGTCGAACGCCACGTAGCGCTCCTCGGCTCCCGGCAGCACGACGAGCGCGCCCTCGAGCGCCGCCCGCCGGATCACGTGCACGGGCGCCTGGCCGGACGGGTCGACGCCGACCGGGGCGAGCAGCTCCTTGACGGCCGCCCGCCCGAGCGGCCCGCCGGTCAGCGCTCGCCGCAGGGCCCGCTGGGCCGCCTCACCGACGGCGCCGTCGATGCCCAGCGCCGCCGCTCGGCCCGGCGCCGTGGCGTGGGACGGGCCGAGGAGGGCCAGCAGCGGCCGGACGTCCTCGACGGCGTGCAGGTGGCGGGTGCCGCGCAAGGTCCAGGTGACGACGGCTTCGCCGGCGTCGACGCACGCGGCCACGCCGGCCGCCGTAGCCCCGGGCGCCCGCACCCGCACGGCGAGCGCCGCAGCTCGGTCCTCCTGGGCCTGCACGCCCACTGTCGCCCGCAGTACGGCCGGCGGGCCGGGCGGTTTTCGCCCGGGCGACCCCACGTCGAGACCCTGGGCTCGCGCCCGGACCCGGCGCAGTCCGGCCTCGGTCAGCGCGTCCACGCCGCATCTTGGCGCGCCTGGAGGCAAGAATCCCGCGGACGCGCCCGCCCCCCGACCGGAGACGATCGATGCCCGCCGCAACCGACGCACCCGGGCCTGCCAGCGGCGGCCGTTCCGTCGACCTCGGTCCCCCGGTGCGGACGCTGGCGGCCGCCGCCCAGGACGTGACGGCGGTGGGCCCGCGCTTCCTCGCCCCATCGGAGGTCGGCGAGGTGGGCGGCGCTGTCGTCATCGTCGACGTGATCCGGGCGTTCACGACCGCCGCCTACGCGTTCGGGGCCGGCGCCCGACATATCCAACTCGTGGGCACCGTGGCGGAGGCGCTGGCGTTCACGGCCGCCCATCCGGGGGCGCTCGCCATGGGCGAGGACCACGGCCGGCGGCCCGACGGCTTCGCCCTGCCGAACTCCCCGGCGCTGGCGGCCGCGGCGGACCTCGACGACCGGGTGCTGGTGCAACGGACGTCCGCCGGCACCCAGGGGGTCCTGGCCGCCCGGTCCGCCGAACGCCTCTGGTGCACGGGGCTCGTGACGGCGTCGGCAACGGCAGCCGCCGTGAGCGGCCGGGGCCCGGGCGCGCCCGCCTACGTGATCACCGGGCGGTTCGCCGACCGGCCGGACCGGTCCGGCGACGATGACCTCGCCACCGCCGAGCTGGTCGAACGCGCCCGGTGCGGGCGGCCGCTGGAGGCCGCGGCCACGGCGGCCCGGGTCGCCGGCTCGGACGAGGCGGCCCGCACGCTCGCCCTGGGGCCCGGTCACGTCCATCCCGACGACATCACGCTCGCCGCCCGGGTCGACGCCTTCGACTTCGCCATGGAGGTCGAGCGCAGGGTCGACGGCCTGCGCCTCACACCCCGCCAGCCCTGACGCCGCCGCTGTGGGCCGTCGGGCGGGTCCGCCGGCCGGGAACCGCCGGCCGAGTGCCTCCAGCCGGGACGGCCTGCCGGGAACCGCCGGCTGGATGGCGACGGCGACCAGCCGAGTGCCGCCGGCGGGTGCCGCCGCTCAGGCCGGGCGAGCCTCGGCGGCGGGGGCCGAGCCGGGATCGTCGCGCACGAGCGTGTGGTAAAGGTCCGCATAGAGCCCGCCGGCCGCCAGCAGGTCGGCGTGGTGGCCGCGCTCGACGATCCGGCCGTCCTCGACCACGAGGATCTGGTCGGCGGCCGTGATGGTCGACAGCCGGTGGGCGATCACCAGGCTCGTCCGCCCCGCGAGGGCGTCGGCCAGGGCCCGCTGGATCGCCGCCTCGTTCTCGCTGTCGAGGTGGCTGGTGGCTTCGTCGAGGATGACGACGGCGGGGTCCTTCAGCAGCATGCGGGCGATCGCCACCCGCTGCTTCTCTCCGCCCGACAGCCGGTAGCCGCGGTCGCCGACCACAGTGTCGTAGCCCTCGGGCAGCCCGGCGATCACGTGGTGGATCTGCGCCGCCCGGCACGCCGCCATCAGCTCGGCGTCGGTGGCCGCGGGGCGGGCGTAGCGCAGGTTGTTGCCGATCGTGTCGTGGAACAGGTGCGGGTCCTGGGTGACCACGCCGACCGCGGCGCGCAGCGAGTCCTGCGTGAGGTCCCGCACGTCGTGGCCGTCGACCCGCACGGCCCCGGCCGACACGTCGTAGAGCCGGGGGACGAGCATGCTGAGCGTGGTCTTGCCGGCCCCGGACGGCCCGACGAGGGCCACGAGCTCGCCGGGCGACACGTGCGCCGACACGCCTCGCAGCACGGGGCGGGCCGGCGCTTCGTCGTCGTCGTCGGCCATCCGGCCCGATACAAGACCGACGGCGGGGTCGAGCTCGAGGGTCGGCACCACGGCGTCGCGCGGGTACGCGAACCACACGTCGTCGACCTCGATGTCCCCGGCCGGGGCGACAAGCTCGACGGCGCCGGGCCGGTCCACCAGCGGCACCTCGGCGTCGAGCACCTCGAAGACCCGCTCGAACGAGACCAGCGCGCTCATGAGGTCGACACGGGCGTTCGTGAGGGCCGTGAGCGGCCCGTAGAGGCGGGTCACGTACGCCGCCAGGGCGACGAGCGTGCCCACCGACAGCTGCCCGTCCATGACCTGCAGGCCGCCCACCCAGTAGATCGCCGCCGTGCCGATGGCGCCGACGAGGCCGAGGGCGATGAAGAACGACCGGCCTACGATCGCCGCCCGCACGCCGGTGGCGCGCACGCCGTCGGCCCGCTCGGCGAAGGACCGGCTCTCGTCGTCCGCCCGCCCGAACAACTTGACCAGCAGCGCCCCTGCCACGTTGAACCGCTCGGTCATCGTGGCGTTCATCGAGGCGTTGAGGTTCATCTGCTCGCGGCGGATGGCCTGCAGGCGGCGGCCCACGCGCTTGGCCGGAACGATGAAGGAGGGCAACACGACGAGCGCCAGCAGAGTGAGGCGCCACTCGAGGTAGGCCATGGCCACGACCGTCGTGACCAGCGTGATGACGTTCGATACGACCGATCCGACCGTCCCGGTGAGGGCCTGCTGCGCGCCGAGCACGTCGTTGTTCAACCGGCTGGTCAGCGCCCCGGTCTGGGTGCGGGTGAAAAACGAGACCGGCATGCGCTGCACGTGGTCGAACAGGGCCACCCGCAGGTCGTAGATGACGCCCTCGCCGATGCGCGAGGACCAGTAGCGGTCGGCCAGCGCCAGGCCCCCGTTGGCCAGCGCCGCCAGCACGGCGAGGCCGGCCAGCAGGTGGAGCAGAGCGGGGTTCCCCTCCCCGGAGCCGGCCGCCGGCCCGATCGCCGAGTCGATGATGCCCCGGAACAGCAGCGGCGGCGTCAGCTGCACGAGGGCCTGGGCCACGATCGTGCCCACGTACGCGAGCAGCATCCACCGGTAGGGGCGGGCGAACCGCCAGACGCGCCGGGCCACGTCGCCGCTGAAGACGGCGCCGTCGAGGTTGGACGGGTCGGCGCCGAGCAACCTGCCCGGTCCGCCCATCTGACCGCCGGAACGCATGCCGGCAGGCTACGGCCCCGCCCCGCCGTTCCGGCCGGCCGGGCCCCGGGCCTGACGGGTCGTCAGATACAGTCGCGACCCGTGGACCTGCGGGAGAGCGCCGACGATCGATCGTTCCGGGACGAGGTCCGCACGTTCCTCGAGGAGTCGCTGGCCGGCGACCTGGGGGTCACCCGCGGGCGGGGCGGCCCGGGCGACGAGGGCGCCCTGTTCGACGAACGCCTGGCCTGGGAGCGTTACCTCGGGGCCCACGGCTGGACCTGCGTCGGCTGGCCCAAGCAGCACGGCGGGCGGGGCCTGTCTCTGCGACAGCAGGTCGTGTACCACGAGGAGTACGCCCGGGCCCGCGCCCCGGGGCGGCTCGGCATCGTGGGCGAGGGCCTGCTCGGGCCGACGGTGATCGCCTTCGGCTCGCCGGAGCAGCAGCGGCGCTTCCTCCCCGGCATCGTGGCCGGCACCGAGCTGTGGTGCCAGGGCTACTCCGAGCCCGACGCGGGCAGCGACCTCGCGAACCTCTCGACGACCGCCACACGCGACGGCGACGAGTGGGTCCTGCACGGCCACAAGGTGTGGACCTCGCTCGCCCACTGGGCCGACTGGTGCTTCGTGCTGGCCCGCACCGACCGGGCCGCCCCCAAGCACGGGGGCATCTCGTACCTGCTCGTGCCGATGGACCAGCCCGGCGTCGAGGTCCGCCCCATCGTGCAGGCCACGGGCGACAGCGAGTTCAACGAGGTGTTCTTCGACGGGGCCCGCACCGGCGCCGACATGGTGGTCGGCGCCGTCGACGACGGCTGGCGGGTCGCCATGGGCACGCTCGCGTTCGAGCGGGGGGCGTCGACGCTCGGCCAGCAGCTGAACTTCCGCAACGAGCTGGACGCCATCGTCGAGGTCGCCCGCCGGCGGGGCACGAACGGTGATCCCATCGTCCGCCAGCGTCTGGCTCGAGCGCACGTGGGCCTGGAGATCATGCGGCTCAACGCCCTACGCACACTGTCGGGCAGCGAGGGCGGCACGCTCGGGCCGGCTGCCCTGGTGTCGAAGCTGTACTGGGCGACCGTTCACCGGGCGCTCGGCGAACTTGCGATGGACGTCCTCGGCACGGCGGCCACGGTCGGCGACGCCCCGGGCGATGCGCCAGGTTACGACCCCACCCCGCTGCAGCGCCTGTTCCTGTTCTCCCGGGCCGACACGATCTACGCCGGGTCGAACCAGATCCAGCGGAACATCATCGCCGAACGCGCGCTCGGCCTCCCGAAGGAGCCGCGGTAGTGGCCGCGACCACGTTCGCCTCGCTCGACGAGGTGCGGGCCGCCGTCGGCCGGCGGCTCGGCACCAGCGACTGGGTCGAGGTCGACCAGGCGCGGGTCGACCGGTTCGCCGACGCCACCGGCGACCGGCAGTGGATCCACGTCGACGTCGCCCGCGCCCGACGCGAGAGCCCCTTCGGCGGGCCGATCGCCCACCGCTACCTCACGCTGTCCCTGACGAACATGCTGCTGCCCAAGCTGGTCGAGGTGCGGGGCGCGTCGCTCGGCCTCAACTACGGCACCGGCCGGGTCCGGTTCCCGGGGCCGCTGCCGGTGGGTCGCCGGGTCCGGGCGTCGGCCGACCTGGTGGCGTGCGACGAGGTGACGGGCGGCATCCAGACGACGATCCGGGTGACGGTCGAGGTGGAGGATGGCGACAAGCCTGTCTGCGTCGTCGACGCCCTCAGCCGCTGGCTCGCCTGACCGGACGCGTTGCCCGGCCACCCGGCCACCCGGCCACCCGGCCACTCCGCAGAAACCCGATCGCGAGACGTGGTCCCCCCCACGTGGTATCGCGGCCGCCCGCATGCTCCGTCGTGTTCGAGAGCCGGGTGAACTGCTCGTCGATTGCGGTGACATCCGCCGCTGTTTCGGTCAATAGCGGGCGGGCGCCACGATCTCCGCTTTCCCTCACCCCGCTCTGCGTGCTAGCAAACCTGGTCGCCCCGTACCTCCAAGCGCGTTTTCGAGGCGCCAAAAACCACATGCTCACCGACCTCACCAAGTCCGAGCGCGAAGCGCTGAAGGCGATCTACCGGTCGACGCGCGACGGGTCGGAGGCGCACACCGGCTCGCTGGCCGAGACGCTGGGGCTCTCGCCGGGCACCGTCACGACGCTCGTGAAGCGCCTGGCGGACCGCGACTTCGTCGTGCACCGGCCCTACCAGGGCGTCACGTTCACCCCCGACGGGCGGCGGGCCGCGGTGGCGGCCATCCGCCGGCACCGCATCGTCGAGCGCTTCCTCGCAGACATGCTCGGCTACGCCTGGAACGAGGCCGACGCCTACGCCGTGTCCTTCGAGCACGAGATGCCCGACGAGGTCACCGAGCGCCTGTACACAGCGCTGCACCGGCCCTTGACCTGCCCGCACGGTTTCCCGATCCCCGAACCCGAGGACGCCGACCTGCCCGCCACGCCCGAGCTTTACGAGCTCGAGCCGGGCGACATCGCCGAGATCGCCGTGTCGGGTTCGACCGACGCCGAGATCGTGTCGTTCCTCGACACGCTCGGGGTGCGCCCGGGCGTCGAGGTCGCCGTCATCGAGAAGCACCCCTTCGACGGCCCTCTGGTCGTCGAGGTCGACGGGCACACCCGCACCCTCGGGGAGCGGGTGGCCCGCCAGGTGTACGTCACCAAGACACGCCGATCGGCCGGGCCCCGGCCGAACGGCTCCACGAGACCCTGAGCAAGGACGTAGGAGGACACGCATGTCCGCGTTGCTGGCCGCCGAAGGCGGCTACCAAGACTTCACCTTGGCCGGGGGTGAGTGGCTCATCCTCGTCGGATCCGCGCTCACGGCCCTGCTGGCCCTGGCCGTCGGCTTCGCTCTGATGCGCGGCGTGCTCGCCGCCGACCAGGGCACGCCGAAGATGATCGAGATCGCCAAGGCGATCCAGGAGGGCGCGACCGCCTACCTGAGCCGCCAGTTCCGCACGATCGGCGTGATCCTCGTCCCCTTGGCCGTGATCGTCTTCGTGACGTCGGTCGCCGTCGAGCGGGGCGACGGCAGCGAGGCGCTGTCGTTCTTCCAGTCGGGCCTGTTCCGCACGTTGGCGTTCGTCGCGGGCTGCCTCATGTCGGGCCTGACCGGCTTCATCGGCATGGGCCTGGCCGTGCGGGGCAACGTCCGCACCGCGGCGGCCGCCGGCACGGGCAAGCTCGCCCCGGCCCTGCAGGTGGCGTTTCGGACCGGTGGCGTCTGCGGCATGTTCTGCGTCGGCCTCGGTCTCATCGGCGCCACGCTGATCATGATGGTGTTCCAGAACACCAGCTCGGCGATCCTCGTCGGCTTCGGCTTCGGCGGCTCGCTGCTGGCCCTCTTCCTCCGGGTCGGCGGCGGCATCTTCACCAAGGCCGCCGACGTCGGGGCCGACCTCGTCGGGAAGGTCGAGGCGGGCATCCCCGAGGACGACCCCCGCAACCCCGCCACGATCGCCGACAACGTGGGCGACAATGTGGGCGACTGCGCCGGCATGGCGTCGGACCTGTTCGAGTCCTACGAGGTCACCCTCGTCGCCTCGATCATCCTCGGCGTCCCCGCCTTCCAGCGGATCTTCCCCGACCGGCCGGCCCTGTGGGCCGCCGGCGCCCTGTTCCCGCTGGCCGCACGCGCCGTGGGCGTGCTCGCCTCGATCGTGGGCGTGTTCGTGGTCAAGGCGCGGGACAACGACAGGTCGGCCATGGCGCCGATCAACCGCGGCTTCCTCGCCGCCGGCGTGCTCACGGTGCTCGGCACGCTCGCCGTGGCGTTGATCTACGTCGGCAACCCCGACGGCCGCATCGAGAACGTCGGCTGGCGCATGTTCGGCGCCGTCGTCATCGGCCTGATCCTCGCCCAGGTGGCGAGCCGCATCACCGAGTACTACACGTCGACGGAGACCCGCCCCGTGCAGGAGATCGCGGACGCCACCGAGACCGGTCCGGCCACCACGGTTCTGGCCGGCACCTCCTCGGGCCTCGAGTCCTCCGTGTGGGCCATCGTCGCCATCGCCGTCGCCCTCTCCGCCGCCATCGGCCTCGGCGCCGGCGACACGCAGTTCACGCTCTACCTCGTCGCCCTGACCGGCATGGGCATGCTCGCCACGACCGGCGTGGTCGTGTCCGAGGACACCTTCGGCCCGGTCGCCGACAACGCGGCCGGCATCGCCGAGATGACCGGCGAGTTCCACGGCGAAGCCGAGCGGATCATGGTGAGCCTCGACGCCGTGGGCAACACCACCAAGGCCGTCACCAAGGGCTTCGCCATCGGCTCGGCGGTGATCGCCGCCGTGGCGCTGTTCGCCAGCTTCATCGAGACCTCGGCCAACGAGCTGCTGCCGCAGTCGCTCATCGACTCGGCCGAGAACACCTCGCAGGGCATCTTCGGCGCCGTCCCGATCAACGTGGCCGATCCCAAGGTGTTCATCGGCCTGCTCATCGGCGGCGCCGTGCCGTTCCTGTTCTCGAGCCTCGCCATCCGCGCCGTCCAGCGCACGGCCGGCGTCGTGGTGCAGGAGGTACGCAACCAGTTCGCCGACGGCAAGATCATGTCCGGCGAGAAGCGGCCGGACTACGCCCCGGTCATCGACATCTGCACCCGGGCCTCGCTGCGGGAGCTGTCCACCCCGGCCCTGCTGGCCGTGCTCACGCCGGTGATCATCGGCTTCGGCATCGGCTACACGGCCCTCGGCGCGTTCCTGGCCGCGGTCATCCTCGTGGGACAGCTCATGGCGAACTACCTGTCCAACTCGGGTGGCGCCTGGGACAACGCCAAGAAGTTCATCGAGGACGGGCACCACGGCGGCAAGGGGTCCGACGCCCACAAGGCCGCCGTCATCGGCGACACGGTGGGCGACCCGTTCAAGGACACGGCCGGCCCGGCCCTGAACCCGCTGATCAAGGTCATGAACCTGGTGTCGTTGCTGATCCTCCCGGCGGTCATCAGCCTGTCGAACATCAGCGACGACAACGTCCTGGCCACGACGCCCGAGCCGGCGGCCTACGCCGTCGCCGGGGTGGCGCTCCTCGTGCTGCTTGGCGCCATCGCCTTCTCCAAGCGCGCGTCGGGTGGCGTCGCCGGCGAGTCGGGCCCGAGCGAGCCGGCCATGGCGGCCACCGGAGCGCTCAAGGACTGACCTCGGTACCTACGAGCGAGGGGCCGGTCCCGACGGGGCCGGCCCCTCGTCGCGCCTCTGGGCGGAACGCACCACCGAGCGGTGGCCGGGCGCGCAAGGACCGGCTCGGGGATGGCGAGCCGGTCCGAGCACCCACCGGGTGCGAGGGAGGGGGGTGTCCGTCGCTCCCGTCAGGGGGCGTCGTCGGGCGGCGGTGCGATGACGCACCAGACGACCTTGCCGCCCGCCGGAAGACGGTGGTAGCCCCAGAAGTCGGCGTAGGCATCGACGAGCAGGAGGCCGCGGCCTCGCTCGCCGGTGAGGTCCGGCTCGTCCATCACAGGGGGCTTGGGGTTGTGGTCGCGCACCTCGATGCGCAGGCGCGGGTGCTCGACCAGGAGGCGCAGCTCGAGCGGCGCCACGAGCGCCGCCACGGCGTTGAGCCGGCGCCCGAGGCCGCGGCGCGAGGCCTCGAGGGCATTCGTCATCAGCTCGGAGACCACCAGCTCGGCGGGCTCGACCAGCTCGTCGAGCCCCCACTGGCGCGCGAACTCGACCGTGTGGCGACGGGCGCGGCGCGGGGCCGTGTTCAGGAGGGGGAACCCGAACGACGCCGAGCGGGACGTCCCGGATCCACGGGGACGCCGCTGGGAGCCCGGCGCCCTGCTCAGCGGACCAGCCGCGGGGGACGGCCAGGCGCGCTCACGCCGGCTGCGCCAGGGGTGGTCGGAGGCGACGGCCAGCGGGGCGACGGCCCAACTCACAGGTCGCGCTCCGGACCGAGCCGGGTGAGTGCATCGAGGGCCTCGCCCAGATCGCGGTAGAGCTTGCGGGCATCGTCGACGTCGATGACCCAGTGTCCGTGCTGCTCACGGTCGACGCAGATCGCGTAGCGGCGGTCGGTGAGGAAGTCGCTGATCCTGACCCGCACGCTGACGTCGCTCAACTGTCCGCCTCCTTCCCTGGTCGACGCCGCTCCGACGCAGGATCTGCCTGGTCCGTCCCACCATTTGTAAGTGATCATGCGATGTCCGACCCCCTTCTGGGTAGGGCGTCACCCGGCCGGTTATCGGTCATTGGCCTGTCACCAACCTGCCGTTACGCGGACATTGATCGCTTTTGGCGGGTGTGCCGCTGGTCACCCGACCAACGTTCACCTACGGTGACGCCGGTATTTCACGAGAGGTGGTCGCATGCGTGAGGATCGACCGACGCTGTTGGCGTCACTCGTGGCTCGAGACGAGCGCACGCAGGAAGAAATCGTCGCCGGATTCGAGGTCTGCGCCCGCGACAACGGTGAGGACGCCAGCCTGAGCCTCCGCACGCTCCGTCGCTGGATGCTCGGTGACGTGCGGACGACACCACGCCCCGCCCAGCGGCGGGTGGCCCGGGCCTACTGGGGCCACTCGATGGACGAGCTGCTGGCGCCGGCGCCTCCCGGCACCCCGACCACCGCCTCCCCGATCACCGCCACACCGAGCCGCCGGCCCGCCACGATTCTCGATGCCACCTCGACCCCCGCAGCCGTGCCGGCCATCGCGGCCGAACCCACCGCCGTCCCCGATCTGGTGCCGGCCACGCACCTCGCCGTCGACGGATCGCCTGGGTCCGCCGCCGCGATCGTGCCCCCTCCCCCCGTCCTCCACGCCGATCTGCCTTCCCCCCTGGGCGATCGCGTGTCCAGCCTCGAAAGGCAGGTAGCCATGTCGAGCCGGCGTGCCTTGCGTTTCACTTCCTACGCCGAGAGCCGCAACGCCGGACCCGAGGCCGTCGAGCAGCTCGGCGCCGAGATCGGCGAGCTGGCCGCCGACTACATCCGGGTGCCGATCTCGACGATCATGACCGACCTGGTCGCCGCGCAGGACAGCGTCTTCACGCTCCTCGAGGGCCGCCAGCGCGCCGCCGACACGCTCGAGCTGTACATGCTCGCCAGCGTGGCCTCGGGCCTCCTCGCCAAGGCCAGCCACGACCTGGGCAAGTGGCGCGACGCCATGACCCAGGCCCGCACGATGTACGTGTGCGCCGACAACGCGGACCACCTCGGGCTGCGGGTCTGGTCGCGTGGCCTGCAGAGCCTGATCGCCTACTGGGCCGGCCGTCCGCAGGAGGCCGTCCGCTACGCCCGGGCCGGCACCATGATCATGGGCGACGACGTGCGCGGCACGGTCGCCGCATGGCTGCCCGCCCTCGAGGCCCGCGCCCTGGCGCAGCAGGGCAACGCCATGGAGGCCCGGGCCGCCGTCCGCAGGGCGCTGGCGGCCCGCGAGGCCCTGCTGCCCGACGAGCTCGACCGCATCGGCGGCCTGCTCACGTTCCCGGTGGCCAAGCAGCACTATTACGCGGCCGGCGCCTACGTGGCCCTCGACGGCGGCCATGACGAGGCCGCCGACCACGCCGCCTCGGCCCTCGACCTCTACGAGCAGGTGCACGAGAGCGAGCGGTCCTTCAGCGACATCGCCGGAGCCCGTGCCGAGCTGGCGCTGGCGCGGGTGCGCAGCGGCGAGCTCGAGGGCGCGCGCGACGCCCTGGCCCCCGTGCTCGAGCTCGATCCCGACCGCCGCATCGGCGGCATCGTGACGAGCGCCGAGCGGGTCGAGAACGCGCTGCGCAACTCGCCGGAGCTCGACTCGGCCCTGGCTGACGAGCTACGCGACGAGATCGAGACGTTCCGGCGGGCGCCGGCCTCGGCCCTGGGGTCGTGACCCACGGTCCACGGGCCCGGCGGGCCCGCTCGCCCGGGATGTGACGACGCTGGCCCCGCCCGCGCACCCCGTGACCATCACGGGCCGGCGGGTCGTGCTGCGCGACTTCGTCCCCGGCGACCTCGAGGCGACGATGGCGATCGTCGGGGATCCAGAGGTCACCCGGTCGCTCAGCTTCGACACCCGCACCGAGGCCGAGCAGGCCCAACGCCTCGCGGACGACATCGAGCGGGCCCGGTCGGTCCCCCGCCCCGACTACTACCTGGCCGTGGTCGTGGCGGGGACGGACGCGCTGATCGGATTCGTGCGCATCGGCCTCGGCACCCACCGCAGCGGCGAGCTCGGCTACGCCATCCGCAAGGACCACTGGCACCGGGGCTACGCCACCGAGGCCGCCGGTGCGATGGTCGACTTCGCGTTCACCGAACTGGGCCTCCACCGGGTCGCCGCCGCCACCGGGCCCGACAACGCCGCCTCACGGGCCGTCCTCGAGCGCCTGGGCTTCCGCTACGAGGGGCGGATGCGCGACCACGTGTTCACGAACGGGGCGTGGCGCGACTCGCTGCTCTACGCCGCGCTCCACCACGAGTGGCGCTCACGCAACTGAGGCTCGTCGCGACACGCAACCGTTCGGTAGCGTGTCGACCATGCTGAGCTTCGGGGTGAGCGCCTGGTCGGCGATCTCGGCTGACGGATGGCGGGCCGACACCCGCCGGTTCGAGGCGGCCGGATTCGACACACTGTGGGTCGCAGACCACGTCGGCCTGGTCGACCCGTTCGCCGCGATGGTGGCGGCCGCGGCGGCCACCGATCGCCTGCGGGTGGGCACCTATGTGCTCAACGTCGAGTTCTGGAACCCCCTGCTGCTGGCCCGCGCGGCCGCCACCACCGATCTGCTGACCGACGGCCGCCTTGTGCTCGGCCTCGGCGCCGGCCACGCCCGCGACGAGTTCGTCCAGGCGGGGTTGCGCTATCCACCGCCCGGCGAGCGGGTCGACCGGCTGGCCGCCACGGTTCCCGCGCTGCGGCGCCTCCTGGCCGGCGAGACCGTCGACGAGCCAGCGCTCGGCCTGGTGGGCGCGGCCACCGGGTTGCCGCCGGTCACACCGCCGCTGCTCGTGGGCGGCAACGGGGACCGGGTGCTCGACCTGGCCGGCGCCCAGGCCGACATGGCCGGCCTCGTCGGCTTCACATCCGGCACCGAGCGGGTCCACACCGAGCTGTCCCACTTCGGCTGGGACGGACTGGCCGACCGGCTGGCCCGCGTCCGGGCGGCGGCGGCCCACCGTTCGGCGGTCGGCGACCGCCCGCTGCGCATCGACCTCCTCTCCCAGCGGGCCGCCGTCACCGACGACCGGGCGGCCGCGCTCGCCGACTTCGCGGAGGCCGGCGTGCCGGCCGACATGCTGGCGGACAGCCCGTTCTTGCTCGTGGGGCGGGCCGACGACCTCGCCGTCCAGCTCTCCCGCCTGGCCGATCTCGGCATCGACGGCGTCACCGTGTTCGGCCGCGACGCCGATGCCTTCGCGCCGGCCATCGGCCGCTACCGGGCGTGACCCTCTCCCGCGAGGCACACTGTGGGTGATTACGTTCACCGGGCGACATCCGAGCGTGACGGTCGGAACTGGGTTGCCGGTCGTCCGCAGCCGAGCCACGTGACAGGGGGATCCATGTCTGGACTCGATCGCCGCACGTTCCTGGCCGGCGCCGCCGCCACCGCCACGACCGCGGCGGCCACCACGGCCGGCGCCGGCCCGTTCGCCGGGTTCCTCGCGCGGGCCGGGGCGGCCGGTACCGCTGCCCCGGTGCCGGACCCCACGCTCGGCCCGGTGGCCGACGCCCGCGACGGGGTCGTGCGCCTGTGGCTGCCGCCCGGCTTCGCGTACCGGTCGTTCCACGACACCGAGAGCCGGGTCGTGCTCGACGACGGCACGGTGCTGCCCGGCCGCCACGACGGAATGGCGGCGTTCCAGGCCGGAGGGGGTCTCACCTGGCTCGTGCGCAACCACGAGCTCAACAATCCCGGCCCGGCGTTCGGCGACCCGGCGCTGGCCTACGACGCCCAGGCCCAGGGCGGCACGACCACGATCGAGGTGACCCGCTACGGCGAGGTCGTCACCGCCTTCACCAGTCTCAACGGCACGCAGATGAACTGCAGTGGCGGGCCGATGCCCTGGGGCAGCTGGATCACCTGCGAAGAGACCGTCAACGGCCCCGACGTGGGCGCCGACTTCACCGGCGTCTCGAACGTGCCGCTGACCCAGCCGCACGGCTTCATCTTCGAGGTGCCGGCGGGCGGGCAGTCGAGCCGCGAGCCGATCACGGCGGCAGGCCGCTTTGCACACGAGGCCGTGGCGTTCGACCTGGGTGGCGGCGCCCTCTACATGACCGAGGACAACTTCGGGTACCCGTCGGGCTTCTACCGCTACCTGCCGCCGCGCAACCCTCGCAGCACCGGACGGCTGGACGACGGCGGCCGGCTGCAGATGCTGGCGGTGGTGGGCCGGCCGAACATCGACCTGGCGGCCTCCCAGCCGGCCGGTGCGACCTACGACGTGACGTGGGTCGACATCGAGGACCCGAGCCCGACGTTCCCGTACACGCCGGGGCAGCCGGCGCCCACGCCCAACGACGTCGCCATCAACCACGTCGGCGACCAGGGGCGGGCCCAGGGGGCGGCGTGGTTCTCACGCCTGGAAGGCGCCACCTACGACCGTGGCACGGTCTACTTCTGCTCGACCCAGGGCGGCGGGCCACCCGAGCCGGGACCGAGCGACACCGTGGGTGGCTTCGGCAACGGCAACGGCCAGATCTGGGCCTACGACACCGGCCAGGACCGCCTGCGCCTCGTGTACGAGTCGCCCGGCCCGGACACGCTGGACTTCCCCGACAACGTGACGACCAGCCACCGGGGCACGCTCGTGCTCTGCGAGGACAACGTGAACGACAACTACCTCCGTGGTCTCTCGCCGCGTGGCGACCTCTGGGACATCGCGCTCAACCGCCTCGTGAGCAGCACCGGCGTGAACCGCTGGAACGACGAATTCGCCGGCGCCACGTTCAGCGCCGACGGCCACACGCTGTTCGTGAACATCCAGGCGAGCCGCGGCATCACGTTCGCCATCTGGGGTCCCTGGCACACGATCGGCGTCTGATGCGCGACGAGTGACGAGCGACGAGCGACCGGCGTCCGGCGGGGCGGCGGGGCGGCGGGCGTCAGTTGGCGACCGGGCCTTGATGTCGAGCGCGCTGGAAGTCCTACGGTCGTCGTCGTGACCACGACCGAACTGGCGCTGCCCGCCCTCGACGGGCTCGCGATCGCCGAGGTGGCTGAGAAGACGGGCGTGGCGCACCCATCATGAAGGGACCACAATGACGATCCCCACCCGCAGGCTGGGCCGCTCCGGCCTCACCGTGTCGGCACAGGGCCTCGGCTGCATGGGCATGAGCGCCGCCTACGGGCGCGGCGACGAGTCCGAGTCGACGGCCACGATCCACCGGGCGCTCGACCTCGGGGTCACGTTCCTCGACACGGCAGACATGTACGGCATCGGCGCCAACGAGACCCTCGTCGGCAAGGCCATCGCTGGCCGACGCGACGAGGTCGTGCTCGCCACGAAGTTCGGCATCCAGATCGACCCCGACAACCCCTCGGCCCGCGGCGTGCGGGGCGACGCCGCCTACGTCCACCAGGCCTGCGACGCCTCGCTGAACCGACTCGGCGTCGACCACATCGACCTCTACTACCAGCACCGGCCCGACACCGAGGTGCCGATCGAGGAGACCGTCGGGGCCATGGCCGAGCTCGTCGCCGCGGGCAAGGTCGGCCACCTCGGGCTGTCGGAGGCGTCGCCCGACACGATCCGCCGGGCCGCCGCCGTGCACCCGATCGCCGCCCTGCAGAGCGAGTGGTCGCTGTTCAGCAGGGACATCGAGGACGGCGTGGTCGGCACCGCCCGAGCGTTGGGCATCGGGCTCGTCCCGTACAGCCCGCTGGGCCGGGGCCTCCTGACCGGGACGGTGACCTCGCTCGACCAGCTGTCCTCGCAGGACTTCCGCCGCACCCAGCCCCGCTTCCAGGGGGACAACCTCCAGGCGAACCTGGCACTGGTGGCCGTCGTCCGCGAGATCGCCGAGGCCAAGGGCGTGACGCCCGGACAGGTGGCGCTGGCCTGGGTGCAGGCCCAAGGCGACGACGTCGTGCCCATCCCCGGCACGAAGCGCCGCAACTACCTCGAGGAGAACGTGGCGGCGCTGGACGTCGACCTGTCCCCCGACGACCTCGCCCGGCTCGACGGCCTCACGCCGGCAGGCGACCGCTACGCGGACATGGCGTTCGTCGGCCGCGACACCAGGCCGGCCTGACGCGCGGCAGGTACGGGCACCGTACCGCCGGCGGCCGGGAAACCCCGTGCCGGCCGGCCCGCGCCGCCCGTACCCTGCCGGCATGTCGACCGCCGGGCCCGCCCCCTCCCCGTCCCCGCCGCCCGACCCGGCGCCGCCGTCCGAGCGGACGCGGGTGCGCCGGCTGCCCGAGCGGGGCCACTACGACCGGGCCACGGCGCACGCCATCCTCGACGAGGGCCTCCTGTGCCACGTCGGTCTGGTGACCGACGACGGGCCGGTCGTCATCCCCATGCTCTACGCGCGCGACGGTGACCGCCTTCTGATCCACGGGTCGCCAGCCAGCCGGCTGCTCCGGGCCGCCGGCCGCGGCGTCGACGTCTGCGTCACCGTCACGCTGCTCGACGGCCTCGTGCTCGCCCGCTCGGCGTTCCACCACTCGGTGAACTATCGGTCCGTGGTCATGCTGGGCCGGGCCGAGTCCCTGTCCGACATCGGCGAGCGGCGGGCCGCGCTCAACGTCATCGTCGAAGGCATCGTGCCCGGCCGCACCGCCGAGGCCCGCCCGCCCAACGACCGCGAGGTGAGGGGCACGACGGTGCTGGCCCTACCGCTCGACGAGTGCTCGGTGAAGGTGCGCACGGGCGCCCCCCTCGACGAGGACGAGGACATGGACCTGCCCGTGTGGGCCGGTGTCCTGCCGCTCGCCACCGTGCCCGGCGCCCCGGTTCCCGACCCGGCGCAGCCGGCGGACCGCCCGGTGCCGGACTACGTGGCCGCCTACCACCGGCCCGGTCCCCGCCGAGCGTCCGGCCCGGGCCGAGCGTCGGGCCCGGGCTGAGCGTCGGGCCCGGCTGAGCGTCGGGCGTCCGGCCGCGTATCGGGCGCCCGGCCGAGCGTCCTGGCCTCGACCGAGGACCCGGCCCCCGCTGAGCGTCGGGGGCCCGGCTGAGCGTCGGGGGCCCGGCTGAGCGTCGGGCTGCGGCCGGCCACTAGCCTGCCCCAGATGCTCACTGGGGTGTTCGCCGCCGGCGGCGTGCTCGATCCGAAGCACCTGATCGAGACGCTCGGCCTGATCGGCATCTTCGCCATCGTCTTCGCGGAGTCGGGCCTCCTCATCGGCTTCTTCCTGCCGGGCGACTCGTTGCTGTTCACCGCCGGGTTCCTGGCGTCGAGCCCGTCCAGCGTCGACGAGGCGCTGCACCTGCCGCTCCCCCTGCTGCTCGCCGGCTGCCTGGTGGCCGCGATCGCCGGTGACCAGGTCGGCTATGTCATCGGGCGCCGCATCGGCCCGAGCCTGTTCAACCGGCCCGAGTCGCGGTTCTTCAAGCGCGAGAACGTCGACAAGGCCCAGGGGTTCTTCGACCGCTACGGCGCCAAGACGATCGTGCTCGCCCGGTTCGTGCCGGTCGTGCGCACGTTTGCCCCGATCGTGGCCGGCGTGTCGAAGATGCACTACCGCACGTTCGTGACGTTCAACATCATCGGCGGCTCGCTGTGGGCCGTGGGCATCACGATGCTCGGCTACTTCCTCGGCCAGGTCGACGTGGTCGAGCAGAACCTCGAGATCGCGATCCTGGCGGTTGTCGGCATCTCGGTGATCCCGATCGGCCTCGAGCTGTGGAAGGCCCGCCGCGAAGGCGGCTCGCCGGCCCTCGACGTCGCCCACGACCTGGTCGACCCGGAGCTGAGCGAGATCGCCGCGGAGGTCCGCCGGCCCGACGGCCGGCTCAACTGACCCCGGCGGTCAGAGCACGTCGCAACGCAGGTTGCGGCGGACGCAGGTGGCGATCTCGGCCCCCAGCGTGGCGGGGTCCCAGGCGACCAGCACGTCGCCGTGGCCACCGGTCACCGGACCGGACGCCAGCGCGGGCGCACCGGGCGGCGAGTGCGTACTCCAGCCTTACACCGTCAGGCAACTGGTCGGGTCGTGACATCGGGCTCAGCGCCGGGCCGATCGCCCGTCACGGCCCCTGCACCGCGGCGAGGAAGGCCGGGACCTCGCCGCCGCCGTGCAGGGTCAGCGCCGCGCCGGTGACGTAGGAGGCCAGGGGGGACGCTAGGTACAGGCAGGCCCCGGCCACGTCGTCGCCGGTGGCCATCCGGCCGAGCGGCACGGTGGCCGCCACCCGCGCGACCGCGTCTTCGTCGCCGTAGTGCTCCAGCGAGTCGGGCGTGAGGACCAGACCGGCGACCACGGCGTTGACCCGCACCGCGGGCGCCCACTCGACGGCGAGCGACTGGGTGAGGCTGATCAGCCCCGCCTTCGCCGCCCCGTACGCCGCGCTGCCCGGGGAGGGCCGCACGCCCGACACGCTGGCGATGTTGACGATGCGACCGCCGCCGGGCTGGTCATGCATGACCCGGTGGGCGGCCTGCGAGACGTGCAGCGGTGCGAGCAGGTTCAGCCGGATCACGGCCTCGCTGAGCCGCGGCGACGCCGTGGCGGCCGGGGCCCACGGCCCGCCGCCGGCGTTGTTGATCACGACGTCGAGCCGGCCGTGGCGGGCGACGACCGTGTCGACCAGGTCAGCGACCTCGTCGGGGTCGCGGACGTCACAGGCCCGGAACTCGGCCGGGTCGGCGCCGTCGCGGTCGGGCGCCGTGCGGGCGCAGGTCACGACCGCGGCCCCGGCGGCGGCGAAGCGTTCGGCGATGGCGCGGCCGATGCCGCGCGTGCCCCCGGTGACGAGGACGACCTGACCGGTGTAGTCGAGCGCGTTATCCACGTTGCCTCCGGCCGCCACCTTGCCACACGACCTGACGGGCCGTCAGAGACACACCGGCATGACAGGTGGCACGGGACGGGCCACCCGCTAGGGACCTGCTGCGCCGGTGGCCCCTACGCCGGTCTCGCCGCCGGCGGGCCGGCCCGCCGGGCGGCGGCCCCTGTAGAGGACGTGGCGCCGCAGCCGGTGGCCGACCGGCAGGGACGGGTGGTCGAAGTCGCCGGCCCGGTCGTGGACCAGGCCGACCTTCACCATGACCCGCCGGCTCTTCGCGTTGGCCACGGCCGTGAACGACACGACCGCGTCGAGGTCGAGATCGTCCCACGCGAAGGCCAGGGACGCCCGGGCCGCCTCGGGCGCGTAGCCGCGCCCCCACCACGGCCGGGCCAACCGCCAGCCCACCTCGACCGCCGGCAGGAACGGGGCCTCGAAGCGGGGCACGGCCAGCCCCACGAACCCCACGAAGTCCGCCACCCCGGGCGCCTCGACCGCCCACAGGCCCCAGCCGCGCTCGGCGATGTCGGCCTCGCAGCGGTCGGCGAAGGCGTCGCTCTCGGCGCGGGTCAGCGGGCCCGGGAAGTGCTCCATCACCACGGGGTCGGCATTGAGCGCCGCGAACGGCTCGCGGTCCGACGGGCGCCAGCGCCGAAGGACGAGCCGCTCGGTGGCGAGGCGCGCCGGGGCGGGGCGTGCGCTCACGCCACCTTCGGCCCGGACCGCTCGACGATCGTGGCGACGTCGACGCCCGGGGGCAATGTGCCGAAGGCGAGGCCGCCACCGTCGCCCAGGCGCGAGGTGCAGAAGGCGTCGGCGACGGCCGGGTGGCCGTAGCGCACGAGCAGGCTGGCCTGCAGGGCGAGGGCCATGGCCTCCACCACGCGGCGGGCCCGCCCCTCGATGCCATGGACGTCGCCCAGCTGGTGGCGGACCCGCTCGACGGCGGTGTCGAGGCGGGCGTCCGCCCCGCGGGCGGCGTCGAGCTCGGCGAGGAACCGCTCGAGCGCCGCGGGCTGGCGGGCCACGGCGCGCAGCACGTCGAGGCAGATGACGTTGCCCGACCCCTCCCAGAGGCCGTTGAGCGGGCTCTCCCGGAACAGCCGGGGCAGGATCGACTCCTCGACGTAGCCGTTGCCGCCCAGGCACTCGAGCGCCTCGCCGACCAGCGTCGGCTGCCGCTTGCACACCCAGTACTTCGTGACGGCCGTGGCCAGGCGCCGGAACGCATCGGCCTCGGCGTCTCCCCTGTTGGCCTCGTCGAACGCCCGGGCCAGGCGCAGTGCCGTCACGGTCGCCGCCTCGGACTCGACTGCCAGGTCGGCCAGCACGTTGCGCATGAGCGGCTGGTCGACGAGCGCCTTGCCGAACGCGTGTCGGTGCGTGGCGTGGTGCAGCGCCTGGACGGTGGCCTGGCGCATCGTGGCCGTCGCCCCGAGCACGCAGTCGAGCCGGGTGTGGGTCACCATGTCGATGATCGTGCGGACGCCGCGGCCCTCGTCGCCCACCGCCCACGCCACCGCCCCGTCGAGCTCGATCTCGCTCGACGCGTTCGAGCGGTTGCCGAGCTTGTCCTTCAGGCGCTGGATCCGGAAGCCCGCGTTGCGGGTTCCATCGGGCAGCCAGCGGGGCACGAGGAAGCACGAGAGCCCGCCCGGCGCCTGCGCCAGCATGAGGAACAGGTCGCACATCGGCGCGGAGCAGAACCACTTGTGGCCGGTGAGGCGCCACGTGCCGTCGGCCGTCGGCTCGGCGCGGGTGGTGTTGGCCCGGACGTCGGACCCGCCCTGCTTCTCCGTCATGCCCATGCCGGCGAGGTTCCCGGGCTTCTCGGGGCCCGGCACGCTGCGGGGGTCGTAGGCGCGGGCGGTCAGGCGCGGCTCCCACGCCGCGGCCAGCTCGGTTTGGGCGCGCAGCGCCGGTACGACCGAGTAGGTCATCGAGATCGGGCAGCCGTGGCCCGCCTCGACCTGCGACCACACCACGAAGCCGGCGGCACGGGCTACGTGCGCGCCGGCCCGGTCGACCGCCCACGGGGCGCCGTGCAGGCCGTGGCCGACCGCCACCCGCATCAGCTCGTGGTAGGCGGGGTGGTAGGCGACCTCGTCGACCCGGTTCCCATAGCGGTCGTGGGTCCGCAGCTGGGGCTCGTTCCGATTGGCGTCGAAGCCCCAGCCGATCGCCTCGGGCGAACCGGCCAGCAGGCCGAGCGTGTGCAGGTCGTCGACGGCCCACGCCGCGCCCTCGCGCGTGGCGGCCTCGACGAGGGCGTGGTCGCCTCCGAAGACGTCGTAGTCCTGCAAGGGCGGGGCCTGGTTCGTCACCTCGTGCGTCGCCGGCATGTCCCCATGGTGCCAGCGCCGGGCCCGGCCGGCGCAGGACGACCCGTCATGGCAGGCGATGGAACGCGATGGCCGCGGCCGTGGCGATGTTCAGGGAGTCGACGCGGGCGGCGAGGGGGATGCGGGTGCGACGGTCGGCGGCGTTTAGCGCGCCCGCCGTCAGGCCCGGACCCTCGGCGCCGAGGAGGAGGGCGAGGCGGGCCGGTGGGTCGGCGGCCAGGGCGTCGATCGGCTCGGCGTCGGGCGCCGGTGTCAGGGCGACCGTGGCGAAGCCCGCGGCGTGCAGCTCGGCGAGACCGTCCGGCCAGGCGGCGAACCGTGTCCAGGGCACGTGGAGCACGTGGCCGAGCGACACCCGCACGCTGCGCCGGTACAGCGGGTCGGCGGTCGTCGGGTCGAGCAGCACGGCATCGACGCCGAACGCCGCGGCGTTGCGGAACAGCGCGCCGACGTTCTCGTGGTCGCCCAGGCCCTCGAGCACGGCCACCCGCCGGGCGCCGGCGACCGCGTCGGCCACGGTCGGCAGGGGCCGCCGGTCGGCCGTGGCGAGCACGCCCCGGTGGAACGGGAACCCGGCGACCGCGGCCACCTCGTCGGCGGGGCGCACGAGCACCGGCACGTCGTCGGCCGGCACGTCGCCCGGCCGGTGCGTCACCACGAGCCGGGTCACCGCTTCGGCCCGGGCCGGGGTCACAAGCACCGACCGGATCGTGTACGTCGAGGTCAGCAGCGCCTCGAGCGCGAGCGTGCCCTCGACGACGAAGTAGCCGCCGCGCCGCTCGACGGTCCGGCGGCGGACCGGGTCGTTGAGCGCCCGGTAGTCGTCGAGCAGGTCGGTGGCGTGCGGCGGCACGTACCCATCCTCGCCCGGCGGGGTTCGGGCTCGCACCCAGCGGGTAACCAGGGCTTCCATGCGCCGCGTCGTTCAACTCGAGCTCGGCTCCCTCGACACCCTCGTCGTCGAAGAGGTCGAGCCGCTGCTCCCGGCCGCCCACCAGGTGGTGATCGACGTCGAGGCCGCCGCCGCCAGCTTCGTCGACGCGCTGATCGCCGTGGGCGGCTACCAGATCAGGCCCCCGACGCCCTACAGCCCGGGCGGCGACGTGGCCGGCGTCGTGTCGGCCGTGGGCGACGAGGTCACCGAGCTGGCCGTCGGCGACCGGGCGCTCGCCCAGTGCGGCATCGGCGGCTTCGCCGACCAGGTGGCCGTGTCCCGCGAGGCGGTCCTGCCCATCCCCGACGACCTGTCGACCACCCGGGCGGCGACTCTCGTGCAGTCCTACGCCACGATGGTCTTCGCGTTCACCCGGCGGGTCCTGGTGCAACCGGGCGAGACCGTGCTGGTGCTCGGCGCCGGCGGGGCCATCGGCCTCGCCGCCATCGACGTGGCCCGGGCCCTCGGCCTGCGCCCGATCGCCGCGGCCTCCAGCGAGGACAAGCTCATGGCGGCCAAGGCGGCCGGCGCCGAGCTGGCGATCGACTACAGCGTGGGTGACCTGAGGGCGTCGGTCCGCGAGCTGGCCGGCGACGGCGTGGACCTGGTCGTCGACCCGGTGGGCGGGTCCTATGCGCAGCCGGCGCTCCGTTCGCTCGGTCCGGGTGGCCGCTACCTCGTGCTCGGCTTCGCCACGGGCGAGATCCCGCGGCTGACCGCAAACCTCGTGCTGCTCAACAACCGGGCCGTCATCGGCGTCGACTGGGGCGCGTGGGCCACCCACGACCCGGCGCTCAACCAGGACCTGGTGCGCGACGTGCTCGAGATGGCGATCGACGGGCGGCTGCACCCGCCCGAGCCCACGACCTACCCGCTGGCCGAGGCGGCGGCCGCGCTCCGCAGGTTCACCGACCGCACGGCGGTGGGCAAGGTCGCCCTCGTCCCCTGACGGCGCCCGTCAGGCGGCGCGGTGGGCGGCCACCACCTCGGTGACCTTGTCGAGCCAGGGCAGGACCTGCTCGCGGGGTGCGGATGGCAGCGCGCACACCACCTCGGCGACGCCGATCTCGGCGTAGTGGTCGAGCTTGCCCCCGTCGGGGAACGTCCCGAACGGGATGACCTCGACGTCGGCGGGGTCGCGCCCGGCGGCGGCCATCGCCTCGTGCAGCTGGGGGATCGCCTTCGTGAGGCCGGCGCCGCCGATCGGGATCCAGCCGTCGCCGTACTCGGCGATCGCCTCGAACAGCTTGGGCCCGGCGCCGCCGCCGAGCACGACCGGTACCCGGGTGGCTCCGTCGCCGTCGCGCTGGACCGGCTTGGGCCAGGACCACGACGGCGGGAACGAAACGAAGTCGCCGTCGAACGACGCCTCGTCGTCGCGCCAGAGCGCCTGCATGGCCAGCACGTGCTCGCGCACCACGGCCCTGCGAGCCGGATACTCGACGCCGTGGTCGTTCATCTCCTCGACGTTCCAGCCGTAGCCCACGCCGAGCGTGACGCGACCACCCGAGAGGCGGTCGAGCGTGGCCACCGCCTTGGCGGCGGCGATCGGCTCGCGCTGGGCGGCGAGCATGATGCCGGTGCCCACCCGCAGGCGTGTGGTCGAGACGGCCGCAGCCGTGAGTGCGACGAACGGGTCGAGGGAGTGCCAGTACTCCTCGGGGAGGTCGCCGCCGCCGGGCCACGGCGACACGCGGCTCGTGGGAATGTGAGTGTGCTCGGGGAGCCACAGCGAGTCGAGGCCACGGTCCTCGGCGGCCCGCGCCAGCTCGATGATGTCGATGGACGTGTCGGTGGCGAAGATCGTGACCCCGTAGCGCATGGCCGGCACGCTACTGCGGTGAACAGCGTTCGGACCGGCCGCCTGTGACGTTCGACACGCCGCATCCGGGCGCGGGTACGGTCCGACCATGGCAGACCGCGCGTTCACGACCTTGGCCGAGGGGGGCGGGTTCTTCGAGGGCCCGCGCTGGCACGACGGCCGGTGGTGGGTGTCGGACTTCTACGAGCGCACGGTCACTGCCATCGAGCCGGGCGGCGGCCGCGAGGTGGTCCTCACCGTCGAGGGCCAGCCATCGGGGCTGGGCTGGCGCCCCGACGGGTCGCTGCTCGTGAACTCGATGAAGGACCGGCGCGTGCTGCGCCGCGCCGGGGACGGAACGGTCGAGGAGGTCGCCGACCTCTCCGGCGTGGCCGCCGTCGGCGGGTACCTCAACGACATGGTCGTCGACGCCGCCGGGCGAGCCTACGTGGGCAACTTCGGCTTCGACCTGATGGGCGGCGAGCCGCTGTCCGACACCGCGCTCGTGCGCGTCGACCCGGACGGCAGCGTCACCGTGGCGGCCGAGGGCCTGTCGTTCCCCAACGGCACGGTCATCACGCCCGACGGCTCGACGCTGGTGGTGGGCGAGACGACCGGCGGGCGGCTCACGGCCTTCACCGTGGCCGGCGGCGGGGCTCTCGTCGACCGGCGGGTGTGGGCGGAGGTCCCGGGCACCTCGCCCGACGGCTGCACGCTCGATGCCGAGGGCCGGATCTGGGCGGCCGACGCGCTCGGCAACCGCCTCGTGCGCGTGGCCGAGGGCGGCGAGATCGTCGACGAGGTCCCGGCCCCGGAGGGCCTCGGGTTCTACGCCTGCATGCTGGGCGGCGACGACGGGCGGACGCTCCTCGTGTGCGCGGCGCCCGACTTCTTCGAGCGCAACCGGTCCGTCGCCCGCGAGGCCGTGCTGCTGACAACCACCGTCGACGTCGGCCACGCCGGCCTGCCCTGACCCCCGCTGCACTCGCCCTCGCCCTCGCCCACGCCTCCCCGCCGCCTCGCCCGCGCTCCGCGCGTCCCGCCGCCGGCCCCGGCCCCACTCCCACCCAACTTGTGTCACGGCCCATCGGAAACCGCACGGATGCGCCGCAGGTTCTTGCTGTCACACCTCGTCGCCATGGTCGGGCCACACGACTTCCCCGTCGACGCACCGCGATGCCACGGGGGAGACCCATGGGTCGACCGTGCTGTGCTTCACGTGGCGCGACCACGTCGAGTTGCCCGAGCGGGTCGTCGCCGAGGTTCGCCGGGCGCTGCACCGGCCCTGACGCGATCCCGTGGCAGATCCGACGGCGAGGCGCACGGATCTGCCGCGGGAACGGCTGGAGGATGCGCTACGAGAGGCGCTCGAGGACGAGGGCCATGCCCTGGCCGCCGCCGACGCACATCGTCTCGAGGCCGAACGTCTTGTCCTCGTCCTGCAGGGCGTGGATCAGCGTGGTGGCGATGCGGGCGCCGGTCATGCCGAACGGGTGGCCGAGGGCGATGCCGCCGCCCTTCACGTTCAGCTTCTCCCACGGGATGCCGAGGTGCCTGGCCGACGGGATCACTTGGGCGGCGAACGCCTCGTTGATCTCGACGAGGTCGATGTCGTCGATCGTCATGCCGGCCCGGGACAGTGCCTGACGCGACGCCTCGATCGGGCCGAGCCCCATGATCTCGGGGTCGAGGCCGGTGACGCCGGTCGACACGATGCGGGCGAGCGGCGTGATGCCCAGCTCGGCGGCCTTGGTGTCGCTCATCACGATCACGGCGGCGGCGCCGTCGTTGAGCGGGCAGGCGTTGCCGGCCGTGATCTCACCGTCGGGCCGGAACGACGGCTTGAGGTTCGCGAGCTTCTCGACCGTCGTGCCGGCGCGAGGCCCGTCGTCCTTCGACACGACCGTGCCGTCGGGGGTGGTGAGCGGCGTGATCTCGCCGTCCCAGAAGCCGTTCTCCTGGTTGGCGACGGCGCGCTGCTGTGACAGGGCGGCGAACTCGTCCATCTCCTGGCGACCGACGCCCTCCTTGAGGCGGACGTTCTCGGCGGTCTGGCCCATCGCGATGTAGATGTCGGGGTAGCCGTCGAAGGGCTCCCACGAGTCGGCGCCGCCGGACAGCTTGCCGGTCCGCGCCTCGGCGTCGGCGAACTTGGTGTTGTGCGGGCCACTGTCGGAGAAGCCGGACATGTAGCGGCTCACGGCCTCGACGCCGGCTGCGATGAACGCGTCTCCCTCGCCCGCCTTGATGGCGTGGGCGGCCATGCGGATCGTCTGCAACGACGAGGAGCAGTAGCGGTTGACGGTCACACCCGGGACGTCGGGCATGTCGGCGAGCACGGCGACGACGCGGCCCAGGTTGTAGCCCGCCTCGCCCGCCGGCTGGCCGTTGCCGAGGATCAGGTCGTCGATCGAGTGCGGGTCGAGCTGCGGCACCTTCTCGAGCGCCGCCTTGACGATCGTGGCGGCCATGTCATCGGGGCGCACCTGGGTCAGCGAGCCCTTCTGGGCCCGGCCGATCGGGCTTCGGGCCGTCGAGACGATCACGGCTTCGGGCATGGCGGGTCTCCTCCGTGCAGGTGGGAGCACATGGTTGCAGCTCCACTGTCGAAATCACCATTCACGGCCGGGACGGTCCGTCATGGTGCTGGCCGGTGTGGTGGTGGTGATGATGGTGGCCGTGGTCCCGGCCGTCGAGCCAGCGCTGGAAGCCCGCGGCGTTCGAGTGGATGCCGTTGAGCGTGTCGAGCCGCTCGCGCACGGCGGGGTCGATCGTGTCGAGCTCGGGACCGTGGCCGAAGCGGGCGTCGAGGGCCCCGGCGATGTCGTCGCCCCGCTGCCAGGCGGCCTCGGCCACCTCGGCCCACTGCCGCAGCGTGCCCTCGGCCTCGAGCAGGATGTCGACCGGGTCGGGAACGAGCCCGTAGTGCGCGAGGGCGATGCCGGCCGGCCGGCGTTCGGCGAAGCGGTGCAGCGAGGCGATCGCCTGCTCGAGGTCGAAGTCGGGGGGCGGCGTGGATGGACGCAGCACGCCAGCGTCGGGCAGCCGCACGCCCACGGCGTCGCCGGCGAAGAGGACACCGGACTCGGAGTCGTGCAGCGCCAGGTGGTGTTTGGCGTGGCCGGGCGAGTCGACCGTGGTGAGCGTGCGGTTCGGCGAGACCGTGATCTGCTCGCCGTCGGCCAGCACCCGCACCCGCTCGGCGTCCGTGGGGGTGAGGCGGCCGTAGAGCGTGTCGAGCAGGTCCCCGTACACCTGGGCGGCGCTGCCCACCAGCTTCGTGGGGTCGACCAGGTGGCGTGCGCCCCGCTCGTGGACGTAGACGATGGCGTTCGGGAACGCGGCGGCCACGTCGCCCACCCCGCCGGCGTGGTCGAGGTGGATGTGGGTGACGGCGATGCCGGCCAGCCCCGCGGGGTCCACCCCCAGGTCGCCCAACGCGGCGAGCAGGGCGGGCACCGACGTCTGGCTGCCGGTCTCGACGAGGACGGGTGCGTCCCCGGTTACGAGGTAGCCGGCGGTGATGCGCTCCCATCCGCCGAGGAGCGTGTCGATCTCCAGCACGCCCGGTGCGATCTCGTTCGGCCCGGTCACTCGCTGTCACAGACGGTCACTAACGTCCCCCCGGTGGGGAAGGCCGAGCGCAGCGTGCTGCCACCCGAAGCAGCGTCACCGCCGTGGTGACCCGCGACGCACCGACCCTCTGGGATGACGAGGAACCTACCTGGTCGGTCCCCGAGTTGGGCGAGGCGCTCGGCATGGCCCTGCGCCGCTCGTTCCCCGACGAGGCGTGGGTGCGGGGCGAGATCCGCAACCTGTCGCGCGGGCGGAGCAACATGGTGTGGTTCGACCTCGTCGAGCCCGCCCCCGGGGACGACCACAGCCGGGCGCCCCTGGCGAAGTTGCCCGTGGTCCTGTTCGGGACGGCGCGCGACCGGGTGAACAACCGGCTCCGCGGCGCCGGTGCGGCGGTGCGCATGGCCGACGGCACCGAGGTGCGGATCAGGGCCCGCGTCGGCTTCTGGGCCCCGGGCGGGCGGCTGCAGCTGCAGATGTCCGACATCGACCCGGCCTTCACGCTGGGCCGGCTGGCCGCGGACCGCGAGCGCTTGCTGCGCCTGCTCGACGCCGAGGGGCTGCTCGGCCGCCAGGCCGGGCTGGCCCGCCCGGCCGTGCCGCTGCGCGTCGGACTCGTGACGAGCGGGGGCAGCGCCGCGGAGCACGACGTGCTCGACGAGCTGCGCCGCTCCGGGCTCGGCTTCCGGGTCGTACGGGCCGACGCCCGGGTGCAGGGTCCCGCCGCGCCCAGGTCCGTCGTCCGGGCCCTTCGGGTCGTCGCTGCCCGGGGCGTCGACGTCGTGCTCCTTGTGCGGGGCGGCGGCGCCACCACCGACCTCGCAGCGTTCGACAGCGAGGTCATCGCCCGGGCCGTGGCCGGTCTCGACGTCGTCGTGCTCACCGGCATCGGCCACGACGTCGACCGGTCGGTCGCCGACGAGGTGGCGCACGCCGCCTACAAGACCCCGACGGCCTGCGCCCAGGCCGTGGTCGACGACGTGCGGGCCTTCGACGCCCGGCTCAGGGCCCGCTGGGGCGAGGTGGCGGTGATCGCCCGGCGCCAGCTGCGGCGCGAGTCGGACCGGCTGCGCACCTGCGGCCGCCATGTCGCCGTGGGCACCCGCCACGGGCTCGTGGCGGCCGACCGGTCGCTGGCGCACACGGGCGAGCGGCTGCGGCGGTCCTCCGCGACGGCGCTGGCCCGATCGGGTGCGACGCTGGAGCGCGCGACCGGGCGCGTCCAGGCCGGCGCCCGAGCGCACCTGCGGGCCCACGACCAGGCACTCGACACGGTTTTCGAGCGCCTGGCCGGGCGCGGGCCCCGGGCCGTGGCGGGCGCGACCCGCGAGCTCGACCGCATCGCCGGGCAGGTGCGGGCGCTCGACCCGGCCCGCACGCTGGGGCGCGGCTGGTCGATCACCCGGAGCGCCGACGGCACGCTCGTCCGCTCGCCGGCCGACGTGCGGCCCGGCGACGTCCTGCGGACCACCGTGGCGGGCGGCAAGGTCGACAGCACGGTGACCGGAGCCCCGACGGACGCGGCCGGCGACGTCGACAGCACGGTGACCGGAGCCCCGACCGAGGAGGAGCGATGACGATGGCCGACGAGGAGATCACCTACGTCGACGCGCTGGCCGAGCTCGAGCGGATCCTCGACGAGCTCGACGGCGACGAGGTCGACGTCGATGTGCTGGGCGCTCGGGTCCGCCGGGCGAGCGAGCTGCTGCGCCTGTGCCGCGACCGCATCGCCGGCGCCCGCTTCGAAGTCGAGCAGGTGGTGGCCGAACTGGAGGCCGAGGTGGGCGACGTCCCCCCGGAGGACGGTCCCGAGGCATGAGCCTCGGGCCCGCCGTGAGTCCGGCAACGGAGGCGGTTGGGAACCAACCGGATCCGTCACCGGAGCCGGGGAGCCGGCATCGCGATCCGGGCGCTCTGGTGACGGAGACGGACGACCTCGGCGGGGCCCGCTACCTGCGCGAGTCGGAAACCTGCCAGATGCCCTACCTGAGCCGGGGAGCCGGTACCGCGACCCAGGCGCTCTGGTGACGGAAACGGTTGGGAACCAACCAAGTACGTCACCGGACGGGGGAGGCGGGCAGCCCGACCCGCTCTGGTGACGGAAACGCTTTGGGAACCAACCAAGTACGTCACCGGACGGGGGAGGCGGGCAGCCCGACCCGCTCTGGTGACGGGGATGGTTGGGAACCAACCAGATACGTCACCGGAGCCAGGTAGCCAGCCGCGGTTGGGCACGCCGGGCACCGTGACGCCCGGTCAGGTCGGCGTGTCGCCGTCCTCGGGGCAGCGGGCCACGAGCTCGCCCTCGACGCCGGGACCGCCCGGCCCGCCCGAACCGCCCGGCCCGCCCGAGCCACCCGAGCCGCCCGCGCCAGCCCGGCCGCCCGAATCCGGCCCGCCGCCCGGTGACGAGCCGGGGCCGACCGTCGTCGCCGCCAGCGTGTCGGGGTCGACGCCGACCCACCGGCCCTCGATCACGATCGAGTCGCCCACCACCCGCACGTCGGTGATCTCGCCCACCGGACCGGCGGGCAGGTCGGGGCCGAAGGCCGCTAGCGTCGGTTCCTCACCGCCCAGGTCGACCGTCAGACCGGTGGCGGCCTCGCCGCCCGCACCGACGTCCGCCCCCACTTGCAGCACCGTGCCGCCGATCGTGCCGGCCGCGACCACGCGGTCGCCCTCGCGCCCGCATGCCGTGAGCGGCACCTCGACCGAGCGGTCGCCGTAGGTGAACCGGGCGGTGTCGGCGTCGAGTCCGTTGCGGGGGTCGTCGGGCGAGCTCGACCGCACATCGAGCAGCGACAGGAAGGCGAGGCCGACGAGGGCGCCGACCAGCACGACCGCCACCACGACGGCCGCGAGCGAGCCGAGGCGCCATCTGCGCACGCGATCGACCGTAGACGAGCGCCGCAGCGGGAGATGTCGTCCCCGCCCCGGCCGGGCCGTAACCTGGTCGGCGCCTGCCCCATGCACGCGCCATCCCCTGCTCCCCCGCCGGCGCCTTCGCCCCCGGCTCGACGCCCCGGCACCCGACGGCACCACCCACGACCCGTCCGTTCCCGGCGCTCCGGCCAGGAGGCGGCACGGCCCGCACCCCCGGCCCCGACCGGCCCAAACCACCCGGCGCAGGCCGCCGACCCGGCCGCGTCCGGCCTCACCGCGATCGAGGTCGACGACGAGGTATGGCGCGTCAGCTGATGACGCGTGGTCGTCACACGGCGGCGAAGAGCGCCAGGGCATCGACGGCGGACATGGAGCGGACGCCCGGCTCCTGCGCCACGGCCGCCAGCCACACCGGGCGGTTCACCGAGGCGACGGCCACGGCCACGTCGAGGCCCGACAGCGTGGCCGCCTGGCGGGCGAACGTCGTGGCGTAGTCGGGCGGGCGCACGTCGCTGCTCAGCTCGAGCAGGGCGTAGGGATCGGGCGGACCGGTGACCGTGAAGGGCTCGGGCAGCACGAACGGCGTGCCCGGCTCGGTGCCACCACCGATGAGGCCGGGACCGTCGTCGATCACGGCGCCCCGCACCAGTTCGGGCCGCCCGCCGGCGATGAGCAGGGCTACGTAGCCGCCCAGGCCGCGGCCGTAGACGGTGGCCTCGCCCAGCGACGCCAGGGCGATGTCGGCATCCGCCATGAGCAGCTCGGCCGAGTAGCCGCCGCCTGCCGGCACGGTCGAGGCCCCGTGGCCGGTGAGGTCGAGCGCCCACACCGGACCCGGCCAGTGCGCCAGCCGCGCGGGCACGACCTCGGGCGAGCGTTCGCCCAGGCCGTGGAGATGCAGCAGAGGGCGGCCGCCGCCCCCGTCGAGCCCGTCCCGGAGGTGGTGCAGCGCGAGATCGACCTTGTTGTGCCCCAGCATCGTAGGCACGCTCACGCGGGCTCCCCCAGGAAGTCGAGGACGAGCTCGGCCACGCGCGCCGGCTGCTCGATGTGGACGAAGTGGCCTGCGTCCTCGAACACCTCGAGGCGGGCGCCGGGCGGCAGGTTCGGGAGCAGGTCGTCGGGCTGGGTGGTCCATCCCATGGCCTCGGGTTGGAGGCCGATCACCGCGAGCAGCGGCATCGACAGGCCGGGCAGGCGGGCCATCGCCCATTCGGGACGCCACGGCCCGAACCCGCCGAGGCGCATGATCGGGTCGATCTTCCAGCGCCAGCCGTCCTCGTCGTGGCGGGCGCCCATCGTGACCAGGTAGCGCAGCCATTCGGGGGCGAGCCGGGGATTCATGCGGCCCCGGCGCTCGGCCAGCTCGTCGATCGTGCCGGGGCGGCGCACGACCTCGTGGCCGCGGCGCCGGTGGTCGAGCCAGCCGGCCAGCTCGCCGGCGAACATCTTCGTGCGCTGGTGGTCCGGCACGTCGGGCCAGTTCCGCCGGGTGGGCAGCCCGTCGATGTTGACGATCCGGCGCACCCGGTGGGGCAGCGAGCCGGCGAGCTGCACCATGACGGCGCCGCCCTTCGAGTGGCCGACCACGGGCACCGGGCCGACCGGGTGGGGGCCGAGCGAGTTGAGAACCGACACGGCATCGCGCAGGTCGGTCTCCCACGAGTAGAGGTGGGCGTGCTGCGAGTCGCCGTGGCCCCGCTGGTCCCAGACGACGACCCGCCAGCCGCCCGCGGCCAGCATCGGGGCGAACACGTCGTAGGTGCGGCCGAAGTCGAAGCCGCCGTGCGCCAGCACGACCGGGGGTGCGGCCTCGTCGCCCCACTCGTGGACGGCGAGGCGCACGCCGTGCGACACGACCGTCCGGTCGCGGGCCGGCGCGTGGGCACCTGGGTAGGTGACGGCGGGGGCGTCGTCGATTGTCACGGAGGCAGATTGACCCACGGGTCAAGGGGCCGGCAAGTGGCGATGCCCCAGGCGGTGACTGATGTCATGTGGACATCGGCGCGACGAGCGGTGTTAGTTATCGGCGTTACGATAACTCCGTTAGCGGTCCAGTCGCCGCTCGACGCCGAGGGAACGACCATGCTGACCCGCTTCGCCAAACTCGCCACCACCCGGCCCCGTTGGGTGCTCGCCGGCGCCGCTCTCCTGTTCCTCGTCGCCGGCGTGGCCGGCGGCGGGGTCGCCGACCGGCTCACCACCGGCGGCTTCGAGGACCCGGCGTCGGAGTCCTCGCAAGCCGACGAGCTGCTCGACGAGCAGTTCGGCACCGGCTCGCCCAACGTCGTGCTGCTGGTCACCGCAGACGACGGCGACGTCGACAGTACGGCGTCCGGCGCCGCTGGCCGTGCACTCACCGAGCGCCTGGCCGGCGAGGCCGACGTGACAAACGTCGTGTCGTATTGGTCCGAGGGCAACGCCCCACCGCTGCGCAGCCAGGACGGCGACCGGGCCCTGGTCGTGGGCCGCATCGACCTGGCCGATGACGCGCTCGACGACCGCATCGCCGAGATCACCCCGGCGCTCGAGGGCGACGACGGCACCGTGTCCGTCGACGTCGGCGGCTACGCGCAGGTCTTCCACGAGGTGGCCGACACGCTCGAGACGGACCTCCCGCGCGCGGAGGCGATCGCGTTGCCCATCACGCTGATCCTGCTCGTCATCATCTTCGGCAGCGTCGTATCGGCCACCCTCCCCCTGGTCGTGGGCGTCCTGTCGATCATGGGCACATTCCTCGTGCTACGGATCATGAGCGAGATCACCGACGTGTCGGTCTACGCCCTGAACCTCACCACGGCGCTCGGGCTCGGCCTGGCGATCGACTACAGCCTTTTCGTCGTCTCCCGCTACCGCGAGGAGCTACGGGCCGGTCACGACCCCCGGGTCGCGGTGACTCACACCGTGCGGACCGCCGGGCGCACGGTCGCCTTCAGCGCCCTCACGGTGGCGGCGTCGCTGCTCGCCACGCTCGTCTTCCCACTCGTGTTCCTCCGCAGCTTCGCCTACGCCGGCGTGGCGGTCGCCCTGCTCGCCGGCCTGTTCTCGGTGCTCGTGCTGCCGGCCCTGCTCTACGTGCTCGGCCCCCGGGTCAACGCCCTCACCGTGCGGCGCCGGGCCGTCGAGCCTCCCGCCGAGGGCGTGTGGCACCGGGTGGCCACGTTCGTGATGCGGCGACCCGTGCCCGTGGCGACCGCGGCGATCGCCCTCCTGCTCCTGCTCGGCGCCCCGTTCCTCGGCCTGCGGCTGTCGCAGGTCGACGACCGGGTCCTGCCGGAGTCGGCGCCGAGCCGCCAGGTGGGTGACGTGATCCGCGAGGAGTTCGCCTCCGAGGAGGCCGGCGCGCTGTCGATCGTCACCTCGGACGCCGGCGCTTCCGGCGACGCGCTGGCCGACGAGGTCGACGGCTACGCCGCCCGCCTCGCCCTGCTGCCCGGCGTGTCGCGGGTAGACGCCGCCACCGGCTCGTACTGCGGCGAGGGCGCGGCGGCCGAGCTGGGCTGCGAACCCGGCCAGCTCGTGCTCGGACCCGACAGCTCGGACCGCTACGCCGGCTACAGCGTGGACGGCGGGACGTACCTGTCGGTCGTGCCGTCGGTCGAACCCCTGTCCCCGGCCGGCGAGCGGCTGGTCGACGACGTGCGGGCCACCGATGCCCCGTTCGCCGTGCAGGTCACGGGCCAGGGTGCCCAGATCGCCGACATCAACGACACGCTGTTCGGTCGCCTGCCCTGGGCGCTCGGGCTGATCGCCCTCATCACCGTGGTGCTGCTCTTCATGATGTTCGGCAGCGTGGTGATCCCGGCGAAGGCCGTCGTGCTCAACCTGCTGAGCCTTTCGGCGACGTTCGGCGCCCTCGTGTGGGTGTTCCAGGAGGGACACCTCTCCGGGGCGCTCGACTTCACGCCGACCGGCGGGCTGGCGGCGGCGATGCCGATCCTCATGTTCTGCGTCGCCTTCGGGCTGTCGATGGACTACGAGGTGTTCCTGCTGTCCCGCATCAAGGAGCAGCACGACGCCGGAGCCGACAACGTCTCGGCTGTGGCCGTGGCCCTCGAGCGGACCGGGCGCATCGTGACCGCGGCGGCCGTGCTGATCTCGGTCGTGTTCCTGGCCTTCGTCGGAGGCCACGTGAGCTTCATGAAGCTGTTCGGCCTCGGCCTGACCATCGCCGTGCTGCTCGACGCCTTCCTGATTCGGGGCACGCTCGTCCCGGCGTTCATGCGGCTCGCCGGCGAGTGGAACTGGTGGGCTCCCGGCCCGCTGCGCCGCTTCCACGACCGCTGGGGCGTGGGCGAGCACGTCGACCTCGACGACGACGAGGACGTTGCCGAGGAGGCCCCCGGCACCGCCACCGTGCCGCAGGGTGGACCGGAGCGCGAACCTGTGGGCGTGAACGGGAGCGTGACCACCTGACCACCTCGACCTCCGACACCCTGTCCGCCGGCCGCCGGGCCCGCTCCCGCAAGGGGGAGGGCCGGCGGCTCCGCGACGAGATCCTCGACGTCACCGAGACGATGCTGCTCGAGACCGGCTCGTCCGAGGCGGTCTCGATACGAGCCGTGGCCGACGCCGTCGGCGTCACCCCGCCGTCGATCTACCGGCACTTCCCCGACAAGACGGCGCTCATCTACGAGGTGTCCGAGCGGCGCTGCGCCGTGCTCGACGAGGCGTTCACCGCCGCCACCGCGGGCATCGAGGACCCCATCGAGGCGATGATCGCCGTCGCCCGGGCCTACGTCGACTTCGGCCGGCACAACCCTGAGCCCTACCGACTCCTGTTCATGAACCGCCTGAACGAGATGCCCGAGCACTACACGCCCGAGCGCATCGGCGAGCTCATGGCGTTCGCCCGGGCCATCGTCCTGTCCCAGGCGGCGATCGACGCCGGGCGGCTGCGCCCCGAGCACACCGACGCGACCCGCGTGGCGACGCTGATATGGGCGCACGCCCACGGCCTCACGTCGCTGCTGATCTCGAAGCCGACGTTCCCCTGGCCCGACGACGACGCGTTCGTCGATGAGTATCTGGCCTTGGTGTTCGCCGGCCTCCTGGCCGACCGGCCCGAGGCGCTCGGCTCGCCCGCCCCCGCTCCCGCCGCCGGTCACGCCCCCGCTCGCGCCGCCGCTCAGGCGTCGTCGGGCTCCGACGACCCGCCGGGGTCGAGCGACAGGTAGATCAGCGGAGGCGCTGGTTGCGCCGCTGTGATCTCCGACCTTGGTGAGGCGCGTGGCCGGTACCGCCAGGACGGGACGGCCCGTGTACGGTCCGCCGCCGTGCCGCCGCCCGGGGACCCGACCCACCTCGTACCCCGCCCGGGCGGGCGGACCGTGGCCGTCGACGACGTCGGCGACCCGGCCGGTGCGCCGGTGCTCTACCTGCACGGGACGCCCGACTCGCGCCTGTCCCGGCACCCCGACGACGGCCTGGCGGCGGCCGCCGGCGCGCGCCTGCTCGCCCTCGACCGCCCCGGCTACGGCGCCACCAGCCCGCTCCCGGCTCCGGCCGGCCCCCGGCCCCGCCGCGGCCCCCACCCCGACCCCGACCTCCACGGAACCGGCGTCATCCGGGCCCGGAAAGCAGGCCTCGATGACGCCGGTTCGAGGACGGACGGCCCGGACTGCGCGGACGGCCCGGACGACGCCGATGCCCCAGACCGCGCGGACGGCCCGGACGACGCCGACGGCCCGGACCGCCCGGACGGCCGCCCGGACGGCGGTGTGGGCGGCGACGCGGCCGCCGTGCTCGACGCCCTGGGCGTCGGGCGGTGCGCGCTGCTCGCCTGGTCCGGCGGGGCGCTCGACGCCCTGGCGGTCGCCACTCACCTCGGCGACCGCGTCACCCGAATCGGCATCGTGGCCGGGCTCGTCCCCCGGCAGGCCTTCGACGACGACGCCGTGCGGGCGGCCGCCCCGGGCCGCCTCGGGCTGCTCCACCTGGCGGACGAGTTGCCGCCCGACGAGCTGGCCGACGTCGTGGCCCCGATGCTCGTTCCGTGGCCGTGCGACCGGGAATTGGCTGCCGAGCACCAGGCCCACCAGCGCGACGCCACGGGGGCGGCCGAGGTGGCGGCCGTGGCCGGAGCCGCCGAACGGTTGGCCGACGGGCTGGTCGAGGCGGTCCGACGCGGGCTGGCCGGCGTCGGGCGCGACGTCGAGGTCCAGAACCGGCTGTTTCCCGTCGACCCGCGCACGATCGCCGCGCCCGTCCAGCTGTGGTGGGGCACAGACGACACGGTGACGCCCCCGGCGTTCGGCGCCTGGTACGCCCGCCACCTCGCCCGCGCCCGGCTCGAGGTGGTGGCCGGCGCCGGCCACCACGTGGCCCTCACCCGCTGGGCCGACCTCCTGCGGGCGCTCGTGGCGCCCTGACGGTCAGGGCGACGCCACCGGGGAGAACGCCACGGGCAGGTGCTTGATGCCGTTGATGAAGTTCGACCGCAGGCGCTCGGGGTCGCCGGTGGCGTGGATGTCGGGCAGGCGCGTCAGCAGCTCACGGAACATCACGGCGATCTCGCGGCGGGCCAGATGGGCGCCCAGGCAGAAGTGGGGCCCGGGACCGCCGAAGCCGACGTGGTCGTTCGGCGTGCGACCGAGGTCGAACCGGTACGGGTCGTCGAACACCGCCTCGTCGCGATTCGCCGAGTTGTACCAGAGCACGACCTTGTCGCCCTCGGAGAACTCGTGGTCGCCGAGGCGCACTCTGTCCTCGGTGACCGTGCGCCGGAAGTGCATCACCGGGGAGGCCCAGCGGACGATCTCCTCGACGGCCGTCGGCGTGAGGCCGTCGACGTCGTCGAGCCACCGGCGGTGCTGGTCGGGGTGATCGGTGAGGGCGGCGAGGCCATGGGCGATGGCGTTGCGGGTCGTCTCGTTGCCGGCCACGACCAACAGGATGAAGAATGAGGCAAGCTCCTGGCTGGTGAGCTTCTCGCCGTCGACCTCGGTCACGGCCAGCGCCGTGATCAGGTCGTCTGCGGGCTCGGTCTCGCGGGCCTCGGCCAACCGGGTGACCAGGTCGGCCAGCTCCTGGCCCGCGGTGAGGATCGCCATCGTGACGGCCATCGGGTCGTCCTGCTCGGCGACGTACTCGGGGTCGGTGAAGCCCAGGATGACGTTCGTGCGGTCGAAGATGAACCGCTCCTCGCTGCGGGGGATGCCCATGAGGTCGACGATCACCCGCAGAGGCAGCTTGGCGGCCACCTCGGTCACGAAGTCGCACTCGCCCTGCTCCGCGATGTCGTCGACGATGTCGGCGGCCGCGCCCCCGACGTCGGCCTTGAGCGACGCAAGCTTCCGGGGCGTGAAGCCCCGCGACACGATGCGGCGCAGGCGGGCGTGCCGGGGGTCGTCCATGCCGATCATCGATCCGAAGAACTCGACGAAGTCGGGCGGCATGTCGGCGATGTTGGTCCCGCGGCCGGAGCAGAACAGGCCGGGCTGGCGGCTCGCCTCGATCAGCTCGGCGTGCCGCGTGACCGCCCAGTACTCGGTGGCGGGGATGCCCATCTCGGGCATGCCCGGGAACGCCATGCGGGCGATCGGGCGCTCGGCGCGCAGGGCCGCGAACGCGGCCTCGCGCTCGGACAGCGGTCGGGACCACCACTCGATGTCGGTCGTCAGCTCGATGTCGTGGGCTGCGGGGGCGGGCCCCGGGGAGAGAGGCGCAACCATGCGCGCCACCCTAGGTGTCAGCTGTCAAGTGTGCGACGTCGTCACGGCGGGTCCGTAAGGTCAGGGCATGGCCACGTGGAACGACTTCGCCGCCGAGGCGCCCGAGCTGTCGACTCTCGCCGAGCGGCGCCTCACCGCCACGGGCCTTGTGCTGCTGGCGACGCTGCGCGCCGACGGCTACCCGCGCATCAGCCCCGTGGAGCCGCTCGTCGACCGCGACCGGCTCGTGCTGTTCGAGGGCCACATGCCGCTCGGCATGATGCTGGGGTCCACCAAGGCGCGCGACCTGCGGCGCGACCCCCGCTGCGCGCTGCACAGCGCCACGGCCGACAAGGAGGTGTCCGAGGGCGACGTGAAGTTCTGGGCCCGCGCCGTCGAGCTGACCGACGAGGCCGACCTCGAGCGCCTGGCCAACACCCAGCAGACGCTCACCGGCTGGCGGCCCGAACCGGGCACGTTCCACATGTTCCTGCCCGTCCTCGCCGGCGCCTCCAGCGTGCGCGTCGTGGGCGACGCAATGCTCGTCGACACCTGGAAGCCGGGTGAGGGCGTGGTGACCGTCGAGAAGCACAACTGACACGCGGCTACGGTCCGGCGCTCACTGCCGTTGGCGCAGCACCACCTCCTGGCCGACCGTGGCCGTGTGCGTGCCGTCGCCGGCGAACACGTGGCCGATCGCCACGCCGCGCGACCCGGCGAGGCCGTGGCACTCGAACGCCTGGAGATGCCACTCGTCGGCCCGCATCGGCCGGTGGAACCAGAGTGCGTGGTCGACGCTGGCCGTGAAGAAGCTGTCGTGGAACTCCTCGCCCCGGTCGCGCTCGGGGTGCAGGGCGACGACCGTGTCGGTGGGCAGGTCGTCCGACATGTACGCCAGGGCGCACGAATGCAGCGCCGGGTCCTCACCGATCGGCTGGGCCATCCGCATCCACGCCGCCACCGAGCCGGGCACGGGGCCGAGCGTCATCCGGCGGTCGAACACGGGGGTCCACGCCGAGTCGCTCATCTCGTCCGGGTGGGGCAGCGGCGGCCGGGTCACCGTCTGCACGGTGGCGCCGCCCTCGTCGACGTGGAACGAGGCGGTCATCGTGAGGATCACCCCGACGGCCTGGCGGGCCACGACGCGACGGTTGCAGAAGGACCGGCCGTCGCGCACGCGCTCCACCTCGAACAGGATCTTCTCGGTGTGGCTGCCGGACCGTAGGAACGACGCGTGCAGCGAATGCGGCAGGTACGACCCGTCGACGGTGGCGATGGCGGCCCGCAGCGCCTGGGCAACGATCTGGCCGCCGAACAGCCCGCCCCAGGGGTAGCGGGGACCCACCCCGATCCATGTGTCGTCGCCGTACGGTTCGAGGGCCATCATCGTCGCGAAGTCCACGTCCACGACCCCGGAGGATAAGAGCCCGTGCAATTCGCCGAGGTCGTCTCCACCGCCGAGGCCGTCACCGCCACGCGCGCGCGATCGAAGAAGGTGGCGGCGCTCGCCGACCTGCTGCGCCGGCTCGGGCCCGACGAGGTGCCGGTCGTCGTGGCCATCCTCACCGGCATGCCCCGGCAAGGCCGCATCGGCATCGGGTGGCGCACGGTCGGCGGTCTCGACGTGCCGCCCGCCGCCGAGCCGGTTCTCGAGATCGGCGAGCTCGACGCGGCGATCGACCGGCTCGACGCCCTGCGGGGACCGGGGTCGCAGGCTGGCCGCACCGCCGAGCTGACCGCCCTGTTCGCCCGGGCCACGGCCGGCGAGCAGGACCTCGTCCGCCGGCTGCTCACCGGTGAGCTGCGCCACGGCGCCCTCGAGGGCGTGGTCACCGACGCCGTCGCCACCGCCACCGGGGTGCCGCTGCCGGTCGTGCGGCGGGCGGCGATGCTCGACGGCGACCTGGCCCGGGTGGCCGAGATCGCCCTGGCCGAGGGTGAGGCCGGCCTGGCGGCCGTGGGACTCGCGCTGTTGCGCCCCGTGCAGCCGATGCTGGCCCAGACCGCAACCGACGTGACCGAAGCGCTGGCCCTCACGCTCGGCGAGGTGCCGCTCCCGGCAGCCCACGCCGGCGGGGCAGGCGAGGCTGACGGCGACGCCGGCGACGGCGAAAGCGAGGCCGAGGGAAGCGCCTCCCGGCTGGCATCGGTCGAGTGGAAGCTCGACGGCGTGCGCATCCAAGTGCACCGGGTGGGCGACGAGGTCCGCATGTACACCCGCAACCTCAACGAGGTCACCGGGCGCCTGCCGGGCATCGCCGCGCTGGTCCGGTCGCTGCCGGCCGAGCGGCTCGTGCTCGACGGCGAGGCGGTCGGCGTGGGCGGCCACGAGGCCCCCGACCTGTTCCAGGAGACGATGAGCCGCTTCGGCCGCGACGACGGCGGCACCGACGGCGAGATCCCCGGCCTGGAGGCCCGCTTCTTCGACATCCTGCACCTCGACGGTCAGGATCTGATCGACCGCCCGCTCGCCGAGCGCCTCGCCGTGCTCGAACGGGTCGCGGGGCCGTGGCGCATCCGGGGCGAACTCACCCGCGACCCCGCCACCGCCCAGCGCGTGCTCGACGAGGCGCTGGCCGCCGGCCACGAGGGCGTGATGGTCAAGGCGGCGGCGTCGCCCTACGAGGCCGGGCGCCGGGGCGGGGCGTGGCGGAAGGTCAAGCCGGTCCACACGCTGGACCTCGTCGTTCTGGGAATCGAATGGGGCAGTGGCCGCCGCCAGGGCTGGCTGTCGAACCTGCACCTCGGCGCCCGCGACCCCGCCGGCGGGTTCGTGATGGTGGGCAAGACGTTCAAGGGCCTGACCGACGAGCTGCTGGCCTGGCAGACCGAGCGGTTCCTCGAGCTGGAGGTGGCCCGCCATGGTCACGTCGTCGAGGTCCGCCCCGAGCAGGTCGTCGAGATCGCCCTCGACGGGGTGCAGGTATCGACCCGCTACGCCGGCGGCGTGGCACTGCGCTTCGCCCGGGTGCGGCGCTACCGGGCCGACAAGGCGCCGCGCGAGGCGGACACGATCGACGCCGTCCGGGCGATGCTGCCCCGGCGCCGCTTCGCCGGCTGAACCCGCACTCGGCCGGCGCCCCCGCCTTGTCGGCCAGACTGACGCGCAGCGCGCGAAGAGCGCGACGGCCGACGAAGGAGGGGTCCGGGCATGGCACACGAGGTGCGCGGGGTGACCGCCCGCACGCAGGGCGATCCGGTGGAGCTGACCACGATACTGGTGCCCGACCCCGGCCCGGGAGAGGCGCTCGTCGACGTCCAGGCATGCGGTGTCTGCCACACCGACCTGCATTACCGCGAGGGCGGCATCAACGACGAGTTCCCGTTCCTGCTGGGCCACGAGGCGGCCGGCGTGGTCGCCGCCGTCGGGCCCGGCGTCACCGATGTCGAGCCTGGGGAGTTCGTGGTCCTCAACTGGCGGGCCGTCTGCGGCCAATGCCGGGCCTGCCGCAAGGGCAGGCCGCACCTGTGCTTCGCCACCCACAACGCCACGCAGAGGATGACGCTGACCGACGGGACCGAGCTGTCGCCCGCCCTCGGCATCGGCGCGTTCGCCGACAAGACGCTCGTCGCCGCCGGGCAGTGCACGCCGGTCGACCCCCGGGCCACGCCCGAGGTGGCCGGCCTGTTGGGCTGCGGTGTCATGGCCGGCCTCGGTGCCGCCCTACTCACGGGCGACGTGCAGCGCGGCGACAGCGTGGCCGTGTTCGGCTGCGGCGGCGTCGGCGACGCCGCCATCTCCGGCGCCCGGCTGGCCGGGGCCACGACGATCGTGGCGATCGACCTCGACGACCGGAAGCTGGCGCTGGCCGAGACGTTCGGCGCCACCCACACGGTCAACGCCGGCACCGACGACGTCGTCGAGGCCGTCCGGGCCGCCGCGGGGGGTTTCGGAGCCGACGTCTGCATCGAGGCGGTCGGTCACCCCAAGGTGCTCGAGCAGGCGTTCTTCGCCCGCGACCTGGCCGGCACCGTCGTGCAGGTGGGTGTGCCCACGCCCGAGATGCGCTTCCCCGACATCCCCATGATCGAGTTCTTCGGCCGGGGAGGGGCGCTGAAGCCGAGCTGGTACGGCGACTGCCTGCCGAGCCGCGACTTCCCTCTGCTCGTCGACCTCCACCTGCAGGGCCGGCTGCCACTCGAGCGGTTCGTGAGCGAGAGGATCCCGCTCGACGGCGTCGAGGAGGCGTTCCACAGGATGGAGCGCGGGGAGGTGCTGCGCAGCGTCGTGGTGAACGGGGCCGGCGCGTGATCGAGCTCGTCACCACCGACGGCATCGTCGTCCATCCTGATCGCGCCCCGACCGCGATCTGGTCGACGGCACGATTCTGCGGGCCGGCGGGGTGAGGCTGGCAACCGTGCACACGCCCGGCCACTCGCCGGGCTGAGTGTGCCTGCACGCCGTCGGCGCCGGCGACGGCCGAGGCGACGCGATGACGCCGGTCGCCGACCGGTTGCGCCGGGGCGACGGGCCGCCGCATCGCAGACCTGACCGGCCCCTGCGGGGCTACAGGAACATGTACTCGAAGAGGCCGTGGCCGACCTGGCCGTCGACCTCGTAGCGGCAGGCCGAGTCCACGATGCCCCACATGGTGGCCCGGCCCTCGGGGGTGTGGAGGTCCCAGCGACGCTCCTGCACGAGGAGGTCGGCGTGCCACTGGCCGCTGCGCCACTCGGCGTCGAAGCCGTAACCGGTGCCCACACCCAGGTGGATCGGCAGCAGGGGCGTGGCCTCGATGCGGAGCTTGCCGGCCGACAGCGTGGCGTGGGTGACGAAGCGCTGGTCGGCGTCCCACGTCAGGTCGTACTCCGGGCGTCCCAGGTGCTCGACCCCCTCGCCGGTCGGCGTGCGCCACACCCGGACGGCCTCCTCCAGGACGCGCGAGCCGTCGTTGCGCTCCTGGCAGATGAGGAAGACCGACTGGTCCTCGAGGCGGATCGGGGCGTACAGCCAGCGGAACCCGGCGAAGGGCAGCGTGGCCGTGATGCCCGGCGGCTCGGGCTCGCCGGACGGGCGGATGCCCCATGACCGGTCGCGGGACCCCAGCCACCGGTCGGGCGTGACGTCCCACCGGCGATCGCCGACCCGCAGCGAGCCGGTCCAGGACCCCATCTGGGCGAGGCGGCAGGCGTCGATGAACACCCGTCCCACGGCGTCGCGGTCGGTGTGGCGGGGCTCCTCGATGGGCCGCTGGGCGCCCTCCCACGTGAGGTCGAACGCCAACGAGGTGCCCTCGCCGGTGTCGCTCTCGGCGTCGTCGAGCGCGAAGCGCAGCGTCTGGAGGCCCTCGACCACGTCGATGGTGAACGGGCCCACGGTCGTGTCCATGCGGTCGACGCCGAGCGACCGGGAGGCGCGCACCACGCGGTGCACGCCGTCGTGGACGACGACCGCGAAGGCGTCGGCCACCCCGAGGTTGGGGTACTGGCCCATGCCGATGACGAGGAAAAGCTCCCCGTCGGTCGGGAAGCAGTTGACGTAGTAGCGGTCGTAGAAGTTCCGGTCGCTGGTCCCCACGCGGCGAACGGGCTCGGCAACCTGGTGGATGGGATAGTCGTCGAGCGGAGACAGCATGCGGCCACCGACCGTAGACGCTAGACACGGCATGTGACAGACCGTCAGAAACCCTCGCTGGCTGGCTGGACGGCCCTCGTGACCGGCGGCGGCAGCGGCATCGGGCTGGGCTGTGCCCGCCGCCTGGCCGCCGACGGCGCCTCGGTGACCCTCTGCGGCCGCTCGGCCGAGCGGCTGGCGGCGGCCGCCGAGGCCGTGCGGGCCGTGGCCGCCCCCGGGGCCGACGTACAGGCCGTGCCCACCGACGTGACCGACGAGGAGCAGGTGCGGGCGGCCGTGGCCGCCGCCACCGGCTTCGGGCCGGGTCCCGACGTGAGCGCCGACGATCGAGGCGACGGCGCGGGCGGCGCGCGCGGCGACCGCGCTGGCCGCGACGGCGACGATCGGCTCGACGCCGTGGTGGTGTCCGCCGGGGGGTCCGAGACGATCGGGCCGCTCACCCAGACCGACGCCGGCGCCTGGCGGCGGACGCTCGACCTGAACGTCACCGGCGCCATGCTGACCATCAAGGCGGCCCCCCGGTCATGGCGGCGCAGGGCGGCGGCGCGATCGTCGCCATCTCGTCGATCGCCTCGGCGGTCACCCACCGGTGGTTCGGGGCGTACGGGCCGGCGAAGGCGGCGCTCGACCACCTCTGCCGGGTAGCCGCCGACGAGCTGGGAGCGAGCGGCATCCGGGTCAATACGGTCCGGCCCGGGCTGACCCGCACGGACCTGGTCGAGGCGCTCACCGCCCCCGGCCCGACGCTCGACGACTACCTGTCCCAGACCCCGCTCGGCCGCATCGGCGACGTCGAGGACGTGGCGGCGGCCGTCCGCTTCCTGCTCGGCCCGGAGGCCGGGTGGATCACCGGGCAGTGCCTCGGGGTCGACGGCGGCCACACCCTCCGCCGCGGTCCCGACCTGTCGGCTCTGCTGGAGCCCGTGTTCGGCGCCGAGGGCCTGCGGGGCGTCACGCCGGATCGGTGAGGATGCCGCGCAGCACCACGTCGACCGCCTCACGAGCCTGGTCGGTGAGCGAGCCGTGTTCGCCGGGGAACAGGCCTGCCAGCGCCGGCAGGCTCACAACGCCACCGGCGCCGTGGCCGACGAGGAAGTGCAGCGCGGCGGGCGAGATGGGCCGGGCCCGTCCCGCCCGCTCGAGGCCGCGGAGCACGGCGTCGGCCACGTCGTGGGCGGGGCGGATGTACTGGTCGTAGACGTGGTCGAGGCGGCCGCTGGGGCGTGCTGCCTCGGCGTTGATGACGCGGATGAGCGCCGGCCGCTCGGCCGTGACCTCGACGTAGCGGACGAGGATGGCTCGCAGGCGGTCGATCTCGTCGCCGTCGACGACGAGGGCCGCCGCCGCCAGGTCGGCCGCCAGGCGCTGGAACCCGCGGTCGATCGCCGCGTACCAGAGCCGGTCCTTCGAGCCGAACCGCTCGTGCACCAGGTTGTGGCTGACGCCCAGCTGCCGGCAGAGCTCGCGCACCGACGTGCCCTCGTACCCCCCGTCGGCGAAGGCCTCGAGTGCCCGCTCGAGCAGCGTCGCATCGCTGACCACGGACGTCACCACGCCGGTCACCGTAGCTTGCCGCTACGCTCGCTTGACAGGTGTCAAGAGGACGTCCGCGCGGTGGGACCGCCGACCGGGAAGGAGACGCACATGCTGTCGCTCACGTCGCTGGGATCGCTGCCCGTGCTGAATCTGGTGCAGAGCCAGCTGCGCGCGAACCTCGGCCGGTCGATGGGCACGTCGTCGCCCGGGCTGCCCGGAGAGCAGTACACCGAGCCGCCCGGGGATCCCGGGTGGTTCGGTCCCGGCAGCGTCACCTGGAGGGTGCACGCCGACCCCTCGATGATGGTGGGCGGCATCGCGGCCCTGCTGCTCCAGGCCCTGCACCCGCCGACCATGGCCGGAGTGGCCGACCACTCCAACTACCGCGAGGACCCGCTCGGCCGCCTGGCCCGCACCGGGTCGTTCGTGATCGGCACCACGTACGGGTCCTCCGAGGCCGCGGAGCGGCTCGTGCGGATCGTGCGGGCCGTGCACGGAAAGGTGAGGGGCACGACTCCCGACGGCACGCCGTACGACGCGAGCGATCCCGATCTGCTGACCTACGTGCACACCACCGAGGTGGCGATGTTCCTCGCCGCCCATCAGCGCTTCGTGCCGTTCCCGGTGCGGGGCGAGGCGGCGGACCGATACTTCCACGAGATGGCGATCGTGGCCGAGAAGCTGGGCGCCACCTACGTGCCGCGAAGCCGTGTGGCGGTGCGGGCCTACTTCCGCCGGGTGCGCGACGACCTCGACTACGGCGAGCAGGCCCGCGACGCCGTGGCGTTCATCACCACGCCGATCCGCTCGGCCACGAACCCCATGGTCGCGCTCTCCCACCAGGCGCTGATCCAGGCGGCGATCGGCATCCTGCCGGGCTGGGCCCGCGAGATGCTGGCCCTGCGCCAGCCCACGGTCGTCGACTGGGCCATGGTCCGCCCGGCGACGCACCTGATCATGAACACGTTGCGCTTCGCCGGCGGCACGCCGGAACCGCTGGTCGAGGCGCGGCGCCGGTGCGCCGCCGAGCCTCAGCTGCCCGTGTAGTCCGGCGCGCGCTTCTCGAGGAACGCCCGGGGGCCCTCCCTGGCGTCCTTCGACGCCATGACCTCCATGCCGAGCTCGACCTCGCGGGCCCAGGCCTCGCCCTCGGGCACCGTGTCGGCGGCGAGCACGGCCGCCTTGACGTTGCGGACCGCCAGCGGCCCGTTGCGGGCGATGCGGTCGGCCAGCGCGCGCGCCCGTGCCAGCGCCGTGCCGTCCGGGACGACGTGGCCGACCAGGCCGATCTCGTGCGCCCGGCGCCCCGAGATCGGGTCGCCCACGAGCAGCAGCTCCATGGCCACCGTCCAGGGGATCTGGCGGGGCAGCCGCACGGTCGAGCCGCCCATCGGGAACAGGCCCCGCTGCACCTCGCTGATGGCGATGCGAGCGCCCTCGGCCGCCACCCGAAGGTCGAGCGCCTGGAGGATCTCGGTGCCCCCGGCGTAGCAGGCACCCTCGACCGCGGCCACGATCGGCGTGGCCAGCCGGTATTCCTTGAGGAACCCTTTGTAGATGAGGGAGACGTCGGTGCGGATGCGCTCTTCGTACTCGTTCTCGGCCGGCTGACCCGACAGCAGGGCGCCGACCAGGCGGTCGAGGTCGGCGCCGGCCGAGAAGTCGCCGCCCGCCCCGGTGAGGATCGCAACGCGGACGTCGTCGTCCCCGTCGATCAGGTCCCAGGCGTCGCAGAGGCGGCACAGGACCTCGGCGTCGAAGGCGTTCTTCTTGTGGGGACGGTTGAGCGTGACGGTCACGACATGGCCGTCACGCTCCACGAGCACCGCGGGATCTGACATACCGTCAGGTTCTAGCCGACGGCCTGCGCCGGGTCACCTGGCAGATGCTCTTGATCCGCTGATCGCGGGCCTGGGGAACATGGTGGTGGTCTCGCGGGCGGCGACGGGACCACGGCAGCCCGGCACCCGCGATGGGTCTCTCCCTCCCCGCGGCGCGTCATCCGGCTGCCCACCAGGCAGCGAGGATCACGCTTCCGACCGGACGCGGGCGTCGTCCATGGGCCACGATGGCGCCGTGAGCGAACCGACGAGCGTCCCGGCGGGGACCGTCGCCGAGCTGTGGCGCTACCCCGTGAAGTCCCTGCAGGGCGAGCCGGTCGACCGCCTCGTCCTGACCGCCGGCCCCGACCGGTCGGGGGTCGTTGGCGATCGGGCATGGGGCATCGTCGACCGGAGGACGGGTCACGTGCTGTCGGCCAAGACGGTGCCCGCCCTCCTGCACGCCGTGGCGTCGTCCTCCGGGGAAGGGACCGGTGCGGTGGCGATCACGCTGCCCGACGGCACGGCGCTGTCCAGCGACGACGGCGTGGCCTGCGACCGGACGCTGTCCGCCTGGCTCGGCCGGGACGTGGGCCTGCGCCCGGCGGACCCGGCCCGCGCGGAGGCCGAGGGCGCCGCCGGCTCGTTCCAGATGACGTTCGACCCGCCGGACGACGACGCCGAGCTCGTGGAGATCGACATGCCGCCGGACTCGTTCGTCGATATGGCCGGCGTCCACGTGCTCACGACCGGCTCGCTGGCCACCATGGCCGTCGCGAACGCGAACGGCGACTGGGCGCCGCGCCGCTTCCGGCCCAACGTCCTGGTCGACACGGGCGCCGCGATCGGCCATCCCGAGGACGCCTGGGTCGGCGGCCGCCTGGCGGTCGGCGCGGCGACGCTGGAGGTGCGCATGCGGACGGTGCGCTGCGCCATGCCGCTGCGCGCCCAGCCGGCGCTCGGTGGCCGGCCGGCGCTGGCCCGCAACGTCGACGTCTACCGGACGATGGCCCGGGCGCACGACAACCACCTGGGCGCGTACGCGGAGGTCGCAGTCGCAGGGACGGTGGCCCTGGGCGACCCGGTGACCGCACCAGCCGCCTGACCAGGTACCACGGGTTCGGCGCCCCCGGGAGGGGTAGCCTTTGATCATCGAGCATCGCACCCATCTGCCCGCCACCGTCGAGAGCGTCGGGCTCGCGCGCGCGTTCGTCTCGGATGCGCTCCGTCACGACCGCTACACGGGTGCGATCCCCCCGGTGCTGCTGCTCACCAGCGAACTGGTGTCGAACGCGGTCGTTCACGTCGGCCGGGCGTTCGAGCTGGTCGTCGAGGGGTCGGGCGACTCGGTGCGCGTCGACGTCATCGACGCCGGCGGCGAGACCCAACCCGCCGTGATGCACCCCGAGCCCGACGAGATCGGTGGCCGGGGCCTCCAGATGGTGGAGCGGGTGGCGAGCCATTGGGGCGTGGACGAGGGGCCCGGTGACCATCGCACGGTCTGGTTCTCGTGCGACGAGGAGCGGCCGTGACCTTCCCCCCCGTCTCGGCCATCGAGGCGCGCCGCCGGCTCGTGTCGCGCGTGGCCGAGGCCGCATCCCGCTCGGACGCCCTGCGCCAGCACGCAGCCCGGTTGGGAGAGGCCAACCGGACCGTGCGCATCGAGGCCGGCCGCCGACGGCTGGCGTCGGCCGACGACCGCCAACGGCGGGCCGCACGCCAGGCCGCGACGGGCGAGGTCGTGCTCGAGGGCGTCATCGACGGCCGGGTGGTCGCCGCCCACTGGCGGGCCGGCGACCTATCGGGCGACCCGGAGCTCCTTGAACGGGCCCGCATCGTCGTGACGCTGGGCGACAGGTGGACGCTCGACTCCGAGGACGGCGCCGACGCCCTGGACGCCGATCCCGTCGTGGTGCTCGCGAGCCTCGCCGGGCCGCCCGTCGCGGTGGCGCTCACGCTGATGCGGGCCTGCGGCAGCGTGCGGCACGTGCGGTGGTCGCCGACCTCGTCGCCGGGATGACCGCCGCGAGCGGCGCGGCACCCGACCCTGCGCCCGACGAGGACGCCGTCTTCGAGGCGCTCCTCGAGGATGTGTACCGGCTCCGGGGCTTCGACCTGCGGGGCTACAAGCGGACGAGCCTCACCCGCCGGGTACACCGACGCGTCGCTGCGCTCCGCCTCGACGGCCTCGCCGCCTACCGGCACCATGTCGCGGCCGATCCCGACGAGCTGGGGCTGCTGCTCGACACGCTGCTCATCAACGTCACGTCGTTCCGGCGCGACCCCGACACGTGGAACGCCCTCGCCGAGCGGGTGCTGCCCGACGTAATCGGCCACAAGGCCCACGACGGGCCCATCCGGGCGTGGTCGGCTGGCTGCGCCACGGGCGAAGAGGCGTTCACCCTCGCCATGCTGCTGTGCGAGGCGCTCGGGGAGGAGCAGTTCGGCGCCCGGGTCAAGATCTACGCGACCGATGTCGACGACGCCGCCCTGGCGGCGGGCCGCGCCGCCCGCTACCCGCTCCCCGCCGTGAGCAAGACCCTTCCCGACGAGTTGCGGGAGCACTACTTCACCGTCGAGGACGACCACGCCACGGTGCGCCCATGGCTCCGCCGGAAGGTGATCTTCGGACACCACGACCTCGTGCAGGATCCGCCGATCTCGCGCATCGACATCCTCGCCTGTCGTAACACGCTGATGTACCTAACGGCCCCCACGCAGACACGGGTCCTCGAGAACTTGCGCTTCGCCATCCGCGACGGCGGCTACCTCGTCGTCGGGCGGTCCGAGGCCCTGGCGAGCCGCACCAAGCTGTTCACGCCGTTCGACCTCAAGCGGCGGGTTTTCGTGCCGGCTCCCGGGCCGGAGCAGCGCCGGACCGGGCGCTCGGCTGTCGGCGCTCGTGCCGGGGGCCGAGGCCTGAGAGACTCCTCCACGATGAGCATTCGCGACGTCGGGTTCGAGGTTGGTGCAGTCGCCCAACTCCTGATCGACGGCGAGGGGCGGCTGGCGGCCGCCAACCGCAGCGCCCGTGCGCTGTTCGGCCTCGGCCCGCCCGACATCGGGCGGCCCCTGCAGGACCTCGAGGTCTCCTACCGGCCCCTCGAGGTGCGCTCGAAGATCGAGCAGGCGAACGCCGAGCGCCGGCCCGTCAGCGTCCGCGAGGTCGAGTGGACCGTGGCGGGTGAGCGGCGCCTGTTCGACGTCGACATCGCCCCGCTCGTCGAGCCGACGGGGGCGCAGGCGGGTGTGAGCGCCTCGTTCACGGATGTCACCCGGCACCGGCTGCTGCAGGAGGAGCTCGACCGGTCGCGCAACGAGCTCGAGACCGCCTACGAGGAGCTGCAATCGGCCGTCGAGGAGCTCGAGACCACCAACGAGGAGCTCCAGTCGACCAACGAGGAGCTCGAGACCACCAACGAGGAGCTCCAGTCGACCAACGAGGAGCTCGAGACGATGAACGAGGAGCTCCAGTCGACCAACGAGCAGCTCACGTCCATCAACGACGAGCTGCGCAAGCGGACCGACGAGCTCGACGACGCGAATGCGTTCCTCGAGGCGATCCTCAGCGGCCTGCAGTCGGCGGTGGTCGTGCTCGACCCCGCCATGACGATCCGGGTCTGGAACAAGCACGCCGAGGAGCTGTGGGGCCTCCGCAACGACGAGGTGCAGGGGGCCCACCTGATGAACCTCGACATCGGGCTGCCGGTCGAGCGGCTACGCCAGCCGATCCGGGCCTGCCTGGCCGGTGAGGTCACCGACGGCGAGGAGGTGCTGGACGCCGTCAACCGCCGAGGCCGTGCCGTGCGGTGCCGCATCCGGCTGGCGCCGCTGCGCCGCCTGTCCGGGGCGCTGATCGGTGTGATCCTGCTCATGGACGTGCTCCGACCCGGCGAGGCCGGCGGCGAACAGGACAGCGGGCCCGGCAGCGAGACCGAAGGCGGCGGCGGGGCCGAGACCGAGGGCGGGGGCAAGGCAAGACCGAGGCCGAGGGCGGGGGGCGTGACGCACGCGGCCGGCGACGGCGGGCGGCGCTCCGCCAGCTGAAGCCCGCACCAGGCCGGCCGCGACGAGGCCGGGTGGCGCTGAGGGCCGCCCGCTGCCCGCCGTGGTGACCAGCGGCCCCGGGCGCCCACCGACGAGGGCGGGTGGCGCTGAGGGCCGCCCGCTGCCCGCCGTGGTGACCAGCGGCCCGGGCGCCCACCGACGAGGGCGGGTGGCGCTGAGGATGCCGGCCGCTGCCGGGGCGCCCTTCCCCGGCGGCGGAAGGCCGGCACCGCAGGCGACAGGACCCGCCCGGAACCCGGGCACTCCCGCCCGTGACCGTCGCGCCCCCCGACGAGGGCGGGTGGCGCTGAGGATGCCGGCCGCTGCCGGGGCGCCCTTCCCCGGCGGCGGAAGGCCGGCACCGCAGGCGTCGGGCACCGAGGCCTACATCGACTACGTGAGCCAGAATCGCGATGCCTACATCTCGCTGGTCCGGGGGGCGGGCGGGGGCGATGCCTCCCTGCGTGAGGTGTTCGACGTCACCCGGGCGCGCATGTCGACGCGGGTGCTGCGCCGACTCGGCGTCCCGGAGCCCGCGCCGCCGCGCCTGTGGTTGGCCGCCCGGGGCTGGACCGCCTTCACCGAGCAGGTCGTCACCGACTGGCTCACAACCGGTGAGCCGGGGCGCGACGACCTCGTCACGCTGCTCGACGAGTCGCTCGTCGTGCTCGTGGCGCTGGCCGCCCGGCACCTCACGGACACCCGGTGATTGCTTGTTGACACTGTCTACATCCCAGTAGACACTGTCTACATGGAGCTCTCGAACCAATCCCAGGTGATGGGCGGCATCCTCTTCCTGAGTCTCGTGGCCGTCGAGCTGGGTGGGCGGGCCGTGCTGCGAATGACACGGGGACAGGATCCGGCGACCGACCTGCAGCTCACGTTCTCGCGGGCCGGCCACGGCCACGCCGGCATGTTCGTCACCCTGGCGCTCGTCGCCCAGGTGTTCGTCGACACCACCGACCTCGACGGGGCCGGCGAATGGGTGGCCCGCTCCGGCATCGCCATAGCCGCCATCCTCATCCCCGCTGCGTTCTTCCTGTCGGTGCTGGGCAAGGGGGTCACGACCCCGAACCGGCTGTTCGTGTTGCTGCCGATCGGCGCGGTGCTCCTCGCCGCCGGAGCCGCGACGCTGGGCGTGGGTCTGCTGGCGGCGGCCTGAGGTGACCACCCCACCGCCCGCCGGCGAGGCCGCCTCGACCCGCGAGCGCCTGTTGCAGGCCGCACGGGAAGTGGTGGACAAGGAGGGCCTCGAGGGGCTGAGCCTTCGGGCCATCGCCCGGCACGCCGGCGTGTCCCACGGGGCGCCGCTGCGCCACTTCCCCACGTTGGCCTCGCTGCTGGCGGCCGTGGCGGCCCAGGGCTTCGACCGCCTGGTGGCGACGATCGACGAGGCGCTCGCCGCCGCCGAGGCCGGGGCGACGCGCACCGGCGTGCCGCTCCGGGCCGTCGACCGCCTGGCCATCGCCGGGCAGGGCTACATCGACGTGGCGGTCGCCGACCCCGGCGTGTTCTCCGTGACGTTCCGGCCCGAGCGGTGCGACGTCGCAGACCCCGCGTACCAGGCAGCCGGGGACCGCTCGTTCGGCCAGCTGGTCTCGCTCGTGGAGGAAGCGCAGGGCGAGGGGTGGCACCCCGATCAGCCGACGCGCACGGTGGCGGCGGTGCTGTGGGCGCAGGCCCACGGCATCTCCGAGCTGCTCATCCATGGCGCCCTGCCCCACGTCGTGGGGGTGGGCCAGCTCAGCAGCGTGCGGACCGTGTCCCGCCGGCTGCTCTTCGGGGTCCTCGGACCGTCCGACGCCCTCGACGCGCTCGATGCACTCGACGCTCTGCCCGGCGGACCCTCCGCCGGTCCCTCGGAGGGGGGACCCCCATGACGGCCACGACCACGTTCCTCGACGGCAACTTCGCACCGGTCCACGAGGAGGTGACCGCCCACGACCTGCCCGTGACAGGCACGCTCCCGCCCGAGCTGTCCGGCCGCCTGCTGCGCATCGGGCCCAACCCAGTGACCGTGCCCGACCTCGCGAAGTACCACTGGTTCACCGGCGCCGGGATGGTGCACGGCGTGCGCCTCGGTGACGGTCGCGCGCAGTGGTACCGCAACCGGTGGGTGCGCGACTCGGCAACCGCCGCAGCGCTCGGCTCGGGCCCGCTGCCCGGCGACCGCCAGGGCGATGGCGAGGTGAACACGCACGTCATCGGCGTCGACGGGCGCACCTTCGCCCTCGTGGAGGCCGGATCGCGGCCGATCGAGCTGACGGACGAGCTCGACACCATGGAGCGCTGCGACTTCGGCGGCACGCTGGACGGCGGCTTCAGTGCCCACACCAAGCGCGACCCGGCCACCGGCGAGTTGCACGCCGTGACCTACAACTGGGCTTGGGACCACATCCGCCACGTCGTTCTCGGTCCCGACGCCCGGGTGCGCCGCGAGCTGCAAGTACCGGTGGAGGGTGGTCCGATGGTCCACGACTGCGCCATCACCGAGCGCTACGTGCTGCTGTTCGACCTGCCGGTCACCTTCGACCTCGACGCCGCCATGGCCGGCTCGACGCTGCCCTACGGATGGAACCCGGAGCACCCGTCCCGCCTCGGCCTGCTACCGCTCACCGGCGCCGCGGACGAGGTCATGTGGTTCGAGGCGCCCGAGTGCTACGTGTTCCACCCGCTCAACGCGTACGACTCGCCCGACGGCGACGTGGTGGTCGACCTCGTCCGCCACCCTCGCATGTTCGCCACCGTGATGAACGGGCCCGATGAGGGCCGGCCCACGCTGGAGCGGTGGACCGTACCCGCCACCGGCGGCACCGGCGCGGTCGCGACCACCCCGCTCGACGACCGCGGCCAGGAGTTCCCCCGGGTCGACGAGCGTCGCACCGGCCGCCCCCACCGCTACGGTTACACCGCCGCCGTCGGCGACCACGTCGAGCACGGGCCGGCGATCAAGCACGACCTCCAGCGGGGGACCCGCGAGGTGCACGACTTCGGCCCAGGCCGGGTCACGCTGGAGCCGGTGTTCGTGCCCCGGGACGACGACGCCGCCGAGGACGACGGGTGGCTGCTGTCCTACGTGTGGGACGCGGGCACCGGCCTCAGCGACGTGGTGGTCCTGGCGGCGCAGGACATGACCGGCGACCCGGTCGCCACCGTGCACCTGCCGGCCCGCGTGCCGTTCGGCTTCCACGGCAGCTGGGTGCCCGACCGGTGAGTCCCGAGCCCAAGCCGCGCGGCCCGCCGTGCGCAGACGGGCTCCGGCGGGTCAGCGGTCGCCGGGGGCGGCGGGCGTCGAGGGCGGGATCGGTACCGCGGGACCGCCCGCACGGCCGGTGATGGGCGTGACGTTGGCGGCTGGCTCGTCGCGCGTGGATTCGTCGCCCGCGTCCTCGACCGAGAACAGGGGACCTAGACGGTCGAACCCGGCGCCGGCGAGCCCGCCCCACAGCAGCTGGGTGAGGTACGCGACGAGGTCGTCGCGTGACATCGACCGGCGCCGCAGCCACCACTCGCCGGCCGTGAGGGTCATGCCCACGATGGCGTAGGACCAGGGCTCGGCCGCCCCCGAGTCCGCCCCGACCTGGCGCAGCGCCGAGCCGAGCGCATAGGCGATCTGATTAGCGAAGCCGACCATCATCATCTTCGGATCGGCGTCGCCGCCCTGGGTCAGCGCCGTGTGCCAGAGGAAATGGTAGAGCTCGGTCTCGGTCTCGATGAACGAGCAGAAGGCGTCGATCGTCGAGGACACCACCTGCTCGGGGTGCTGCACCCGCTCCAGCGAGTCGGAGATGGCCTCGCCCAGCTCGGCGGCCACGCGCTCGGTCAGCGCGCCTGCCAGGCCGGCCTTGTCGCCGAAGTGGGAGTAGAGGATCGGCTTGGTGATGCCGGCCTCGGCGGCGAGCTCGTCCATCGAGGCCTGTGGACCGATGCGGCGGATCGCCCGCTCCGCGGCGTCGAGCAGCTCGGCCCGTCGCTCGTCGCGTGAGCGCCGGGGCCCGCGGGGCCGCCCGATGCGCCCGGGTCGGCCCGACTCCTTCCCGGCGCCGGCGTCGCCCGGGCGGTCGTCGGTGACCTCGTCGCCGGTGCCGCCGGCAGCGTCCTCGCCGGGAGCGTCCTCCCCGGAGGCGACGTCGCCGGTGCCGCCGGCAGCATCCTCGCCGGGAGCGTCCTCCCCGGAGGCGACGTCGCCGGCAGCGTCCTCGCCGGAGGCGTCCTCGCCGGCAGCGTCCTCGCCGGAGGCGTCCTCGGCGGCCGGCGCAGGGGGCCCGGATGCGGGGTCGGAGGCGCCGGGCCCAGGGGGGCGGCTCCCGGCCGCGGACCGTTCGCCCCCCGGCCCGCCCGGCGTCGCTGCCGAGCGGCTCCCCCTCACTCTGGTCATCCCGGAACGCTACATCCTGTGGGCACGTGATCCGCTCTGCGTGGTCGGTCCCTCGGTCGCCGGCGAGTCATCCCTCCGCTGAGGAGTGGGCCCGCAGCAGCTCGACCAGCTCCTCGCCGTAGGCCTCGAGCCGGGCGGGGCCGATGCCCGGGCACCTGGCGAGCGCTTCGAGGCTCGTGGGGTGGCGCTCGGCGATCGTCGTCAGGTGCCGGTCGTGCAGGATCACGTAGGCCGGAACGCCGTCGGCCTTGCTGCGGTCGCGCCGCCAGCCCCGAAGCGCCTCGGCCAGCGCCGGGTCGACCGGCGCAGCGTCGGCGTCCACGTTGGTGCCAACGGTCCCGGCGCCGACCAGGCGCTCACGGCGCCGGGCCCGCCGCGCGGCCAGCTCGTCGCCCGTGCCGCCGCCGGCCCGGCCGCCGTCGCGCCCCGCCGCAATCGCAGTGTCGGCGGCCGCCAGCTCCTCCGCCGTAGCCGGAGCTTCCAGCTCGACGAGGAACGGCGACGGGCGGCTCGCGTCGGCCAGCACGACGACCCGGCCGATGCCGCGAGTGATGGCGACGTGGAAGACACGGCGCTCCTCCTCGATGCCGCCGCGACTCTCGGAGAGGCGGTGCGGCACGAGCCCGTCGGTCGCCCCGAAGACGGCGACGCGGGGCCACTCGCGGCCCTTGACGCGGTGCACGGTCGAGAGCGTGACGCCGGCGTCGTCGCCCGGCCGGGCGAGCAGGTCGCGCAGCCACGGCTCGAACCCGCCGGGATCGGGATGCAGGTCGGCGACCTGGACGAGGCCCTCGAGGTCGTCGCGGTGCGACAGGCCGTCGCCCCCGCCCGAGGCGTCGAGCAGGTCGATGGCCTGGCCCAGGCCCACGCCGTCGCGTACGTGCTCGAGGACCGCGCGGGTCGTGCCGCCGCGGGCCCGGCGGGCCAGCTCGACGAGGTCGCTGGCGAGGCCGTCGAGCTTGTCGGCCACCTTGGCGTCGTCGATGCGCCCGGCCGCGACGACCACGTCGTCGATCGAGCGGCACCGGCCGAGCCACTTGTCGACCCATGTGGGGAGGCCGCGGCTCGGCCGGCGACGCACCTCGACCAGGTCCGCCCCGGCGAAGTCCTCGGGAGAGGCGGCGATGCGCAGGTAGGCGAGAGCGGCGCGCAGGCCGGTACGGCCCAGCACGTCGGGGCGCAGGCTGGAGGAGACCGGCACGCCGGCGTCGACGAGCGCCACCTGCGGTGCCAGCAGCAGCGAACCGACCCGGGCCAGCACGGCCACCTCGACCGGGCGGGTGCCCGGCTCGTCGAGCCAGGTCCGCACGACCTCAACCAGCGCGTTCGCCCCGGCCTGAGGTTCGTGGCGCACGACGCGCAGCCCGGGCGCGTCCGCCCCCGAGGCGGGGTTGCTCACCTCCCCGGCGGCCGGGGTCCCACCATCGCCGACCGGCTCGCCGACGGCCCGGATCTTCTTCGGGACCCGGACGCGGTTGCGGGTGAGCAGGTTGCGGGCGGCCGCCACGACGGGCACCGGGCAGCGGTAGTTGACCTCGAGGGCGTGGGCGTCGGCACCAGGGAAGTAGCGGTCGAACTCGGTGAGGAACCGGGGCGACGCCCCGGCGTGGCCGTAGATCACCTGGTCGTCGTCGCCGACGCCGAAGACGTCGAAGCGGGGCGTGGCCAGCAGGCGGATGAGCAGCACGTGGGCTGGCGTGAGGTCCTGGAACTCGTCGACGAGGAGGTGGCGGTGGCGGGTCTGCTGCGCCCGGCGGAAGGGGCCGTCGGCGAGCAGCAGCTCGATGGCGAGCAGCACCTGCTCGTCGAAGTCGATGACGCCGCGCCGGCGCAGCTCTTCGCGGTAGGCGGGGAACGCCTCGGCGAGGCCGGGCACGTCGCCGCGCTCGTCCTCGACCTCGGCGGGGTCGCGCAGGCCGAGTCGCACGGCGCCGAGCGCGTCGACGTAGGGGGCGAGCGGGTCGGTGTTGAGCCGGCGCGCGACGCGGGGCACGAGCGGTTCGAGCAGGCGTCGGACCTCGCGCTGCTCGACCACGGTGGGGCGCCGGCCGAGGCCGGCGGCCACCAGGTCATAGCCGAGGGCGTTGAGGGTGAGGACACGGGCCCCGATGCCGGGGGACCGGGACACCATCTCCTCGCGGGCCTTGCGGTTGTAGGCGACGGCGACCACGGCACCGGGCTCGTAGCCCCGCTCGATCACCACGTGCCGTAGCCGGGCGGTGAGCACGCGGGTCTTGCCGGAGCCGGCGGGGGCGATCACCCTGGCCGGACCGGCCCCGTGCTCGACCGCGGTTCGCTGATCGGCGGCCAGGTCGACGGCCGCGAGCAGCGGGCCGGCCGGCACGCCGCGACCGGATCCCCCGCCCGCGCCCCGGGACCGGGGCGCGGACGCCCCGAGGGGTTCGCCCCAGTCGGCGGGCTCGTCCATCCACCCCGGCGGTTCGTCGTAGCCGGCCCACCCGTTGTCGTCGAAGGCCCGCACGTCCCCCGCCGCCACGCCGGCGCCGCTCACGCCGGCCCCACCGGCGCCGCCCGCCGCACCGCCGCCCGCCCCCGACTGCGGGTCGGCCCCGCCCGCCACGTCCACGGCCCGCACGCCCTCGCCCCCCCGGTCGGCGCCGTGGGCGCCGCCCGCCGCACCGCCACCCGCCCCCGACTGCGGGTCGGTCCCGCCCGCCACGTCCACGGCGGCGCCGGCCACCGCGGCGGCCGAGCCGGCGACGGAGGTGAGTGACGCCTCGACCGGATCGGGCCGGGGCGGCACGAGCGTGAGCAGGCCCTGCTCGACGGACTCGGCGTGGACCAGCGGCTCGCCGACGTCGTCGGGCCCGACGCCGCCGCGGGGGCCGCCGTCGACCCAGGCGACGGTGCCCTCGGGCAGGACGACGTCGCCGGCGGCGGGGCCGTCGGACGACTCGACCGGCCGGGCGCCGAGCTTGATCGCCTTGCGGCCCCACCACCACACGGGTTCGCCGCCGCGGGCGTCGTAGGTGTTGGCCCAGACGAGGAAGTGCAGGCGGTCGTGCCAGAGCTGGAGCCCCGGGTCGAGGCGCCAGGGCTCGGGGACGTCGTAGGCGACGGGGTCCCGGAACCGGGCGGCGTCGACCTCGAGGACGACGACGACCGGCCGCCGCTCCGACCAGGCGTCGTGCAGGGCCGTGACCACCGCCTCGGGTTCGACGAGGACCCTCTCGTCGATCGTCACCACGGGCGCCCCCGACCAGGCGTCGGGCACGGCCGCCCCGGCGTCGACGATGACCCCTCGCCCCAGCAGCTTCGGACCCGGCACGCTCACGGCGCCAGGCTACGCACGCCCCAACCCCTTCAACCCCCGCATCCCCACCCCGCCCGCCGCACCCGCGGCCCCGACGCCCCACCCCGCCAGACGCCCCGGGGCTCGGGGCACACGAGCGACCAAGCCGACGGCCACGACCGACCAACGCGGCGGCCGGTGTAGTTGACGTTGTGGGTGCCGGCCACTGCGGCCGACAGGCGGACGACCGGCCGGGCGGGTGGGCGACGAGAGAGCGAGGCGACGGGCGGGTGGCGCTGAGGATGCCGGCCGCTGCCGGGACGCCCTTCCCCGGCGGCGGTAGGACGGCACCGCAGGCGACAGGACCCGCCCGTCGCCGGTCGTGGCGAACGCCGGTGACCCACAGAACCTGCGCGCCGCGTGTCGTAGCGACCGCCGGTCACCCACAGGACGCGCCGGTCGTAGCGACCGCCGGTCACCCACAGGACCCGCGCGCCGCCGGTCGAAGGACCGCCGGTCAAGCCGCCCCCGGTCAGGAGGGAGCAGCGGCCAACCGCGCGAGCTCCTCCTCCACGACCCCCACGTCGATCTTCGCGAACAACGGAGCGACCTCACCGAGCGTCGACCCGGCGGGGACCCGGAACGGCTCCCACGCCTGCGACGCCCCCGTCGTCCGCAACACGAGGTGGCGGTCGTCGCCGGACCCCGCCTCCTCGATCGAGGGCTGGGGCACCACGACCTCGACGCCGAGGTTGTCCCAGACGCGCTGGGCGCCGTGGGGCAGGAACGGCGTGAACATGACGTTGAGGTCGCAGATGGCGTCGTACGCGACGGACAGGACGCCGAGCGCGGCGTCGGGGTCTGTCTTGGCCAGCTTCCAGGGCTCGTGCTGGGAGACGAAGGCGTTGACGTCCTGGGTGAGCGCCATGACTTCGGCCAGCGCGTTACGGAAGCGGAACGTGTCGATGAGCGCACCGACCGACGAGAAGCCGGCGGCGACCCGCGCCAGCAGGTCTTCGCCGGCGGCCGGGTGGGCCTCACGCGACGGGACCACCGCTCCCTCGCGGCGCAGCATCGAGCAGACCCGTTGCACGAGGTTGCCCCACGTGGCGACGAGCTCGTCGTTGTTGCGCCGCACGAACTCGGCCCAGGTGAAGTCCGCGTCGCCGGTCTCGGGGCCGCCCGCGGCGAGGAAGAAGCGGAGCGGGTCCGGCCCGTAGCGGTCGAGCACGTCGCGGACGTAGATGACGACGCGCCGCGACGAGGAGAACTTCTTGCCCTCCATCGTCAGGAACTCGCTGGCGACGATGTCGTCGGGCCGGTGGAGCGGCACGTGGGCACCGTCGGGCCGGTCGTTGAGCGGGCCGTCGTAACCGGCGAGCATCGCGGGCCACAGGAACGAGTGGAAGACGATGTTGTCCTTGCCCATGAAGTAGGCGTGGCGGGCCCAGTCGGCCAGCCACCACCGCTTCCAGGCGTCGGGGTCGCCGGTCGAGTCGGCCCACTCGATCGAGGCCGAGAGGTAGCCGATCACGGCGTCGAACCACACGTAGATGCGCTTGAGCGGGTCGTCCTGCCACTCGGGCACGGGGATCGGCACGCCCCAGCCGATGTCACGGGTGATGGCGCGGGCGCGGGCCTCGTCGAGGATCTGCAGGCTGAAGGCGCGCACGTTCGGTCGCCACCGCTCCTGCGACTCGACCCACGAGCGCAGCTCCTTGGCGAACTTCTCGAGGTCGAGCGCATAGTGCGTGGTCTCGCGGAACACCGGCGGCAGCCCGTCGACCTTGGAGCGCGGCTCGATCAGGTCGATGGGGTCGAGCTGGTTGCCGCAGTTGTCGCACTGGTCTCCCCGCGCCTGGGGGAAGCCGCAGATCGGGCAGGTGCCCTCGATGTAGCGGTCGGGCAGCGAGCGGCCGTCGGAGGCCGAGAAGGCCGACATCTGCTCGATCTCGATGATGCCGCCGGTGCGGCGCAGGCCCCGGAACATCTCCCGGGTGACCGCGTAGTGGTTGGCGGTAGTGGTGCGCGTGAACAGGTCGTAGGACAGGCCCAGGCCGCGCAGGTCCTCGACGATGAGCGCGTTGTTGCGGTCGGCGAACGCCCGAGGGGTCATGCCCTGCTGCTCGGCCTCGACCGTGATCGGCGTGCCGTGCTCGTCGGTGCCCGACACCATGAGGACGTCGTTGCCCGCCATCCGGGCCCAGCGGGCCCAGACATCGGAGGGGATCCCGAAACCGGCCACGTGGCCGATGTGACGCGGCCCGTTCGCGTACGGCCAGGCGACGGCAGCGAACAGGGGAATGGGGGCGGACATCGGACCTCCTGGGAACGGCCCTACGGTACCGAGTGGCAGTGGCCGTCCCGCACGTTCGCCCCGTGCGACCCCCGGCGGCGGCGCTACGACGGCAGGTCGTCGGGCGGCACGTCCGCGGGAGCGATGTCGACGTCGAACCCGCTGCGCTCGGCCGCGGCCCGGTACTCGTTGATCTCCTGCGCCTGGCTGCGGGCGATGGACGCGGCCAGCGTCCGGACGCCCTCGTCGTCGGCGTGCTCGGCGGCGTCGGCGGCCATGTGCAGGCCGCCGCGGTGGTGCTCGGCCATGAGCTCGAGAAACAGGCGGTCGGACTCGGCGCCCCGGGCGTCGCCCATGGCGTCGAGCTGGTCCCCCGAGAGCAGGCCCGGCATGTCGGCGACCGGCACCGGCATGCCCATCCAGTCCATGGCCTCGTCGGAGCGGTCCGTCGTCGCGTAGCCCCACCCGGCCAGCGTCGCGGTCATCACGCCGACCTCGTAGGACTGGAACGTGAGCACCTCGCGGGCATAGCTGCGCACCACGGGGTCGGCGCCATGGGCCACCTCGAGCGTGGCCACGCCGAGGGCCTGCTGGTGGTGGGTGATCATGTCCTGGGTGAAGCCCACGTCGACCGAGCCCTCGCCGGGCCGGCGGTCGCGGGTCACGACCATGCCGACGGCGAAGCCGAGGAAGGCGAGCGCCGCGCCCAGCACGGCCACCCGGCCCCACGACAGCCCGGACACGTGCGACCCGCCGGGCTCGTCGTCGCCACCGGCACCGGCCTCGTCGCCGTCGCCGCCGCCACCGGCCGCCTGCGGCGGGACGGACTCGACGTCGCTCCCGTCGCCGGGCGGCTCACGCAGGTCCGGGGGCGCGATGGTGTGCTCGGGCGTGGACGGGTCCTTCACGGTCCCATGGTGGCAGCGTGGCGGCTGCCAGCCACCGTCAGCTGCGTTCGAGCACCCAGCCGCCGGTCTCCATGCGGAGGCGGTAGCGGGCGCCCGGGTGAGCCAGATCGCCCGAGTCGTAGGCCGCGTCGGGCGCCCAAACGGCCACCAGCACACCCTCGTCGTCGTAGATGTGGGTGGCGAAGTGCTCGACCTCGGCGGCCCGAGCGGTGGCGAGCGCGGCGTCGATGCTGCCGGCGTCCGACAGCCACCGCAGCGTCATCCACGTGGGTGGGGCGAGGCCGATCTCGCCAGCGCTGTGCAGGGCGAGCGCGCCCTCGGCCGTGGTCCACATCTGGTCGCCGATCTCGCCGCCGTCGATCACGACGTCCCCGGCGCCGTCGGGCAGCGCGGCGACGAAGAACCAGGTGGCGAAGCGGCGGGCCGCCTCCGCGGGCGGCAGCCAGTGCGCGAAGGGTACGAGGGCCTCGCCGTCGAGCACGAGCCCGGTCTCCTCGAACGCCTCGCGCACCGCGGCCCGGCGGGCACCGGCCTCGCCCGCGCCCTCGTCGGGCTCGAGCTTGCCGCCGGGAAAGACCCACAGGCCCCCGAACGACTGCCCGGCGTTCTTGCGCAGCATGAGGCACTCCAGCCCGGCGCCGACCTCACGCACGAGCACCACCGTGGCGGCGTCGACGACCGGAGCCCCGCCCGCGCCGGTCGACGTGTCCATCCCGGCAGGATGCCACCACGGCCGCCGCGGGCGTGGCATCGCGACATGACGAGCGCCACGTCCAGTGGCGTGACCACCGTTCCCTCACCATTTTCCCACCGTGCGCGCGACCGGGCGGCGCAACGTCGTGGGGGCCGGCGCGGCCCATCGCGGACCTGGGATAGGGTCCACGCGATCCGGCCTGGGGACGCTCGGCGGGGGGACTGGTTGCACCGCCCCCGCTGCGCACGACAGGGTCGCCAACGGGGTCGACACGGGGAGGAAGAGCGTGAAAGGCGGCCTGCTCGTTTGTGGCACGGCCAGCGATGCGGGGAAGTCGTTCGTCGTCGCCGGCCTGTGCCGGTCGCTCGCCCGCCGTGGGGTGCGGGTAGCTCCGTTCAAGGCGCAGAACATGGCCCTCAACGCGGCCGTCACGCCCGACGGCGGCGAGATCGGCCACGCCCAGTGGGTGCAGGCGATGGCCGCCGGGGCAGAGCCCGAGGCAGCCATGAACCCGATCCTGCTCAAGCCCACCGGCGAGCGCACCAGCCAGGTCATCGTCATGGGCAAGCCCGCGGGCATGCTGACGACCGAGCAGTACCACGAGACGAAGGACGACCTCGTTCTCACCGTGCTCGACGCGCTCGCCGACCTGCGCAGCCGCTACGACGTCGTCATCTGCGAGGGGGCCGGCAACCCTGCCGAGATCAACCTGCTCGCCCACGACGTCGTGAACCTGCCGCTCGCGGACGCCGCGGGCCTGCCGGCCATCATCGTGGGCGACATCGACCGCGGCGGGGTGTTCGCCTCCCTCTACGGCACGGTCGCGCTGCTGCCCGAGCACCTGCGCCGCCACGTCGACGGCTTCGTCGTCAACAAGCTGCGGGGCGACCCGGCGCTGCTCGACGGGGCGTTCGCCGACCTCCAGGCCCGCAGCGGGATACCGACGCTCGGGATCCTGCCCTTCATGCCGGGCCTGGACCTCGACGCCGAGGACTCGCTCGCGCTCGACCGGCCCGACCCCGAGGTCGACCCGCACGCCACCGAGAGCGACGTCCTCGACGTGGCCGCCATCCGCTTCCCGCGGGTGTCCAACGCCAGCGACCTCGACCCGCTCCGCGCCGAGCCCAACGTGCGGGTCCGCTGGGTGCGCTCCACGGCCGACCTGGGCAAGCCGGACCTCGTCGTGCTGCCGGGCTCGAAGGCGACCCGCGACGACCTGGCCTGGTTCCGCCAGACCGGCCTGGCCGTAGCCGTCGAGTGCGCCGACACGACGGTCGTGGGCGTGTGCGCCGGGCTGCAGATGATCGGCGAGGTGATCGACGATCCGGAGGGCGTCGAGGGCGACCCGGGCGTCGAGTCCGCCTTGGGCTGGATCTCGGTCGTCACGACGTTCGTCGACGACAAGGTGCTCGATCGCCCCGAGGCCCTCGCCGTGGCCGGCCCGGGCGCCGGCCACCGGGCGTCGGGCTACCGCATCCACCACGGGCGCGTGCGGGGCGAGAGTGAGGCGCCGCCGTGGCTCGTGACCGACGACGGCGACACGCTCGGCTGGCAGGCCGGCTGGGTGGCGGGCACGACGCTCCACGGCGTCTTCGAGCAGGACGACTTCCGCTCGTCGGTGCTGCAGTGGGTGGCCCGTCGGGCCGGCAAGTCCTGGGAGCCGGGCGAGGTGGGCTTCAGCGCCGCGCGCCAGGCCCGGCTCGAGAGCATCGCGGACCTGATCGAGACCCACCTCGACATGGACGCGCTGGAGACGATCATCGCCACCGGCGCTCCCTGAGCGCGCCCGGTCCCTCCCTCAGGGCGACCGGCCCTCCCTGCGGGCGACCGGCCCTCGCTGAGGGCGACCGGACGCGATTAGGCCGACCCGAGCGCGGTAACCGGGGGAATCCATGACCGGCGGCGGGCGGGTCCTGTCGCCTGCGGTGCCGGCCTACCGCCGCCGGGGAAGGGCGCCCCGGCAGCGGCCGGCATCCTCAGCGCCACCCGCCCGTCGCCTCGCTCGCTCGTCGCCCCTCGCCTCGGTGACTCGTCGCCCACCCGCCCGTCGCCTCGGTCGGCGACCACGCCCTGCTCCGACGCAGTGACTCGTCGCCCACCCGCCCGTCGCCTCGATGCTCCCTTTCTCCCGGACGACCGGGGCCGACCCGGGGGCCGTCTGGGGGTCGGTCCCGAGCCGGCCTGGCCGACGCCGAGGCGTGCCGGTGGCGGGTATGCGGTCGGTCCGGGACCCGTCGCACACCCGCCACCGCGGGGCCACATTCGTGGTCACCCGCCGCGCACCGGTCCCGGGACCCGCCGACGACCACCGGCTCCGCCAAGCCGGCCGCTGCGGTCGTAGCTTCCCAGTTCGGTGCCTGCCGGCGCTGCCGGATCTCGTCCGAACAGCACAGGCTGTGCAAAAAGGACAACACCAGAGGTGGGTTAGCCCGGCGTTAGTGCCACGAACCTGGGCAAGGGTCCGGCAAGGAACCCGCCTCACCAGGTTCACCAGGTCAGTTCGTCGCACCCCCGGTGCGTGTCGGGCTCGACCTGGAGGGTGGCGTGGTCGATGCGGTAGCGGTCGCGCAGCACCACCCGGGCCCGGTCGAGCACTCCGTGGGGGTCGGTGCCGCGGCACACCATCAGGTGCGCGGAGGCGACGTCCATCTCGGACGTGAGCGTCCACACGTGGAGGTCGTGGACGTCGACGACACCGGGCAGGCCGCGCAGGTCCGCCTCGATGGCGTCGACGTCGGTTCCGGGCGGTGCCGCCTGCACGAGGATGCGCACGGCCTGCCCGGCCAGGCGCCAGGTGCGGGGCAGGATGAACAGGCCGATGGCGACGCCCACCAGCGGGTCGACCCACCTCCACCCCGTGAGGCCCATGACGGCGGCGCCGACGATGACGCCGACGGAGCCGACGAGGTCGGAGAGCACCTCGAGGTACGCCCCTCGCACGTTGAGGCTCTCGCCCGACCCCTGCCGCAGCAGCAGGAACGCCACGACGTTGGCCACCAGGCCGACGGTGGCCACGGCGAGCACGGGGACGGCGAGGACGTGCGGGCCGTGGTCGAGCCGGCGAACCGCCTCGACGAGCACGTAGATCGCCACACCGAACAGCAGCACGGCGTTGGCCAGCGCCGCCAGGATCTCGAGCCGGTAGAGCCCGAACGTTCGGCCCCGGTCGTCGCTGCCGCGGTCGGCCAGGTGGATGGCGGCCAGAGCCATGCCGATGCCCAGGACGTCGGTGAGCATGTGGCCCGCGTCGGAGAGGAGGGCGAGCGACCCGGTGACGAGGCCGGCGACGACCTCGACGACGGTCACGCCGCCGAGAACGGCGAGCGCCGCGGTCAGCCGGCCGCGGTGCCGGGAGCCGGCCCGGCCGGCGGCGTCGCCCAGGCCGTGCACGTGGCCGTACACGGAGACGTGGCCGTGGCCGTCGTCCGGCCCGTGCGCGTGGCCCCCGCCGGCGGCGTCGTCCAGGACGTGCGGGTCGCCCAGGCCGTGCGGGTCGCCCAGGCCGTGCGGGTCGCCGTGGGCGCGGGCGTCGCCCAGGCCGTCCGTGTGGCCGTGGCCGTGCCCCTCGGCCTGGCCGTGTCCGACCCCCTGGGTTTGGCCGGCGGTCACCGGGCCGCGCCGTCGCCGTGGCGGAGGTGCTCGCGGGACAGGTCGAGCAGCAGCCGCACGTGGGCGTCGTCGAGCGAGTAGAAGACGTTTCGGCCGTCGCGCCGGTTGCGGACGATGCCGGCGGTGCGCAGCAGGCGTAGGGCGTGCGACACCGAGGTCTCGGCGGCGCCGACGGTCGCGGCCAGGTCGCACACGCACAGCTCCCCGGCCTCGAGCAGGGCGAAGAGGATGCGGGTGCGGCCGGGATCGCCGAGCAGGCGGAACAGGTCCGCGAGGCGGGCGGCCTCGCCGGCGTCGAGGAGGCGGTCGCGCGTGGCGGCGACTCGGTCGGCGTCGACCGCGGCCGTCGGGCAGGCGTCGAGCCCGACGACGGCCGCCGTGGGGGCACGCTCGCGGGACGCTGGCACCCAGGACACCTCCGGACACATGAACAACTGATCAGATGTTGCCGGCGAGTAGGGCGAACGTCAACCTCACCGCGCCGCACCCGGCCGAACTGTCGGCGCCGTCGAGTGGCCGCTACCGTCGCCGGGACCGTGGACGCCCTCCGCTCGACGGCCGATGCGCTCGGCCCCCGCCTGGTGGTGGCCGGCACCCACTCGGGCGTCGGCAAGACCACCGTGGCCACCGGCCTCATGGCCGCCCTGCGCCGCGCGGGGCACCGGCCCACGCCCGCCAAGGTGGGGCCCGACTTCATCGACCCCGGTTACCACGCGCTGGCCAGCGGCCGGCCGCCCCGGAACCTCGACGCCTGGATGTGCGGGCCCGAGGCGATGGTCCCGCTAGCGGCCCGGGCCGGCGCCGGGGGCGACGTGCTCGTGGTCGAGGGCGTCATGGGGCTCTTCGACGGGGCGGCCGACGGCACACCCAGCGCGACGGCCGACGTGGCCAAGGCGCTGGAGGCCCCGGTCCTCCTCGTCGTCGACGCCGGCGCCATGTCCGGCTCGGTGGCGGCGCTCGTCTCGGGCTTCGCGCGCTTCGACCCCGCCCTGCGCGTGGCGGGCGTGATCCTCAACCGTGTGGGGTCCGACGGGCACGAGGCGCTGCTGCGCGACGCCCTGGCCCCGCTCGGCCTCCCGGTGCTGGGGGCCCTGCGGCACGACGACCGGCTCACGTGGCGGGACCGTCACCTGGGCCTGGTGCCCGTCGCCGAGCGACCGGGGGACGTGGCTGCCGCTCTCCACCACCTGGCGGCCGCCGTGGCCGAGCGGGTCGACCTCGACGCCGTCGTACGCCTGGCCCGGCGGGCGCCGACGCGGCCCACGACCGCGCCGGCGCTGCCACCACCGGTCGTGCCGGCGCGGTTGACGGTGACCGTGGCCGTGGCGGCCGGCCGGGCCTTCACGTTCACCTACACCGACACGCTCGACGCCCTGGCCGCCGCCGGGCTGGAGGTCGTGCCGTTCGACCCGGGGCGCGACACCGGGCTGCCCGCGGGGGTGACCGGGCTGATCGCCGGCGGCGGCTTCCCCGAGGTCCACGCCGCCGAGCTGGCCGCCAACGAGCCGTTGCTGGCCGACGTCCGCCGCCGCGTCGCCGACGGGTTGCCCACCTGGGCGGAGTGCGGCGGCCTGTTGTGGTTGTGCCGCACGCTCGATGGCCGACCCATGGTGGGCGCGGTGCCGGCCGACGGGCGCATGACCGACCGCCTGACGCTCGGCTACCGGACGGCCGCGGCGGTGCAGGACTCGCCGGTGGTGGCGGCGGGGGCGACGCTGCGGGGCCACGAGTTCCACTACTCGACCGTCGACCCGGCGGGCGACGCGCTGCGGCTGTCGTCGCGGTGGGGCGAGGGGTCCGACGGCTTCGCGGGCCCGAATCTCCTGGCCACGTTCCTCCACGTGCATCCCGGCGGTGACCCCACGCCGGTGACCCGGTTCGCCCGAGCGTGCGCCGCTCATGCCGCCCGGTCGGCGCGGTCCGGTGGTCCGGCCAACGGCTGAGCCGGGTCGGGGTCGCGGCGGGATGGCCGGATCGGCCGCGACGGCACCTACGCTCGACGCCGTGCGCACGCTGCGCTCGTCGTTGCTCCTGGTGCCGGCGGCCCTGTCGGCCGGCCACGCGTTCGGCTATCTGCTGGCCGGTCAGGGCCACGACCCGAGCGGCTCGTCCCGCTCGTCGAGCGGACGGTGGTGCCCCTGACCCGCTCGCTGCGGGCCGAGGTGGCGGTGGCGGGCGCCGCGCTGGCCATCACCGCGAGCCTCATCCACCAGGCCCCGGCCCGGGCCACGGTGACCGAGCCGTTCGACACGACCGTCACCATCGACGCCGGGACGATGGACGCTACGGTCGACCCGGCGCAGGCTGGGGCGAACGACATCCACATGTACTTCGCCGACCCGTCGGGCGCGGAGCTGGCGGTCGACGCCGTGCAGGTGACGGCCGCGACGGCGTACGTCCCGGCCCGCCGCCTGACCGTCACGCCGATCCTGCCCAACCACGTCACCGCCACCGGGGCGTCGCTCCCGTCGTCCGGCACCTGGACCATCGAGGTCACCGCCGTGCGCCAGGGCGTGCCCCTGGTCTTCACCTTCGAGGTACCGATCCGATGAAGCTGCGAACCGTCGCCACCGCCGCCGCCCTCGGCGCCGGGGCCATCGCCCTCGGCGTGGTGGGCGCCGCGCCGGCCGGCGCCCACTCCGGCGGCGGCACGATCGTCGTCGAGCAGGTCCACCCGGCGGGCACGTCGATCCACTACATCGTGCTCGTCACCTGGGACAACGACGGCCACCCGGCCGCCGACGCCACCGTGACGGCCACGCCCGTGGCGACCGACGGCACGGCGCAGACACCCTTCACGCTCGCCCCGTCGGGGGCGGGCGACGGCCGCTACTCGGGAGCCGTCGAGTTCCCGGAGCCGGGCGACTGGACCGTGCGGTTCACCTCGATCGAGCCCACGGGCACGATCGACCAGGCCCAGACCGTGACCCCGTCGGCGACGCCCGGCGCGTCGGGCGGCGCGTTCGCTGCGGCCGACGACGGGACCGGGGCGAGCAGCGGCGGCGGGTCGGACGAGGCCGGCGACGGCGACTCGATCCCCGTGCTGCTCATCGTCGGGGCGGCGATCGTGGCGCTCGGCGGCGTGGTGACGGCTCTCCTCGCCATCCGCCGCAACCGGCCGGACCTTGCGGTGCCCGCTGCTGCGACGCCCACCGACACCGGCACGCCCACCGCCGCCGACACGCCCACCGCCGCCGGCACGCCCGGCGACACCGGCTCGCCCACCGCCGCCAGCTCGCCCGGCGACACCGACACGCCTGTCGAGAGCGCCACGTCGGCGACCGCCACCGCCATCGCCGGTGACGCGATCGGTGGCGCGCCCGCCGCCGGTCCGGCCGACGGCGCCGCGGCGGGCGAAACGGCTACGACCGCGGCGGACCCGGCCGGCGACGCCCCCTCCGAGCCCCGGTGACCGCCGGCCGGAACACGGTCCGGCGGCTGGCCGGGGTGCTCGGCGTGGCCGCCCTCGCGGCCCTGGCGGGCGCCGCCCCCGCGTCCGCCGATCCTCCCGTCCCCACCGACTTCCGCTCGGTGATCGACGCCGTCGAGCCGGCCCCCGACGGCGTGGACGTGGAGGTCGTGGGCGGCGACGCCTTCCTCGAGCTGCGGGTCGACGAGGGCCACGAGGTCGACGTCCACGGCTACCAGGGCGAACCCTACCTGCGGTTCCGGGCCGACGGCACGGTCGAGCGCAACACCCGCTCGCCCGCCACGTACCTCAACGAGGACCGGCGGGGCTCGGTCGAGCTGCCGGCGAGCGCCGACCCGGCCGCCGAGCCGGCGTGGGAGGAGGTGGCCGGCGGCGGGATGTACGCCTGGCACGATCACGACGTCCACTGGATGGGCGGCGGCTACCCGCCGGGCAAGGGCCACGGCGACGTGGTGCAGCGGTGGACGAAGGACTTGGTCGTCGACGGCACGCCGACCACGGTCGAGGGCCGGCTGCTGTGGGTGGACCCCGTCAGCCCGGTGCCGTGGCTGGTGCTGGGCGCCGTCGCCGCGGTGGCGGTCGTGGTGCTCGGGCGGTCGCGGTCGCTCGTGGGCGCGGTGGCTGCGGTCGTGGCAGCGGCGCTGGCCCTGGTGCTCGGCGCGGGCCAGTACGGCGACGCCCCTGTCGGCTCGGGCGCGAGCCCGCTCCTGGTCGCCGTGCCCCTCGTGGGCCTGCTCGCGGGGGTGCTGGGCCTGGGGCTGCACCGGCGTCTGCCGGGCGTCGCCCCGGCGGCCACGCTGGGCGCCGTGGCGGCCGTGGTCGGCTGGGGCCTGCTGCGCCTCGGCGTGCTGTGGAAGCCGGTGCTGCCCACCGCCCTGCCGGACGGGGTGGACCGGGCGGGCACGGTCCTGGCCCTCGGCCTCGCGGTGGCCGCGGCCGTGACGGGGGTGCTGGCCGGCGGGTTGACATCCGGCTTCGCGTCCACGGCGGACGAGCTCGACACCGAGCCGGAGCCGGCACCAGCGCCCGACGCCACGGACGACGCGGTCTGACCGCGGCCGGGCGCGTGGACACGACGGAGAGTACTTGGGCCGAGGGCCCGTCACCGTCGTGGGGGAGGACGACGGTGACGGTGTCACCGCTGGTCGCTCTGCACTCGCCAGCTGGGGGAGGAGGCGAGGAGCGAACCCAACGGTTCCTCGGCTTCAGGGGTTTCAACGACGCACAGCGCGGGGTTGTTCCAGCCATGGCCCGTTTTCCTACGCCGGGTCAGAGGATCGGGACGCATCGTCACGCAAGGCGGCTGGAGCCCTACGATCCGTCCTCCGATCGCACCCAGGGGGACGCCTACGTGTCCTCGGCGGCGACGGTACGGCGGCTGCGCACGACGGCGAAGCCGCTGACGAGCAGGCCCAGCACACCATCACGATGCCGATGATGCCGGTCGTGGTTCGCTGAGCAGGCGCGGGCCGGGTGCAGGGCCGGCCCTCCGCGACAACGCCGGCGAGCGCCGCGACTCGACGGTGGCGCCGGCACCGGGCAGCCTGGCGGGCCGTGCCGCCGCCCCTGCCCCCCGCTGCCGCCGCGCTGCCCGTGGCGGCCTCGCTCGACGAGGTCCGGGCCGCCCTGGCGGGACCGGGCACGCTCGTGCTGCAAGCGGCACCGGGGGCCGGCAAGACCACGGTGGTGCCGCTCGCGCTGCGCGGCGAGCCGTGGCTCGGCGACCAGCGCATCGTCGTCCTCGAGCCCCGACGGCTCGCCACCCGCGCCGCCGCCCGCCGCATGGCGGCGCTGCTCGGCGAGGGCGTGGGCGAGACCGTCGGCTACAGGACCCGCGACGACCGCCAGGTGGGTCCGTCCACCCGTATCGAGGTCGTGACCGAGGGCATCCTCACCCGCCGGCTGCAGGGCGACCCCGGGCTCGACGGGGTGGCGATCGTCGTCTTCGACGAGTTCCACGAGCGCAGCCTCCAGGCCGACCTCGGCCTCGCCCTGGCGCTCGACGCCCGCCGCCACCTGCGCCCGGACCTGCGCGTGCTGGTCATGTCCGCGACGCTCGACGGCGACCGGGTGGCGGCCCTCGTGGGCGGGGGCGGCGACGGCGGCGACGGGCCGGCCCCAGTCGTGACCAGCGAGAGCCGGTCCTATCCGGTCGACGTGCGCTACGCACCCCGGCGGCCGAGGGAGCACGTCGAGCCGGCCGTCGTCACCGCCGTGCGCCGGGTGCTGCGCACCGAACCCGATGGCGACGTCCTCGCGTTCCTGCCGGGCGCCGCCGAGATCGGCCGGGTGGCCGACGAGCTGGCGGCCGATGCCGGCGGGGGCGGCCCGGTCGAGATCCACCGCCTGTACGGGGCGCTGCCCGCCGGCGAGCAGGACGCGGCGCTCGCCCCCGGCCTGCCCGGCTGGCGCAAGGTCGTGCTCGCCACCGACATCGCCGAAACGAGCCTCACCGTCGACGGGGTGCGGGTCGTGGTCGACGCCGGGCTGGCCCGGCGCCCGACGTTCGACACCGGCACCGGGCTGACCCGGCTCGACACGGTGCCGGCCTCTCGTGCCTCCGCCGACCAGAGGGCGGGTCGGGCCGGGCGCCTCGGGCCCGGGGTGGCCGTGCGGCTGTGGTCGCGGGCCGAGCAGGCGGCCCGACGCCCGTTCACCGAGCCCGAGATCCGCCAGGTCGACCTCGCCGATCTGGCCCTCGAGCTCGCCGTGTGGGGCACCGACCCGGCGGACCTGCCGTTCCTCGACCCGCCGCCGCCCCGGGGGCTCGACGAGGCCCGACGGCTGCTCGCCGACCTCGGCGCCCTCGACGCGGACGGCGCGCCGACGGAGGTGGGCCGGGCGGTCGTCCGTCTGCCCCTGCATCCCCGGCTCGGACGCATGGTCCTGGCCGCCCGGCAGCGGGGCTCCGGGTGGCTGGGCTGCGTGCTCGCCGCCCTGCTCGAGGACCGCGACGTCCTCCGGGGACGGCCCGACGAGGTTCCTACCGACGTGAGCGTCCGACTCGCCCTGCTCGACGACCCCGGCCGACGCCACCCCTTGGCCGACGGGCGGGCGCTGCGCCGGGCCCGCGAGCGCGCCCGCGACATCGCCCGCCGCGCCGGTATCGCCCCCGGCGGCTCGCTCGGCGGACCCGACGGCGGCTCGGAGGCCGGCGCCCTGCTGGCCGCCGCCTACCCCGACCGCATCGCCCAGGCCCGCGGCGGCCCGGGGCGCTACGTGTTGCGGGCCGGCACCGAGGCGTGGGTCCCGGCCACCGACCCGCTGGCCGGCGAGCCGTTCCTGGCCGTGGCCGAGGTCGACGGGCGGCGCTCGAAGGGCCGCATCCGCCTGGCGGCGGCGCTGACGTCGGACCAGCTCGACGCCGTAGCCGGCGACCAGGTGGTCGAGCACGCCCGCCTGGTGTGGGACGCCGAGCGCGACGACCTCGTCGATCGGGCCGAGCGCCAGCTGGGACGGCTGCGGCTCGGCACCGTCGAGCGGCGCCCTCGCGCCGGGCCGGCGACCACGGCGGCGCTGGTCGACCGGGTCCGCCAGACCGGTCTGGCCGCACTGCCCTGGACGCCGGCCGCCAGCGCGCTGCGGGCCCGTGTGGCGTTCCTGCGGGCCCGGCTGGGTGAGCCGTGGCCCGACCTGTCCGACCGGGCGCTGCGCCGCACGCTGGACGAGTGGCTGGGCCCGCTCCTGGCTGGGGCGACGGGCCGGGCTGCGCTCGACCGGCTCGACCTCGTGGGCACGCTGCGCCGGCTCGTTCCCCCGCCGCTGGTGGCCGAGCTCGACCGGTTGGCCCCGCGCGCGGTCACCGTGCCCAGCGGGCGGACGGTCGAGCTCGCCTACGGCGAGGGCGAGCCCGGCGACCCGCCCACGCTGTCGGTGCGGGTGCAGGACATGTTCGGGGCCACGGCCACGCCGACCGTGGCCGGCGGGCGGGTGCCGGTCGTGCTGTCGCTGCTGTCGCCCGCCGACCGGCCGCTGCAGGTCACGAGCGACCTCGCCGGGTTCTGGGCGGGCTCGTGGGCGGACGTGCGCAAGGAGATGGCGGGCCGCTATCCCAAGCACGCCTGGCCGGCCGACCCGTCCACCGCCGACCCCACCCGCCGCCACCCCGGCTGATCCCGTTGGCCGCGTCCGACCCCGACGCCCCCGTCCCGCCCGCCTCCTGGGGACCAAAGCCGCTCACCAACCCGTCCGCTCCCCAGAATGGACCAACAGGAGCTCGGCGCGACGACCACCGGGGGGATGGACCGGGACGACGACCGATGCGCAAGTCGCGACGGGCGGGGACCGTAACGAGGCGGCGGGCGGGTGGCGCTGAGGATGCCGGCCGCTGCCGGGGCGCCCTTCCCCGGCGGCGGTAGGCCGGCACCGCAGCCGACGGGACCCGCCCGCCGCCGGTCGACGAGCGAGCCGAGCGACAGGACCCGTCAGGCCGCGGCCTTCGCCGCCGTGTCGACCCCGATGTCGGCGAAGGCGAGCAGGTCGCGCCCGGCCACGGCGGCCACTGCGTCGGTCCAGCCCGCGTCGGGCAGCAGGTGGCGGCGGGCGTAGCGCAACCCGATCAGCCCCTTGTGGGCGGCCAGCGGACCGCCCTCGCCCGCCTGCTCGACGAGGAGGGCCCCGGAGAGCGTGTGCACGAGCAGGTCCGTGAGCCGACCGGCCACCGCCTCGCCGGCCTCGGGGTCGAGCCCGACGACCGCCTGGGATCGCGCCGCGAGCTCGCCTCGCGCCGCCTCCAGGGCGTCGACCGCCGGCTGCACCCACGCGGGCGCGGCCCGCCCGGTGGCCAGCGCCGCGTCGACCCGGGCCAGCACGGCCTCGTGGGCGGCCTCGTGGCGCATCGTGCGCAGGACGTCGAGCAGGCAGATGTTCTCGCTGCCCTCCCAGATCGGGTGGCACTGGGCGTCGCGCAACTGGCGCGTCAGCCCCCAGTCCTCGCAGTAGCCGTTACCCCCGTGCAGCTCGACGGCGAACGACGCCGCCTCGACACCGAACCGGCACAGCCGCACCTTCGCCGCCGGCACGAGGATGCGGCGCAGGCGGCGGCCGTCAGCAGCCCTGCCGGCCGCCGCCGACTCGAAGCCCAGCGCCACGGCGGCCTCGAGCTCGGCGAGCTGGTCGACGAGCTGCTCCCGGACGAGAGGCAGGTCGACGAGCGCGCGTCCCTTGGCCTGGCGGTGATGCGCCCAGGCCGTGGCCTCGGCGAACGAGCGCCGGGCGATGCCGAGGCCCATCATGGCGACCCCGAACCGGCTGCCGTTGACCATCTCCATCATCCGGTTGAGGCCGCCGGCGTCTGAGCTCGCCTGGTCGACCGGGGCCCCCGTCTCGCCGTCGTCCCGCGGCCGTTGGGGCCGCAGGGCGTAGGCCACGGCGCCGTCGAAGGTGACCTCGCCGGTGGGCACGCTCTTCGTCCCCAGCTTCTGCTTGAGTCGGCGGATCGAGTACCGGTTCGGCGTTCCGTCCTCGAGCGTGCGGGGCACGAGGTACAGACCGAGGCCGGCAGAGCCCGACGGCGCCCCCTCGGGACGTGCCAGCAGAACGATGGCGGCGCCGTCGACGTTCGAGCAGAACCACTTCTCGCCGGAGATCTCGACCCGGCCGTCGCCCAGCTCGCGCGCCGTGCAGTGCACGGTGCGTCCCAGGTCGGACCCGCCGTCGCGCTCGGTGAGGAACATGGAGCCGTCCACGGCGTCGTCGACGTCCGCCGCCCGCAGGCCGGCGAGCAGCTCCTCGCGCACGTCGGGCGGGGCGTACGCATCGACCAGACCGGCCACGCCCGAGGTCATGCCCAGGCTGCACACCATGCCCGTGTCGGCCTCGGACAGCAGGTAGCTGGCGGCGCCGAGCACCACGCCAGGCGTGGGTCGCCCCCGCTCGAGGGCCTGGGCGGCGAATCCCGACGGGTACCCGGCGGCCCACAGCGAGCGCTTGGCGTCGAGCATGGCCGGGTGGTGGGCGATCTCGCCGACCTCGTGTCCCCAGCGGTCGTAGCGGACCAGCTCGGGCGGGTGGGCGTCGATCAGGTCGGCGGCGCGGGCGATGCGGTCGCCGACCAGCGCTCCGAAGTCGGACAGCGTCGACTCGGACCACCCCCGGTCCTCCGGCGGGCTGTCGCGCCCCACCCGTGCCTGCAGGTCGGGGTCGAGCGCGTACCAGTTCTGCCCGACCACCCCGTCGATCTCGGCCCAGTCGATCACGGGGCCAGCCTCGCGCCCCCCGAGCGCGGTTGTCAGGCGGGCGTCAGTCGTCGGCGGCTCGTCGGCGGCGCCGGTTCACCACCGCCTCGACCGCCTGGCCCAGCAGCGCGCCGAGCAGGAGCGCGACGACGAGGCCCACCCACAGCCTGGTGCGCACGCTGAACACGAGGAACGTCGTCTCGACGCGCTCGTTGTTCTGCAGGATGAAGATGGCGGCGGCCAGCAGCGCCACCCCGGCCACGACGAGCCGGGTGAGCTGGCGTTTGTCGACGCCTTCGACGTGGGCGGCGGGGCCGCCCAGGGGACTCGTGTCGCTGCGACCAGGCTCGTACGCCATGGACGCACCGTAGCTGCGACCGCGCGGCTGGGCGGTGACGATCGCGGGTCAGAACCCCTGGAAGAAGTGCCCGCCATTGACGCCGAGGGCCTGGCCGGTCATCGCGCGGGACAGGTCCGAGGCGAGGAACACCACGGCCCCCGCGATCTCGGCGGCGTCGGGCAGGTAGCGGAGCGCGGCCTCGTCGGCCACGCTGCGGTACTGCTCCTCGGGCGTGATGCCCTTCTTCTCGGCGAGGAACGCGAAGTAGGCGGCGACGTCGTCGCCCCAGATGTAGCCGGGGTGCACGCCGTTGACCCGGATGCCGTCGGCCCCGAGCTCGGTGGCCAGCACCTTCGTGGCGGCCGCCAGCGCCGCCTTCGACGCCGCGTAGGCGCCGAAGCGTGGCTGGATCCGCACGGACGACATCGAGTTGATCATCACGATCCGCCCCCCGCCCCGCTCCCGGAGGGCGGGCACGGCCGCCTGGGTGAGCTGGAGGGTGCCGAACAGGTTGACCTCCATCGTGTGGCGCCAACCGGCCAGGTCCGCCTTGGCGAAGAGCTGGTGGTCGCCGTCGTGGAACGCGTTGTTCACCACGACGTCGAGGCCCCCGGCGGCACCGACTACCTGCTCGATCGCGGCGGCGCACGAGACGGGTTCGGTGACGTCGAGGCGGACGGCGTGCGCCGTGGCGCCCGTGGCCTCGACGTCGGCGGCCAGCGCCTTGACCCGTGCCTCGGTGCGGGCGGCGACCACGACGATCGCCCCCTCGCGGCCGAGCGCCAGGGCGACCTCGCGACCGAGGCCGGCCCCGGCGCCCGACACGAGCGCCACCTTCCCGTCGAGCAGAGCCATGCCGGTCCCCTCCCTGGCGCCGCCCTGGTCGACGACGACCTGACGGGTCGTCAGGTTAGTCAGGCAGGACGGACGTTGACGGCCTGGACGCCGCGGCGGCCGGGGACGACCTCGAAGCTGACGCGCTGGCCGACGGACAGCGGGCGCTCGCCGCCGACATTGGAGGTGTGGACGAACACGTCGCCCTTGCCGCCCCGCCGGGCGATGAAGCCGTAGCCCTTGTCGGCGTGGAACACCGTGACCGTGCCCTGCGTGCTGCCCTGCGGGCCACCCGCGGAGCCGGCACGTACCCGGCGCTCGGAGCGGTCGCTGCGCTCGGACCGCTCGGACCGGTCGCCCCGGCGCCGTTCGCCCGCATCGCGGCGGTTGCCCCCGGCCCCGCGGGCGCCTCCACCGGTGCGGTCGGCGTCGCGCCGCCGCTCGCTGGTGGTGCGGCGACCGCCGGTGGGGCGCTCGTCGGCCTCGACGTGCGCCGGCCGGGAGCGCACCGCGCCCTGGTCGCCCGCCGCGGTGCGGTGCACCGTTGTGGCGGGCGCGGCGCCGCCGGCGCCGGCGATGCTGCCGCTGCGGGCGGCGGGCAGCGTGGCCTTCACGTCCTCGGCCAGCGCCTCGAGCCGGTCCATGTCGACCGGGGCGATCCCCTCGACGTCGTCGAGGCTGCGCTGAAGCGTGCGCGCCTTCTTGTCGCCGTCTTCCTTGGCGACGAGCGCCACGACGACACCGGTGGCGCCGGCCCGGCCGGTGCGGCCCGAGCGGTGCACGTAGTCCTTCGGGTCCTCGGGCAGGTCGTAGTGCACGACCGCGCCCACGCCGTCGACGTGGATGCCGCGGGCGGCCACGTCGGTGGCCACGAGCGCCGGGGCGCGACCCCTCGTGAAGGCTGCGAGCGCCTTGTCCCGCTGGCCCTGCGTGCGGCGGCCGTGGATGGCGACGGCGGCCACGCCGGCCCGCTCGAGTTGCTTGGTCACCCGGTCGGCGCCGTGGCAGGTGCGGCAGAACACGATGGTCGGTCCGCAGGCCACGACCACGTCGCGGGTCACGTCGATGCGGTTGGCGCGGGACAGGCGCCAGAACAGGTGCGTGATGTCGCCGACGTCGGCCTCGGTGCCGGCCACCTCGTAGCGGGCGGGGTCGCGCTGGTAGCGCTGCACGAGGGCGTCGACGTCGCCGTCGAGCGTGGCGGAGAACAGCAGGGTCTGGCGGCGCTCGGGCGTACGATCGAGCAGGCGCTTGACTGCGGGCATGAAGCCCATGTCTGCCATGCGGTCGGCCTCGTCGACCACGACGAGCTCCACGTTGTCGAGCACGACGTCGCCGGTGCCCACCAGGTCCTCGAGGCGGCCGGGGCAGGCCACGACGGCGCTGGCGCCCTGGGCGAGCGCTCGGCGCTGGGGGCCGTAGCTCACGCCGCCGTACACGGTGGTGACCGGGCCGGCATCGCGGTCGATCAGCGACTGCAGCTCGCGCTGCACCTGGGCGGCCAGCTCGCGGGTGGGAACGAGCACGAGGGCCCGGGGGCGCCGGGGCCGGGGCTTGCCGGCGGCAGCCGCCTGGGCGGCGATGGCGAGGCCGAAGGCCAGGGTCTTGCCGGATCCCGTCGGGGCGCGGCCGGCGATGTCACGCCCGGCGAGGGCGTCGGGCACCGTGGCGGCCTGGATGGGGAAGGGTGCGTCGATGCCCCGGCGGGACAACGCGGCGCACAGCTGCTCGGGCACCCCGAGCAGGGCGAAAGAGGATGACACGGAACTCCAGTTCGGAAATCGGGCAGGCCGAGCCGAAGCGGATCTCCGGAGAGGCCTCGCCGGCGGGAGGCGCCAGCGACAGCCGGCAGGGGTGCCGGCGGGAGTGAACGGAGAGACCCTACCCACCTCTGCCCGGAATCGCGCATCCTCCCCGCATCCTCCGAATCGTCCCGGATCGCCCCAGGCCTGCGTGCCCGTCCTCTCCGCAACTCCGGATGCTTCGCCGGCTGGCACCTGCTGCGCCACGCGGCAACGCACCTCGTGCGGCGGCGGGGGGGATCGCAGATGAGCTCCTCGCGCTGGTGGAGGTTCGCCGTGCCGTTGCCTGAGGGGTCAGGGCAGCTCGTAGGTCCCGTCGATGAGGGCGGCGATGGCGTCCCGGTGCAGGATCAGCTCCTCCGGCGACTCGGGCGCCTCACGCTCGCCGAACTGCACCTGTCGATCCATGACGCGGGCCATGACGGTGCCGTGGCGCACGGCCGCGTAGGCGATGAACCAGTCGAGGTCGACGGGCTCGCGCCCGCCGTGGCGGGTGTACGACTCCACCACGTCGTCACGGCGGAGGAACGTCGGCAGGCCCGGCAGCTCGAACGTCGTGCAGATGTCCTGGAAGAAGCGGTGCAGAAAGATGGTCCAGCCGAGGTCCAGCTCGGGTGGGGCGAGCGCCGCCATCTCCCAGTCCAACACGGCCACGGGCGTGAACCCGTCGTAGATGACGTTGCCGATGCGGGCGTCACCCCAGCACGCCACCGCCTCGCGCTCGTCGGCCGCCACCGGCCAGTGCGCGTCGAGCCAGTCGAACGCCCGGTGCAGCAGAGGCAGCTCGGCGCCCAGGCCGGCCTCGGTCCAGGCGAGGTAGGCGCGCTCGGCGTCGACGTGGCGGCGCAGCGGCGACGCGCCCATTCCCCCGGCGTCGAGGAACGCCAGCTCGTCGGGCCCCGCCTCCAGGCCATGGATGGCTGCGATCAGGCCCACCGTGGCGTCCTGCAGACCCGCCCGGTCGGCCTCACTGGCCTCCGACACCCACGATCCCATCGGGTACGGCATGACGTCGGGCGGTACCCGCCCCTCGACCCGGTCCATCACGAAGAACGGGGCCCCGAACGGCCGTGGGTCGGTCTCGTGCCACCGCACCGTGGGGACCGGCACCGCGGTGCGCTCGCCGACGAGGCGCATGAGGCGCACCTGCAGGCCCAGGTCATAGGAGGGGAACACCGGGTACGCGTCGAGCGCCGGTTCGACCCGAGCGACGAAGGCCCCGCCGCAGCCATCCCACGTGGCGTCGAAGAGCACGGTGTCGCTCGACATGCCGTTGGCAGACGGCCGCTCGAACGCCGAGATCTCGACGTCCGCGCCGACCTTTCCGGCCAGCCACGCCGCCATCCGCGTGCGGCCCGCCGCGTCGTCGCGCGTCGAGACGGTGAAGGTCTCCTGTTCCGGGACGGTCATCGTGGCTTCCCCCTCACGCCGACGGCCCAGGCACGCCTGAGGGGTCATCAGCTGTGCTTCAGCATCGCACGACCGTCAGCCCTCGGCCGCTGCGGGCACGGGCGTGAGCGAGGCGTAGCCGTTGAGGAACGCCGCCACGTCGTCGGCGAAGCCCTCGGCCGTCGACGTGCAGTCGACCGGGTCGCCGACGTGCGACCCGTCTTCCCCCACGGCGACCTCCGCCACCCCGCGCACCTCCCCGGCCGGGCACGTGGGCACGTTGAGGCTCTCGATCTCGCCCGAGTCAGCCAGCGAGCCGAGGTCGCCGCGGTGCGCGTCCACCCAGTCGACCGCCAGCTCGGCGGCCGTGGCGTAGTCGGCGGCGACGCCGTCGGTCAGCCCCTGGCTCACGGCGAGCGCCGGCAGCCCGCGGCGCTGCGCCTGCTTGGCGGCGCCCACGGTGCCCGAGATGTCGACGAGCGGGCCGATGTTCTGGCCGGCGTTGATGCCCGACACCACCAGGTCGGGCGTCAGGCCCAGCTCGTCGAGCGCCACGGTCACGGTGTCGGCCGGGTAGCCGTCGACGGCCACGACGTCGTAGCCGCTGGCCGTCGTGCGCTCGCTCGTGGCGAGGTCGCCGGGCGTCGTCCGATCGCCGGTGCCGCTCTGGTTCGTGGCCGGCGCCACGACCGTGACCGTGACGTCCGGCGTGGTGCGGAGGGCCTCGACGAGCACGTCGATCCCCTCGGCGTCGTAGCCGTCGTCGTTCGTGACCAGCACGTCGAGCGGCTCGGCGGCGTCGGTGCCGGTCGTGCCGCCCGCCCCCGCACCGGCGGCCGCCGTGGTCGGCGATCCGGCGCCGCCGTCGTCGCCGCCGCCGCATCCGGCCGCCGCCAGGCCCACGGCGAGGGTCAGAGCCAGGGCTGCGGGACGGGCCCAGCCGGCGGTCAGCGGACCAGTCCCTTGCCGGTGACGAGCGGCAGGTCGAGCGCGGTGAGCAGGCCCGGCCGGGCGGCGACCACCGCAGGGATGGCGTTCACGAGCCGCATGGCTGTGGCCTTCAGACCGGCCGTGTTGTGATCGCCGTCGCTGCCCAGCATCTGCATGTCCAGCGTGTAGTTCGGCTCCCCGGTGAGCACGACCCGGTAGCCACCCTGGCCGGTCGGCTGGGGCCAGTCGGGCGCCAGGTCGTCGCGCAGGCGCGTGACGTGCTCGAGCACGATGACCGGCCGGCCGACCTTCATGCCTCGCACCTCGAAGTGCATCGCCGCAGTGGTGCCGGCCTCGACCCGCCCGGCGGCCACGTCGAAGGCGTCGGGGGCGCCCGCCCGCTCGTGCCACTCCTCCACCGCGTCGAGCTCGACGTCGAGCCCGGCGGCGATCTGGCGCACCACGCTGCCCCACGCCGTCGTCAGGATCCCCGGCGACAGGATGAAGGGCACCTCGTCGAGCGACTGCCCGAAGCCCATGATGTCGAACAGCACGTCGGCCTGGTCGTAGGTCGCGTAGTTCAGGATCTCCTGGCAGCGCACCTCGTCGATCCGCTCGCTGATGCTGGTGAGCGTGAGCGGCAGCCAGTCGTTCGCGAAGCCGGGGTCGATGCCGTTGACCCACAGCGAGGCCCCGCCCTCCAGCGCCGCCCGGCGCACCGGGTCGGACATCGACTCGGGCACGACGCCGTCGGGGTACTGCAGGAAGACCGGGCTGCTCGACACGACGTTGACCCCCGCCCGCAGCAGCCGGGCCAGGTCGTCGAGCGCCTCGAACAGCCGGTCGTCGGCCCACGCCGTGTGGACGATGCAATCTGGTTTCAGCGCCAGGAGGGCGTCGGCGTCGTTCGTCGCGGCCACGCCCAGCTCACGCCCCAGGCCGGCCAGCTCGCCGGCGTCGAGACCCACCTTCTTGTCGCTCGAGACCCACACCCCGACGAGATCGAGGTCGGGTCGGGCGTCGATTCCGGCGATGGCGTGGCGGCCCACGTTGCCGGTGCTCCACTGCACCACTCGGTAGCTCACGGTGTGACCTCCCCCTCTAGGACACCGACGACCGGGCCTCGAACCCGGCCATGACCAGGCGCGCCGCATTCTCGACCGCGTCGTAGACCTGGGCAATCGTCTTGCGGTCGTTCACCCACTCGACGAGCGCGTGATACCAGACCGGCCCCACCACCTCGAGCAGGCGATGGCGGTCCTCGGCGCCGAGCCCGTCCAGCGCCGTGCCCAGCGCCCGGTAGACGCCCTCGCCCATCTCGCGGTAGCACTCGCTGGCGAACGGGTCCGTCGAGTTGGCGGCGACGATCAGCAGGCGCGCGAAGGCCGGCTGGCGCTGGTAGGCCCGCACCGCCCGACGCAGGATCGCGACGAGGCGCTCGGTCATCGTCGCCCCGTCGGGCCACGCCAGAGGTCCCCCGTCGAGGGAGCGCGCCCACGCGGCCAGGGCGGCGGCCGCCATGTGGTCCTTCGACGAGAAGTAGCGGTAGATCGTGCCGAGCGCCACGCCCGAGCGGTCGGCGACGTCCTTCATGCCCAGGTCCTCGACCCGACCGGCGGCGACGAGCTCGATGACGGCGTCGAGCACCCGGTCGCGCCGGGCGAGCTGGGCGGCGGTCATCGTGTCGGCCGCCTGCGGCGGGACGGGGATGCGGGCCACGGCGGTGCGCCGCTACGACGCCAGGCCGAGCACCCGCTCGGCGTTCCCCCGCAGGAACTTGGGCCAGACCTCGTCCTTGAAGCCGACCAGGGGCATCTCGGTCATGATGCGCTCGAGCGAGAGGCCCATCGGGAAGTAGCCGGCGTAGAGGATCTTGTCGGCGCCCCGGGTGTTGGCGAAGTCGACCACGGCCTTCGGGTAGTACTTCGGCGCGAAGGCGCTGGTCGAGTAGTAGAGGTTCGGCCACTTGAGCATGAGCTTCACCGCCAGCTCGGTCCACGGCTCGCAGCCGTGGCGGGTCACGAAGACCAGCTCGGGGAAGTCGAACATGACCTCGTCGATCAACTCGACGTGCTGCGCGGCGAACTTCAGCCGCGGCCCCGGCACGCCGGCGCAGCAGAACGCGGCGATGCCGAGCTCGCAACACTTCGCGTAGAGCGGGTACATCCGCTTGTCGTTGATCGGCACCTGCGGGAAGGTGCCCGAGGGAAAGAACCCGACCGCCGGGATGCCCCAGGTCTCGTAGGCCTTTGTGATCGCCCGCACGGCGTCCATGCCCTCGTTCGGGTCGGGCGAGATCGATGGGATGAACCGGTCTGGGTGGCGGCGCACCGCCTCCTCGCCGTGGCGGCCCTGCACGCCCACGAGCCCCTTCTCGACGCCCCACAGGTCCATCTCGCGCAGGGTGACGCCGACCGGGTCCTCGACGTCGCGGAGCTTCTTGTCGGGCACGTCCTTGAACATGTACTCGGCGGGGAACTCGAAGCTCTCGCGCGACTCGCGGTCGCGGGTCTGCTTCGTGATGAAGGCGTAGAGCGCCTTCATGTCACCGACGGGAAAGCCGATCATCGTGTCGATGATCCCGACGTCGAACGGAGGGGTCACGGCGGTCTCCTGGAGGGGCGCGGCAGGCGGGTCAGGCGTGAGCGGGCACGCGCAGGGTGGCCAACGCCCGCCCGTTGTCGCGCATGATCGTGCGGATCTCGTCCGCGTCGAACCCGTGGAGGTCCTCGAAGAAGTCTGTGGGCACGGCCAGCCCCTCGGCGTGCGGCCAGTCCGACCCGAACAGGACGTGATCCACGCCGATGGCGTCGGCCAGGCCCCGGATGTCGTCCTCGTAGAACGGCGCCACCCACACGTGGCGTCGGAACGTCTCGATCGGGTCGCCGGGGAACGCGTCGGGCACCTGCTTGTAGAACTTGCGCAGCCGCCGGAACAGCTCCGGAACCCAGCCGGACCCGTTCTCGATGGTGGCTACCCGGAGGTCGGGGTGGCGAGCGAAGACGCCGTGGATGATCAGCGCCCCCATCGTCTCGAGCATGGGCCGGTCGGCCGTGACCAGGCTGCGGAACGGGTCGAAGCGAAACGCCTCCATGGCGCCGCCGGCCCCCCAGTCGTCCGCGTACCGGCCGTAACCGCTGTCGCCCGAGTGGATGCCCACCGTGACGCCGGCCTCGTCCACCATCGACCAGAACCGCTCGTATTCGGGAGCACCTGGCGAACGGCCGCCGCTGCGGGTGCGGATCGGCGCCGCCCGCATGCACACGATGCGGGCGCCGGCGGCGAGCACCCGGGCCAGCTCGGCCTCGGCGGCGGCCGCGTCGGTGAGCGACACGAGAGGAGCGGCGAAGATCCGCTCCTCGTAGGCGTAGCCCCAGTCGTCCTCGAGCCAGCGGTTGAACGCCGTGAAGCTCGCCTGCACGGCATCGATGTCGGGCAGCAGCGCCTCCTCGATCCCGACGCCCAGCGTGGGGAACAGGAAGCAGCCGTCGAGGCCTTGGGCGTCCATCACCTTCAGCCGGGCGTCCCGATCGCGATACTCGGGCCGGTCGGCCATGCGGTCGAGCTCACCGAAAGCCGCCCGGATGTCGCTCGACGGGCTCTTGCCCCGGAAGTAGGCGTCGAGCGCCCCGGGCTTCGAGATCGGGTCGAACGTCGGGTTCGGGATGAACCGGCAGATGCTGCCGCCGACCAGCAGGCGCTGGCGGCCGTCGATCTGCGCCCACTGCACGCCTCGCTTCCTGAAACCTGGATCGAGGTGGCGGGTGAACGCGTCGACCGCCTCGTAGTAGTGGTTGTCGGCGTCGAAGACGGCGTAGTCGAGCGCTGCCATGGGACTAGTTTGAAACTCCGTTCTATGTGCTGTCAACCAAGGGGTCCGGTAGTTTGGCGCCGCTCCGGGCGGGTGGTGGCGCGGCTCCCGGCGGTGGGCGGGGCCTGTCGCCTGCGGTGCCGGCCTACCGCCGCCGGGGAAGCCCGCCCCGGCAGCGGCCGGCATCCTCAGCGCCACCCACCCACCGCCTCGTTCCTTCCCGCACGAGCGGTTGGCCGGCTCGTACTTCGTGCGCGGGCGTTCGGCGGCTCGTTCGTCGCGGCCGGGTCGTGGTAGGGGTCGGTGGGGTGTGGGTTGGGGCTGGGCTCAGGCCGGCGTCAGGGAGGGGAGGTGGGGGCCCATGAGGTCGGCGAAGTTGTGGGTGTAAAAGCGCTCGCGGGCCTCGGGGTCGGTGGCGGCCAGGGACGCCTCGAACCGCTCGATGGGGCGGCGGCCGCCCTCGACGTGCGGATAGTCCGACGAGAACAGGCAGACCTCGGGGCCCGACTGCTCGACGATCCAGCCCACGTCCTCGGTCGGGTAGGGCGTGAACCGCACCTGCCGGCGGACGTACTCCGTGGGCCGCAGCGACAGCCGCTGCAGCCGCTCCTCGTGGCGCACGAACGCCTCGAACGCCGACTCCATCTGCCGGGCCCACGACGGCACCCAGATCGCCCCCTGCTCGATCACGCCGAGGCGCAGGTCCGGGAAGCGCTCGAGCACGCCGTCGAAGATCATCGTGGCGAGCGTCTGGGCCGGCGGCCCGGGGATGCCCATGTAGTCGACCGAGCGGAAGTTCTCCTCGCCGCCGTGGAAGTCCGGCGGCACCGGCAGGCCGTTCGCGAAGTACGCCGGATCGATCAGATCGCCCGTGCCGCCCACGTGGAACACGACCGGCACACGGGTCTCCTGGGCCCGCGCCCACACCGGGTCGAGCCCGACGTGGCTGGGCGAGTGCCCGGGCGGGCAGCCCGAGGCCACGAGCAGCGCCGCCGCCCCCATCTCGATTGCCTCGTCGGTCATGGCGGCGGCGCGGTCGAGGTCGGCGAGGGGCACGTAGCAGCTGGGCAGCAGCCGGTGGTCCACGGCGCAGAACTCGACCATGCCGCGGTTGTGGGCCCGGGCGGCGCCGTAGGCGAGGTCGAGGTCGCCGCCGTGCTCCCAGTCGTGCAGTCGCCGGTTGTGGAACGTGTTGAACACGAGCTGGCTCGAGAAGCCCAGCAGGTCGAGCGCCCGGCTCCGGTCCTCGGCAACAAACGAGCCGGTGGCCGCGAAGTTCTTGCGGCCCATGATCTCGGCCTCCTCGACCGCCCGGTACGAGTCGGACGCGTGCTTCGCGCGCAGCCGCTCGAACGCGGCGTCGAGGTCGCGCTGCTGCTCGGCGACGTCGCCCGACTGGCGCAGCTCGTTGCCACCCGGGTAGCGGAGCGGCTCGATGCGATCGCGGACACCCGGGTCGGCGTGGTCGCGGAGCCAGGTCGGCGGCTCCATGATGTGGGCGTCGGCGTCGTGGACGACCAGCCCGGTGGCGTTGTAGGGCACAGGCAGCATCCCCTCGTCGTGGGCCCGCTCCCTCGACCCTAGGACCCGAGCGCCGGCTCGGCGCCCGCCGGAGCGTCGGGCGGTGTGCCCGACAAGTCGGGATGCTGTGACAACCGTCTCCCTGTCTCGCGAGCGGTTCGCCACCACCCCGGTTGACGGGCCGGCGCTATTGGGCGGCGGTCACTGTTGGAGCGAAGTCGCCGCCGGTCAAGGAACGGCCGCCGCTCCGCCCGGTCCGGATCGCTGCCGGGTGAGGGGGTAGACCTTGGGGACCCGCGACGACACGAGGTGATGTGATGACCGACGCCACTCCCGCCGACGCCCTCTCGCCGGGCAGCGCCGACGCCCTGGTGGCGGGGCGCATCGTGGTGGGCGTCGATGACTCCGAGCAGGCCGCCGCGGCCCTGCGCTGGGCCCTGGCCGAGGGCGCGCTGCGGCGCTCGACCGTCGAAGTGGTCCACACGTGGTCGCCGCCGGTCTCGGCCCTGCCCTTCGGCGCCACGCTCGTGGCCCCGGTGGACGAGCCCGCGATCGACGCCGCGGCCCGCGAGCAGCTCGACAAGATGGTCGCGGCCGCGCTCGCCACCATGGAGGGTCCCGTGCCCCAGGTGCAGCTCACCGTGCTGCCCGGGTCACCGGCGATCACGCTCGTCGAGGTCGCCGAGGACGCCGACCTCCTCGTGGTCGGCTCGCATGGCCGCACCGGGCTGTCCCGCCTGGTGCTCGGCTCGGTCGCCAACGGCGTGGTCCAGCACGCCCCCTGCCCCGTCGTGGTGGTCCGCAGGCCCGACGCGGAGGACTGACGCGCCGGCGCCCCGGGCGGACGGGCTCTCGCGAGCCCGCCCGACCGGTCGGCCGGTACCGCCCGGCCGACGCCGGTGCGGCCCGACCGACCGGGGCGCGGGCCCGGTCAGTCGCCGGCCACCGCCGCGAGCACGTCGAGCCGGGCGGCCCGGCGGGCCGGGCGCACCCCGGCCAGCACGCCGGCGATCGCCCCGACGACGAGCACGACGGCCAGCCGCGCCACCGGCAGCGCGAAGGCGCTGGTTGCCCCGGACGTGGAACCTACGGCCTCGACCATCCCCCAGCCCAGGAACACGCCGAGGCCCAGACCGCCGACCGTGCCGAACACGGCGATCAGCACCGACTCCTGGCGGACCATGGCCCGCAGCTGGCGACGGGTCTGTCCCACCGCCCGCAGCAGGCCCAGCTCCCGCCGGCGTTCCCACGTGGATAGCGCCAGGGTGTTGGCGATCCCCATGAGGGCGATGATGATCGCGAGGGCCAGCAGGGCGTAGACGACGGTCAGCAGCATGTCCAGGCCCTCGGTGAGCGAGGCGGCGTACTCCTCGCGGTCCTGCGGATCCGAGGCGCCGTAGCGCTCGAGCACGGGGGCGACCGCCGCCTTGGCCTCATCGATCGACACGCCGTCGGCCACCTCGACGAACACCGCGGTGTCGATCTGCTGGGTGGTGTGCGGTCCATAGGCCGCCCGGGGGATCAGCACGCCGCCCACGATGTCGGCCTCCTCGTAGAGGGCGCGGATCGTGAGCTCCTGCTCGGAACCGTCGCCCCAGGTGACGGGCACGGCGTCGCCGAGCGCCCAGCCGCGGTCCTCGGCCGTGGAGGCGGCGACGGCCATCCCGTCGTCACCGACGTCGGCCACGCTGCCGGCGGTCACGTCGATGTCGAGCACCCGGCCGAGCGCCGCCGGGTCGGCGACGGCGATCGGCCGCTCCCGCCCGTCGACGACGGCGCCGCCGGCGCCGAGGCCGACCGTCCCGGCCACCTCGGGCACGTCGTCGAGTGCCGGCGCCAGCTGGGGGTCGATGCCGGCGCCGCCGAAGGGCGGGGCGGCCACGACGAGGTCGGCGCCGAACGTGCGGTCGATCGTGCGGTCGAGCGACGCCTGCAGGGAGGCGGCGAACACGGTGAAGACAGTGACCACGCCAACACCCACGAGCAGAGCCGACGCCGTGGCCGCCGTGCGTCGCGGGTTGCGCATGGCGTTGCGCTGGGCGAGCAGGCCGCTCGACCGCCGCCAGCGGGACAGCGGGGCGCCGAGCACCGCCACGGCCGGCCGGGCCGCGACGGGCCCGGCGACGACGACGCCCACGAGGGTCGCCACGGCACCGACCCCGGCCACCGGCAGCAGCGCGTCGCCGCCCACCAGCGCCCCGACGAGCACGGCCGTGATCCCGGCGCCGAGCGCGAGCACGCCGGCCACGACGCGCGCCCGGGACGTGCCGGCCCGGTCGACCGCCGCCTCCCGGAGGGCGGCGAGCGGTGCGATGCGGGAGGCCCGCACGGCCGGCCCGGCGGCTGCGGCGAGTGTGGCGAGAACCCCCACGGCGAGGCCGATGACCACGGTGGACACGGTCACGACCGTCCCGCCGGCCGGCAGCGCGCCGCCCACGGCATCGAACAGGCCCTTCAGCAGGCCGGCGACGCCGAGCCCGGCGGCCAGGCCTACGAGCGACCCGACGATGCCGACGGCGAGCGCCTCGATCGCCACGGCCGTGAGCACCTGCCGGCGGGCGGCGCCCACGGCCCGCAGCAGGGCCATCTCGCGGGTCCGCTGGGCGACGAGGATCGAGAACGTGTTGTAGATGCTGAACGTGGCCACGAGCAGGGCGATGCCGGCGAACACGGTCAGGAACGTCGTGAGCATGCCGAGGAAGTCGCTCTCGATGTCGTCCACCTGCTCGTCGGTCAGCTCGGCGCCGGTGATCGCCTCGGCGCCGGCGGGGACGATCGGCTCGATGCGGTCGGCCAGCTCGTCCTGGGAGACCCCGGGCTCGGCCTCCGCCGCCACGGCGCTGACCAGGTCGCGCCCGCCCGCGATGTGTTGCTGCGCGGCGGCCAGCGTGAAGGCCGTGAATGTCGTCTCACCGAGCCCGTCCTCGTCGCCGAAGGTGGCGATGCCCACGACGGTGACCCGGACCGGGCCGGGCACGAGCACGGTGGCGCTGTCGCCGACGTCGAGGTCGGCATCGCGGGCGGCGCCCCGGTTGATCACGACCTCGTCGTCGGACTCCGGGGCGCGGCCCTCGGCCAAGCGGTAGGGCGTGAGGTCGGGGTCGTCGATCCAGTTGCCTGCGAGGCGGGGCGGGCCGTTGCCGCCCACCGCCTCGCCGTCGGGGCCGAGGATGGCGGCGTAGCCCTCGATCTGCGGCTCGGCGCGGGCCACGCCGTCGACCCGGGCCACGGTCTGCACGAGGCCCGCGTCCACGAAGCTGCGCTCCTCGCTCTGGGCCGGCCCGCGGCTGAGGGTCGTGGGGTTGCGGACGATGACGTCGATGCCGGCGGTCGTCTCGGAGAACAGGTCGTCGAAGTTGGCGCGCAGCGTGTCGCCGAGCACGAGCGTGCCGGTAAGGAAAGCCACGCCGAGCACGACGGCGAGGCCGGTGCCGGCCAGGCGGCCGGTGTGGCCCCAGGCGCTCTTGAGGGCGATGGTCAGCACGGCTCAGCCCTCCCCGGTCCCGGCGCCGGCAGGCACGCGCCGCTCGAGCGCGCCGAGGCGGTCGAGCACGGCGGCGGGCGTGGGGCGGTCCATGTGGTCGACGACCCGGCCGTCGAACAGGAACACGACCTGGTCGGCGTACCCGGCGGCGGCGGGGTCGTGGGTGACCATGACGATGGTCTGGCCGAGCTCGTCGACGGCCCGGCGTAGGAAGGCCAGCACCTCGGCGCCGCGGCGCGAGTCGAGGTTGCCGGTGGGCTCGTCGGCGAAGATCACCTCGGGCCGGTTGGCGAGGGCCCGGGCCACGGCGACGCGCTGTTGCTGGCCGCCCGACAGCTCGGCCGGGCGGTGCCGGAGCCGGTCGCGGAGGCCGACCGTGTCGATCACGGTGGCGATCCAGTCCTCGTCGCCAGCGGTGCCGCCGAGCAGCAGGGGCAGGCGGACGTTCTCCTCGGCGGTCAGCGTGGGCACGAGGTTGAACGACTGGAACACGAAGCCGATGCGGCCGCGGCGGAGCAGGGTGAGATCACGGTCGCTCAGGGCACCGAGATCGACGTCGCCGATGAAGACCTGGCCGGACGTGAGGTCGTCGAGTCCGGCGAGGCAGTGCATCAGTGTCGACTTGCCCGAGCCGGAGGGGCCCATGACGGCGGTGAAGCGCCCGGCGGGCACGTCGAGGTCGACCTCGTCGAGCGCCCGGACGGCGGTGTCGCCGGCGCCGTAGACCTTCGTGGCGGCCACGGCGCGGCCGGCGACCGGACCGGCGGTGGTGGGGTCGTGAAGCATGCCTCGATCGTCGCGACCAGGGGCTCCGCCGTCGTCGCCCTGCCGGCTGGACCTGGTGCTACCGCAGCTGCGGTAGCGGCCGGGAGCGGCTACGCCCGGCGGCGTAGGGGGCGCCGGCGGGGCCTCTCATGGACGCCAGCGGGGGCTGACGAGGCCGGACTCGTAGGCGAACACCACCAGCTGGGCCCGGTCCCGGGCGGCGAGCTTGATCATGGCCCGGCTGACGTGCGTCTTGGCCGTCGCCGGGCTCACGTAGAGACGTTCGGCGATCTCGTCGTTCGTCAGCCCCTCGGCCACGAGCGCCATGACCTCGCGCTCGCGGTCGGTGAGCCGGTCGAGCTCGGGTGCGAGCGTGGGGGACTTGGCCCGTGTGGCGAACTCCTCGATGAGGCGGCGGGTCACGCCGGGCGACAGCAGGGCATCGCCGCCGGCCGCCGCCCGCACGGCGCGGAGCAGGTCCGCGGGCTCGGTGTCCTTCACCAGGAAGCCGCTCGCGCCCACCCGCAGTGCCTCGAAGACGTACTCGTCGAGCTCGAACGTGGTCAGGATGACGACGTGCACGCCGTCCAGACGGTCGTCGGCGGCGATGCGCCGGGTCGCCTCCAGGCCGTCGACGCCGGGCATGCGGACGTCCATGAGCACGACGTCGGGGACGAGCTCGCGCACGACCCGTACTGCCTCCTCGCCGTTGCCCGCCTCGCCCACGACCGTGAGATCCTCCTGCGCGTCGAGCAGCGATCGCAGCCCGGCGCGGATGAGCGCCTGGTCGTCCGCGAGCACGACGCTCGTCACGACGCCGCCTCGGGTCGTGCGCCGCCCGCGCCGGCCCGGGCGTCGCCGGCGGCGGGCTCGCCACGCGGTAGGCGGGCGCGCACCCGCCACCCGAACCCCGCGCGGGGCCCGGCGTGCAGTTGGCCGCCGACGGTTTCGGCCCGCTCGCGCATGCCGACCAGGCCGTTGCCCGAGCCGAGCGTGGCGACGTCGCCGGCCGGCGGCGCGCCCGCGCCGGCCGGCGCTGGCCGTGCCGGGGTGCGGCGGCCGTCGTCGGTCACCTCGACGACCAGGTCGGTCGGGGTGTGCACGAGGCGCACCTCGGCGGTGGTGGGACCGGCGTGGCGAGCCACGTTCGTGAGCGCTTCCTGCACGATCCGAAAGGCTGCCAGGTCCAGCCCGGCGGCGAGCGGACCGGCCTCGCCCTCGGTGACGACCCGCACCTCGACGCCCGCCACCGATGCCTGGGCCACGAGGTCGTCGAGGCGGGCCAGCCCGGGCGTCGGGGCGCGGGGCGCCGCGTCGTCGACCTCGTCCACCTGGCGCAGCACGCCGAGGACCGACCGCAGCTCGACGAGCGCCTCCTTGCTCGCGTCCTTGATCGCGGTGAGCGCCGTGCGGGCCTGGTCGGGCCGCTCGTCGAGGAGGTGCAGGGCGACGCCGGCCTGCAGGTTGACGAGCGAGATGTTGTGGGCCACGACGTCGTGGAGCTCGCGGGCGATGCGCAACCGCTCTTCGGTGACACGGCGGCGGGCCTCCTCCTCACGCGAGCGTGCCTGCTCCGCCGTGCGCTCGCGCCGGGCCCGGATGGCCTCGGCGCCGAGCAGCAGCACGAGCAGCCACGCCGCCAGTCCGACGGCGGAGGTGATGCCGGGGCCGTCCTCGCCGCCCGGCAGCGCCGGGACCACGATGAAGGTCCCATAGCCGATCGCGACCTCGGCGATCGCTGCCGACCGGTGACCCGCCATGACCGTCGTGCCCAACGCCACGATCAGCGAGAACCAGATCGGCCCGAACGGGAACTCGAGCTGGAGGTAGGTCACGGTGGCGGCGAAGGCCACCGCGAAGGTGACCAGAGGATGCCGACGCCGCACGACCAGGCCGGCGGCGCCGATGACCAGCAGGCCGACGCCGAGGGCGTCGAGCGACCGGCGCTCGGGTTGGCTGAGACCCGCCAGGGCCGTGCCCGCCACCTGGGCGACCGCCACGACGAGGGCGAGGACGCCGTCGACCACTGTGGGCGACCACCGGCGCGCCCGGGCCCACAGCGGGGCGGGGGCGGGGCGCGGAGCGGCCGGGGCGGTGTCCATCACCAGCGACGGTACGGCGCCGGCCCGCCGCCGTCATCGGCCGGCGGGCGACGCCGCCGCTACGCCCCGCGGCGTAGGCCCCGGCAGCCGCCGCCGTGGCCGCCCCGCGCCGCTCCCGGCATGCGCCGGGGGACCGGCTGGGGGGCCGCGCCCGGCAGGAGGCGCCCGCTCCTTCCCTGGCGACCTCCCGCAGTAGCGTGCGCGGCGATGCGGACGACGACGCGGCGACGGCTGGACATGGGGCTCCTCGCCGGGGGCGCCCTGGTGGTCGGCGTCTCCGGCCTGATCGGCGCCGCAGCCGGGAAGGTCGAGAAGATCGACGCGGTCTGGACCCGCGCCGCCGTGAGGGCCGACGGCTCGGCGCAGGTCCTCGAGGTCATCGACTGGGACTTCGGCTGGGCCACCGACAAGCACGGCATCTTCCGCCAGATCCCCGATCTGCCCGTCGACACCCCGGTCACGGTGGAGGCGGACGCCCCGGACCAGCTGGCTGTCACGAGCGAGGCGAACGGCACCCGGCTGCGCATCGGCGACCCGAACACGACCGTGTCGGGCAAGCACCGCTACGAGCTCGAGTACCTGCTGCCGGGCGTCGTCCGCGAGAACACGCTCGACTGGGAGACCTTCGGCTACCAGTGGGACGTCGACATCGACGAGGCCGAGGTCCACGTCACCGCGCCGTTCGACCTCACGGACCCGGTGTGCAGTCAGGGCAGGCCCGGGTCGACGGCACCGTGCGACGTCGAGCTCGTCGAACCCGGCCACTTGGTGGCCCGTGTCGAGAACCTCGACGCCGGGGAGGGCGTGTCCATCGAGGCCCGGACCGGCGGCGACCTGGCGGCGACGCCCAGCCTGCCGGAGCCGCCGACCGAACGGCCGAGCGACGACGGCACCGGCCTCGGGCCGCCGGCGGCGCTGGCCGCCGCCGCTACCGTTGCGGCGGCGCTCCCGGCGTCGCGCCTGGTCCGCCGGGCGGGGCGCGAGCGCATCTCGTCGGGTGGCGCGGCAGACGTCGCCTACACCGGTTACGGGCGGTCGAGCGCCGCGTCCGCGCCGGTGACGAGCCCGGCCGGCGCGGGGCCCGGCCGGGCAGCCCTCCCGCCGTTCCCCCTGCCACCGTTCCCCCCGCCGCCCAGCAGCCCACGGCCGGGGAGCCCGCATCCGGGTAGCCCGCCGCCGGCGGGGTACCAGCCCTCGGCGATCGGGCCACCCGTCGCCGGTCCGCCCGGGTGGCTGCCGGCCGGCGAGATGCGCATCGACGAGAAGGACCTGGCCGAGATGGCCACCACCGAGTTCGCCCCGCCGGCCGAGCTGACCGCGGCCCAGGGCGGGATCCTGCTCACCGAGTCGGTCCGCAACGAGCACAAGGTGGCGTGGCTCGTGCAGGCCGCCATCGACGGCGCGGTCGACATCGAGGAGGAGGGCGATAGGGCCACCGGCCTGCGCCGCACCGGTCCGGGCGACGCCGAGGCGCAGCCCGTGCTCGACGCCGCGTTCGGCGGACGCGACCACATCTCGCTCGGGACGTACGACAGACGCTTCAGCACCGGATGGACGCGGCTCGGCCAGGATCTCGAGGAGTGGCGCCGGCACAGCGGCCTTTGGGACGACGCCGCCGACCGCCGCCGCATCGCGGTGCGGGTGCTCGGCGGCGTGGGGTGCGTGGTCGGCGAGCTGATGGTCCTTGGCGGCGCGTTCGCCGCCAGCATGCTCGGCGCGCCCTGGCTGGCCCTCGTGCTCGTCGGGGCGGTGGTCGCCGGTGCCGGTCTTGCCTGCCTCGTCCGGGGTTGGGAGCTGCGGGTGCGCACGCCCGCGGGTTCCGGCCTGTGGTTGCGGGTCGAGTCCTTCCGCCGGTTCCTGGCCGGGTCCGAGGCGTACCACGCCGAGGAGGCCGCCCGGCGGGGCGTGCTGCGCGAGTACACGGCGTGGGCGCTGGCTCTCGGCGAGATCGACCGCTGGGCGAACGCCGTGCGCATGGCCACGAACATCCCGAGCGACGCGGGCCTGTCCTACGCGTACTTGGGGCCGGCGCTGCTGGCCTCCACGGTCTCGGCCGCCACCGCCCCGTCGTCCTCGAGCGGCGTTGGCGGGTTCGGCGGCGGCTCCGTGGGCGGCGGCGCCGGCGGTGGCGGCGGCGGGAGCTGGTAGGAGCAGCGGCCCGTCCCGGCCACCGCAGCGCCGAGGCAGGACCCAAGCTGGACCGCCGAGCCCGTCCCCGGCCGCCACCGGAGCCCGGACGCGAGCCGGTCCCCGGGGGGCGGAACCCGGGGACCGGCGCGGCCACCGGCTGCCTGCGAAGGCGGGCGCCCGTCCCGTCGCGGGACGGCGCCCGACCGGTGGCCGACCGGCCGCCGGCGACCCGCGGGGCGCGCGCCGGCGGCCCGGGGAATGTCGTGCGTGACGTGGGCCAGGGCTCACGTTCGGCACAACGTCCCCGGAGGGCTACTCGGTGGCGATCGCCTGCAGGACGTCGAGCCGGGATGCCCGCCGGGCCGGGCGCAGGGCGGCGACGACGCCGACGAGCGCTCCGAGCGCGAGGACAACGCCGAGCTGGCCGACCGGCAGGGCGAAGGCCCCGAGATCCTCGTCGGCGAGCGCCATGACCAGCGCCCAGCCGAGGAACGACCCCAGGGCGACGCCGCCCACCGTGCCGAACAGCGACACGACGGCCGCCTCGCCCCGCACCATTGCCCGCACCTGGCGACGGGACTGGCCCACCGCCCGCAGCAGGCCCAGCTCGCGGGTCCGCTCGTGGATCGACAGCGACAGCGTGTTGGCGATGCCCATCAGGGCGATGACGATCGCCAGCAGCAGCAGGACGTAGACGATGATCAGCAACTGGTCGACCTGGCCGGCCACCGAGTCGACGTACTCGCCGCGGTCCTGCACGTCGGGGCCGCCGAAACGGTCGGCGATCGGCTGGATCGCCGCCTCGCCGTCGGCGGTCGACACGCCGTCGGCCAGCGCGATCGCCACCACCATGTCGGTGGGCTGGCCGGCGTGCGGGGCCCAGGCCGCCCGGGGCACGATGACGTCGCCCATGAGCTGCTCCGAGTCGTAGGTGACGCCGAGCACCAGCTGCTCGGTGACCCCGTCGGCGAACGTGACGGGCACCGGCTCGCCGACGGTGTAGCCCCGGTCGGCGGCCCAGTCGTCCTGAAGGGCGATCTGATCCGCGCCGATGTCGTCGAACGACCCCGCCGTGGTCCCGAGGTCGAGCAGGGCGCCGAGCTGCCGCGGGTCGACGGCGCTCGCGGCGTAGTCGGTGTCACCGACGCGCACGGGGGCGTTGGCGATGCCGACCGCGGTGTCGACCTCGGGCAGCTCACCGATCGTGTTGGCCAGCTCGGGGCTCATGCCCGAGCCGCTGAAGTCGGTCGTCACCATGACCAGGTCGCCCGCGAACTGCTCGGACACGGTGTCGTCGATCGACTGCTTGATCGAGGCCCCGACCACGGTGAACAGCGTCACGACGGCCACACCGACCATGAGCGCCGAGGCGGTGCCCGCGGTGCGCCGGGGGTTCCGCATGGCGTTCTGGCGGGCCAGCTTGCCCGCCATCCGGCGGCGGGCGGTCAGCGGACTTCCGAGCACGGCGGCGGCCGGCCGGGCCACGACCGGGCCGAGCAGCACGACGCCGACCAGCGTGACGAGGGCTCCGATGCCCGCGAGCGCGATCGAGCCGTCGCCGGCCGTGCCGACGATCGTGAGCGTTCCGCCGCCGAGCGTGGCCAGCGCGCCGAACCCTGCCCGGATCCGGGACGAGCCCGACGTGTCGATGGCGACGTCGCGCAGGGCGGCGAGCGGTGCGACCCGTGAGGCCTTGACCGCCGGGGCGATCGATGCGACGAGCGTCACGATGACGCCCACGGCCAGGCCGGCGACGATCGGCGTCGCCCCCACGACGAGAGGGGTGGACATCAGGCCGAACGACGCCTCGGCGAGCGCCAGCAGGCCCACGGCGAGGCCCACGCCGGCGGCGATGCCCAGGGCCGAGGCGATCACGCCCACAAGCAGCGCCTCGACGACGACCGAGGTCACGACCTGGCGGCGCGAGGCCCCGAGCGCCCGCAGCAGCGCGGACTCGCGGGTCCGCTGCGCGACGAGGATCGAGAACGTGTTGTAGATGCTGAACGTGGCCACCACCAGGGCGATGCCGGCGAACACGAGGAGGAAGTTCTCGAGGAAGCCCAGGAAGTCGCTCTCGATGGCGTCGCGCTGCTCGCGTGTGAGCTCGGCGCCGGTCAGCGTCTCGACCCCGTCGGGCAGGTCCTCGGCCAACCGCGCGGCGAGCTGGTCCTCGGTCAGGCTGCCGTCGCCGGCCACCAGCACCTTGCTGATCTGCCCGGGGTCGGGCAGGAGCACCTGCTGGGCATAGGCCGTGGTGAACGCCGCGTAGGTCGGCCCGCCCATGCTGTCGGCGTCGCCGAAGGTGGCGAGGCCCACGACCGTCGCGTCGACCGGCTCGGGCGTGCGGATCGTGGTCGCATCGCCCACGGCCAGGTCGCCGTCCTCGGCCGACGCCTTGTCGATCACGACCTCGCCCGGGGCCTCGGGGGCGCGGCCCTCGTCGATGTCCCACGGGTTGAGGTCGGAGTCGGTGATCCAACCGCCGGCCATCGTGGGCGGCCCGTTTCCGCCGATCGGGTCGCCGTCGGACCCGACGATCTGGCCGGTGCCCTCGACGACGGGCACAGCGGTCGCCACGCCGTCGACGGCGGCGACATGGTCGACGAGGGAGGCCTCGAGCCGCCCCCGCTCGGTGAAGTCGCCCTCACCCACCTCGGTGGCGCTGCGGACGACGGTGTCGGTGCCGGCGTTGGCCTCCTCGAAGGCGTTGGCGAAGCCGTCGCGCATGGTGGCGCCCAGCACGAGGGTGCCGGAGAGGAACGCCACGCCGAACAGCACGGCGGTGCAGGTGGACAGGAGGCGCCGCTTGTGGGCGCCGATGCTCTTGAGCGTGGTGCGCAGCATCGTGATCAGCTCCCGAAGGCCTTCAGGCGCTCGAGCACGCGGGCGGCGGTCGGGGCCTCCATCCCGTCGACGATGCGCCCGTCGGCGAGGAACACGACGGCGTCGGCGTAGCCCGCGGCCACCGGGTCGTGGGTCACCATCACGATCGTCTGGCCGAGGTCGTCGACGGCCCGGCGCATGAACGCGAGGATCTCGGCTCCGCTGCGGGAATCGAGGTTGCCGGTGGGCTCGTCGGCGAAGATCACCTCGGGCCGGCTGACCAGCGCCCGGGCCACGGCGACGCGCTGCTGCTGGCCGCCCGACAGCTCGGAGGGGCGGTGCCGCAGGCGGTTCCGCAGGCCCACCGTGTCGACCACCGAGTCGAGCCACCCGGCTTCGGGTGAGCGGCCGGCCAGGTCGAGGGGCAGCGTGATGTTCTCGGCGGCGGTCAGCGTGGGGATCAGGTTGAACGACTGGAAGATGAAGCCGACCCGATCGCGCCGCAGGCGGGTGAGGCGCTTGTCGCGCAGCCGGGAGAGGTCCTCGTCGCCGATGTACACCCGGCCCGAGGTCAGGTCGTCGAGGCCGGCCATGCAGTGCATGAGCGTCGACTTGCCCGATCCCGAGGGGCCCATGATGGCGGTGAACCGCCCGGCCGGGAGGGCGATCGAGACGTCGTCGAGGGCCCGCACGGCGGCTTCGCCGTGCCCGTAGACCTTGGTGGCCGACTCGGCCCGCACGGCGATCCGGGGCCCGGTGCCGACAGTCGGGGGGGACGGTGCCAGCGTGGTCATCACGTAGTTCGCAGACATGGATCGCAGTGTGATGACCAGGCGGTCCCGGCGAAATGGAGCCAGCAAGCGTCTGCCGGGTGGGGCCTACCCCACTCGGGTCGGGGGGCTCACCCTCGGGGCCACCGCGGACCGCCCGTGGCCGGGCGCGCCGGCGCCGCCCGGGGCGCACCCGGGCGGCGGAGCAACGGTGGCGCCCTTCTCAGGGGTGGCGGATGGTGACGCTGCCGTTGTCCGTGAGGGCGGTGATCGTGCGCTGGCTGTCCCGGTCGGTGTCGACGAGGGTGGACACCGAGCCGTTGTCGCTGTCGGCGTCGACCCGGTAGGGGACGTCGGGCTCCTCGGGCACGACGACCTCGATGCTGCCGTTGTCGGACGTGGCGGTCACCGCCCGGGGCGGCTCGGTGAAGGACAGTTCGACCCGGCCGTTGCTCGTGCCGGCGTCGACGCCGCCGGACGTCAGGTCGGTGCCCACGACCCGGCCGTTGTCGGACTCCATGCGCAGGTCGCCGGTGACCCGCGCCGCCTCGATCCGTCCGTTGTCGGTGCTCAGGTCGACGTCGCCGGCCAGATCGCTCGCCGTGAGGGTCGTGTCGCCCCGCACCACGACGTTGAGGTCGGCCGGCACCTCGATCGTGTACTCGACGCCGCACCACTCGGAGAAGAGCACGGGGCAGCTGCCCCGCACCTCGAGCGTGTCGCCGTCCACCTCTTCGTGGTGCCCGGTGGGCCGCAGGCCCTCGCTCACCTCGGCGGTGACCACGATCTCGTCGGCGTCGGCACCGAGCACGCGGACGCGACCGGTGTCGTTGTGGACCTCGAGCCGCGAGATGCCGGCGGCGTCGTAGCGGGTGACGACCGTCTCCTCCTCGTGCGCGAGGGCCCCGGCCACCTGGGCGGTGCCGTAGAGGAGCAGCAGGCCGGTGACCACGCTGCCCCCGACCCGCCACAGGCGGCGGAGCCCGGGCGTGAGGGTGGGGCGGTCGGGCGACGGGGTGTGGGTCGGCAGCCTTGGCATCGTGATCCTCGGAATCGCTCAGCTCTCCAGCCAGCGCAGGACGGCGAGCACGCGGCGGTGCCCGTGCTCGCCGGGTGGCAGGTCGAGCTTGGTGAAGATGTTGCTGATGTGCTTCTCGACGGCGCCGGCCGACACGACGAGCTCGTCGGCGATGGCGCCGTTCGACCTGCCCTCGGCCATCAACCCGAGCACCTGGCGCTCGCGGGGCGACAGCTGCGCGAGCGGGTCGCGGCGTCGGGTGCGGGCCAGCAGCTGGGCGACGACCTCGGGGTCGAGGGCCGTGCCGCCACCACCCACCCGGCGGACCGCCTCCATGAACTCGGCGACGTCTGCGATGCGGTCCTTCAGCAGGTAACCCAGCCCGGCCGTGTCCGAGGCCAGCAGCTCGGTGGCGTAGGTCTCCTCGACGTACTGCGACAGCACGAGGATGCCGACCTCGGGCCAGCGGGCCCGCACGGCGAGCGCAGCGCGCAGGCCGTCGTCGGTGTGGGTGGGCGGCATGCGCACGTCGACCACGGCCAGGTCGGGCCGGTGGCGCTCGACGACGTCGAGCAGCGCGTCGGCGTCGCCGACGGTGGCGACCACCTCCTCGCCGGCGTCGATCAGCAGGCCGGTCAGCCCGGCTCGGAGCAGGACCGAGTCCTCCGCGATCACGATCCGCATGGGAGCTCCACCAGCAACGTCGTCGGTCCTCCCTGGGGACTCACGAGGCGCATCGTGCCGCCAAACCCGGTCACCCGGCTCCGCAACCCGGCGAGGCCTGTGCCGGCGGCCACGTCGGCGCCGCCCCGGCCGTCGTCGTGCACCTCGACGATCAACCGGTCGCCGGCCCGCACGATGGCCACGGTGGCCCTCGTGGCGTCGGCGTGGCGGGCCACGTTGGTGAGCGCCTCGGCCACCACGAAGTAGGCCGCGCTCTCGACGGCCGGCGACGGGCGCTCGGCGACGTCGATCTCGAGGGTGACCGGCACCGGGGAGCGGGCCACGACCGCGGACAGTGCGGCGTCGAGCCCCCGGTCCTCGAGGATCACGGGGTGGATGCCCCGCACCAGATCGCGGATCTCGCGCAGCGCGGCCTTGGCGTCCTCGTGGGCCTCGGCCACCAGCCGGCGGCCGCCCTCGGGGTCGTCGTCGAGGCGCTGACGAGCGGCGCCGAGGCCCATGGCGAGCGACACGAGCCGCTGCTGGGCGCCGTCGTGGAGGTCCCGCTCGATGCGGCGGCGCTCGGCCTCGGCGCTGTCGACGGCGGCCGCCCTGCTCGACTCGAGCGCCGTGACCCGCTCCCCCAGCACGTCGCGAGGGCGGGGGCCGAGCAGCGGGCGGGCCACGGCCACGTCCATCCGGGCCAGGCCGAGCGTGAGCCACGGGGCGGCGACCGCCAGGCCGGAGAGGCCCACGAGCGCGGCGGCCAGCGCCGCCGGTCCCTGGCCGACCTCGAACATGCCGAACTTGGCGGTGTCGCCGGGCAGGGCGTCGACGTAGAGCGGCAGGAGGAACAGCGCGACCGACCCGCACCAGGCCGCGGCCGCGGCCACCGAGGTCACGATGCCGACGGGCAGCGCGACCACCATGTAGGCGATCTCGCGCCAGCGGGGCTTGCTCCGCGCCCGCTCGACGAGGCGCGACCACCAGCCCGTCGCCCGCAGCGGCGGGACGGGGTCGTCGATCACCTCGCCGAGCAGGGCGGCGAAGCGGGACCGCTGGAGGTGGGCGGCGACTCGCGTGCTGGCGAACAGCAGCCACACGAACGGCAGGGCCAGCGGGAACGTGATGATGAGGCCGGCCGAGATGGCCAGCAGGCTGATCGCACCGGTGAAGGTGAGGGTCCCGAGCAAGACGTCGAGGGACAGGTGGACGAGGGACCACCATGTCTCGGTCCGTCGCCAGGGACGGAAGATCTCGGCGAGCACATCGCTCACGGTAAGCACAGCGGCACGTCGGAGCCATGGAGCCCACGGGTGACCCGGAGGTGGGGACAACCCCACCCGGACCGACTTGCCGGTCGGGCCGAGCGCCCCCCACACTGGCCGGCGTGTCGACCCACGCCGACGACCTGTCGGCCCCCCTCGCCGCCCCCGCCGAGGTGGCCGTCCCCGTCCCGGCGCCGTCCGACGCCGAGCTCGACGCCCGCCGGTCCTCCGCCGACCGGTTCATGCGACGGCTGCTGCGCATCGAGGGCCGCCCCGAGCCGGCCGCCATCTTCGGCGCGCAGAAGGCCATGACCGGCTCGATCCTGGTGTCGGCCGTGCGATGCACGATCACCTACCTGCTCGTGCCGATCCTCGCGCCGGTCGTGGGCGTGCTCGACCTGCTCGCCGCCCCGGTCAGCCTCACGCTGTGCGTCGTGGCGGTGGCGATGAGCACGCGCAGCATGCGGCGCTTCTGGAAGGCCGACCACGCGAAGCGCTGGCACTACACCGCCCTGGTCGTCGTGGTCTGGGGCTTCCTGGCCGTCGCCGCGGTGCGCGACGTCGGCCAGCTGATCGGCTAGCCGCGCATCGGCCCGCCGGCCCCGGCGGGAGGTTCGTGGCGCAGGTCGCGGCGCAGCGTCAGGTCGCCGTGCACCTCGGCTCGGCCGGCCAGCACCGCGGCAACCGCCAGGTAGTCGGCGACGACGTCGACGTCGTGGACCCGCAGGATCGTGCCGGGACCGCCCAGCTGGCCCACCGCCGCGAGCGTGCCCCCGAGACGCCGGCGGGGCGACCGGCCGGTGACTGCGCCGATGAAGTCCTTCCGGGACAGGGCGAGCAGTAAGGGGCGCCCCAGCCCCCGCACCCGGTCGAGGTGCCGCAGCACGTCCACGGTCTGGCGGGGCGTCTTGGCGTAGTCGGGACCGGGGTCGACGATCGTCGCCTCGGCCGGCAACCCGACGGCCGCGGCGGCGTCGAGCCGCTCGCCGAGGAACGCCACCACGTCGTCGACGACGTCCTCGGCCGTGGTGCCGTAGAGACCGGGGTCGAGCAGCTTGAGCTTGGGACGCACGCGGGTGTGCATCACGACCAGTCCCGCGCCCGCCGCCGCACATAGCCGGGCCACCTCCAGCTCCGCCAGCCCGCTCACGTCGTTCACCACGTCGGCGCCGGCGTCGAGCACTGCCGCCACGACCGCCGGCCGGTACGTGTCGACCGAGAGCAGGGTGCCGGGCAGCGCGGTGCGGATGCCGGAGACGACCGGCACGACCCGGGCGATCTCCTCGTCGACCGACACCTCGGGTACGCCGGTGCGGCCCGACTGGCCGCCCACGTCGATCACGGCCGCGCCGGCCTCCGCCTGCTCGACGGCGAGCGCGATGCGTTCGTCGGTCGTCGGGCGCTCGCCGGCGTCCGAGAACGAGTCCGGCGTGGCGTTGACGATGCCCATGAGCACCGGAGCCGCCAGGTCGAGGGTCCTCCCCCGCACCACGAGGCGGGGCACGGCCGCGACCGGGATGTCGTTCACGGCGGTGTCGGCGGGCAGGCCGGCGCCGCAGGCGGTCGCCGGCCCGGCAGCCGGTGTGTCACGCCTCGGCCACGAGCGCGGCCAGCGGCGGCAGCTCGCCGAACCCCTGGACGAGGGGCTCACGCCCCGGCCGGACCAGGACGGCCGGGTCGGCCGAGGGCACGCCCGCCCGGTTGAGCGCCGTCTGGAGCACGACGAGCGCCTGGGGCCCCAGCTCGTCGAGCTGGCGGTTGCGGTGGCGCCGCGTGCCCAGGTCGGCCTGGGCGATGGCGCTCGGACCGGCCACCTCGGCCACGTCGATCAGCAGGCCGAGGTCGACGCCGTAGCCCCGCACGAACGGCAGCTGCTCGAGCAGCGTGCGGCGCCCGGCGTACTCGCCCGACAGCGGCTGGTTGATCGAGGCCAGGTGCGGGAACAGCGTGGCGAGCAAGGGCCGGGCCATGAGCTCGGTCGTCCGGCCACCGACGTCGCCGGTCTCCATGGGGCGCTCGTAGTAGCCCTTGACGAACGACACCTCGGGCCACAGCAGCAGCGGGCCGAGCAGCCCGATGACGAACCGCGACCCGAAGTCGGTGATGTCGGCGTCGCACCAGACCACGATGTCGCCCCGGGTGCAGTGCAACGAGCGCCAGAGCGCCTCGCCCTTTCCCCGACCGCCGGCCACCTGCGGCAGGACGTCGGCGGCGACGACCACACGGGCGCCCGCCTCGGCGGCGACCTGGGCGGTGCGGTCGGTGGAGTGGTCGTCGATCACCACGATCTCGTCGACCAGGTGGTTGCGGTCGACGAGGTGGCGACGCAGCTTGCGCACCACCTGGCCGACGGTGGCGGCCTCGTCGTGCGCGGGTATGCAGACGGACACCACCTGGTCACCCTTCGCTTCCGCCAGCTCGGTGAGCGGGAAGTCGCGATAGTGGCAGGTGAGGATCGGTCGGCTATCGAAGCGGTTCACCATCGCAGCTCTCTAGGGGGGAGGGGGATGGGTCCGGCGGCGCCGCCGTCGCTCTGCGGCGGACGGGCCGAGAGCAGTGAGACACTAACCGGTCACGATCTGTCAACCACCCGCGGCAACTGGACGTGTCGCATCGACCACTTTCAGCGCTCGGCGCCACGGGGGCCGGCGGATGTGAAGCGGGTGTCGGGTGGGTCGACGGCCCATGTCGCGGGCGCGCCCCAGGTGTCGTCGTAGACGACCTCGGGCAGCGGGCGACGCCGTAGCGGGCCGTGGCGGCCCTCCGGCACGCCGAGGGTGATCGTGGCCGCCAGCAGGATCTCGTCGGGGATGGCCAGCAGGGACCGCAAGTCGGCCTCCACGAGGCCGTGCCACATCATCATCGTGCCGCCGTAGCCCAGCGCCCGGGCTGCCAGCAGGAGGTTCTGGCAGGCGGGGTAGATCGAGGCGCCTGCGGTCACGTCGGTCACCCGCCAGGGCACGGCGCCCACGAGGATGACGACGGGGATCGCCTCGAAGTCGTCGACGTAGGCCTGCAGGGCCCGGCCGGCGCGCGCCTTGGGCGAGTCGGGGTCGGCACCCGTGCCGCGGTCGTAGCCGTCGGCTCGGCGCTTGGAGCCCCACGCCCGTCGGCTGGCCTCGCCGATCAGGGCCTTCGCGCGGGCGGCGCGGGGCCGTCGCGCAGCACCAGGAAGCGGGCCGGTTGGCGGTTCGAGCCCGAGGGCGCCCGCGTGGCGTGCCACAGGATCGTGGCGAGGTCGGCCTCGGGGATCGGGTCGGGGCGGTAGCGGCGCACGGCACGGGTCGTGGCGAGTCCGTCGAGCAGATCCACGGCGACTCCTCGGGTCGGCGGCACGCTCCGGGGCGCGCCGGCGCCCGATCGTGTCGTCGGCCGCGGCCGGCAGGCAAGCCGAGGACCCGTCATCCCGGACGACGGCACGGGGCAGGCACGGCGTCCGATCGGCCGGCGGGCGAACCGGCGGTGGCCGCCGGCTGGACATCGTGCGGTCCGGACCGGGACGACCGGCGCCCAGCCGGCGCGGAGCTGGTACCGGCCCGTTCAGGTCGCGGGGGTCACCACGGCGCGGCCCCGCAGGTCGCCGTGGGCCAGGCGGTCGTAGGCGGTGGCCACGTCGTCCCAGCCGAACACGTCCACCTCGCTGGTGATCAGGCCCGCCTCGGCCAGGCGCACCACGTCGTGCGCGTCGGCGATCGACGAGCCCTGGAACGTGAACACCTCGGCGTCGCGAGGCAGCCCGCCGAACCAGGGCCGGCCGAAGCTGCCACCGCCCGCCCCGACGAGCCCGAACGCCCCGAAGCTCGCTACCGACGCCAGGCCGGCGTCGATCGTGGCGTCGATGCCCACGAGGTCGAGCACCACCTGCGCCCCGGTGCCGTCGGTCAGGTCGCGCAGGGCCGCGACCGTGGCCCTGTCGACGCCCGCCAGCGTGTGATGGGCGCCGAGGTCGGCGGCGAGGCGCCGGCGGGCCGGGTTCGAGTCGACCGCCACCACCCGGGCCGGGCTCAGGGCGCGCAGCAGCTGCACGGCGAAGCCGCCCAGACCCCCGACGCCGATGACCACGGCCGTCGACCCCGGCACGAGCCGCGGGAGCACCCGGCGCACCGCGTGGTACGAGGTCGCGCCCGCGTCCATGAGCGGGCCCGCCACCACGGGATCGAGGCTGTCGAGGCGCACGACCTCTCGGGGCGCCGCGGCCACGACGTGGCCGGCGAGGCCGCCGTCGCGTCCGTAGCCGCGGCCGGCCAGGCCGTGGGGGCACGCACTGTCCTGGCCCCGGATGCAGTGGCCGCACACGCCGCAGGAGTGGGGCGACACGAGCGCCACGGCGTCGCCCACGGCGAGGCCGTCGACGCCCGGCCCCAGGGCGTCGATCCACCCGCCGATCTCGTGGCCGAGCGTGAAGGGCAGGCGCCAGCCGAGCGCCTCGCCGATCTCCCCGGGCATGGCCGCCATGCCGATGTCGGAGTGGCACAGGCCGTTGCCCGCCACGCGCACGCGAACCTCCCCACGACCGGGCACCGGCACAGGGGCCTCGGCGATCTCGGGCGGCTGGCCCCACGCCACGATGCGGTACGCGGCCATGGTCTCGGTCATCTACGTCCCTCGCTGGTGCCGGTCCTCACCGAGCGCGGCCGCCCCCGCGTGCGGCGCCATCATCGCCCACGAGGCCGCCCATCGCCTGCGATCCCGAAGTCACCGCTAGGGTCGTCGCTCCAGGCCAGCCGGGACGGGTCCGGCGCCGAACGTGGGGAGACCACACGTTGGACCACTCAGGCGAACCGGACGACCGGGCCGATCCCTTCACCCACGGTGTCGGCAGCTTCGACCCGACCACCACGTCGGTCCTGCTGTGGACGCGCGTCGAGGGCCACGACACGGTCCGGTGGAGCATCGCCCCCGCCACCGACGTGGCGCCCGTCGCCGGCGGCGAGGTGGTCCTCGACCCCGACGCGAACGGCTCTGTCGCCGTAGACGTCGACGACCTGCTGCCCGGCACGAGCTACCGCTACTGGTTCGAGGCGGGCGACCGACGCTCGCCCGTCGGGCGGACCCGCACGCTGCCGGACGCCGGCGTCGACCGCGTCCGCCTGGCCGTCGTGTGCTGCGCCGACTACTCGCAGGGCCACTTCGGCGTGTACCGGGCCGTGGCCGACGCCCAGGTCGACCTCGTCGTGCACGTCGGCGACTACATCTACGAGTCAGCGGGCCGGGGCACGGTGCGCACCGCCGAGCCCGACCGCACCGTCACGAGCCTCGACGACTACCGCACGCGCTTCGCCCAGACCCGGTCCGACCCCGACATGCGGGCGCTGCACCAGCGCCACCCGATGGTCGCCATCTGGGACGACCACGACATCGCCGACAACGCCTGGCGCCACGGCGCAAAGGCCCACGACGACGCGCAGCACGGCCTGTGGGAGGAGCGCCTGTCCCACGCCGTGCAGGCCTGGCACGAGTGGTTGCCCACCCGCCTGCGCGACCCCGGCGACCAGCTCGCGATCTGGCGCTCGTTCCCGATCGGCGACCTCGCCGAGCTCGTCATGCTCGACACCCGCATCGCGGGACGCGACGAGCACGCCGACCATCCGGGCTCCCCCGACATCGATGACCCCGACCGGTCGATCCTCGGCGCCGCCCAGCGGCCCTGGGCGCACGAACGGGTCCGCGACACGAGCCGCCCCTGGTGCCTACTGGGCAGCGCCGTGGTGCTGAACCGCATGCAGCTGCCGGTCCCCGTCGGCGAGCGCCTGAGCGACGTCACCCCGAGCGGCTACGCGGTGGTCGACGGGCAGGCGCTCTGCACCGACGAGTGGGACGGCTACCCAACCGAGCGTGAGCGGCTCGTCGCCGCCATGGCCGACCGCGGCGGCGGCATGGTCGTCATCTCCGGCGACGTCCACTCGGCGTGGGCGTTCGAGGGCCCGAACCACGAGGGCCGCCCGGTGGCCGTCGAGTTCGTCGCGCCGTGCGTCACGTCCACGCCCATGGGGGCCCAGCTCCCCCGCGGGTGGCGCAAGCTGGCCGGCGAGCTGGCCGAGACGCTCCCCGAAGCCCGCTGGTTCGAGCTCGAGCGCCACGGCTTCGTCGTGCTCGACGTCGACCGCGAGCGGGTGCGTGCCGACTGGTTCACCGTCGACATCGAGGACCCCCACGCCCGTGCGCATCCGGCGGCCGCCTGGCTGAACCGGCTCGACGAGCCGGGCCGGCTGCACGAGGCGAGCGACGTGCCGGCCGCCCCGCGGGCTCCCGCCGGGTCGCCGGCGGCTACCGCACCACAGGTGGCCGTGCCCGACCGCCCCGCCGAGCTGACCGGCGGCGACGCGGCGGCCGCCCGCCGCCGCACCGCCCGGATCGTGGCCGGCGGGGCGCTCGTCACGGCGATCGCCGGCCTGTGGCACCGGCAGACCGCCCGCAACCGCTCGGGCCGGGGCCGGACCTGACAGCCGCGCGGTCGAGCGTTCCCACCGTTCGCTGGAGCCGGCCGTTTCCCTCGGGGCCGCCAGGGGGAAGACTGCTGGCCATGGCCGTCTCCGCCCCCAACCGCCCCCCGGCGACCGACGAGGAGCTGGCGCTCGTCGATGCCTGGTGGCGGGCCGCCAACTACCTGTCCGTCGGGCAGATCTACCTGTTGGCGAACCCGCTGCTGCGTGATCCGCTCGCTCCCGAGCACATCAAGCCCCGCCTGCTCGGCCACTGGGGCACCACGCCCGGGCTCAACCTGCTCTACGCCCACCTCAACCGGGTGATCGCCGCCCGCGACCTCGACGCGATGTTCGTCTGCGGTCCTGGCCACGGCGGCCCGGCGATGGTGGCCAACACCTACCTCGAGGGCAGCTACAGCGAGATCTACCCCGAGGTCACGCCCGACGAGGACGGCATGGCCCGCCTGTTCCGGCAGTTCTCGTTCCCCGGTGGCATCCCCAGCCACGCGGCCCCCGAGACCCCCGGGTCGATCAACGAGGGCGGCGAGCTCGGCTACGCCCTGGCCCACGCCTACGGCGCCGTGTTCGACAACCCCACGCTTGTGGCGGCGTGCGTCATCGGTGACGGCGAGGCCGAGACCGGCGCGCTCGCCGCCAGCTGGCACTCGAACAAGTTCCTCGACCCCGCCGCCGACGGGGCGGTGCTGCCGATCCTGCACCTCAACGGTTACAAGATCGCCAACCCCACGGTGCTCGCCCGCATCCCCGAGACGGAGCTGCGCGCTCTGCTCGAGGGCTACGGCCACGACCCCCGCATCGTGTCCGGCGACGACCCGGCGGACGTCCACCGCCAGCTCGCCGACGCGCTCGACGCCGCGCTCGACGACATCGACGCCATCCAGCGCGCGGCGCACGAGAGCGGCCCGGTCAGGCCCCGCTGGCCGATGATCGTGCTGCGCACGCCGAAGGGCTGGACCGGCCCCCACGAGGTGGACGGCGACTTGGTCGAGGGCACGTGGCGCTCGCATCAGGTGCCGCTCGCCGGGGTGCGCTCGGACGAGGGGCACCGCCGCATCCTCGAGGACTGGATGCGCGGCTACCGCCCCGAGGAGCTGTTCGACGAGAGCGGGCGCCTGCGACCCGAGGTAGCCCGGCTGTCACCGTCCGGCGATCGCCGGATGGGCGCCAACCCCCAGGCCAACGGCGGGCTCCTGCGCGGCGACCTCGACCTGCCCGACTTCCGGCACTACGCGGTCGATGTCCCGGGCCCCGACGGCACCCGGTCCGAGGCGACCCGCGTGCTGGGGGCGTGGTTGCGGGACGTGGTCGCCCGCAACCCCACGACGTTCCGGATCATGGGGCCGGACGAGACCCAGTCCAACCGCCTCGGCGACGTGTTCGATGTGACCGATCGGGCATGGATGGCACAGGTCGAGGCGGGCGACGAGCACCTGGGGCCGGGTGGGCGCGTCATGGAGATCCTCTCCGAGCACCTGTGCCAGGGGTGGCTCGAGGGCTACGTCCTCACCGGCCGCCACGGGCTGTTCAATTGCTACGAGGCGTTCGTCCACATCATCGACTCGATGGTCAACCAGCACGCGAAGTGGCTGAAGGTGACCCGGCACCTGGCCTGGCGCCGGCCGTTGCCGTCACTGAACTACCTCCTCTCCAGCCACGTCTGGCGCCAGGACCACAACGGCTTCTCGCACCAGGACCCCGGCTTCATCGACCACGTCGTGAACAAGAAGGCCGAGGTCGTCCGGGTCTACCTGCCGCCGGACGCCAACTGCCTGCTGTCGGTCTACGACCACTGCCTCCGCAGCCGCGACTACGTGAACGTCGTGGTCGCCGGCAAGAACGACGCGCCGAACTGGCTGAGCATGGACGACGCCGTCGCCCACTGCACCGCCGGTATCGGCCGGTGGGGGTTCGCGTCGAACGACGAGGGCGGTCGCCCCGACGTCGTCGTCGCCTGCTCGGGCGACATCCCGACGCTCGAGGCCCTGGCCGCCGTCGACCTGCTGCGCCGCCACCTGCCCAACCTGCGGGTCCGGGTGGTCAACGTCGTCGACCTCATGCGGCTGCAGCCCCGCACCGAGCACCCGCACGGCCTCACCGATGCGGACTTCGACGCCCTGTTCACGCCCGACCGGCCGGTCGTGTTCGCCTGGCACGGCTACCCCTCTCTGATCCACCAGCTGACCTACCGGCGCACGAACCACCACAACATCCACGTGCGCGGCTACAAGGAGGAGGGCACGACGACCACGCCCTTCGACATGGTCATGCTCAACGACCTCGACCGCTACCACCTGGTCATCGACGTGATCGACCGGGTGCCGAGGCTCGGCGACGCGGCGGCCGGGGTACGCGAGGCCATGGTGGAGGCCCGGCGGGCGGCCCGGGCGCACACCCGCGAGCACGGCGAGGACGCCCCCGAGGTCCGCGACTGGGCCTGGCCCGGCTGAGCCGGGACGTCGCGGTGCGCATCCTCGTCGTGAACGCCGGATCGAGCAGCCTCAAGCTTCGCGTGCTCGGCGACGGTGACGCCGTGGTGGCCCGGGTCGACCTCGGGTCACCGGACGAGCTCGACACCGACGGGCTGCGCAGCGCGGTCGAGGGACTCGGGCACTTCGAGGCGGTCGGCCACCGCTTCGTGCACGGCGGCACCGCGGTGACCGGCCCGGCGCGGCTCGACGACGCCACCCGCCGGAACCTCGAGGCGCTCGTCCCGCTGGCACCGCTGCACCAGGCGGCGGCGCTGCGGACCGCCGACCTCGTCGCCCGGCTCACCCCCGAGGTGCCGGCCGTGGCCTGTGTCGACACCGCGTTCCACGCCCACCTCCCGCCCGAGGCGGCCACCTACGCGGTGCCCGGCGAGTGGCGCGACCGCCTGGGCCTGCGGCGCTACGGCTTCCATGGCCTGTCGCACGCGTATGCCGCCCGGCGGGCCCACGAGATGGCCGGGACGCCGGGCGCGAGGCTCCGCGTGGTGACCTGTCACCTCGGCGCCGGCGCCTCGCTCGCCGCAGTGCACGGCGACCGATCCGTCGACACGACCATGGGCTTCACGCCGCTCGAGGGCCTCGTCATGGCCACGCGGTCGGGCTCGGTCGACCCCGGGGCGCTGCTGTGGCTCCAGACCGAGCACGGTCTGGCGGCCGAGGACCTGCGTGACGCGCTCGAGCACCACAGCGGTCTCACCGCGCTCGCCGGCACAGGTGACGTCGGGACGATCTCGGCGCGGGCCGACGAGGGGCACCCCGACGCCGGCCTGGCGCTCGACGTCTACGTCCACCGCCTCCGTGCGGGGGTGGCGGCCATGGCGGCGGCGCTCGGCGGCCTCGACGCCCTCGTGTTCACCGGCGGCGTGGGCGAGAACGCCGGGGTGGTGCGCCGCCGGACCGCCGACGGGCTCCGACTCCTCGGCGTGGCCGTGGACCCGGCGCTCGACGCGGGCGCCACCCCCGACGCGGAGGTGACGGCCGCCGCGTCGTCCGTGCGGGTGCTGGTCGTCGCCGCCCGCGAGGACGTCGAGATCGCCCGGGGGGTGCGCCAGGTCCTCGGCGCCTGAGCGGTCGCGGTCGTGCCGCCCCTCAGCGCACAAGACCCTCGCGCCAGGCGATCGCCACGGCCGCGGCCCGGTCGTTGACGCCAAGCTTGCGGTACAGGTTTCGTGTGTGTGTCCGGACCGTCTCGGGCGACAGCGCCATGCGGAGCGCGGCGTCGCGGGGCGGCAGCCCCTCGCCGAGCAGCGCCAGCAGCTCGGCCTCGCGCCGGGTGAGTCCGAGGTGCGCGCCGGGCCACTCGCCGACGTCGATGGCCCGGGCCGCCAGCAGGGCGGCGTCGGTGGCGAGGCGAGGGTCGAGCACCATCTCGCCCTCGGCGAGGCGGATGATCGCGTCGACGAGCTCGTCGGCGCTCGACGACTTGAGGATGTAGCCGCGCACGCCCACGCGGAGCGCCTGGAGCATGAGCCGGAGGTCCTGCGCGTCCGTGAACACGGCGACGGCGAACGACGGATCCTCGGCGAGCACCTTCACGGCCGCGTCGATGCCGCCGGCCGTGCGGGCGAACGCGTCGATGAGCAGGACGTCGGCCTCGGCCTCGGTCTGCCGCGACAGCGTCACCTCGGGCTCGCCGCGGACGGTGTCGATGACCTGCACCCGGTCGGAGTGGGCCGTGATCAGTGCGCGCAGACCCTCGATGATGATCTGATCATCGTTCGCCAGCACGACCTTGACCGGCCGGTCGGTCATCTGGAGCTCTCCTCTGCCGTCACCACCCCGTGGCCCCACACCTACCCGCCCTGCGAGCCGGTAGAACGAAGCGCAAACGGGTTATCGAACACTACGTTCGATGGGGTATGTGCAACTGCGCATCGCCATGAGAGGATCCTGCAACCGGTTCCGTCCAGGGGCCACCCGCCGCATGCCCGAGCGCTCCCACCGCATCCCATCATGACCCTTGTCCGTCGTGAACCGCCGATCCGGGCCTCCGGTCGTGCGGGATCCCGCCTCCGCGCCGCATTGGTGCCCGGCCGCGCATGACGCCTGAGAACGGCTTGACCGGGCGTCCCGTCGCGCCCGGCGGCGCCCCGCCGGTCTCCGGAGGGGCGGCCCCGGTCGGCGCGTTCCAGACCACCACGGGGTGGCGGTTGCTGATCGTCGAGGACGACGACGGCGATGCGCTCCTCGTGCGCGAGCTGCTCGCCGACGGGTTGCCCGGCGTGCTCGTCGAGCGGGTGGCCACCCTGGCGGACGCCCTGGTCCGCGCGGGCGACGTCGAATGCGTCCTGCTCGATGTGGGCCTGCCCGACAACCACGGCACCCAGGGCGTCGAGGCCCTCACCGGCGCGGCTCCCGACACGGCAGTCGTCGTGCTGACCGGGGCCGACAGCGAGCGCCTCGGCGTCAGCTCGGTCGTGGCCGGCGCCCAGGACTACCTCGTCAAGGGCCGCGTCGACGACCAGCTCCTGGCGCGGTCCGTGCGCTACGCCGTCGAGCGCCAGCGTGCAGCACGGCTCAGCCGCGACCTGTTCGAGGCCGAGCGCCGCCGGGCCGAGAACACCCGGGTCGAGCGGGCGCTGACGCCGACGCCGGTGATCCGGTCCGACGACGTGAGCGTGACGCTGCGCTACCGGGCCCGGCGCGAGGGCTCCGACCTGGGCGGCGACTTCTACGACGCCATCGAGGTGCCCGGCGACGAGATCCACGTTCTGATCGGCGACGTCGCCGGCCACGGCCCCGATGAGGCGGCGCTCGCCGCCCGCCTGCGCAGCGCCTGGCGGGCCCTGACCCTCGCCGGCCTCGACCAGATGCGCGTCATCGACACGGTCGACCGGTTCATCCGGACGGAGTGGGACACGATCACATTCGCCACCGTCTGCACAGTGGCCGTCGCCGCCGACCGGACGACCGCGACCCTCGTGCTCGCCGGCCACCCGCCGCCCATCATCGTGAGCGACCGCAGCCGGATCGTGGGCGACGCCGAGTACGGCTCGCTCCTGGGCGTGCTGCCCCATCCCAAGTGGCACCCGGTGACCGTGCCGCTGCACCCCGGCGCCGCGCTGCTCCTCTACACCGACGGCCTGATCGAGGGCTGGGCCTCGCCGACCGCCACCACCCGCCTCGGCGTCGAGGCCCTGCTGCCGATCATCGACGACTTCCACCGCCTGGGGACCTCGCCCGACGGGCTGCTCGACGGGCTCCTGGCCGAGGCCCAGCGGCGCAACGGGGGACCGCTCGGGGACGACGTCGCCCTCTGCCTCGTCCGCGTCGACGACCGTGTCTGACGCCGGTCGGGTCCACCGGCGCGGCGACCGGCGGCGCGCCCTGTCGCTGCGGTCCCGGCTGGCGCTGCTGCTCGGCGGCGTGGCCGTCTTCCTGCTGATCACCCTCGGGCTGCAGCTCCTGTCGCAGACCCGCCTGGCGCGGGAGCGGGACGACCTCATCGACCGCCTCGACGGTGCCGCCGAGGCCGTGGGAGACCTCCGTTCGGCCGTCATCGACCAGGAGACGGGCGTGCGCGGCTACGCCCTCAGCGACGACGAGGCGCTGTTCCTCGAGCCCTACGAGCGCGGGCGCAACGAGGCGGATGACGCCCTCGCGCGGCTGCACACGCTGATCGGCGACGCGCCCCGCCTGGCCGCCGAGGTCGACACGGCCGCCGACTCGCTCGCCACCTGGCGCCGCGAGGCGGCGGAGCCCGTCCTCGACCCGGCCACGGCCGCCCAGGCCAGCACGCCCGCCGCCCTCGACGACGGACGGGCGCTCTTCGACCAGCTGCGCGGCGACATCGACGTGCTCGACGCCGGGGTCCAGCGGGCGCTCGACATCGACCGGGAGCAGCTCGACGACGCCTACCGGCTCGTCATGGTGTTCATGTTTCTGCAGGTGGCGGGCATCATCGTGCTGGGCGCCGCCATATCGCTGGCCCTGTCACGCCAGGTGCTGCGCCCGCTGGCCCACCTCGGCGCGGACGCCCGCCGCGTGGCGTCGGGCGAGGTGGGCCACCGTGTGGTGGGCCGCGGCGCCCCCGAGCTCGTGAGCCTGGGCGCAGACGTCGAGGCGATGCGCTCGCGCATCGTCGCCGAGCTCGGCGAGCTCACCGAGGCCCGGGCCGACCTCCAACGCCAGACCGAGGAGCTTGTCCGCTCGAACGACGACCTCGAGCAGTTCGCCTACGTCGCCTCGCACGACCTGCAGGAGCCGCTGCGCAAGGTGTCGGGCTTCTGCCAGCTGCTCGAGAAGCGCTACGCCGACCAGCTCGACGACCGGGCCCGCGAGTACATCTGGTACGCCAGCGACGGCGCCCGGCGCATGCAGGACCTGATCAACGACCTGCTCGCGTTCTCGCGTGTCGGGCGCACCACCGAGGCGTTCGAGGACGTCGACCTCGGCGAGGTCGCGGACGAGGTCACCAGCACCTTCGCCGAGGTGATCGAGGCCACCGGGGCGACGGTCCGCGTGGGCGATCTGCCGACCGTGAAGGGCGACCGCCGGTTGCTCGCCGGCGTTCTGCAGAACCTGGTAGGCAATGCCCTCAAGTTCCACGGCGAGGACCCACCGGCGGTCGATGTGTCCGCCGTCGCCGGCGACGAGTGGACGATCAGCGTCACCGACAACGGGATCGGTATCGAACCCGACTACGCCGAGCAAATATTCACCATCTTCAAGCGCCTGCACAACAAGAACGAGTACGAGGGCACCGGCATCGGCCTGGCGCTGTCGAAGAAGATCATCGAGTTCCACGGGGGGCGCATCTGGCTCGGCGACGGCCGGGGTCCCGGCGCCACCTTCTGCTTCACCCTGCCGATCGACGCGGTCCCGCCGACCGCCACGGAGGAGAGCGACGATGACACTGGCTGAGGCGGATCCCGTCCGCCCGATCGAGGTCCTGCTCGTCGAGGACGACGAGGGCGACGTGCTCATGACCCGCGAGGCCCTCGACGAGGGCAAGGTCATCAACCGGCTCAGCGTCGTGGGCGACGGCGTCGAGGCCGTCGAGTACCTCCGCCAGGAGGGGCCCCACAGCGACGCGACACGGCCCGACCTCGTCCTCCTCGACCTGAACCTGCCCAAGAAGGATGGGCGGCAGGTCCTCGAGGAGGTCAAGAACGACGCCGACCTGCGGCGGATCCCGGTGATCGTGCTGACCACCTCGGCCGCGGACGAGGACGTCCTGCGCAGCTACGACCTGCACGCCAACGCGTACATCACCAAGCCGGTCGACTTCGACCGCTTCGTCGACGTGATCCGCCAGATCGACGACTTCTTCATCTCCGTGGTGCGTCTGCCGCCCGCCTAGGCCGGCTCGGGGGTCCCCGCCTCCGCCACGGCGTCCGCGCCCTCGGCGGGGTCCGCGGCCGTGATCCGGTCGGTGGTGCCGGCCGGGCCGTCGGCCGGGGGGCCATCCGAGGTGAGACCGTGACCGTCGGGGGGCTCGTCCGTCGCATCGCGGTGACCGTCGGGCGGCTCGCGCCTTGCATGGCCCTGACCGTCGAGGTCGTCCGCCTCGGCCAGCAGCTCGAGCACCTCGGCGTCAGTGACCTGGGTGAAGTCGTCATACCAGGCGCCCACCGCCCGGAAGTACTCGGGAGCGCACAGGTAGACGACGGCGTCGCACAGCTCGGCGAGGCGGTCGGCGGTGTCGGGTGCCGTCACCGGCACGGCCAGCACGAGCCTGCGCGGGCGGTGGGCCCGCACGGCGTGCAGTGCGGCCGCGGCGGTCACACCCGTAGCCAGGCCGTCGTCGACCAGCACAGCATCCCGGCCGTCGAGCGGGGGCACGGGCCGGTCGCCCCGGTAGAGGGCCACGCGTCGGGCCACCTCCCGGCGCGTGCGCCGGACGAGGGTGGCGACGCGCTCGTCGTCGATTCCCAACGCGGTGGTGGCTGACCGGTCGACGACCACCGCGCCGTCCTCGGCCACCGCCCCGATGCCCAACTCGGGCTGGCCGGGCGCGCCGACCTTGCGGGCGACGACGACGTCGAGCGGCGCGCCGAGCCGGCGCGCCACGGCCGCACCGACGGCCACGCCGCCCCGGGGCAGGGCGAGCACGACCGGGTCGTAGGGCTCCAGGTCGGCGACGAGCTCGGCCAGCTGCGTCCCGGCGTCCTCACGATCGCGGAACCGGTCGCCGGTCATGGGCCGCCGGCCCGCTGCCGCCGGACCGCCACCACCGCCTCGTAGACGTCGGTGGGCGTGTCGTAGAGGCGGTCGGGAACCGCCATGAGGTCGGCCAGGAACACCTCATCGGCGAACTCGGCGCGCGCCGCGTCGACCAGCTGGTCGCGGTGGGCCGGGAACAGCGACGGCCGGAACACGGCGGCGACCATCGCGCGATCCTCGACCTCGTCGAGGGGCGGGGCGCCGAAGCGTTCCTCGTGCACCTCCGGGCGGCTTCCGACGCCCCCCTCGTCCGGCCCGGGCGCCTCGGTCCGGCGGCGCTCGTCGCGCCCCTCGTCGCGGTCGTCACGGACGAATCCCTGTTCCTCGTGCTGCAGCTGCTCGTCGACCCGTGGCGAGTGCTTGTCGCTCGTGCGGTCCATCGGCCCTCCCGTGCAGGTCGTCGTGGATCGGGGGCTGATCGCTTCCCCGCTGGCCGTCCGGCAACCGAGCCGGCGCCGACGAGGCCTCGAGCAGGCGGACGCGCCGCTCGAGCGCCGCCGGGACCGGGCGGCGCTCGGCCAGCGCCGCGCGCAGCCGGGGCGCGGCCTGGGCGAGGCCCGCGCGCTGGGCGGGCTCGCGCACGGCCCGGCGGAGGGCCCTGGCCGTCCGGGCCAGCGCGGGACGCAGCGGCCGGCGCATCCAGGTCGTGAGCAGGTCGTTGCGAACGGCGAGCGCCCGGCGAGCGGCCGGCACGCGTTGGGAAGAGGGGTAGTGGTGGGCGACTACGTCCTCGACGTAGGCGAGGTGCCAGCCGGCGCGGTCGAGGTCCAGCGCCACGCGCTGCTCCTCGCCGAAGAAGAACACGACGTCGTCGAAGCCGCCGACCTCGAGGAACGCGGCGCGGCGCACGAGCGCCCCGCATGCCACGAACCCGAGCACCGGCGGGCCGGGCAGGGCGATGCCCGGGGGCGGCGTGAGCGGGCTGGCGGCCATCTCGGTGCACACGCGGTCGAGCCGCTCCTCGGGCCCGACGAGGATGCGCGCGGCGATGACGGCCAGGCGGGGGTGACCGGCGAAGAGCTCGGCCGCCCGGGCCAGGGAGCCGGGAGCCCACCACGAATCGTCGTCGGCGAACGCCACGTACGGCGTCGCAGCGGCGTCAACACCCACGTTGCGGGCGGGGGCGCCCCGGTTGGTGCCCAGCTCCACCACGCGCACCGCGGGGTGAGCGGCGCGCACGGCGTCCGGGCTCCCGTCGCTCGACCCGTTGTCGACGACGACGACCGGCGGCCGCTCCGGCAGCGCCGCGAGCCGATCGAGCGTGCGGAGCAACTCGACGCGGCGGTCGCGCGTGGCGATGACGACGGTGACGAGGGCCATGGGGGGTGGCAGACCGGACGGCTTGGCGGGGCCGCTCGGTCCTACGTGTGGCCGCTCAGTCCTGCTTCCGGGCGATGGCCCGACCGAGCTCGGCCTTGGACATCGACGAGCGGCCCTTCACGCCCAGCTTGCGGGCGCGCTCCATGAGCTCGTCCTTGGTGTGGCCCTCGACATCGACCCCGCCGGCGGTGGGCCTGCGGTCGTCGCGGCCACCCTTGGCGTGGGCGTCGGAAGGGCCCTTGTGGTCCTTGGGCTCCCAATGGTCGCCCACCTTCTCGAAGCTGTGCTTCAGCGCCGAGAAGGCAGTGCGGTGCGCCCGTTCCTCGCTGTCGTACTGGTCGTGCGCGGAGTCGAGGGTCTCGGCGTAGGTGCGCTGCGCCTTGGGCGGCGACCGCTTGATCGTGCCCGGCAGGTCTTCCTTCTTGGTGGGCATGGCGCGCGTCTTCCCGTGCGGCCGCCCGGGAAACCCCGCCGACCGCGATCAGGACGTTCCGCCGCCCCACAGGCGCTCGACGGTGGCGTACACGCCCTGGTCGTGGCTGATCTCGACGACGTTGCCGTCGGGGTCCTCCAGCGCGCACACGTAGCCGACCGGGGGTCCCATGTCGGCGGGCTCCCAGTGCAGGCAGCCCTCGGCCCGGGCGGCGTCGGCGAGACGGTCCACATCCGCCCTGGTCGGCATCTCGATGCCCAGGTGGGCGAACGGCCCTAGCTGGGGCTGGCGCGTACCGCGGTCGCGGAAGAACATGACGAGGACCAGCACGAATGGGTTCTCGACCTGGCCCTCGTGCGCCAGCCAGGCCGTCTGGCCGTCCGCGTCCTCGCGCCGGTCGACGACCACGAGCGGCGTGTAGCGGCGGTACCAGTCGACAGAGGCGTCGAGGTCGTGCGCCGGCAGCGCGACGTGGGTCCAGCGCGGTGAGGTCAGCATCGGTCCCGACGGTACGCGGCCCGGCCGCCACGCGTCGCCGTGGCCCGAGCCGCACGCCGGCGCCGTCCCACGGATGCCGTCGCGACGCCCGCGGCCGGACGGGTCAGCTCGGGTAGACGAGCCCGATGGCGGCGCGGTCGTCGAGCACGACCAACGTCAGGCTCTCCTCGAGGTACAGCTGCACGGCCTCGAGCGTGTGGGACCGGTAGCCGATCGACATGTCCTGGCCCAGAACCATCTCGTAGTCGCCGCCGCGCTGGCTGACGACGACCGCGCCGTCGACGCCGGGGGCCCAGAGCACCGGCCCGCCGAGGATGGTCTTCAGGTGCTCGAAGACCGGGTAACCGCCGTTCTCGGTCGTCTCGACCACGCCCGTGTAGCAGCGGGGCCCGAGCGCGATCGCGTAGGGGCCTTCGACGCCGGCGACACGCAGCCGTGACACGGCGCGGGCCACGTAGCCCGGGTAGTCGTCGTAGTCCTCCCCGATGAGGATCGGCTCGTGCACGGACGACGGCACGAGACCGGTGATGCCAGCGTCGTCGTAGCCGTAGAAGATCGCCGTGTCCTCCGCGAGCGCGGCGCGCTGCGCGGCGTTGATCACGCCCTGCCAGTCGGCATCGGGGGCACCGCGGTCGGCCGCGTCGATGGCATCGAATCTGACCTCGAACGGCGTGCGCAGCTCGACGAGCGGGCGCACCTGCCGCACCTGCGCGAGCACGCCGTCGCGGGGCTGGTGCCCGGGCTGGTGACCTGGCCGAGGCTGTACCCGGTGGAGGCCTGTTCAGACGTTGCGCCGGTAGCGGCCGCCCACCTCGAACAGGGCGTCGGTGATCTCGCCGAGCGAGCAATGGCGCACCGCGTCCATGAGGACGGCGAACAGGTTGTCGCCGGCGAGCGCGGCGGCCCGCAGGCGGTCGAGGGCGGCGGGGCGCTCGGCGGCGTGGCGGGCCTGGAAGTCGGCGACCCGCCGCAGCTGACTGCGCTTCTCGTCGTCGGTGGACCGGGCCAGCTCGACCACCGGCGGGGCGGCCTCGCCCCCGGGGTTGCGGAACGTGTTCACCCCGACGATCGGCAGCGAGCCGTCGTGCTTCCGCCGCTCGTAGAGCATGGACTCGTCCTGGATGCGGCCGCGCTGGTAGCCGGTCTCCATGGCCCCGAGCACGCCACCCCGCTCGGTGAGGCGGTCGAACTCGGCCAGCACGGCCTCCTCGACCAGGTCGGTGAGCTGGTCGAGCACGAAGCTGCCCTGGTTGGGGTTCTCGTTGCGGGACGGGCCCCACTCCTGGTCGATGATCAGCTGGATGGCGAGCGCCCGGCGCACCGACTCGGCGGTCGGGGTCGTGACCGCCTCGTCGTAGGCGTTGGTGTGGAGGCTGTTCGCGTTGTCCTGCACGGCGATAAGGGCCTGCAGCGTGGTGCGGACGTCGTTGAAGGCCATCTCCTGGGCATGCAGCGACCGGCCGGACGTCTGCACGTGGTACTTGAGCTTCTGGCTGCGCTCGTTTGCGCCGTAGAGGTCGCGCATGGCGATCGCCCAGATGCGCCGGGCCACCCGGCCCAGCACCGAATACTCCGGGTCCATGCCGTGGCTGAAGAAGAACGACAGGTTCGGCGCGAAGTCGTCGACGTCCATGCCGCGCGCCCGGTAGGCCTCCACGTAGGTCAGGCCGTTGGCGAGCGTGAAGGCCAGCTGGCTGATCGGGTTCGCGCCGGCCTCGGCGATGTGGTAGCCGGAGATCGACACCGAGTAGAAGTTCCGCACCCGGTGCTCGACGAACCACGCTTGCACGTCGGCCATCATCCCGAGGGCGAACTCGGTCGAGAAGATGCAGGTGTTCTGGCCCTGGTCCTCCTTGAGGATGTCGGCCTGGACCGTGCCGCGCACGTTGGCCAGGACCCAGGCGGTGACCTCGGCGGCCTCGGCGTCCGTCAGGTCGCGGCCGCGCTCGGCCCGCGCCCGGTCGAGGCGCTGGTCGATCGCCGTGCACAGGAACATGGCGAGGATCGTGGGCGCGGGACCGTTGATCGTCATCGACACCGACGTCGTGGGATCGCACAGGTCGATGCCGTCGAACAGGGCGGCCATGTCGTCGAGCGTGGCGACCGAGACGCCGGCGTTGCCCACCTTGCCGTAGATGTCCGGGCGCTCGGCCGGGTCGCGGCCGTACAGCGTCACCGAGTCGAAGGCGGTGGACAGGCGCGTCGCAGGCTGCCCCTTGGCGAGCAGGTGGAAGCGCCGGTTCGTGCGGAACGGGTCGCCCTCGCCGGCGAACATGCGGGCCGGACGCTCGTTCTCGCGGCGCAGCGCGAAGACGCCGGCCGTGTACGGGAAGCGGCCGGGCAGGTTCTCGCGGCGCAGGAACCGCAGCAGCTCGCCCTCGTCGCCGAAGCGGGGCAGGGCCACCCGGGGCAGGCGGGTCCCCGACAGCGACTCGCTGGCCAGGCTGGTGCGGACCTCGCGGTCGCGCACGGTCACGACCAGCTCGTCGGCGGCGTAGGCCGCCTCGGTGGCCGGCCAGTCGTCGAGCAGGGCCCGCGATTCGGGGTCGAGGCGGGCCTCGGCCGCCGCCTCCAGCTGAGCCAGCCGGTCGTCTGCCCCGACGGAGCCCCGGTCCACGTCCGGCGCCGGGGCCGTGACGCCGGCTGCCACCGCGTCGCCGGCCGCCGCCCCGTCGCCGCCGCCGTCGCCGCCGGCGGCCAGCAGGGCCCGCACCGCCCGGACCTGCTGGCGCTCGCGGGCGGCGGCCACCTGCTCCTCGACGCGCCGATGGTGGGTGCGCACGGCGCCGGCCGCCTCCGCCAGGTAGCGGACCCGGCTCGGCGGCACGATCGCCGTGTCGGCCGTCGAGGCCCGCACGTCCACCGCGGGCAGCGCCCCGCCGGTGTGCGGCCAGCCGGCGGGATCGAGCACCCCGTCCGCGGGGCCGGTCGCCGCGCCGCCGCCGACCGTCAAGCCGTGGTCGGCGAGGCGCCGGCGCAGCTCCTGGTAGAGCGCGGTGACGCCGTCGTCGTTCACACGGGATGCCACCGTGCCGAACACCGGCATGTCGTCCGGCCCGGCCCCGAACACCCCGGCGTTCCGGGCCATCTGCCGCCCCACCTCGCGGCGGGCGTCGGCGGCGCCGCGCCGGTCGAACTTGTTGATGGCGACGACGTCGGCGAAGTCCAGCATGTCGATCTTCTCGAGCTGGCTTGCGGCGCCGAACTCGGGCGTCATCACGTAGAGGGCGACGTCGACGTGGTCGACGATGGCGGCGTCGCCCTGGCCGATGCCGGGCGTCTCGACGACGACGAGGTCGGCGCCGGCGACCTTGGCGGCGGCGACGATGTCGTCGAGGGCCGGGGGGACGACCACGCCGGCGCCCCGGGTGGCGAGCGAGCGGAACGTGGTACCCCGCCCGTCGATGGCGTTCATGCGGATGCGGTCGCCGAGCAGCGCGCCGCCGCCCCGACGCCGGGTGGGGTCGACTGCGATCAGGGCGATGCGGAGGCGGTCCCCGGTGTCGAGCCGGAAGCGGCGGACGAGCTCGTCGTTGAGCGAGGACTTCCCGGACCCGCCGGTCCCGGTCACGCCCAGCACCGGCACCGTGCGAGTGGCCGCGAGGGCGTGCAGCTCGGCGAGCCGGTCCGGCGCCAGCCGCCCCTGCTCGAGGCCGGTGATCGTGCGGGCGAGGGCGACCTCGTCGCCGGCCGCCAGCGCCTCCAGGCCGGCCGGGAGGTCGGCCGCCAGGTCGACGTCGCACGCAGCGATCATCGTGTTGATCATTCCGGGCAGGCCGAGCGCCTGGCCGTCCTCGGGCGAGAAGATGCGGGCCACGCCGTAGGCGTGCAGGGCCTCGATCTCGGAGGGGACGATCACGCCGCCGCCCCCGCCGTAGACCTTGACGTCGCCCCGGCCCTCGGCGCGGAGCCGGTCGACCAGATAGCGGAAGTATTCGACGTGGCCGCCCTGGTAGGAGCTGACGGCGACGCCCTGCACGTCCTCCTGCACGGCGGCGCGCACGACCTCGTCGACTGAGCGATCGTGGCCCAGGTGGACCACCTCCGCACCCTGCGCCTGCAGGATGCGCCGCATGATGTTGATCGCGGCGTCGTGCCCGTCGAACAGGCTGGCGGCGGTCACGAACCGCACGGGGTGCCGCGGGCGGTGCAGGCTGTCGGCCTCTGCTCCCGGCTCGCGGGGCTGCACCCGATCAACAACGGACGTCATGCCACCTCCACATCGTGCGCCTCGGCGCCCGATCGGGTCACCGTGCTGGTACGACGTAGGTTACTTGGAAGTCCAACCAACGTCCACGCCCGTCCGACGGAGCCGCTGTGCGGTGCCGGTCCCGCTGTTTGGTACCGAGCCTCGCGGTTAGCGCTCGGGCCATGCAGGCGCTCGTCATCGTCGTCCTGACCCTCTCGTCGATGGGGGGTCTCCTGTTCGGTAGCGACTACGTGGACCGCCGCCTCACGGGCCGGTCCGGCGGTCTCGTCGCGACCCCGACGTCCATGCCCGAGGCCGCTGCTGCGGTGGCCGACGCCGTCGCGGGCCGCTGCGACCGCGACGTCCGGCCGGCTGGCGCACGCCATGCGCGCCAGCGCCCGGCGGCCCCGGCGCGCAGGCTCGAAGCCGCGGACGACGTGCCGGTCCTGGAACCCGCGGCGGTCTGAACCGGGCCCGGACCGGCCGGCTCAGCGCGCAGGCGGCGCACGCGGCGGCGCTGCGCCCGCGGATGACCACCTCGTCGCATCGATCCGCCTGCCGGGGTGCTGGGCCGCCGTGCGCCGGCCTCGAGCAGCTCGTGGACCAGACCTGGTCCGGTCGGTCACCGGCCGGATCTACCACTCGTCGCAGGGCCGCGGGGTGGGGCCCCGTGCGGCCTCAGCCGGATGTGCGGCGGTGGGCGGCGATCAAGGCGTCGGCCGAGCGATCGATGTCCGCAGCGGTGGTGCGCCAGTTCGACACCGACCAGCGCATGACGGCCCGGCCGCGCCACACGGACCCGCCGGCCCAACACGTGCCGTCCCGCTGGAGCTCGGCGATGACGGCCCCCGTCCGCTCGTCGTCGTCGCCGAAGCGCAGCAGCACCTGGTTGAGGACGACGTCGCCGAGCACCGCGACGCCCGGCTCGCCGGCGACCCGCTCGGCCAGGCGCCGGGCGTGGGCGCAGCAGCGATCGACGAGGTCGGCGACGCCGTCGCGGCCCAGGCTGCGCAGCGCTGCCCACGTGGCGATGCCCCGGGCCCGGCGCGAGGCCTCCGGCGCCCAGTCCATGCCGTCGCGGTCGCCCGCGCCGGGCACGTAGTAGCCGGCGGTGCTCGCATGCGACGCCCGGTGGGCGGCCGGGTGCGCGGTGAGGGCGTAGGCGCTGTCGTAGGGGACGTTGAGCCACTTGTGCCCGTCCACGCTCCACGAGTCGGCGCCGGCCACACCGGCGGTGAGCGACCGCACAGTCGGCGAGGCGGCGGCCCACAGCCCGAACGCCCCGTCGACGTGCACCCAGGCGCCATGCCGGTGGGCCGCGTCGACGATGGCGGCGAACGGGTCGAACGCCCCGGAGTTCACGTTGCCGGCCTGGGCGCAGACGATGACGGGGCCGGCAGTGCCGGCCGAGCTGGCGGTGCCGGCCGAGCTGGCGGTGCCGGCGCCGCCGACGTCGGCCGCGTCCGCCTCGTCCGGCCCGGCCACCAGGCCGTCGAGAGCGGCGGCGAGGGCGTCGGGCCGCATCCGCCCCTGGTCGTCGGCGTCCACCACGATGCTGGGCGCCCCCAGGCCGAGGGCGCGCAGGGCGACGCCGATCGTGGCGTGCCCCTCGGCGCCGACGACGGTCGTGACCCGGGGCGCCCCCTGCAGGCCGTGCGCCTCGACGTCCCAGCCGTGCGCCGCCAGCACGTGGTGGCGGGCCGCCGCCAGGCAGGTCGTGTTGGCCTGCTGGGCGCCGGTCACGAACCCCACCGAGGCGTGGGCGGGCAGGCCGAGAAGGTCGACGATCCAACCCGCGGCCACGTCCTCGGCCGCCGAGGCGAGCGGGCTCATCGCCGCCATGGCGGCGTTCTGGTCCCAGGCCACGGCGAGCTGCTCGGCGGCCAGCGCCGCGGGCAGGCTGCCACCGATGACGAACCCGAAGTAGCGGGGCCCGGCCGTCGCCACCGTGGCCTCCGGCGCGAGGGCGGCGAGCCGGTCGACGATCGCCTCGGGCGCCTCGCCGGCGTCGGACAGGTCGCCGTCCAGCGCGGCGCGGACCTCGGCGGCCGTGCGGCCGGCCCGCACCGGGCGGTCGGCGACGGCCTCGAGGTAGTCGGCGGCCGCGGCGGCCACGCGGGCGAGCAGCGCCCGGGTGCCGTCGCCGACTCCGAGCTCGGTATCGGGGCGGGGGGCGCCCGGGGTCGGCGGCGTGTCGAGCTCCATGCCCCCCATCGTGGGACGGACCGGGGGCTCCGACCAGGGCCAATGTTGGCCCACTCAGCGAGGCACGCCCGACCGGCGCGTCAGCCCCGCAGCAGCGCGTCGAAGCGCTCGCGCTCGCCCCAGGCGGCGAGGTCCCGGTAGACGCCGGCCCGGGCCTCCTCGCGCAGCTGCCGGTCGGCGACGCCGCGGTCCGCTGCCAGGTCGGCGAACGCCTCCGAGGCCGGCATGAGCATCGACCGGGCCAGCCGGGGCGCGGGCAGCCGCACGATCGAGGGGCCCTGCTCGGCGAGCACCCGGCGGATCTCGGGCACGTAGGCGAGCAGCTGGCCCCAGGCCCGCACCGGGTCGTCGAGCGGGCGGGCCCAGGTGACGACCGACAGGTGGGTGCGCACGAGCGTCCACAGCTCCTCGGAGTGCGGCGCTGCGTGCCACGCCCGGGTCACGAGGGCGTCGAAGCCGGCCTCGTGGGCCCGCAGGTAGACGTACCAGTCGGGCGCGCCGGTCAGGGCGGGGTCGAGGTCGCGCAGGGCGACGACCTCGATCGTGCGGTCGACCGCCTCGGGCGCGAAGCCGGGCGGCGAGGGGAAGCCCTGGTCAAGCAGCAGCCGCACGGGATTCGTCCGGCTGGTGGCGGAGCCGGCGCTCGAGGGCGACGGCGTCGCGGACCTCGTCGGCGTCGACGCCCGGGTAGAGCGCCGCGATCGCGCCCGCGTCGAGCCGGCGCTCGACGTGGAGGGCGTGCAGCACGGCCGTCGGCACGCGGGTCCCGGCGACACACGGCTCGCCGCCCGCCACCCATGGCGACATGGTGGTGTGAGCCGACGGGCGCACGAGGTTCGGGCCCCACACCGGTCCGTCCGCCAGCTCGGCCACCGGGGCGGTCGGGTCGAAGGCGTCGAGGAAGGGCGTCAGCTCGGCGAACACCTGCTGGCCGGACAGCGGATCGATCGCATCGTCACCGGTGAGCAGCACGTGCCCGTCGCTGCGCACGGCCGCCCGCAGGTCGCCGTTGCCGTCGGCGGCGCCGCCGGACCGGCCGCCGTCGCCCTCGCCGGGACGATCGCCGTCGCCCGCGTCGACCCGGTCGGGCCGCGCCATCAGGTGGCGGACGCGGGCGACCTGCGCCGCGGCCTGGCGCCGCGGCATGCCCTTGCCCCGCAGCCAGGCGAGCATGCGGGCGTAGACCACGTCGCGGTAGGACCAGGTGCGGGGGCGCGCGCCGTGGCCGTCGGGCCGCAGCGTGCCGGTGGTGGCCCATTCGTGCAGCGTCCGCACGGGGACGCCGGCCAGCTGGCTCGCACGTTCGGCGGTGTAGCGGCCCCGCGGCGTGCGCAGCGCGCGGCGGATCAGGGAGCGCTCGACCTCGGTCAGCCGCTCGGAGGCGCCGTGGCCGGCCATGACGCCCAGTATGGCGGCGGTCGCGTCAGTAGTCCTCGGCCAGGTCCTCGACGCGGCTGAACAGGTCGCTGCAACGGCGGATGTCGACACACGACGTACGCGATTCTCGCTGCCAGGGTCGCCGAGCGACCGACCTGCACGTCGCGCTCCTCGAGCTTGAGGACGATCTGGACGAGCAGCGTGAGCGCCTTGGACGAGCAGGCCGACCATGATCCCGATGGCGGCGTCGCTGAGGGCCGCCGCCCAGCGACGGGATCCGTGCCACCGGCGCTGGTAGTGTCCGCGGCCCATGGCACGAGGGCTGTCAGGCGAGGCGCCGTGACGTCGGTGGCCACAGCTGAGCATGCCGTGGCGCCCCGGGACGGCGACGAACCCGGCCCCACCGCCCGGCGGGAGCGCCCCGACCGCTCGTTCCTCGCCTGGGGCGCCGCCGGTTACGTCGTCGTGCTCGCCGCCATCACGCTGCTGGCTTTGCGCCGCACCGACGGCCACCTCGTCTACGTCCTCGACGACCCGGCGATCCACCAGAGCGTGGCCGGAAACCTCCTCCACCACGGCACGTGGGGGGTCGAGGCCGGCCACTTCGAGTCGGCGTCGTCGTCCCCGCTCTGGACGCTGCTGCTCGCCGCCTGGCTGTTCGTCTCGCCGTTCGACGACGTCGGCCCGCTCGTGCTCAACGTCGCCGCGGCGTTGGCGCTCGTCGCCGTCCTCGGCGCCAACCAGCGCGTGCTGCGGCCCTCGTGGCGCCGCCCGATGGACGCGCTCGGCGTGGTGGTCGTCGTCGTCGTGGCGCTCTTCCTGCCGGCGCTGACGCTCGTGGGCATGGAGCACGTCCTGCACATGGCGCTCACCCTCGGCGCCGTCGTGCTGTTCCACCGGCGGGCCGCCGGCGAGGCCGACCGCTGGCACCGGTGGCTCCCCTATCTCGTGCTCGGGCTGGCCACGGCCACGCGCCTCGAGACGGCGTTCGTGGCCGTGGGGCTGGCCGTGGCCTTCGCCGCCCAGGCGCTGCCGGGGTGGGGGCCCGGCGGCGGCGCCGCGCCGCTCCGCCCGCAGCTCCGGCGGGGCGTGCTGATCGGCCTGGCTGCCGCCGTCCCCATCGCGCTGACGGCCGCCGGAACCCGGCTGATGGGCCAGGGCCTGATGCCGAACTCGGTGTCGGCCAAGAGCCAGGTCAACCGCACGGAGACGTCCCTGCTGCGAGCCAGCGCCGACCGGCTGACCAGCGACCCACTCCTGGCCGTGCTCGTGGCACTCGCCCTGGTGACCCTCGTGCTGGCCTGGCGCCAGTCACGCCGCTCGACGTTCCCCGCCATCGTCACGGTGGTCTCGGTGGTGCTGCACGTGCTGTTCGCCCGGGTCGGGTGGTACGAGCGCTACCAGGGCTATCTCGTGGCGCTGGGCGTCTACACGGCGTTCGAGGTCGTCGCCGAGAGCCTCGGGGCCGAGCGCCTGCGCGTCCGGCCGGCGCTCGCCGGCCTGCTCGTGCTCGCGATGGTGCCGTTCAGCGCGAACAAGCTGAACCTCACGGTCGACGCGCCGCTGGCGGCGAGCGACACCTACCAGCAGCGCTACCAGGCGGCCCGTTTCCTCAGCCGCTACTACCAGGGCGAGCCTGTCGCCACCGGCGAGCTCGGCTACGTCACGCTCATGCACGACGGCCCGATCACTGACTTCTTCGGGCTGGGAGACTACGAGGTGCTCGAGGAGCGTCGCGCCTCGGGCGACCACCCGACGCCCGCCTACTGGGACCGGCTGGCCGACGAGCGGGGCTTCGAGGTCGTCGCCATCTATCCGTCCACGCTGCTCTACCAGGTGCCCGACGATTGGCTGCTCGCCGGCCAGTGGACGCTCCACCGCCGGGTCATCTCGGCGTTCGAACCCACGTTCGAGTTCTGGGTGACGAAGCCCGAGGCGCTGACGCCGCTGCAGGATCACCTGCGCGAGTTCGCCGCCGACATGCCCGACGGCGTGACGGTCGAGGTCAACGAGGGCGCCCAACTCCAGGCGATGGCGCAGTTGCTGGGCCCCGGCGAGACGCTCCCCACGCCCGACGCGGGCTCGTCGGCCGGCGCCGGCCCGTCGCCCGGTACCGGCGCGTCGGCCGACCCGTCCGGTGGCCCAGCCGCCGGCGACCCGGCCGGCACCGGGGCCGGTGGTGGAGACCCGACGACCGGCGGCGCCGCGGGCCCTGCGGGCGGCGGCTGACACGCACGCCCGGGTGGGCCCGGACGTTCGCCCGGCGGTCACCTCGTCTCGTACGACGACGTCCAGGGCACCGCGCTGGCGGAGACGGCTCTCGGCGACTTCGATGGGGGTCACGCGTCGCTCGCGAGTCAGCCCTCGGGGAGTTCGAAAGCGGTCACCGTCCCGTCCGCCGAGCCGACGACGACGGTGCCAGCGGCGACGGCCGGGGCGCCGGTCACCTGGCCCGGCGTCTGCCGCTGCCAGAGGGACCCGCACGTGGCGGCGCCGCAGCCGGCGGCCGCCAAGGCCGTGACCGTGCCGTCGGCGCTGTTCCCGGCGCGACACGGATCGCCTTGGACAGGCCGCCCGCTCCCGGACGTCCGCGAACGGGACGTCGGCGGTGAGGTCGACCAGCTTCCCACGAAGTCGCGGGCCGAAGCCGCGCCCTCACCCTGGCCGGCTGCCGGGCCGCCAGCGCGGTGAGCGGGGTAGCCGACGCCCTCGCCGAGCGGGCCTACGAGGCCGACCGTCCGCGAGGGCCGGCCACAAGTCCGCCCCACAGGCCGGACAGGCGGCCGGGATCACTCGTTCGGCACCCAAGGTTGGGACGCTCGCGCCGCAGTGAAAGCAGTGTGCTGGTCCCCGAGGCTTGGGCACGGCCACGCCCGAAGGTTATCGACGACCGTGCCGGTCTGAAGGGTGCCGACGACCGTCAGATCGTCCCCCGGCCGGTCAGGACCCGCTTGTCGCGGAGATGGCTGACGTTGATGGCGGCGCGGGTCCGAAGGCGGCCCGGGCGATCCATTTGCCAGCGCGGCCAGACCGGGGGGTGTATCCAGTACGCTCGGCCAATGATCGTTGGCGAAGCAACAACGACTGTCTCGGCGACGCCGAACGACGTATTCGACTTCGTGCTCGACCTGAATCGCTACCGCCAAGCCGACCACAAGATCGGCAGAGTCGGCGCAATCGACAACGACGGCGACCGTGGGGTGGTCCAGTTCTCTGGCCGCATCCGAGGACTGCCCGGCCCCTCCGGTACCTACCCGTTCACTCGAACTCAGTCGAGCCTGCGGTTCGACTCGCCGGTCGCCGGTGCCGCTCGCTGGTTCCTCGAGTTCGAGGGCACGTTCGACACCGAACACACGAGTGAAGGCACGGTCGTCACACACCGGGAGGTGTTCAACTTCAAACGACCGTGGCGCTGGCTCGCCGAACCGCTCCTTCGACGCTGGCTCGAGAACGACACCACCGACGAAATGGCCCGCTTCAAGAAACTCGTCGAGCGGGATAGCGACATCTCATCCTCCCAGCAGTAGACGCGGTCGCCAACGCCGGATCGACGGTCAGCCGATGTGGGCCCGGACCGGTGACGCCACAGCCAGCTGACCGGACGGTATCGAGCGACGGTCCGGACGACGCCGGCGGTCGGGGACGCGGCCGGCAGTCCGGTGGTCTATTTCGTGGAGCAGTCCCGTCGGGGTGCGTCGACCACCCGGTCCACACGTCCCGGGGCGAGGGACTCGTCGTACGGTCGTGCCCGCACTCATAGTCAACCCGCACGCGGGCGCGGGAAGGCCGCTCGCTTCGACTTGATCGCGCAGTGCGCGAAACGAGGCATCGACCCGATCGTCCTCGAACCGGCCGACGACCTCGCCGCACTGGTTGCGACCGCGATACCCAACGGCGCTGACGCCGTCGGTATGGCCGGCGGCGACGGCTCGCTAGCCACGGTTGCGGCTGTCGCGGCGGAGCACGACGTTCCCTTCGTGTGCGCTGCCGCCGGGACACCATGACCGCGAGTCTGTTCACATGAACAGACTCTTGCCAATTTATTGTTCATCTGATTAAAGTGGGCAGGATGGCGCAGACGACGAAGAGCCCGGCCCGCACGCCCAGGCGGTCGGCGGACGCGACGCGCGAACGCATCCTCACCGCCGCGCTGGACCTGTTCTCGGAGCTGTCCTTCGACGGTGCGACCACCCGCGAGATCGCGGCGCGCGCCGGCGTGACCCAGGGGTTGCTCAACTACCACTTCAGCTCGAAGGACGACCTGTGGCGGTCCGCGGTCGACGCGTTGTACGCCCAGCTCAGCGAGGCGCTTGACAGTCGCGCCGAGGGGCTGCGGGGCGTGGACGCGCTGACCGTGGCGAAGCTGCTCATCCGCGAGTTCATCTACTTCTCGGCGACGCACCCGCAGCTGCACCGGATCATCACCCAGGAGTGCAAGAACGACGGCCCGCGCATGGACTGGATGGTCGAGCGTCACATCCGGCCCCGGTACGAGCAGACGACCGCGCTGTTCAGCCGGCTGGTCAAGGCAGGTCACGTGCCTGACATCCCGGTGACGCACCTCTACTACATCCTCACCGGGGCCGGGCCGACGATGTTCGTCCTCGCCCCCGAGTGCCGCCGCCTCTCCGGCATCGACCCCCACGCGCCCGACGTGATCGAGGCGCACGCCGACGCCGTGATCTCGCTGCTCTTCCGCGCTGACCACAAGGAGCACTGATGCACCACCAGCTGCAGCTCGCCTACCTGGGGATCCAGGTTCCCGACCCGTCGGCGCTGACCACGTTCTTCGGTGAGACCATCGGCCTCGTCCCCGGTGCACCGGGACCGGCGGGCACGGTGACCTGGCGCAACGACGACAAAGCCCACCGCGTCATCGTCGAGCCCGGCCCGGCCAACGACGGCGTGTTCGTCGGCTTCGACGCTGGCGACGACGAAACGTTCGACGGCCTCGTCGCCCGCCTCGACGCCGTCGGCTTCCGCACGGCAGAGGGCAGCGACGACGAACGCTCGGCCCGGCGGGTCACGCGCCTCGCCCGCACGATGGCGCCCTGGGAGGTCGGGGTCGAGCTGACCACGGGGCTCGAGGACGCGGCCACGCCGTACGCATCGCCGTTGATGCCTGGCGGGTTCCTCACCCCCGGGGTCGGGCTCGGCCACGTCGTGTTCGCCACCACCGCGTTCGACGAGTCGCATGCCTTCGTCACCGACGGGCTCGGCATGGAGCAGACGGACCGGCTGGAGATGGAGATCGCCGAGGGCATCGAGCTCGAAGTGCGCTTCTACCACTGCAACCCGCGCCACCACACCCTCGCCCTGGCCAAGGCGCCGTTCGAGCTGCCCCAGAAGCTGCACCACCTGATGGTCGAGACGAACAGGCGTGACGACGTCGGCGCCGCCTTCGACCGGGCGTGGACGTCGGGGCTTCCCATCCCGAACGGGCTCGGGCTGCACGACAACGACCGCATGTTCAGCTTCTACGTCGCCAGCTCCGCCGGCTTCATGGTCGAGGTCGGCCACGGAGCCCGCACCATCACCGACGACTGGGACGACAACCGCCGCTACGACCGCATAAGCGCCTGGGGCCACCAGCCGCTCCGGCAACCATGACGTCCGCGACCAACGACGTCGTTGTGGTCGGCGGTGGACCGGTCGGGCTCACGCTGTCGATCCTGCTGGCTCAGCGCGGCCTTGCCGTCACCGTCCTCGAACGCCAGCCCGAGCGCTACCCGCTGCCGCGGGCGGTCCACTTCGACCACGAGGTCGGCCGCATCCTGCAGTCGGCCGGCATCGGGGGCGAGCTGGCCGAGATCTCCGAACCGGCCGACATCTAGGAGTGGCGCAACGGCGAGGGGACGACGTTGCTCCGCTTGGGCCGCGTCGGCGCAGGTCCGTCGGGGTGGCCGCTGTCGTCGATGTTCCATCAACCGACGCTCGAAGCCGTGCTCGACCGGCGAGCGCGGGAGGTCGGCGTGGACATCCGCCGGGGCTGCGCGGTCACCGACTTCAGCCAACACCACGACGTCGTGGCAGTCGCGACCAGCGATGCGGGCGTCGTCGATGGCCGGTACGTCGTCGGCTGCGACGGCGCCAACAGCACCGTGCGCAACCTGCTCGGCGTGCCGATGACCGAGCTCGGGTTCTTCTACGACTGGCTCATCGTCGATGTCGTCCTGCATGACGGCCGCGTGTTCGACCCGCTGAACGTGCAGATCTGCGACCCGGCGCGCCCCACCACGGTGGTCTCCGGCGGGCCCGGGCGGCGACGTTGGGAGTTCATGCGCCTCGAGCACGAGACCCTCAGCGAGCTCGAAGCCCGCGCATGGGAGCTGCTCCAGCCGTGGGCCGTGCGACCGCACAACGCGACGGTCGAACGGCTCGCCGTCTACACCTTCGCCGCTCGCTTCGCAGCGCGATGGCGGCACGGGCGCGTGCTGCTCGCCGGTGACGCTGCCCACCAGATGCCGCCGTTCACCGGGCAGGGCATGTGCGCCGGGATCCGTGACGCCGCCAACCTGGCGTGGAAGCTCGACCTCGTGCTCACCGGCAAGGCGCCGGACGGGTTGCTCGACAGCTACGACCAGGAGCGGCTGCCCAGCGCTCGCCAGGCCATCGAGTTCTCCATCGAGCTCGGCAAGGTCATCTGCGTCCCCGACCCCGCCGAGGCCGCCGCCCGCGACGAGGCGATGGCGCCGCTCGTGGGAGCCGAACCGACCGACGCGCCGCCGCTGTCCGGCATCACCGACGGCGTCATCGACCCGGACTCGCCGCACGCAGGAACACTCTTCCCGCAAGCCACCATCGACGGTCGGCGCTTCGACGATGTGCACGGTGCCGGCTGGCGGCTCGTCACCATCGACCCGGTCCCGATCGACCTCGCATCCGCCACACGCGCCTGGTTCGCCCCGATCGGGGGCAGCGTCGTGAACGTGGGCGGCGACGACGGGTACCGCCACTGGTTCACCGCGCACGACGCCACCACGGCGCTGCAACGACCCGACTTCGACCTCTACGGCACCGCCACCTCTCCCGCCGGTGCCGCCACTCTCATCGAACACCTGCGAACCCGACTGGCGAGCCAGCCGGCACGACAAGGAGCCCTGCTGTGAAGCTCGCCAACGTCGACGGCCGCGCCGCGCTCGTCCTCGGTGATCAGATCGCCGATGTTGCCACCGCATCCGAAGGCCGCTTCGGTGCCGACCCGATGGCGCTCTACGGCCGGTGGGACGACTTCCGCGAGTTCGCGGTCACCGTCGCCGGGCCGACCGGGGCCCTCGATGAAGCCGCGCTGCGCAACCCGGTCCCACGACCTCGTCAGGTGTTCGCCCTCGGAATCAACTACCGCAGCCATGCCGAGGAGTCCGGCATGGCCGTCCCCGAGGTCCCGATCGTCTTCACCAAGTTCCCGGCCAGCCTCGCCGGGCCCTTCGACGACATCGCGGTCGGCGGCGACACCACCGACTGGGAGGTCGAGCTGGTCGCCGTCGTCGGTCGGACCGCCGACCGCGTCGACGAGGCCGATGCGTGGTCGCACGTCGCCGGCTTGGCGATCGGCCAGGACATCAGCGACCGCCACCTGCAGTTCGCGGCCGGCGGCCAGTTCTCCCTCAGCAAGTCCCGCCGTGGCTTCGGGCCGGTCGGCCCTTGGCTCGTCACGCCGGACGAGGTCGGAAACCCCGACGACCTCGCGCTCGCGTGCTCGGTCAACGGCGAGCAGATGCAAGATGGTCGCACCAGCGACCTCGTCTTCAGCGTCCCGCGGCTGGTCGCCGAGCTGTCCGCGATCCTGCCGCTCCTGCCGGGCGACGTGATCTTCACCGGAACCCCCGGCGGCGTCGGTGTCGCCCGGAAGCCACCGCGCTTCCTGCAAGCCGGCGACGTCCTCGAGACGTGGATCGAAGGCGTCGGCACGATTCGCAACCGCGTCGTCGAAGGACGCTGACGGTGCGGCTGCTCCCGCTCGCGTCCGAACCGTTCACGTGCCCGACCGACCGCGACATGCTCCCGTCCGAACGGCGTGAGTTCGTCCGCACCCACCGCACCTGCGTCTTCGGCACCCCCCGGCGGACCGACGGATCGGCGATGTCGATCGTGTACTACGTGCCGACAGACACTGACGAGCTCCTCGTGTCGACCATGCGCGACCGCGGCAAGGCCAGAGCCGTCGCCCGCAATCCAAAAGTCAGCGTTTGCGTGCTCGACGAGCGCTGGCCATTCAGCTACATGCAGGTGTACTGCGACGCCACCGTCGAGGATGACCCCGATCTCGTCGTCGACGTGATGATGGCCGTCGGGGGGCTCATGTCCGGCGAACCCCTCGGTGACGACGCCCGCCCCATCGTCGCCGCCATGGCCCAGGAGGAAGGTCGGGTCGTGCTGCGCTGCCGTCCCTACAGCACCTTCGCCCAGCCACCCCGGCACCTCCACCGCAACGACCAAGCCGAAGGCATCACCCACTGGGTGTCCGCGGCCATGGCCTGGAACGCCGCCGACCATCCGGAGACGTGACGACAACCGGCCACGCCAGGCGCCCGGGCAGCGGCGTGCTGAACCCGACCCGCACGAAGCCCAGGTTTACGGCCCTGTTCGGGACCGGGCGCCTCGACAACCCTTCCGACTCAGCGTCAGAAGGTTCCTCCCGCACATCCGCGGGTCAACGGCCGTCGATCGTGTTCAGACGTGCTCACTTCCCCCGACTTCCCGGAGCCCTCTTGACGGCATGTCAGAAGGTGAGGCGACGTGCTGACCAGCGCCTTCGTCGGCAGCGAGTCGCGCGCTCGGAGGGACTCGAACCCCAACCTTCTGATCCGTAGCTCGACGTGCGGCGCGCGTGGTCATCCGCGATGTAGCGCTGAGCAGCAGGTGAGCGTCCGCAGGCGTTCCTAGCCGTTCGCCCTCGGCTGCCCCTGCTGGCTGTCCTCTTGGCTGACGTCGTGCCTCTCTACCCTGCGCCGCCGTTGCTGGTCAGACGTGTCGACGGGGGGCGCTGTGGGACGTCGAGGGCATGGTGAGGGCGCTGCCGTGCTGCACGTTCACGGTTTGGCGTTGGTCGTGGTGATGTAGCTGGCCAGGTCCTCAAGCCAGATTCCGCTCGGCCAGTTCCTTCAGGAATCGTGGCATTCGACCGGCGCCGAAGTCGTAGTAGCGGGCCCAGGTCGGCTTGATTGCAATCCGCGCCATTTGGTCGTACATGTTGTGGACGTTCCGCTCGAACTCAGCTGCGGCTTCGGCGTCCATCGTTTGCCTGGCGGCGGCAAGGTACTCCGAGACGACACCGTCGACGATCTCGACGGTCGCCCGCCCTCGTATCGAGAGGGATCGCGCTTGTTCGGGTGTGTTGCCCGCGTCGATGGCCAACGCGACATCCGGGCGAGCCGACAGCGCCGCCACTTTCGGTGCAGTCGTGGCCGTAGCGATCACGACGTCGTTGCCAGTCCAGAAGAACCCGCACGGAATCACACGTGGCGTTCCGTCTTTGCCGGTGTATGCGAGGTGGGCGGCCGCGGTGGAGGTGAGCATCTCCTGCGCGCCCGGCGACGACAGTTCGTCATCGATGTCTTGCTGCTCCATGAGGGCTCTTCCTTCCTGTTGATCTCGGCCGCAATGCGGCGTGACCGGCGGGCCACTGGACGAGCTCGATCCGGTTGCCGTCGGGGTCGACGATCCATGTCGTTCGGAAGGTATCGGACCCGTCGGGCGAGGTGGGCGTTTCGCCGAGCCGTTCGACGGCGTCTGTGGTGGCCGTCTCACCTGGTCGGCCGGTTGCGTGGGTGCGCCTCGCGTCGCTGCCGGCCGACCCCGTGGGTACATGCTGGGGTACACGGCGGCGGACCGGCATCGTCAGCTGTTGGAACAGGACTGCGCGCTGGCTGGGCCGAGGTGCTGGTGTCGGGCTGGATCCCGCCCGTGCCTGTCGGATCGGCGCCGCATTCGATGTCGTAATTCTCTCCACGGGAGCGGGGCTGACCAGGAGAGCAGGGCTCCGTTCGCCCAGTCCATGTCACACCGAGTCACCGGGCGCCGGCCGGGCGGCTGCTGGCAGACTTCATCTGATGGGCGGCGAGCTCGGAGACGACATCGAAGGTGCTCTGGCGGCGATCGTCCGGACGGCTGACTCGCTGCCGGGCACCTACCGGCCAGAGGTCACCCTGACCTACTGGGCTGGCGTGACCGGCGCGGAAGCGTGGTGCTGCAGCGTCGAGGGCGACATCCATGGCGACGACGGTGACCAGTTCAGTGTCTCGGCGATGACAGCCGCAGACGCCCTGCGGAAGGCGTCGGCCGAGGCCTGGCGTCGAGTGCCCGACCAGAGCTGAGCACCGGGACCACGAAGCCGGCCGCGGCCGGCGACGACGTCGATGCGGCCCGGGGCGATGGCGGCGGCGGCGGCGAGCTGCTCGAAGACACGGATGGGCTCGTCGGTGGAGAGCACGGTGACGGTGGTCCCCAGCCCGATCCGCTGCGTGGACGCCGCCGCGGCGTTGACCGGCGAGGTGGGCGACGCCAACGGCATCGAGCGGGTGTGGTGCTCACCGAAGCCGAAGAAGTCGAGGCCGACCTCCTCGGCCACGCCGGCCGCACATCTTCCCACCCGACGGCGCCAGGGCTACGTTGCGTGCGGAGGTGGTGGGATGGGACGACTGGTCCGCATCCTGGCGGTGGCCGTGCTGTGGACGCTGCTCACGGCGACCTTGATGGCCGACGCACGGGCCGACGACCCGCCCACGGCTGGGAGCGACGCCAGAACGCTCGTGTTCCGGCTACGCATCACGGGCCTGGTCGCGGAGGCGGTATGGACGACCTGCCCCGCACCGGCGGACGGTGACGTGTGCACTGACACGATCATCTTCGGGTTCGACACGAGGGACCGGGAGAACAAGGAACGCTCGGACACTCCCGTGCTCCGGATCTTGTCCTTCGTGTACCGGTTCGTCGAGGATCCGGAGGCACCGAGCCAGCCGATCGCCGAATGGTTCGGGCGGCTCGAAGGTGCGGACGTGGAGGGTGACCCGAGGCTCGACCAGGCGACCGCGCAGGGCGTCGTGCCGATCCAGATCTGCACGATCTTCGAACCGGCGTCGGGACTGACCTGTCCCGACACCCTCGACGTCTCGGCCGAATGGACCGGCGT
>DATHAO010000022.1:0-20518 GCA_035296625.1 Acidimicrobiales bacterium | reverse complement strand
CTCACGCGGGCCGTCCGCCGGTGGACAGGCCTCAGCCCCACCCAATACCGGCAGCGCCAGTAGCCTTGCCCGGCGTTGCTCACGACCACGTCTGGACGACCAAGTGTCGAGTCGGCACCGACGCACTCCGCCCCCGCCAGGGCTCCGGGAGCTGCCCCGCACCGAAGTCTCTGGGGCTCATAGCTGCCGATCCCGCGCCGCGTCGTTCTGTCGGGAGCGGGCGGGCAATGGTCGCTCGCACAGGGCAATCGGTGCGCCTCTCGTCCCACTTGCCCGGCGAGCCCATCCGCCGGGACGTCAGTGGGCTTCGCGTGCCGTGACGTCTCCGGCCAGCCGACCTGTGTGCTGCACCACCAGCAGTGCGATGTCGTCCTCGGCGACACGATCGTTGATGAGCTCGCCGATGAGTGCCTCGATGATGTCAAGGCCCGTCGCGTCGTCCGCGATCGCCTGGAGTCGTGAGATGGCGAGGTCGATGCCGTCATTGACCGGGCGATCCCGTCGCTCCACCAGGCCGTCGGTGTACATCACGAGCTTCGAACCCTTCGGAAACGACGCGACGTCTGAAACCCGGCGTGTGACCGGGGCGCCGATGATCGGTGCGTTGGCAGAGTCCAGGCGACGAACCTCGCCATCGGGGAGGCGCAGCAGCGGCGGGGGGTGGCCGGCGGTGGAGAACGTGACCGTTTCGTCCTCGATGTCGACGACGACCAGAGCGGCGGTCGCGAGGAGGAGAGCGCTGCGTTGGCTGAGTACAGCGGACAGCTCGCAGAACACGTCCGACGTCGCCATCCCGGAGTGGAGGAGCGCACTCACCATCCCGCGAACCAACGCCATGTCGGCGGCTGCGGCGATCCCGTGACCGGTGACGTCGCCGACGACGAGCGCCATCTGGGTCTGCCCGAGCAGCAGCCCTTCGTACCAATCTCCGCCTACGGCGAGGGCCCCCAGGGCGGGTAGGTAGCGGGCAAAGGTCACGATCCCGGGCAGCGAAGGCAGGTCGCCGAGGAGACGACGCTGCATGGCGACGACGAGCTCGTGGTCCGCGTCGTAACGCTCCGCCCGCTCCACGGTCTCGACGCAGAGAACGGCCACGGCTCGCAGCGCAGCCTCCAGCTTGGGATGGAACGCGGTCGCGTCGGTCCAACCGAACGCGAGCGCACCCAGCACGGTGCCGTCTGAACGGTAGAGCGGCACGGACGCGGAGGCCTCGACGCCCGCCGCGATCGTGTCCGCCACGATGTCGGGAAACTGCACACGATACGACTCGATGTCGGTGAGCAGCACGACGCGGCCCTCCCGGACGGCCGCCGCGATCGGGTAGGAGGCGTCGATCGCAACATCGGTGTAGCGATCTGCGATGTCCTGGCCCAGGAAGGAGTCGTGGAACAGCCGCAATGACGTGCGGGCACCATCCAGCAGCGCGAAGTTCGCGTAGTCCGCCCCCACGCACGCCGCCGCACGCAAGGCGACGAACTGCGCGACCTGCGCACTGGTCGCAGGAAGGGGGAGCGAGTCGGGCAACCGGCGCGGAACTGGCGCCCCCACTGCTGGGACCGGCAGGTCGGGCAGGGGATCATCGGCCATGTCTCTCGCCTCCGCCCCCTCGTTCACTCGTTCCGTCGGGGAGAGACGATACGCGGCTCAGCTGCGCGACGCCGCCCGCCGGATGGGGGAGGGCCAGATCGGCGCAACGGTCCCGATGATCTCCCGATGGGAGAACGGCAAGCGCCGACCTGACGCCCGATCCAGGTGTGGTCGTGTGCGCGATGGGCGGGGCCTCGTGACGTCGCCGCCACCCGGTCGGACGCGACGAAAGGGCCTGTGACGAGGCCTCTTCGGTGGGAGCCCGAGGGGGAGTCGAACCCCGGCGGGTGCTTCGGGGAACTCTCCGGGTCGGGCTGTACGAGCGAGACGCAAAATTCGCTGGAACCACCAGTTCGTGGGTCGCAACCCAGAGAACCGTGGGCGAGGGGGGACTTGAACCCCCACGACCTTGCGGCCACTGGCACCTGAAGCCAGCGCGTCTGCCAATTCCGCCACTCGCCCGAGCGACAGCGGGGAACGATAGCGCAGCCCGCACGTGGTGCTCATCCCTTGGCGGCCCGCCGGCACCCACCGCCGCCGCCGTCGGGACCGGGATCCACCCACCATGAACGGTCACTCCCGAGAGGCACCGGTAACCTGCGGCCCGTGGTGATCCGTGGCTTCGAACGACGGCTCGAGAGACTGGTGGAGGGAGCGTTCGCCCGGGCCTTCCGCTCCAGCATCCGCCCGGTCGAGCTGGCCCGCCGCCTCGCCCGCGAGATGGACGACCGCAAGTCGGTCGGCGTGCGGGGCACCCCGGTGGTTCCGAACCATTTCACGATCTTCCTGTCGCCCGACGACTACGCCGAGTTCGGCGAGGTCCGCGACGCCATGGCGCGCGAGCTGGCCGACGCCGCCCGCGACCACGCCCGCGACGAGCACTACCAGTTCATGGGCCCCCTGGCCGTCGAGATCGTGTCCGAGGAACGGCTCGGCACCGGCCTCTTCCACATCGACGCCCGCTTCCGCGAGGGCCCCGGCGGCGCCGGTGCCGGCAGCCTCGTGCTGCCCACGGGCGACCGGTTCACGCTCGCCCAGCACCCCATCACGATCGGGCGCCGCCCCGAGTCGAACCTCGTCCTCGCCGATCCCAACGTGAGCCGCAACCACGCGGAGATCCGCCCGCAGGGCGACGGCTTCGTGCTCGTCGATCTGGGGTCGACGAACGGCTCGAAGGTGAACGGCATCCGGGTCGCTCAGCAGGTGCTGCGCGACGGCGACGAGATCAGCTTCGGCAACACCCGCATGCGCTTCGAGGCCAGCTGAGGGGTGCGCGGCGGGCGCCGGCGACCCCCGTCCAGCGACGCGACCAGCGACGCAACGGCGGGGCCCACGGTGCGAGCGGGCGCACCCCTCGGCGGCCGATAAGGTCCAGCGCGGTGCCCGAGCAGCTCCTCAATCTTCTGAAGCTCTTCCTGCTGGTGCTGCTGTACCTGTTCTTCTTCCGCGTGCTGCGGGCTGTGTGGACCGAGGTCAACGCCCCCCGGCCCGCGGAGGCGGCGGCCGCAGCGGTCGGGCGCCCGCAGCGGCAAACCCGCCGGCCGGCCCGGCCGGGCCGCTCGACCCACCAGCTCCGCCAACTCGAGGGCGCCGGGCCGAAGGGCCGCACCTACCCGCTGGTCGACGAGCTCACCCTCGGGCGGGCGGCCGGCTGCCAGGTCACGATCGACGACTCGTACGCCAGCCAGGTCCACGCCCGGGTCTTCGTCCGCGACGGCACGTGGTACGTCGAGGACCTGGGTTCGACGAACGGCACCTATCTCAACCGCCGGCGGGTGGCCGGTCCCATGGTCATGAGGAAACGTGACCGCCTGCAGATCGGCAACACCGTCCTGGAGATGGTGTGACCGCCATGGCGGGGAGCATCGAGCTGCGCTGGGGTGGCGCGAGCGACATCGGGCGCGTGCGCTCCAACAACCAGGACCACTACCTGGCGAGCGACGACCTACGGCTGTGGGTCGTCGCCGACGGCATGGGCGGCCACCGCGGCGGCGAGGTCGCCTCGCAGATCGCGTGCGACACCTTGGGACGGTCCTACGCCGCCCACACCGTCGACGGGCTCATCGACGCCGTCGAGTCGGCCAACGCCGCGGTGTTCCAGGCCGGCAGCGGCGACCCCGACCTCAGCGGCATGGGCACCACGATCGTCGCCCTCGCCATGCTCGACGACGACGGCGACGTCGTGCTCGCCATCGCCAACGTGGGCGACTCCCGCGCCTACCGCCTCTCCGGCGGCGAGCTCGAGCAGCTCACGAACGACCACAGCCTTGTGGCCGACCTCGTGCGTGAGGGCAGCCTGTCGCCCGAGGAGGCGGCGGTGCACCCGCAGCGCAACATCCTCACCCGGGTGCTCGGCGTGTACGACGACGTGCCGGTCGACGTGCTCACCGTGCTGCCCCGCCAGGGCGATCGCTACGTCCTGTGCTCCGACGGGCTGTTCAACGAGGTGCCCGAACCCACCATCGCCTCGGTGCTGCGCCGCCTGGCCGACCCCGACGAGGCCGCGCGCGAGCTGGTCCGCCTGGCCAACGAGGGCGGCGGCCGCGACAACGTGACGGTCGTCGTGGTCGACGTGCTCGACGACGCAGGCCGGGCCCAGGTGGCCTCGGCGGCGCTGGCCGACGATCCCGGCACCACCGCCAGCCACCCGACCTCGAATCCCACCGACCTCGACGAGGACACGGGCCGGCGCGTTGGGCGCAAGCGTCGCCGGGCAGACCGGGCCGAGGTGCCCGCCGAGACCTCGCCCCGCCACCGCGCCGACGGGCCCAAGGAGCGGCGGTTCACGTGGCGGGTGCTGGTGTTCGTGCTGCTGCTTCTCGGCCTGGCCGCCGGGGTCGTCGCCACGATCCAGTGGTACGGGGAGTCGACGTACTACGTGGGCTTCCAGGGCGACCGCGTCGCCATCTTCCAGGGCCGCCCGGGCGGCGTGCTGTGGATCGACCCCGAGCTGGTCGAGACGAGCGAGCTGGAGCGCGACAGCGTTCCCGAGGACCGGGTCGACGAGCTCGACACCGGCATCGAGCAGAGCTCGCTCGACGAGGCCCGCGGCTACGTCGAGCGCGTCACCGAGCGCTCGGAGCGCCTCTCGTCGACGACGACGGCCGCGACGCGGCCGACCACCACGACGACCGCCCGCACGACAACCACCGCGCCGACCACGCCCCGGCCATGATCGGCGCCGTCCGCCGCAACACCGAGCTGGGCCTGCTCGTCCTGTCGACGCTGTTCACCGTCGGCGCGTACGTGCTGGCCAGCCTGCCCGAGGACGGCACGATCCCGGCGAACATCGGGCCGTTCCTCGCCATCTTCGTGGGTTTGCAGCTCCTCGCCCACGTGGCCATGCGCCGCCTGGCGCCCCGGGCCGACGGCATGCTGCTGCCCCTCGCCAGCTTGCTGGCGGGGCTGGGATACGTGTTCATCGTCCGCATCGACGAGGCGCGCGACAACCCCGACGGCCTCGCCGGCCTGCAGTCGCTGTGGCTCGCGGTCGGCGTCGGCGCCTTCATCGGCACCCTCGTGCTGGTGCGTGACGTCCGAGCCCTCGAGCGCCTCCGCTACACGGCCGGCCTCGCCGGCATCGCCCTGCTGCTGCTGCCCCTCGTACCGGGCGTGGGCCAGACGATCAACGGCTCCAAGATCTGGGTGTCGTTCGGCCCGGTCAACTTCCAGCCGGGCGAGTTCGCCAAGATCGCCCTGGCCGTGTTCTTCGCCGGCTACCTGAACGAGAAGAAGGAGCTGCTCCGGGTCAGCAAGGAGATCGGGCGTATACCCGTGCCCGACCCCAAGCACCTCGGCCCTGTGCTCGTGGCCTGGGGGGCCTCGCTGATCGTGATGGTCGCCGAGAGGGACCTCGGCTCGTCGCTCCTGTTCTTCGCCTTGTTCCTCGTGCTCATCTGGGTCGCCACCGAGCGCGCGTCGTACCTGGCGGTGGGCGCGTTGCTCTTCGCCGCCGGCGCCACGTTCGCCCACGCCCAGTTCGGCCACGTCCGCGAGCGGGTCGACATCTGGCTCGACCCGTGGCCCGTCGCGCAGGACGAGGGCTTCCAGGTCGTGCAGTCGGCCTTCGCCTTCGCCGACGGGGGCATCACCGGGCGCGGCCTGGGCCTCGGCGTGCCCGACAAGATCCCGGAGGTCGAGACCGACTTCATCTTCGCCGCCATCGGCGAGGAGCTCGGCCTGCTCGGGGCGGCCGCCGTGCTGATCGCGTTCCTGCTCATCATCGGCGCCGGCCTGCGCATCGCCACGCGCAGCTCGAACGGCTTCGAGCGCCTGCTCGCCACCGGCCTCACCACGCTGATCGGCCTGCAGGCGTTCATCATCATGGGCGGCGTCGTGCGCCTCATGCCCCTCACGGGCGTGACGCTGCCGTTCGTCTCCTACGGCGGCTCGTCGCTGATCGCCAACTTCGTGCTGATGGCGCTGCTGCTGCGCATCTCCGACGACTCCGTCCGCCGCGCGGAGGACCGACTCGCGGCCCTCGACCAAACCCAGATGGCGGGCTGAGACGTGGGCAGGCAGATCCGCAACCTCGGCGTGTTCCTCGTCGTGCTGTACGCGGCGCTGTTCGTGCAGATCAACCGCGTGACGGTGTTCGGTGCCGAGCAGCTGCGCGACAACCCGAACAACAACCGCGAGATCGAGCGCGACTTCGCCGCCCCGCGGGGCTCCGTCTCGACCGCCGACGGTGTGGTCATCGCCGAGTCGGTCGAGTCGACCGACCCCCACTCCCGCTTCGAGCTGCAGCGGGTGTTCCCGCTGAACGAGCGCTACGCCCACATCACCGGCTACTACGGCTTCTCGGTGGGCGCCAGCGGCCTCGAACGCGAGTACAACGACGAGCTGGCCGGCCGCACGATCGACTTCGACCTCCAGGACGTCGGCGACCTGTTCGTCGACCGCGAGCGCGTCGGCAACCTGACGCTGTCGGTCCGCGACGACGTGCAGCGGGTCGCCCAGGAGCAGCTCGGCGCGCGCGAGGGCTCGGTCGTGGCCCTCGACCCCCGCAGCGGGGGCATCTACGCCATGTGGTCGTTCCCGTCCTTCGATCCGAACCCGCTCTCGTCCAACGACCTGTCGGCGGCGGCCACGGCCGACAGCCAGCTCAACGAGGCCGAGGGCAACCCGAAGCTGTCCCGGGCCTACCAGGACCGGTTCTTCCCCGGCTCGACGTTCAAGGTCGTCACGGCGACCGCCGGGGTCGAGCGGGGCGGCGTGACCCAGAACGACCCCGAGTATCCCCAGGCCGACAGCTACACCGCCCGGGGAACGACACGCCCGCTCAACAACTTCGGCGGGCGCACGTGCGGCGGCACGCTGTTCATCATCCTCCAGCAGTCGTGCAACTCGGCGTTCGCCCAGATGGGCGTCGAGCAGGTCGGGCCCGACGGCATGGTGGCCACGGCCGAGGCATTTGGGTTCAACGACGACGATGTGCCGATCGACCTGCCGAGCCCCACCGAGTCGGTGTTCCCCACCGAGTTCGAGCAGGACCTCCCCCGGCTCGCCCAGGCCTCGATCGGCCAGAACGACGTGTCGGCGACGCCCCTGCAGATGGCCCTCGTAGCCGCCGCCGTCGCGAACGACGGCACGATCATGGAGCCCTACGTCGTGCAGGAGGTGCGCGACGACCAGGACGAGGTCATCGACGAGGCCGACCCGGACGAGTGGAAGACGGCGATGAGCCCGGCGACCTCGGCGCTCCTAGGTGAGGCGATGCAGTCGGTCGTGGCCGAGGGTTCGGCGGTCAAGCTCGATGACGGCCTCGAGGGCTACGAGGTCGGTGGCAAGACCGGCACCGCCCAGCTCGGCACCGACCCGCCCCGGTCCCACGCCTGGATCATCGGCTTCGCCGGTCCCCCCGGCGAGACGCCGCACGTGGCCGTGGCCGTCCTGGTCGAGGGCCAGCCCGGGGCCAGCGAGCAGACGGGCGGCGACGTGGCCGCCCCGATCGCCGCCGCCGTGATGCGCCAGGTGCTCGAGCCCGGCGCCGGAGCCGGGGGATGAGCCCGGTGAGACGTACGTGCTACGTGGCACGCGGTGAAACGGAGGGTTGCGAGCGGGGGTCTCACGTCGAGACCGGGCCGCTCCGCCCCGATCTCCTAACCTGAGGTCCGCAATGTCGCAGCAGGGACAGGTCATCTTCAACGGGCGCTACGAGCTGCACCACCGCCTGGGCCGTGGGGGCATGGCCGAGGTGTACCTGGCGCGCGACCAGCTCCTCGACCGCCCCGTGGCCGTCAAGGTGCTGTTCCCGGCCCTCGCCACCGAGACCGGCTTCGTCGAGCGGTTCCGACGCGAAGCCCAGTCCGCCGCCAACCTCAACCACCCCAACATCGTCAGCGTCTTCGACTGGGGCGAGGCGAACGGCACGTACTTCATCGTCATGGAGTACGTCGAGGGCCACACGCTGGCCGACACGCTGCGGGCCGAGGGGCGCCTCCACCCGGACCGCGCCGCCGAGATCGTGTCCGACATCGCCGGCGCCCTCGGCTTCGCGCACCGCAACGGCGTGGTCCACCGCGACGTCAAGCCGGGCAACGTCCTGATCACGCCCGACGGCGCGGTCAAGGTGGCCGACTTCGGCATCGCCCGGGCGCTGAGCGACACCTCCGACCAGAACCTGACCAAGACCGGGTCGGTCATGGGCACGGCCACGTACTTCTCGCCCGAGCAGGCGCGGGGCGCGCAGGTCGACCCCCGCAGCGACCTCTACAGCCTCGGTTGCGTGCTCTACGAGCTGATCACCGGGCGCCCTCCGTTCGCAGGCGACAGCGCCATGGCCATCGCCTACAAGCACGTGCAGGAGAACCCGGTCACTGCCCGCCAGATCGACCCGGCGCTGCCCGAGACGCTCGAGGCCATCACGCTCAAGTGCCTGGCGAAGAACCCCGACAACCGCTACCCCTCGGCGCAGGACCTCCGTGCCGACCTACGGCGCTACCTCGACGGCAACCGCATCCTGGCCGAGCCGGTGCTGGCGCCGCCGGTCGACCCGGCGGCCACGGGGCTCATGGCCCCCACCGCCTACGACGCCGCAGCGGCGGGCGCCGGCCAGGGCTACGACGATGGCTACTACGACGAGCCCTACGACGACTACTACGCCGAGGAGCCCGAGAAGAAGCGCTCGAAGGGCTTCCTCGTGGCGCTCGTCGTGCTGCTGCTCATCCTCGCAGGCCTGCTGTTCTTCCTGGCGACCAGCTCGGATGACGGCGACGAGACGCCCCAGGTGGCCGTGCCCGGGGTCGTCGGCCAACCCGAGGCCCAGGCGCGCTCCGCGCTCGAGGCCGAGGGCTTCGAGGTGACGACGGTCAGCGAGGCGTCCGACGAACCCGAGGGCAACGTCATCAGCCAGGACCCCGAGGGTGGCAGCCAGGCCGACGAGGGCTCGCAGGTCCAGATCACGGTCAGCGGCGGGCCCGACGCCGTGACGGTGCCGGACGTGACCAACAAGACCCAGGACGAGGCCACGACAGCCCTCGAGGACGCCGGATTCATCGTCGTCGCCGAGGAGGTGGCGAGCAACGACGTCGAGGAGGGGCGCGTCGTCTCGCAGAACCCGGCGGGCGGGTCGGAGGCGGCCCCCCAGTCGCAGGTCACGATCCAGGTGGCCGCCGGGCCCGAGACGGTCGCCGTCCCGGACGTAACCGGCCAGGACGAGGCGTCTGCGACGAACGCCCTCGTCGGCGCCGGCTTCCAGCCGCAGCGCTCGTCCGAGGCGTCCGGCGACGTCGAGGCCGGCCGGGTGATCCGCACCGAGCCGGCGGCCGGCACGCAGGTGGCGCCCGGATCGAACGTCACGATCGTCGTGTCGTCCGGGCCCGAGGACGTGGGCGTGCCCAACGTCGAGGGCCTCAGCGAGGACGCGGCCCGCAGCCAGCTCTCGCAGTTCAACGTGCAGGTGACGCAGCAGCGCACCGACGACGCGAGCCTCGACGGCACCGTGGCCAGCCAGACGCCGACGGCGGGCAGCGAGGCTGCGCCGGGCTCGACGGTCTCGCTCGTCGTCTGGCAGTTCGTGGAGAGCGAGGATCCCGGCCCGAGTCTCACCGTCCCGACGACACCCGGCGGCGGCGGTGGTGGCGGCGGCGGCTGAGTCGAGGCGGGGGGGCGGGTCCCTCTAGCCTCGCCGCTCATGGCACGCACGCTCGTCCTGCTCCGCCATGGCGAGAGCGAGTGGAACCTCAAGAACCTGTTCACCGGCTGGTACGACTCGGACCTCACGCCCAAGGGCGAGGCGCAGGCGTCGGCCGGAGGGGCCCTGATGGCAGAGCGGGGCATCCTGCCCGACGTCGTGCACACCTCGGTGCTGATCCGGGCGATTCGCACCGCCGAGATCTCGCTGCGGGTCGCAGGCCGATCGTGGGTGCCGGTGCGGCGCCACTGGCGGCTCAACGAGCGCCACTACGGCGACCTGCAGGGCAAGAACAAGGCCGAGACGGCCGCCGAGCACGGGGCCGAGCGGGTCAAGGTGTGGCGCCGGTCCTACGACGTCCCGCCGCCGCCCCTGCCGGCCGACGACGAGCGGAGCGCCGCGCGCGACCCCCGCTACGCCGAGCTGCCGCCCGAGGTGGTCCCGGCCACCGAGTGCCTGGCCGACGTCGTGGACCGCATGCTGCCCTACTGGTACGACGCCATCGTGCCCGACCTCGCCGTGGGGCGCGTCACGCTCGTGGCCGCCCACGGCAACAGCCTCCGGGCGCTCGTGAAGCACCTCGACGGCATCGCGGACGACGAGATCGCCGCGCTCGACATCCCCACGGGGGAGCCGCTCGTCTACGAGCTGGGTGACGACATGTGGCCCCTCGAGGCCAAGCCGGTGCTCGAGCGGTACCTGCGCTCCGCCGACGAGATCCGGGCCGCCGCCGAAGCCGTGGCCCGCCAGGCCGACGCCCGCTGAGCCCGGGCGCGCCCCGGAGCGCAGGCCGGCGCCCGCGCGCCGTGGCGCACCTCCGCGGACCTCAGGCGCCCGCTCTCACCGCGGGCCGAACCGGATGCTGACGTCGCCACTCGTGGCCAGCACGGGCCACAGGATGACGCCGAGGACGAAGCGGCCGATCTCGTCGGCGTTGTCGAACGTGTCGTAGCCGTTGTTCACGGCCACGAGGACACCGATGATCACCCAGATCAGAAGCAGCAACGGGATGCGAACCCGAGTCCTCATGTTTCCTCCCCTTTGACGTCCCAGCAACAGGTGCGGGCTGTCCTTCGGCCCGGCGGGAAACGCCTACCCCAGCGGGGGTAGAGCTAGCCCACCCACCTGCGGGCGGAATCAGAGGGCGTCGACGTCGGCTTCGCCGGTGCGGATGCGCAGAGTGCGCTCGGCCCGGATGACCCAGATCTTGCCGTCGCCGATCGAGCCCGTCTGGGCGGCCTTGCAGACCGCCTCGACGACGTGGTCGACCTCATCGGCGTCGGTGAGCACGTCGACGCGCAGCTTGGGGACGAGGTCGATGCGGTACTCCGCGCCCCGGTAGACCTCGGTGTGGCCGCCCTGGCGCCCGAAGCCCTTCACCTCGGTGACCGTCATGCCCGTGACGCCGGCTCCGACGAGCGCCTCACGCACGGCATCGAGCCGGTGCGGCTTCACGATGGCGGATATGACGACGACCACGCGGGCACCTCCGGCCGGTCACCTTGAGGCCGGCGCCGGGAATCTATCCGGTCCGCGGTCGCCACCCCCAGGGCGCGCAACGTGACACGCACCTCGACGAAATGCCCGGCGGCGCGGGCGCATGGGCCCTAGCGGATGAGCGCGCCGCTGCCCGTGCCGTTGCCGTTGCGCAGGGCGAGCACCTGGCCGGCGTCGGAGCGCTCGAGCAGGTAGCCGCGGGAGCGCACCGTGCGGATGGCGAGCTGCAGCGGCGAGAGCCGGCGACGCAGCCGCAAGACGTGCACGTCGAGGGCGTTGCGGCCCGGCGATCCGCCCGGCCAGCCCGATCGGGCCAGCGCGTCACGGCTCACCACGGCGCCGAAGCGGTCGAGCAAGGCCTCGGTGAGACGGGCCTCGACGGGCGGCAGCGACACCCACCTGTCGCCGACGCGCAGCACGCCGTCGTCGTCGAGCTCGGGCAGCGTGCTCGTGCCCGAGTCGGCACGGCGCCGCAGCGCCTCGACCCGGACCCGGAGGTCGATGTCGTCGGCCGGCAGGCGGATCCAGTCCTCGAGACCGTCGGAGGGGATGGGGGGTGCGCCTCGCTCGACCAGGAGGAGCCGCGGCTGGCCGCCACGACGAAGCTCTTCTCGCCGGCCTTCCTCGGCCGGCCAGTGGACGAGGGCCACCTCCACGGCCGGGACCGTAAACAGCCATGGTTTCGCAATTGTTACCGACGGATGAACCTCGCATAAGGTGCGCAAGCTTGCTACGGATAGTGGCCGGCGGGCAGCCCCCGGTCGCACTCCGTATGCTGCGCGGCCATGGCCCGTGAGCAGTACCTCGATCACCTCGCGTCGGTTCCTCTCTTTTCGGGGTTCACCAAGAAAGAGCTGCGCGACGTCGCCAAGGCCACCGTCGAGCTCACGCTCGACGAGGGCAAGGAGTTCGTGTCCCAGGGCGACGTCGGCCGCGAGGCCTTCATCATCGTCGAGGGCAAAGCCGACGTGATGCGCGGCGGCACCAAGATCGCCCAGCTCGGCCCGGGCGGCGTCGTCGGTGAGCTGGCCCTCCTCGACCACGGCCCCCGCACCGCCTCGGTCGTGGCGGCGTCGCCGTTGACCGTGCTCGTCCTAGGCCCGAGGGAGTTCTCCGGCCTGCTCGATGAGGTGCCCACGCTGACCCACAAGATCCTCGCGGCCCTTGCCAGCCGAGTGCGCGAGCTGGACAGCCAGAACTTCGGCTGATGGCCCGCCGGCGGTCATTGTTACCGCGCGGTAGCCGATTGAGCCCTCGGGATCCCCATTGGGTAACTTCCGCGGCGTGAGCACGCGCCGCGTCAAGCCAAACCAGCTCGCCATCGGTCTCGGCGTCGCCTTCGCCCTCGTCACCCTGGGGTCCGGCATCGCCGCCACGGTGCTGCAGTTCCACGACGACTCCGAGGTCCAGCGCGAGGTCTTCGGCAACATCCCTTCGGCGTGGAAACTGGTCTTCTACACCGTGCTGCCGATCGTCATCGTCTACGGCGGCGTCATCTTCGCCCAGCGGGTGCAGAACTGGGAGCGCGGCCAGCCCGACGACCGGCGCACCACGACTCGCAACATCGGGCGTCGCCTGAAGGACTTCCGGGCCGGCGTCTACATGCAGACGCTGCTGCGCGACCCGGCGGCCGGGATCATGCACTCGCTGATCTACTTCAGCTTCCTGATCCTGCTCGGCGTCACGACGGTGCTGGAGATCAACCACCAGCTGCCCGAGAGCGCCAAGTTCCTCCACGGCGACGTGTACCGGGGCTACGCCGCGGTCGGTGACCTGGCGGGCACCACGTTCCTGATCGGCGTGCTGTGGGCGATCGGGCGCCGCTACGTGCAGCGCCCCTACCGCATCCGCATCAAGTCGAAGCCCGAGCACGTCGTCATCCTCGGCACGTTCCTCGCCCTCGGTGTGACCGGCTTCGGCGCCGAGGCGTTCCGCATCGCCCTGGCCGGCCGGCCCGACTTCGAGCGGTGGTCCTTCGTCGGCTACCCGCTCTCGGGCCTCGTCGACGGGCTGGACGGGCTCGCCGGCTGGCACCAGGCCTGGTGGGTGGCGCACGTGGCCAGCTTCGTGCTGTTCCTCGTGATCCTGCCCGTCACGATGCTGCGCCACATGTTCACGTCGCCGCTGAACATGTACCTGCGCGATCGCGTGCGCCCCAAGGGCGCCATGAAGCCCATGCCGAACCTCATGGAGACCGAGCTCGAGAGCTTCGGCGCCTCCACGGTCGAGGACTTCACCTGGAAGCAGCTGCTCGACACCGACGCCTGCACGATGTGCGGTCGCTGCACGAGCGTGTGCCCGGCGCACGCGACCGGCAAGTCGCTCGACCCCCGCGAGATCGTGCTCAAGACCGGCGAGGTCATGGCGGCCACCGGTACTCCGCCGGTCTCCCCGCCGCTCGGCGTCGACCCCGAGATCACGATCGGCGCCGACTCGCTCTTCGAGCGGATCACGCCCGAGGAGGTGTGGGCCTGCACATCGTGCAAGGCCTGCGACGAGATCTGCCCGGTCAACATCGAGATCCTCGACAAGATCCTCGACATGCGGCGGTACCTGTCGCTGATGGAGTCGAACTTCCCTACCGAGCTGGGCAACGCCTACCGCTCGATGGAGAATTCGGGCAACCCGTGGGGCATGTCGCAAAACGACCGGGCCCAGTGGACCTCGAAGGTCGACGACATCGCCATCGTCGAGCCCGGGGACACCTTCGATCACGAGTACCTCTACTGGGTGGGCTGCGCGGGCAGCTTCGACGACAAGAACCAGAAGGTCACCGTGGCCATGGCCAAGCTGATGAAGCGGGCCGGCCTCGACTTCGCCATCCTCGGCCCGTCCGAGAACTGCACCGGCGACCCCGCCCGCCGCTCCGGCAACGAGTACATCTTCCAGATGCTGGCGATGCAGAACATCGAATCGCTCAACGGCATGGGTGTGACGAAGATCGTCACGCAGTGCCCGCACTGCTTCAACACGCTCCGCAATGAGTACCCGCAGCTGGGCGGCAACTACGAGGTCATCCACCACAGCCAGCTTCTCGAGGACCTCATCGAGGAGGGCAGGCTCGACATGTCCGAGGCCCGGCTCGAGGAGCGGGTCGTCTACCACGACTCGTGCTACCTGGGCCGTCACAACGACGTGTACCTGGCACCCCGCAAGGTGATCGGAAGCCTGGGCGGCATCGAGATCGTCGAGGCCGGCCGCAACGGCACCAAGGGCATGTGCTGCGGCGCCGGCGGCGCCCGCATGTGGATGGAGGAGACGATCGGCAAGAAGGTCAACGACGCTCGCAGCGAGGAGCTGATCGCCACCGGCGCCAGCCGCATCGCCGTCGCGTGCCCCTTCTGCTACATCATGATCGACGACGGGACGAAAGCCGCCGGCAAGGAGGAAGACGAGGTCAAGGTGGCGGACATCTCCATGCACCTGCTCGAGGCCCTGGAGGAGCGCGACGCTCGCCGGTACGAGGGCCTCGACCACGAGACGCTCACGGACTGAGGCAGGGGACGCCAGCACCTCCGGCCGGCCGCGGGTAAGCCCGGGCCGGAGGGCGCCCGGCGCGATCCGGGGACGCCCACGACGGTGCCCGCGGCCGGCGGCGGCGGGCCGGACGGGCCGCCACGCTGGTGCGGCGGCGCGACATCGGCAATGATCGTGATCCGGTCGCCGCCTGCCTCGCCGAGGCGGCCGTGGCCGGCGACACCCATGGGGACCACCGCAGGCACCGACGCCGAGCTGCTCGACAGGGCGCACGAGGGGGACGAGACGGCGTTCACCGCCCTCTACCGCCGCCACCACGCGGCGGTCCTCCGCCTAGCGGCCACCTACCGCCGCCGGGGCGAACCCGACGACCTCGTCGACGGGGCGTTCGGCGAGGTTGTGGCGCTGCTGCGCCGCGACGCCCGCCCGCCCGAGGCGTTCCGGGCCTACCTGTTCGCCACCGTGCGCCGGCTCGCGGGCCGCCATCCCGAGATCGCCCCGGCCGGCGTGACCGGCGAGGTGCCGGGTCCCGTGACCGCCGTGGCGGGGCGCCTGGCCCTGGGCGGCGCCGACCGGGCCATGACCAGCGCGGCGTTCGCGGCGCTCGCCGACCGCTGGCAGGTCGTCGTCTGGCACACGGCGATCGACGGCTGCGACGCCGGCTCGCTGGCCGACCGCCTCGGCGTGTCGCCGGCCGCGGCGGCCACCCTGGCCCGCCGGGCGGCCGACAAGCTGCGCCAGGCCTACGTCGACGCCCACCTGGCCGGGGCACCGCGGCCCGGGTGCGCGCCGCACCGGTCCCGCCTCGGCGCGCACGCGCGCGGCAGCCTCGGCGCCGACGAGGAGAGGGCCACGGCCGAGCACGTCCAGCGCTGCGACGCCTGCCGGACGCTGCTCGACGACCTCGACGTGCTCGACGACCGGCTGGCCCTCTCGGTCGTGCCGCTGTTCCCCGCCGCCCACCGGTCGGCCGCGGCCATAGGCGCCACGGCCCCGCTCGCCATCGGCGTGACCGGCCAGGAGGTCGCCCTCCACCTGCCGGACGGGGAGCCCCTGCCGTTCCGCTCGGCCGGGCCCCGCCACCTGGCCGCCGGGTCCGTGCGCCGCTGGGGCCGCCGGCTCTCGAGCGGCGAGCGCCCCGCCGCCGCCGCCACCGGCCGGCCGGCGCGCCCGGTCGTGGTGGCCGGGGCGGCAGCCGTCGTCGCCCTCCTGGCCGGCGTCGCGGTGGCCGGCTCCGCCCTCACCGGCGACGGCGGGTCCCCCCGGGCCTCGCACGTCGAGACCGCCGCGGACGCCGACCCGCCGTCACGGGTGACCGGGCGGCGCAGCAGCGAGGAATCCACCGCCACCGCCGGGGAGGCGACAACCACGGCGCCCGGCCCCGCGACCGCGGCCACCGAAGGTTCCCGCTCCCCCGGCGGCGTCACCGGAACACGCCCGCGACGGTCGACCACGCCGACGTCCCTCTGGCCGGGCTCCACGCCGACCTCCCTGTGGCCGGGGTCCACGTCCACCTCCGCCGGAACGGTCCCACCCACGCCGGCCACCACCGAGCCGCCGGCTACGACCGGTCCCCCGGCACCCACGACCCCGCCCGCCGACCCGCCGACGACCGAGCCGCCCGGGACGACCTTGCAGCTGGCGACGCCGGCCTGGTCGCCGACCGGGCCGAGCACCGGCACGCTGACGGTCGCGGTCGACTACCCCGTCCCGCTCGCCGAGATCGGCTCCCAGCTGCGCCCGCCGGACGCCACGGTCGTCGTCGTCGCGATCGACGTCACCGAGGGCGTCACCCTCGTGGGGCTGCTCGACGAACGCTGCTCCTCGCAGATGGGCACCGGCGGAACGTTCACCGGCGCCCTGTGCGCGCTGGCCGCCCCCGCGCCGGGTGACAGCACCGCCGTGCGGATCGACCTGGCGGTCGACGGGCCGGGGCGCCAGGCCACGGTGGGGGCGCGCCAGGGGACCACCTACCTCGGCACCAGCACCGTCGACCTCGTGATGGGCCCGACCGGCGACGAGGTTCCACTGGCGACGACGACGCCTCCGGGCTCGACGACGACCTCCGTCACGCCCACGACGCCATGAGGCCCACGGGCACGCACCCGCAGCGGTGCGTTCGGGTCACCCGGGGCCTGCGGGGGGGCCGCGCCGGGAACACGACGCCGCCCCGCAGACCTCACGACACCGGCGCTGACCCCCCGGGGTCGGGGTGGGCGCCGGTGGGTCCGCCGACCGGGGCCGGAGGCGTCGGCGTCGCGGCCGACGGTCTGTCCGGCCGGCCACGGCGGCGGAGTCGGGCGCGCGCGGCGCACGCCGGGAAGCACCCGTCCGGGGAGATGGCGCGGGTCCGCAGGCACGCCCGGTGGGAGCCGCGGTGAGTGGTGGGGGACCGACGGATGCCGCGGCCCCCGGGATGGCTCCGACACCACGCCGTCCCGGCGGCCGCCGGGCCGCCTTGGTACGCAGGGTTCCCGCCTCGTCCATGTCCGATGAGAGCGCCACCGTCGACATCCCGCTGGTCGTGGCGGCCAGCGGGGCCGACGCCACCGTGTCGGTCCTCCAGTCGGGCAGGATCGTGTCGACCCGGATCGTGCGGCTCGGCTAGTCGCGCCGGCGCTCTGGCCGCTCGCTGGTCGGTCCGGCGGCGGCGCCGTCGTCACCGGGGGCGGAAGTTCTCCCAGTAGCGGCTCGGGGTCGGGCCTCGCTGGCCCTGGTACTTCGAGCCGACGGACGACGAGCCGTAGGGGGCCTCGGCGGGCGTGGTCATCTGGAGGAAGCTCACCTGGCCGATCTTCATGCCCGGGTAGAGCGTGATCGGCAGGCTGGCCACGTTCGACAGCTCGAGGGTGATGTGGCCGGAGAAGCCCGCGTCGACGAATCCGGCCGTGGAGTGGATGAGCAGGCCCAGGCGGCCGAGCGAGCTCTTCCCCTCGATGCGGGCCACGAGGTCATCCGGCAGGCCGACGCGCTCGTAGGTCGAGCCGAGCACGAACTCGCCGGGGTGCAATATGAACGCGTCGTCGTCGTCGATCTCGATGAGCCGGGTCAGCTCTTCGAGGTCGCGCTTCACGTCGATGACCGGCGTCGTGTGGTTGAGGAACACGCGGAACAGACGGTCGAGGCGCAGGTCGACCGACGAGGGCTGGATCGCCGTGGGGTCGAGCGGATCGATGGCGATGCGCCCCTCGGCCAGCTCCGCACGGATGGTGCGATCGGACAGGATCACGGCCGACGACCCTAGTGGCCGGTGAGCAGGGCACTCGCGTTCGCCCCGGAGGGCGGCGCTCCCCCGCCCGGGGGACGGGGTCGGCGCGGTGCCGCTCGGGCGGGTGATCACCGCCGGGGCGGCGTCTGCCAGCATCAAGACATGCCCCGTGTGCGCCGCCTCCTCGCCCCGCTGTGGGCCCGCGCGACGTGGCGCGGTTGGACCCACCTGGTGCTGGGCGGGGCGCTGCTCATGCCGTTCTACTTCTTGGGCCTCGCCCTGGCGGCCTGGGTGAGCTCGGCCGTGAGCGGCGGTGGACCCCCCGGGGTGTGGCCCTTCGCGCTGTTCGTGCTGGTCCTGCCCGCTGTGGCGGCCGTGGGGTTCCTCGTGCCCGCGGTGCGGTCGCTCGAAGCCGTTGCCGCCCGGGACCTGCTCGACGCGCCGATCGACGACGTGAGCGCCGCCGGCTCATGGGCGGCGCGTTGGCGGACGGGGTTGTGGTTCTCGCTCCACCTGGCGGTGGGCGGCGTGCTCAGTGCCCTGTCCCTGGCCGTGCCGCCGGGTGCGCTCGTCCTCGTGACTTGGCCGTTCATCGGGCGGAACGGCTCGGCCTCGAACCTGCCGTTGGACGTGCCGACGGCGTGGGCGCCGCCCGCGGGTGTGCTGCTGATCGTCGTGCTGGTCTACCTGGTAGCGGGCGCGGGACACGGCCTGGCGCGGTTGGCGCCCGGGCTGCTCGGGCCCACTCCTGAGGACCGGGTCGCGGAGCTCGAGCACCAGGCCGAGGCACTGGCCGAACGCAACCGGCTGGCTCGGGAGCTGCACGACTCCGTGGGCCACGCCCTCAGCATCATCACCGTGCAGGCAGGGGCGGCGACCCGGGTGCAGGCGAACGACCCGGCATTCGTCGGCAACGCGCTCCGCCACATCGAGGAGGCGGCCCGCTCGGCGCTCGACGACCTCGACCACGTGCTCGGCGTCCTCCGGGCCGACGCCGAGGCGGTTTTGCGCCCCCAGCCGACGCTCGGCGACCTCGACCGGCTCGTGGCGGCGACCGTGGCGGCCGGTGCGGAGGTGTCCCCGTCGGTGACGGGGCCGGTGGCCGGCGTGCCGCCGGTCGTGTCGCGGGAGGCCTACCGCATCGTGCAGGAGGGCCTGTCCAACGCCCTGCGCCACGCCGGTCCCGTGCCGGTCGGGCTCACGTTGGTGGTGGGGGCCGACACCTTGGAGATCGCCGTCGTCAACCCGATGGGCCGGCCCGCGCCCGGCGGACGCGCCGGGGCGTCGCCGCCCTTCCGGGACGGCGACCGGTCGCGGACCGGCGGCGGCCGTGGCCTGGCCGGCATCCGCGAGCGGGTCACGGTGCTGCGAGGCCTCATGTCGGCGGGCGTGGTTCCGGTGTCGTCGCCGGGGCCATCCGTGCCGCGGCCCGGCCCGGTGGGGCGTTCCCGCCCGGCGGAGGCTTGGTCGGACCCGGGGACGGGGCGGTTCGACCCGGGAACAGCGCCGTCCGGCGCGGCGGCGCGATCCGGCGGCGTGTCGGTGGGGCGGTCCGGTCAGGAGGCTGGATCCGACCTGGCGGAGGCGCGGTCCGGCCCGGCCGAGGCGCGGTCCGGCCCGGCCGAGGCGCGGCTTGGCCCGGCCGAGGCGCGGTCCGGCCCGGCCGAGGCGCGGCTTGGCCCGGGCACGGCACGCTCTGACCTGGCGGTGTCGGCATCGGCTGGTGGATCGGCCGCCGAGGCGTCCCAGGTGTGGCGGCTGCGGGTGTCCCTGCCGCTACGGTCGCCGCGATGACCGCGACGGTGCTGCTCGTCGACGACGAAGCCCTGATCCGGGCCGGGATGCGGGCCATCATCGACGCCGAGGATGACCTGACGGTGGTCGGCGAGGCCGGTGACGGCGACGAGGTCGTGCCGCTCGTCCGGTCGCTGCGGCCCGACGTCGTGCTGATGGACGTGCGCATGCCCGAGGTCGACGGCATCGAGGCCACCCGACGCCTGGTCGAAACCGTCGAGTCGCCGCCCCGGGTGTTGGTGGTGATGACGTTCGAGATACGACGAGTACGTCTACGACGCTCTGCGGGTGGGGGCGAGCGGCTTCATGCTCAAGCGGGCGCGTCCGGCCGACGTCGTGCACGCGATCCGGCTGGTCGCCGGGGGCGAGTCGCTCTTGTTCCCTGCGGCCATTCGCTCCCTGGCGTCGGCCCACGGGAGCGACCAGCGGACCAACTGGGTCGAGAAGGCCCAGTTCACCGACCGCGAGGCCGAGGTGCTGCGGTTGATGGCGACGGGCCTGTCGAACGCCGAGATCGCCCAGCAGCTCTACGTGAGTCTCAAGACCGTGAAGACCCACGTGGGCAACGTGCTGGCGAAGCTTCAGGCCCGGGACCGAACCCAGGCGGTGATCACGGCGTACGAGTCCGGCTTCATCACCCCCGGGTGACGTTCGCTAGTCTGCGGGCGGCACCGCGCGGGTGTAGTTCAATGGCAGAACATCAGCTTCCCAAGCTGAGAATGCGGGTTCGATTCCCGTCACCCGCTCTCGGACGACCCCCGCCCAGGTCACCGGCACTCGCCGGCATTTCCGCCAGGCGGCACGCCGAAGGGCCGAAACCG
>DATHAO010000021.1:0-83021 GCA_035296625.1 Acidimicrobiales bacterium | reverse complement strand
GCCCACCGTGTTCTCCGAGGTGCGCAACGACATGACGATCGCCCAGGAGGAGATCTTCGGGCCGGTCCTGTCGATCATCGCCTACGAGGACGAGGACGACGCCGCCCGCATCGCCAACGACTCGGCCTACGGCCTGTCCGGCGGCGTGTGGTCGGCCGACGACGAGCGCGCCAAGGCGTTCGCCCGCCGCGTCCGCACGGGCCAGATCGAGGTCAACGGAGGGGCGTTCAATCCGAGCGCCCCGTTCGGCGGCTTCAAGAACAGCGGCTACGGCCGCGAGTACGGCCAGCACGGCTTCGAGGAGTTCCTCGAGGTCAAGTCGATGCAGCTGTAAGCCACACGGTCGAACGAGGAGGGGGTGGCCGAGCGACCACCCCCTCCTCGTGCTTTCGACGCCCCAGGGCGGGGTCCGGTCAGCCGGCGAGGAATGGACCGACGCGGCTCTTGGGGCGCCCGATGATCGCCTGGTCGGCGCGCACGAGCACCGGGCGCTGCATGAGCCGGGGGTGCTCGACGAGCAGGTCGGCCACGGCCTCGGGCGTCGTGTAGTCGGCGGGGTCGAGGCCGAGCTCGGAGAAGAACGCGTCCTTGCGGACGAGGTCGGCGGGCGGGTCCTCGAGCTTGGCCAGCAGGTCCAGCAGGGCCTCGCGGCCGAGCGGCGCCTTGAGGTACTGCACGACCTCGGCGTCGGTTCCGGCGCCGGTCACCTCGTCGAGGGCGTGGCGCGACGTGGAGCACTTGGGGTTGTGGAGGACGGTCAGCTCGGCCATGGGCCGACACTAGGTCCACCTGGGCTTGGGCACCTTGGGCGGCTGGGGGACGGGGGGATAGTGTCGGCCCCCGGCCGCCAGAACGGCGTTTCCCCAGCTCGCCGACCCGAGGAGCCCGCCCATGAAGGACCCTGTCCGCGTCGCCGTGACCGGAGCCGCCGGCCAGATCGGCTACGCCCTCGTGTTCCGCATCGCGAGTGGCCAGATGCTGGGCGACGACCAGCCCGTCGTGCTGCAGCTGCTCGAGATTCCCCAGGCCGTGGGCGCGCTCGAGGGCGTGCGCATGGAGCTGGAAGACTGCGCGTTCCCGCTGCTCGCCGGCGTGGTGGCGACGGACGATGCCAACCAGGCCTTCGACGGCGCGAACCACGCCCTGCTCGTGGGGGCCATGCCTCGCAAGGCCGGCATGGAGCGCGGCGACCTGCTATCCGCCAACGGCGCGATCTTCACCGCCCAGGGCAAGGCCCTCGCGGCCAGTGCCGCGGACGACATCAGGGTGCTCGTCGTCGGCAACCCGGCGAACACGAACGCCCTCATCGCACTCAACAACGCCGAGGGGATCCCCGCCGAGCGGTTCACCGCCATGACCCGCCTCGACCACAACCGGGCCACGGCCCAGATCGCGGCCAAGGCCGGCGTCGGCGTCGGCGAGGTCTCGAAGGTGACGATCTGGGGCAACCACTCGGCCACCCAGTACCCCGACGTGTTCCACGCCGAGGTGGCGGGCAAGCCGGCGTGGGAGGCCGTGGGGGAGGACCGGGCCTGGCTCGAGGGCGACTTCATCCCGACCGTGCAGAAGCGCGGCGCCGCCATCATCGAGGCCCGAGGATCGTCGTCGGCCGCCTCGGCCGCCAACGCCGCCATCGACCACGTGCGCGACTGGGCGCTGGGCAGGCCGGCGGGCGACTGGGTATCGATGGCGGTGCCCTCCGACGGCAGCTACGGCGTGCCCGAGGGCCTGGTGTCCGGCTTCCCGGTGACCACGGCCGGCGCCGGCAGGTACGAGATCGTCCAGGGCCTCGAGCTCGACGAGTTCAGCCGCAGCCGCCTCGACACCTCGGTCGCCGAGCTGGCCGACGAGCGGCAGGCCGTCCAGGACCTCGGCCTGATCTGACCGGCGGCTGCCGGCGGGGCGCTCCGCCGGCACCGCGTCACTTGAGGAACTTGCTCGTCGTGTTGTCGGCGAGCACCTTCCCGCCGGTCTGGCAGGTCGGGCAGTAGTTGACCGTGTAGCGGCTGTACTCGACCGCCCGGACGGTGTCGCCACACACGGGGCACGGCTGGCCTTCGCGGTGGTGCACGGCGCCGGGGCGCTCCTTCGACGACGACATGTCGTCGCGCTGCCGCTCGACCTCCAGCGACTCGGCGATGCAGGCGCCGATCGCCGAGTGCAGGCGGGACACGGCCTCGTCGTCGAGCTTGCCGGTGGCGGCGAACGGGGAGAGCTGCGCCCTGTGGCAGATCTCGTTGGCGAGCCGGCGGCCGAGCCCGGCCAGGATGCTCTGGTCGCGCAGCCACCCGTGCAGGCGCATCGAGTGGCCGGCCAGCAGCTTCGCCAGCGTCGCCTCGTCGAGCGTGTCGGCCTCCGGGCCGAGGTCGTCGAGCGGCGGCTGGTCGAGTGGGTCGCCGGCGACGACCCACACGCCGGCCTTGCGCTCGGTGCCGGCCTCGGTGAGCAGCAGCGCACGCCCGTCGGCGAAGCGCCAGCGCGCCTGGCCGCCCCGGGGTTTGGCCGCCTGCTTCTCGTCGACCTTCAGGCGCCCGCCCTGCATGAGGTGCACGACGAACGTTGCCGGCGCGAACCGCAGCAACAGGTGCTTGCCCCGCCGGCCGACCGACTCGAGGGGATGGCCGTGGGCCGCCTCGGGTGCCGGGCTGAACGTCTTCAGCGCCGTGAAGGCGATCGGGCGGAACCGCTCGAGCTCGGCGCCGGCGAAGGCGTCGGTCAGCCGCTCGGCGTGGGCCTGGACCTCGGGCATCTCGGGCACGGCGCAGCTCCTCGGGGCGGCCTAGGGGGTGACGGCCGGGTGGCCGGCGCCGCCCGGGGCGGCACCCCGGTCGGCGGGACCCGTGGCGGCGTCGCCCGGGCCGGTGTCGAACGTGGTCTCGGCCCGCACGCCCGCGAGCACGTCGTCGAGGGTGGCGAGCGCGCGCTGGTGGCGCGTCAGCACGCGCAGGTCGCCACCCAGGCGCAGGCGTCCCTCGGCGAAGGCCCGCTGGGCGCCGAGCGCGCCGGCGGCCACGGCGGACGCCGTCACCCGGTCGGTCGTCAGGCGCAGGTCCGGCGCCTCGGCGGGCCCAGGCGTCAGCGCGACCGAGCCGTGGTCGAAGCGCAGGTGCCACACGACCGGGCCGTCCGGGCCGGCGGTGACCACGTGCTCGACCGTCAGCTCGACCTCGGCCGTCGCCTGCTGCAGGCCGGTGTCGCCGGCCAGGGCGCGGCGGGCGGCGTCCATCCACGCCGTGCTCAGGTAGCGCACGCGCTCGACACTAACGACAGCGCCCGCGATCGTCGCCCGTGGGCCACCATGGGGCGGACGCGCCGGACCGGCGCCACGTGAGGGGAGAGCCGATGCCCGCAGCGGTGCCCGACGGCCTGGTGGCCGCCGACGAGCGCCACCACCCGCCCGGAGACGGCGTGTGGTGGGGCGAGTCGTGGTACTTCGACTTCGCCGCCCGCGACGCGACGCTCGGCGGCTACGTGCGCATCGGCTTCTACCCCCACCAGCGCGCCTGCTGGTACTGGGCATGCGTGGTGGGCGAGGGCAGGCGGCTCGTCACGGTCATCGACCACGACGTGCCCGCTCCCAGCCGCCCGACGCTCGAGGTGCGCCACGACGGGCTGTGGGCCGACCACACGGTCGAGGTGCCCTTCGACCACATGACGCTCGGCTGCGAGGCGTTCGCGCTGGCGCTCGACGATCCCGCAGACGCCTACGGGCCGATGCTCGGCGAGCGCGTGCCGTTCGGCCTCGAGCTCGACTGGGACACCGACGGCGTGGGTTACGCCTACCCACCCGGCGCCACCCGCTACGAGGTGCCCTGCCGGGTGCACGGCCAGGTGCTCGTCGGCGACGAGCGGATCGAGCTCGACGCCATCGGCCAGCGCGACCACTCGTGGGGCCCGCGCGACTGGTGGACGCTCGGCTGGACCTGGACGAGCGGCTGGCTGGAGGACGGCACCCGCTTCCACGGGACCGCCCTGACGCTCGGCGGCGACGTCGTGCCCTACCACGCCGGCTACGTGCAGCCGCCGGGCGGACCGCTCGCCGGCGTCGACCACACGGCCGCCACCGCCCGCCTGGGTCCCGAGGGCCTGCCCGCGGCCGGCCGGGTGACGATCGGCGGGCTCATCCTCGACGTGGAGCCGGTGGCGTTCGCCCCGGTGCTGCTCAGCGCTCCCGACGGGCGGGTGTCGCGCTTCCCGCGGGCGCTGTGCCGGTTCCGCGACCCGGCCACCGGGCGCACCGGCGCCGGCTGGACCGAATGGAACCAGCCCCAGCCCGGTCCCACCGGAGCGGCCGGCTGAGGCGGCTGATCAGCCCACCGGCAGGCGGATGAAGTCGGGGTCCGTGGCGCCTGGCCCGGGCACCGGGATCAGGTCGCGGGGCGAGACCGGCTCGCCGCAGTGCGCGCAGGCGGCGGCGATCGTCGTGATGTGGTCGCAGCCCCGGTGCCGCATCTCGACGGTCGGACCGCCCTTGCCCGGCGCCCACCGGTCGCCCCACTCCCGCATGGCGGTGAGGACGAGCCAGAGGTCGCGCCCCTTGGCGGTGAGCCGGTAGTCGTGGCGGGGCGGGTTGTCCTGGTAGGGGACCCGCTCGAACACGCCCTCGTCGACGAGGTGGCCGAGCCGCTGGTTCAGGACGTTGCGCGAGATGCCGAGCCGGGCCTGGAAGTCGTCGAAGCGGGTGACGCCCATGAACGCGTCGCGCACGATGAGCATGCTCCACCACTCGCCGACCACCTCGAGGCACTGGGCGATCGAGCAGTTCATGGTCCGGAAGCTCGTCCGTCGCACGCCGCCCAGGGTAGTGGGTTGCTTGGAGGAACTCACTGCCGGCCGGACGGGCCCTCACGACCCTCGAGCTGAAGGCGAACTACGTGGGCCCGCACACGGCCGCGGTGGCGCGCGTGCGCCAGGTCCGCCACGAGCAGGTCGAGGTCCGCGCCTACCGCGCCGGTCAGGCCCCGCTCGCCGGGCCGGGCTCGGCCGGCGTGTTGCCGGCGGCGTGCGCAGCCAGGGTGAACGGTGGCCGGGGCTCGGCCGTGCCGGTGGCCAGGCCCGCCAGGTGCCGTCCGACCTCGGGGACGAACTTGAAGCCGTGGCCCGAGAATCCCGTGGCCACCACGATGGGGCCCACCCGGTCGAGCACGAAATCGTGGCTCGGCGTCGTCGTGTAGAGGCACGTGGTGGTCTCGACGACCTCCGGGACGACGCCGGGCAGCCACTCGGCGGCCCACCGCTCGATGCGGGCGGCGCGGGCGGGGTCGGCGGCGAAGCTGCGGGCGTCGCCGGTCGTCACGGCGCCGGTGTGGTGCTCGCCCACCTTGACGAGGCCGTTCGCGGCCGGCAGGCCGTAGCGCGCCACGTCGCCCCAGTGGATGAAGGCCGGCACCGGGCCGGCGCCCGGACCGGGCCGCAGGAAGAAGACGTGCTCCTCGGTGGTCACCAGTGGCGGCAGGCCGGTGACGCCGGCCGGGGCCAGGAGGTCGGCCGCCCACGCCCCGGCGGCCACGACGACGACCTCGGCGACGAGCCCGGTGTCTCCGGTGCGGACGCGCACGGTGCCGTCACCGCGCCGCTCGAGCGCCGTCACGGCGACCTCGGTGCGCACCTCGGCGCCGCGGGCCACCGCCTCGCGGGCGAGGGCCGCCAGGGCGTCCGCGGCATGCACCCAGCCGGCCGCCGGCTGGGCGAGCACGTCGGTGGCGAAGCGCAGCGCCGGCCAGCGCCGTCCGGCGGCCCCGGGCGCCAGCCGCTCGGTGGCGACGCCGTGGTCCGCCGCCACCGAGGCGAGCACGTCGAGCGGGGCGCCGAGGCCGTGCTCGACGCAGCCGACGCGGCGGATCAGCGGGCGGCCGGTGTCCCGCTCGAGCCGTCCCCACCCCTCCTCGGCCGCCAGCGCCATCTCGACGTACGCGGCCTCGGGGTACGCATGGCGGAAGATGCGCTCGGTGCCGTGCGAGGCGCCCCGGGCGTGGCCGGCTGCGAACCGGTCCAGCACGACGACCCGGCCCCGGCCCGCGGCCCACCAGGCCGTGGCGAGGCCCATCGCCCCGCCGCCGACCACCGCCACGTCGACGTGATCCTCGTCCGCCACGGCACCTCCCGGCACCCAGGTGGGTGCGTCGTCGGAGGTCACGGCTACCACATCGACCCGTCCGGCCGGTACCTTGAGGGCGCGCCGCCGGGGAGCGCCCGCGGGGAGACATCACCGATGCGAGGGGACCGAGGCGGCCGCGGCACATGTCCGGGCGGGCGAGTGTGAGGAGGCGCGTGCGTGGCGCGCCGGGAGGCGAACGTGCGGGGTGACGTGTGGGTCCGGTCGACTACCTGAGGATCCTGCGACGACATTGGCGGGTGGCGCTCGGGCTGGTGGTCGTGGCGTTGGGCGTGGCCTTCGTCACCTCACCGTCCGACTCGGGGCCGGCCTACGAGGCGACGAACGTCATCGGGCGCGAGCGCCAGGCTGCCGGCGAGGTCGCCGCACCGGCGCTCGAGGGCGGCGTGAAGGACCTGCTCGCCGACCCCGAGCTGGCCCGGCGGGCGGCGGCGAGCCTGTCCTACGACGATGACGTCGACCGACTGGCCGACGCCGTGACGGCCACGGCCGACCCGCGGCGCGGCGCCGTGGCGGTCATGGCCGTGGCCGACGCGCCGGGCCGCGCCGTCTCGGTGGTGAACGCCTTCGCCGATGCCCTGGTGGGCGTGCTCAACAGTCGCGAAGCCGAGCGCACCCGAGCGGCGGTCGAGGAGGCGGCGGCCGAAGAGCAGGCGCTGCGCGACGACCTCGCCCGGCTGCAGGCCGACCTCGCGACGGCCGGCGACGACGCCGACGAGGTGCAAGCCGAGATCGACGACGTCGCAGGCCGCCTGGGCACCATTGCCGCTGTGCCGGCGACGCCGTCCACCGTCTACGCCTCGCTGCAGCCGGCCGACGAACCCACGCCCGTCGACGCGTTCGTGGCGGGCGGCACCCGCCCCCAGCGCTTGCTGCTGGCCACCGTCGTGGGCGTCCTGCTGGCGGCCGGCGTGGTCATCACGATCGACCGGGCCGACGGCCGGATCGTGACGCGCCAGCACGCCGAGCGCCGCTTCGACCTGCCGGTCATCAGCGAGGTGCCCCTGCTCCCGGTGCGCGACCGGCACCGGGCCGCGGTGTACGCGTTCCACCGGCACGACGGCATGGGTGAGGCCTACCGCGGCCTGCGCGCCGCGCTCGGCCACCCCGATCCCGAGTTCCACGACGACGACATCACGACGTGGTCGGGCAACCTCGACGACGTGCCGGCCGGCCGGCGGGTCATCGTCGTCACCTCCGCCGAGCACCGGGACGGCAAGAGCACGACGGCCGCCAACCTGGCCATCGCGTACGCCGAGGCGGGGGAGATGACCCTGCTCGTGCAGTGGGATCTGGTGCGCCCGCTGCCGGCCCGCGTCCTGGGCGCCGACGAAGGCGCCGGCGTCGCGGACTTCGTCGACGACGCCACCACGCCCCTCGCGGGCATGCTGCAGGAGACGTCGGTCCCCGGGCTCCGCTTCGTGCCCGCCGGCGGCATCGACGACGACGGCGACCCGCCGTCGGATCGGATCGCCAACCTGCTCGCCGCCGCCGGGCGCGCCGGCGACGTGGTGATCGTCGACACGGCCCCCGTGCTGCTGAGCGGCGTGACCCGGCAGCTTGTGACGCTGGCCGACGTGGTGATCGTCACCTGCCACGCCGGCGGCACGAGCGGACCGGGCGCCGAGCGCTGCGCCGAGCTGCTGGTCCGGCTCGAGGCGCCGACGGTGGGCGTCGTGCTCGTCGGCGTGCCGGCCGGGCGGTCCGGCGGCGTGGCGGCGGTCGAGAAGGTGCGGTCGCTGCTGCGCCCCTCGTTGGTCTCCGGCTGACGGCGCGCGGTTCCGGCCGGCGCGACGAGGTGGCGTGGGCCCTCCCGCCAGGACGTCCTGCGGTCGCCGGTGACGGACAGGCTGGACCGTCCGCCCTCGACGGGCATTCAGCGCCCGCTCGAGCGCGGCTCAGGCGGAGCGCTGGCCCGCGAGCTTGCGGTTCTTGAACTGGGCCTTGACGTAGTCGCGGTTCAGATAGGCGATGAAGTCGATGGAGATCTCCTTCGGGCACGCCTCCTGGCACTCGCCGTGCAGCGTGCAGGACCCGAAGAACGACTCCATCGTGTCGACCATGGCCTTCGTGCGCTGGTAGCGCTCGGGCTGGCCCTGGGGCAGCAGGTTGAGGTGCTCCGCCTTGGCCGCCGTGAACAGCTGGGCGGCGCTGTTCGGGCACGCCGCCACGCAGGCACCGCAAGCGATGCAGGCGGCGGCGTCCATGGCCGCGTCGGCAGACTCCTTCGGCACCGGGATCAGGTTGCCGTCGGGCGCCGAGCCGGTCGGGGCCGTGATGTAGCCGCCGGCCTCGACGATGCGGTCGAGCGCCTGGCGGTCGACGATAAGGTCGCGCAGCACCGGGAAGGCCCGGGCCCGCCACGGCTCGATGTAGATCTCGTCGCCGTCGCGGAACTTGCGCATGTGGAGCTGGCAGGTGGCCGTGCCCCGCTGGGGGCCGTGCGCCTGGCCGTTGATCATCATCCCGCAGCTGCCGCAGATGCCCTCGCGGCAGTCGTGCTCGAACGCGATCGGCTCGCGGCCCGACAGGATGAGGCGCTCGTTCACGATGTCGAGCATCTCGAGGAACGACATGTCGGGGCTGATGTCCCGGCACTCATCGGTGTAGGTCTCCATCTTCCCGGGCTGGTCCGGGCCGGTCTGGCGCCAGACGTGCAGGGTGAGATCCATCTCAGGCGATCCTCGGGTTCGTTCCTCCGGCGGTCACTTGTAGGACCGCTGGGTGAGCTTGACGTAGTCGAAGTCGAGCGGCTCCTTGTGGAGCACCGGGGCGTTGCCCTTGCCGGTCCACTCCCAGGCGCCGACGTAGGCGAAGTTGTCGTCGTCGCGGAGCGCCTCGCCCTCGTCGGTCTGGCTCTCCTCGCGGAAGTGGCCGCCGCACGACTCCTTGCGGTGCAGGGCGTCGCGCACCATGAGCTCGGCGAGCTCGAAGAAGTCGGTCACGCGGGTGGCCTTCTCGAGCGACTGGTTGAGCGAGCCGTTGCCGAGCACGCGGACGTCCTTCCAGAACTCCTCGCGCAGGGCCGGGATCTCGGACAGCGCCTTCTCGAGCCCCGCCTCGTTGCGGGCCATGCCGCAGTTGTCCCACATGATCTTGCCCAGCTCGCGGTGGAAGTGGTCGACGGTCCGTGTGCCTTTGACCGACAGCAACCGGGCGACCACGTCCTCGACCGAGGTCTCGGCCTGCGCGAAGACCGTGTCGTCGGTCGGCACCGGGCGCTGGCCCAGCAAGCCCGAAAGGTAGTTGGCCAGCGTGTAGCTGATGACGAAGTAGCCGTCGGCCAGCCCCTGCATCAGCGCGGACGCCCCCAGGCGGTTGGCGCCGTGGTCCGAGAAGTTGGCCTCGCCCAGCACGAACAGGCCCGGGACGTTCGACATGAGGTGGTAGTCCACCCAGAGCCCGCCCATCGTGTAGTGGACGGCGGGGTAGATGCGCATCGGCATCCGGTACGGGCTCTCGTCGGTGATGCGCTCGTACATGTCGAAGAGGTTGCCGTAGCGCTCGCGGATGGTCGCCTCGCCCACCCGGCCGATGGCCTCGACGAAGTCGAGGTACACGCCGTTCTTCAGCGGCCCGACGCCCTTGCCCTGGTCGACCATGGTCTTCGCGTTGCGGGAGGCGACGTCGCGGGGGACCAGGTTGCCGAAGCTCGGGTACTTCCGCTCGAGGAAGTAGTCGCGGTCCTCCTCGGGTATCTGGTCGGGGGGTCGGGTGTCGTCGCCGTCCTCTGGCACCCAGATCCGGCCGTCGTTGCGCAGCGACTCGGACATGAGCGTGAGCTTCGACTGGAACTCGTCGGAGGCCGGGATGCAGGTGGGGTGGATCTGCGTGAAGCAGGGGTTGCCGAACGCGGCGCCGCGCTTGTAGGCGCGCCAGATCGCCGTCGCGTTCGAGAGCTTGGCGTTCGTCGACAGGTAGAAGACGTTGCCGTAGCCGCCGGTGCAGAGCAGGACGGCGTGCGCCGAGTGCGACGTGACCGCCCCGGTGACCATGTCGCGCACGACGATGCCGCAGGCGACGCCGTCCTTCACGACCAGGTCGAGCATCTCGGTGCGGGTGTGGAGCGAGACCGTCCCCAGGCCGACCTGGTGCATCATCTGCTGGTAGGCGCCGAGCAGCAGCTGCTGGCCGGTCTGGCCCCGGGCGTAGAACGTCCGTGACACCTGGGCGCCGCCGAAGCTCCGGTTGTCGAGCAGGCCGCCGTACTCGCGGGCGAAGGGCACGCCCTGAGCGACCGACTGATCGATGATGTCGACCGAGACCTCGGCGAGGCGGTACACGTTCGACTCGCGGCTGCGGAAGTCGCCGCCCTTGACCGTGTCGTAGAACAGCCGGAAGACCGAGTCGCCGTCGCTCTTGTAGTTCTTGGCGGCGTTGATGCCGCCCTGGGCGGCGATCGAGTGCGCCCGGCGCGGGCTGTCGTGGTACGTGAAGACCTTGACGTTGTAGCCCTGCTCGCCCAGCGTGGCCGCAGCCGAGGCGCCGGCCAGGCCGCTCCCCACGATGATCACGTCGAACTTGCGGCGGTTGTTGGGTGCCACGAGCTTCATGTCGAACTTGTGCTGCGTCCAGCGGTCCTCGATGGGGCCGTCGGGCACGTGGCTGACCAGGTCACCGATCATCGGCGGCCTCCTCGTAGAGCTCGCAGGTCTCGACCCGGTCGCCCACTACCCGGCAGTCCGGGTTGTCGTCCGCGCTGACCGCGCCGGTCAGCACGGCGATCGGGAAGCTGAGGTTGCCCACCATCACGATGCCGGCGAAGCCGGCGGCGAAGCTGCGCCGCCACGCGTTCCACTTCGGGTTGTTCAGCCCCAGGCTCTGGAACATCGACCAGGCCCCATGGAACAGGTGCACGCCCAGGGCGACGTTGGCGACGATGTAGATCGCCGAGACCGCCGGCCTCTCGAAGCTGGCGACGAGGTTCCGGTAGACGTCGCCCCGCACGTAGTCGGGATTGACCGTCCCCCACGTCAGGTCGGCCAGGTGCCAGATGACGAACAGCAGGATGACCGTGCCGGTCAACCGCATCGAGCGGCTGGCGGCGTTGGCGGCCTGCCAGTCACGGCGCGAGATGTAGCCGCCGGCGGCGTGGGCCCGGCGGTTCATCAGGGTGAGCGATGCCGCGGCGTGGATGTGGAAGACGAACGCCAACGTCAGGCCGATCCGCATCAGCCAGAGCGTGACCGTGCGGGGCAGCAGCGGCACCAGCAGCTCCCGCAGGAACTCGCCGTAGTGGTTGATGTCCTCGGCGCCGAGGTAGAGCTTGAGGTTCCCGATCATGTGGGCGAACACGTAGCCCATGAGCACGATCCCGGTCAGCGCCATGACCCACTTCTTGCCCACGGCCGAGCGGTAGAACTCGACGGGCCAGGGAGCAGGCCTTCGGCTGTGCGGGTGCACCGGGGCGACGGGTCGTCGCTCCATCGTCTGCATCGCTCGATCAGCCTCCTGAACGGGCTTCGATCTGTCGGGGCGAGACCGTACTCCTTGACCTCGACGGGGTGGGAATCTCACCAGGTCGGCGACCGGGGTGGTCGATCTCGGCGCGACACCTGCCGTTCAGCGACCATCGTGCCTCGCCCATCGCCGATCCGTATGCCCCGTGTGGTGCCATGCGTCACGTGAGATCTCTTCGCGCGATGCGTGGGGTTCTCGCCGTGCAGGGTTGGCATGAGGCAACCTTGGCGGCGTGCACGAGACGGTCGGGGAGGTCACGCGCCGCTACCTCAGACTCGTCGACGAGTTGCTGCCGGAACGGGTCGAGGGCCTGTACCTCGTCGGCTCGGTCGCGCTCGACGACTTCCAGCCGGGCGTGAGCGACATCGATTTCGTGGCCGTCACGAAGGACGCGCTGACCCCCGAGGACCTGGGGGCGATCGCCGGCGTCCACCATCTGCTGCGCCAGGCCCGGCCCGAGCCCGCGTTCGACGGCATCTACGTGACCTGGGACGACCTGGCCCGCGACCCGGCGGCGATCAAGGTCGTGCCCCACCACGACGACGAGCTGTTCCACCCGGCCGGTGGCACGGGGGCCACGCCGCTCGTGTGGCTCACGCTGCGGACCCGCCCGGTGGCCGTCCGGGGGCCTGACGGTCCCGAGGTGTGGGTCGACGAGGACGCGGTGGCGCGCTGGGCCCGCGCCGACCTCGAGACCTACTGGCGGCCCTGGGTCGAGCGGCAGCAGACGCTCGTCGGGCGGGGGACGATGAAGCTGGCGGACGGCGCCGTGATGTGGGGCGTGCTCAGCATTCCCCGCCTGCACCGCACGCTCGCCACGGGTGAGGTCGGCTCCAAGTCGCTCGCCGCCGAGTACGCGCTCGCCACGTTCGGCGACGACTGGGCGCCCATCGTCAGGGAGGCGCTGCGCCTGCGCCGGGGCGGGACCCAGTCCGAGGAGTACCGCCGCCGTCCGCTGGCTCGACGCCGCGACGCCCTCGACTTCATGGCCCACGTGCTCGACGACGCCCTCACCCGCCACCCCACGCCCTGACCTCCCGGCCGGGCCCATCGGACCGGTCCGGTGGCGTGGGCGGGCGGTGGCGCGGCCAGGCGGCGCGCTCCATGCGCCAGATGCGTGCCACGCCCACCTCGGACGGGGCCGTGGGTTCGTCGGGCTCGTCGCCCACCAGCCGGAAGCCCAGCCGGGCGGGCACCCGGCCGCTCGCCACGTTCGCGAGGTCGTGGTGGATCTCGACGTGGGTGACCTCCGGCTGCGTGAACGCCACGTCGGTCAGCGCCGTCGAGGCGGTCGTGGCCAGGCCCCGCCGCACGTGCGCGACGTGCACCCAGTACCCGATCTCCAGCCCGCCGGGACCGATGCGGCGCATCAGCCCCGCCGAGCCGGCCACGCGACCGCCCACGAACAGGCCGTAGTTGAACTCGTCCCCCGTCTCCCAGCTCCGCTCCCAGCGGGCGATGAGGGCCTCGCGGTCCGCCGGCGCCAACGGCTCGGCGGCGGCCCAGGGCATCCAGGGCCGCAGGTGGTCGATGCTCTCGGCGACGGCGGCCGACAACGCCGGGACGTCCGAGCGGCGCCACCGGCGCATGACCAGGTCGCCGCGCACGATGCGCTCCGGCGGGCGTGGGGACCGGCTCGCCTCCCGGTCGGGGGGCGCCCGCCCGGGTTCGGCCGTCCGCCGGGGCTCGGCCGTGCGCCCGGACTCGCCGGGCCGGCCAGGTCGGCGGGGATCAGCCCCGGGCGGGTCCATCCGGCGGCCCGGAGCGTCCGAAGGGCACGGTGGGGCCGGCGGGCCCGGCCGAGCGGGAGCGCTCGGCGGCCCGCACCTCGGCCTCGTCGTGGTTGGTGACGACCTCGCCGCCCGGCAGGCGCAGCTCGAGGTCGAGGGTGATCCACCCGATGACGCCGGGCACGACGAGCTGCATCGTCCCGACCCGCACGCAGGCGTCGGCCGGCACGTCGCCGGACCAGCGCCAGCCGTGCTCGCCGCCGGGCCATCCGAGGCGGGCCGACACCGTGACGCCCTCGATCGGGTCCCGCCGGTCCGACACGACGTGCACGTCCAGAGCCAGCGCCGCACCCGCGGCCGGCGTCGGCGGCAGCCGGTCGGCCACCACGACCACCGGCCGGCAGGCCCGGCGGAGCGCCTCGTAGGCGAGCTTGGGACGCCGCTCGTCGTCGAGCACCGCGAAGGACACGGCCGGGTGGCCGTCAGCCAGGCTGAAGACGGCGAAGCCCCCGGTAGGGCGGTACTTCAGCCGGCGCAGCACCTCGATCTGCCGGCGGATCAGCTCGGCCTGGTAGCGCTGCGTGGCCTCCTGCCACCCGGCGAACGTCGCGTGCGCGGCGGCCGGCACCCGGGCGTCGAGCACGGCGCGCTGCAGGCCGTGGTGGGCCTCGAGCCGGTCCCACTCGAGATCAGGCCAGCGGGCCGGTTCGCACACGGCGGCGTCGCCCGCGGGCACGGCCTGCGCGCCGAGCTCGGACACGAATCGCACGAGGCGGGGCAGGGCCCGCGCGAGACCCGAGAGGTCACGGAGGTCGCGCCGGTACCAGCCCAGGTAGAGGTGGCTGTCGGTGCCGTCGAGCTGCGGCGCGTGCGGCGGCACGCCCGAGTGGGCCACGACCGGCCGGGTGCCGTCGGCCCGCTCGAGGGCCCGCTTCACGGCGGCGTCGAGCACCGTCCTGTTCCAGGTCGGCAGCTGCTGGGTGCGCACCGCCCGTCGGGCGACCCGGCGCCGCTCCTTCGGGTCGTCGACCAGCTCGGGGTCCTCCGCCACGGCGACCGGATCGTCGTGGCCGCACCACAGCGCGATCGACGGGTGGTGGCCCAGCAGGTCGACCAGCGCCCGCGCCTGCCGGGTGGCCTGGTGGCGCACGCCCCGGGCGTAGCCGCGGTGCAGCGGCATGTCCTGCCACAGCAGCAGGCCGCGCTCGTCCGCTGCGTCGTAGGTCTCCGGCCGGGCCACGTGGGTGTGCAGCCGCAGCAGGTCGAGGCCGGCGTAGACGGCGAGGTCGACGTCGCCACGCAGCTGCTCCGCGGGGGCGTCGGCCAGCGCCATGCGGCTCGGTCCCTGGTTCGCCCCCTTCAGGAACAGGCGCTCGCCGTTGACCGAGCACACCCACCGGCGCATCCGCACGGAGCGCAGGCCGGTGCGCAGCCGTCGTTCGTCGCTGACCTCGTCGTCCACGGACACGGCCACCCGGACGTCGTGGAGCACCGCCTCGCCGAGGGCGTGCGGCCACCACAGCGCGGGGTGCTCGACGGTGACCGTCCAGGTGACCTCGTTCGTGCCGGCAGCGATCGGCTGGTCCAGCTCGTGGTCGACCCCGCCCAGCTCGGTCCGGATGCGGGCGGTGCGGGCGTCGTCGCTGTCGAGCGTGGCCCGCAGCGCCACGATGGCCCGCTCGGGGGTGGCCGACCGGCAGAGGACGCGCAGTTGGGCCACCCGGACCGGCCCCGTTTCGGTCACCCGCACGGGCCGCCACAGGCCGCCCGGGTTCCACGCGGGGTCGAGGTGCCTGCCGTGCTGGAATGCCCCGGTGAGGTTGCGCTTGGCCGTGGGGTCCCGCTCGGGGTGGCACGTGACCTCGACGGCCAGTGTGTGGCCGGACCGGGTCCGCAGGGCGTCGGTCACCTCGAAGGTGTGGGGGACGAAGTAGCCCTCGGTGTCGCCGAGGTAGCTGCCGTCGAACCAGACGTCGCCCTGGTAGAAGATGCCGTCGAACGTCAGCCAGGCCCGCCGGCGCGGAGCCGGGCGGGGGGCGTCGAAGCGGCAGCGGGCGAGCAGCGGCCCGTCGGCGTCGGCGAACGCCGGGGCCGACCGCCAGTGGCCGGGCACGGTGATCGGCAGCCACGCGGCATCGTCGAAGTCACCGTCCTGGTAGGAGCGGCGGAGGTCGTCGTCGGCCGGTGTCGCCAACCACCCCTCCGTCAGCTCCATGGAGCGCGGAGGCTATCGGGTGCGGCGGCCACTCCGGCCGCCGGGTTCAACGGCGAGCCGACCGGCCCCAGCGGTTCCCCGGCCCGGGCGGCCCGGCGGCCGGCGCCCCGGAGGGCTCGGGCGCCGGGCGTGCCGGTCCCGTGGTGGGCCGGGGACGGGGCGGCGGGCTCCGGTGCAGGTACGCGTTCCGGCGCACCCGCAGCAGCGCGCCTGCCAGCGCGAGGCACGTTGCGGCGCCGGGCACGTCGTCGCGCCATGCGGCCGGCAGCACGTCGGCGCCGTCGCGGAGGCCGAGCAGGCCGGCGGCCGCCGCGCACACGGGCGGCGGAGTGAGCCGTGCGAGCTCCTGGACCATGTGCTCGGCCGGGTCGGGTTGGGTCAGGGCCCACACGCCCGCGGTGAGGGCGTCGAGGTGGGGCTCGCCGCACAGCGTGAGCACCGAGCTGACCCGCCTCGTGGGGGCGTCGGTGGCGGCCTCGATGGCCTCGGCGGCGGTGCGGCCGCCGAACAGACCGGCGGCCAGCTCGACGTAGGTCACGCAGTGCGACAAGGCGTGACCGGGCACGCCGGCCGCGTTGGCCAGGCGGAGCGCGTCGGCGGTGAGGGCGCTGCTGTAGGGGCGCACGACGGCTACGGCCAGCAGCCACGCCGGTGCGGGGACGCCGCCGAGCTGGGCGGCCAGGCCGAGGGGCGTGCCGTGGCCGCCGCTGGCCACGTACGCATGAGCCAGGTCGACGACGGCATTGGTGACGGGACCAGCCTCGATCGTGCCCGGCGGCGTGCGGCGCGCCAGCGCCTCGCCGGCGGCGGCGCCCAGCAGGCCGCCGGCGGCCCGGGCGAGGCCCGCCGGTGGGTCGGGGACCGGGGGAGCATCGCCCTCTGCGCCGGACGGGCCGGCCGCTGGCCCGGCCGGGTCGGCCTCCGCGTCGCCCTCGGGCGCCTCGGCGTGCGCGTCGGCCTCGGCCGTCGCCTCCTCATCCGACGTCGTCTCCGCCTCGGGCGTCGCCTCCGCCTCGGGCGTCGCCTCCGCCTCGGGCCCTTCGGCCTCGGACGCGTCGTCAGGCGGGGCGTCGTCGCTCATCATGGGCCCTCCGGGGTGGCCGACCGGCGGTCGCGGGCGTCGTGCCCGTGCAGCTCATGGTGGCCCAACCCGACCCCCTCCGTGACGTCGTGCGCCGTACCGGCCGCTCGGGGCCGGGGCTCTCGCTGTCGGACACCCGATCGCGCGCCGGCGCCCGCCTTCCGAGGAAGATGGGTTGCGGCGCCGGTCGACGACGGGTGCGGCAACCAAAGGGAACTCCCCGCTCACGGCCGCTTGGCAGAGCCGCGACGAATGCTTAGTGTTTGACTTAACAATTGCCGCATAAACATTAGTACATGAACAAATCTGCCGACGCAAGAGGTCGGGGAGATGGCCAGGGACGCATGTCAGCGCTGACAGCGAGACAGCCGTGACGACGCCGGTCGATGCCGTGCCGGGAGCCACGGATACCTCGCCGAGCGGGGGAAACGTGGTGACGGCCAGCCCCACGGTCTGGCGCCGCTGGCTGGCAGCCGAGCTCCAGCGCCTGCGGGCCGCGGCGGGGCTCGAGCAGAAGCAGGTCGCCAAGGCGCTGCGGTGCACGGTCACCAAGGTGTCGTACTTCGAGAACGCCCAGCGGCCGGTCGTGCCCCGCGACCTCGACGAGGTGCTGCTGCCGCTCTACGACGTGCCCCAGCACCTGTGGCCCGAGTACCTCGAGGCCGCACACCGGGCGCGCGAGAAAGGCTGGTGGGAGGACTACGACGTCGATGTCATGCCCGAGTGGTTCTCCCGCTTCGTGGGCCTCGAGCAGGGCGCGTCCGAGTTGGCCATCTACGAGCCGCAGTACGTGCCTGGCCTGCTGCAGACCCGCGATTACAGCGATGCGCTCATCCGCAGCGCGTCGATCGACTCGTCCGAGGACCACGTGGCCCGGCGCGTCGGGCTGCGCATGCGGCGCCAGCAGGCCCTCACCCGGGCCGAGCAGCCGCTCCAACTGCACGTCGTGCTCGACGAGGCCGTGCTGCGCCGGGTCGTCGGGGGCCCCGCGGCCATGCGCGATCAGATCGACCACCTCCTGGCGGCGTCCGACCTGCCCAACGTGACGCTCCAGGTCCTGCCGTTCGACCGGGGCGCGCACGCCTGCATGGCCGGCGGGTTCACGATCATGAGCTTCCCGTGGGATACCGATGCGGGCCTCGGCTTCCTCGAGGGCGCCTGGTCGGTGGGCGTCTACTTCGAGCAGCCCCGCGAGATCGCGGATCAGCGACTGGCGTTCCGCAAGCTCTGCGACCTGGCGCTGGCGCCCGATGAGTCCTGCGCCGTGATGCGTGAGGTCGCCCGCGACCTGGTGTGAACGCGCCCGCCCGCGGATCGGTGACCGGCGATAGGTTGGCGGTCATGTCCGAGTCGCCGCGCCCCACGACCCTCGGCGAGCTGCGTTCGTCGGGCTGGCGCTCCTCGTCGGTCAAGGATGAGATCCGCCGCAACGCTGTCGCCCGCATCTCCGCTGGGCGGTCCCTCGTCGACGGCGTGCAGGGCTACGAGGACACCGTCCTCCCCCAGCTCGAGAACGCGCTGGTCGCCGGCCACGACATCATCTTCCTCGGCGAGCGCGGCCAGGCGAAGACCCGCATGATCCGTTCGCTCTTCGAGCTGCTCGACGAGTGGCTGCCCGTGGTGGCCGGCACCGAGATCAACGACGATCCCGAGCACCCCGTGTCGCGCTACGCACGCGACCTGGTCGCCGAGCGCGGCGAGGGCACGCCGATCGACTGGGTGCACCGCGACATGCGCTTCGGCGAGAAGCTGGCCACCCCTGACACCTCGATCGCCGACCTCATCGGCGAGGTCGACCCCATCAAGGTGGCCGAGGGCCGCTACCTGTCCGACGAGCTCACGATCCACTACGGGCTCGTGCCCCGCACGAACCGGGGCATCTTCGCCATCAACGAGCTGCCCGACCTCGCCGAGCGCATCCAGGTCGGTCTGCTGAACGTCCTCGAGGAGCGCGACGTGCAGGTGCGGGGCTACAAGCTGCGCCTGCCGCTCGATTTGCTGCTCGTGGCGTCGGCCAACCCCGAGGACTACACGAACCGCGGTCGCATCATCACCCCGCTGAAGGACCGGTTCGGCAGCCAGATCCGCACGCACTACCCGCTCGACGTCGAGACCGAGGTGGCGATCGCCGCGCAGGAGGCCCGCCCGCTCGACGTCGAGGGCCTGCCGGTCCACCTCCCTGCCTACATGAGCGAGATCGTCGCCACCCTCACCCAGCTCGCCCGCGAGAGCGCCCACGTGAACCAGCGCTCCGGCGTGTCGGTCCGCGTGACGGTGGCGAACCAGGAGATCCTGCTGGCCAACGCCACCCGCCGGGCCCTACGCCACGGCGAGCGGGCGGTGTGCCCCCGGGTCAGCGACCTCGAGGCGCTCCCCGCCTCGACGATGGGGAAGATCGAGATCGAGACGCTCGACGACGGCCGCGACGGCCAGGTGGCCGAGCACCTCGTGCGCGCGGCCGTCCTCACCGTGTTCAAGGAGCACGTGTCGCCCCTGCAGCTGCGCGACATCGTGACGGCCTTCGACGAGGGCGCGGTCGTCCACACCGGCGACGACGTCGCCTCGAGCGACCTGGCCCGTCTGGTCGAGGACGTGCCCGCCATGCGCGAGCCGGTCGCCGGCCTCGCCGGGGGCGACGAGAACCCGGCCGTCGTGGCGAGCGCGGTCGAACTAGTGCTCGAGGGCCTCCACCTGTCGAAGCGCCTGAACAAGGACGCTGTCGACGGCCGCGCGACCTACCGCTCGCGTTCCTGACGTCCTGTTCGCTCCGGCGGGCGAGGCAGCGCGTCGAGCGCCGGGCGGGGGTTGCGGTCGCGGTCGAACAGGCCGAGCTTCGCGTCGAAGCCGCGGTGCCACTCGTAGCCGTCGACCGCCGGCAGCACGAACGACCCGCGCACCCGGGCGCCCCCGGTCGCAGCCCCCTCGACCACGTTGACGGCCGCGGCCAGGCGCCGTGCCCGCTCGCCCGCGTCGTCGCCGGACCCGGGGTCACCGGTGACGACCAGCAGCTCCGCGCCGCCTCCCGCGTCGACGGCCCGCTCCAGCGCCCATTCGAGGCCCGTGACCGGTGCGGAGACGACCGCGAGTTCGTCGGCGTCGGTGCGTCCACCCCGGGCGTCGGGCCGGGCCGTCACGGCCACGGGGCGGCCCCCGCCGCGCAGCAACCGGGCGGCCTCGGCCTCGGCGGCCCGGAGGGCGGCGGCGGCGTCCCGCTGGTCGTCCTCGTCGCTGCGGCCCGGCGGGAACGTGCCTTCGCCGTAGCCCAGCCGAGCCAGCGCGTCGGGCTCGTGGATCGGGATCCACCCTGCGACCAGGTCGCCGACGGCCTCGGCCACCCTGTCGACGTGGCGTGCCCACCGCAGCACCGCCTCCCGGCCGGCCCGCCATCCCCGCTCGTCGTCGGTGAACCAGCCGGGCGCGGAGCCGTGCAGCAGGCACGCCCACACCTCGACGCCCGCCTCGCCGGCGCCCCGCAGCACGTCGGTGAGCCGCGCGGCGGCGATCGGATCCCAGCGGTCCGGTGAGGGCTCGAGGCGCGCCCACTCGATCGTGAGCCGGTAGCGCGGCAGGCCGTGCTCGGCGAAGAGCGCCAGATCCTCGGCGTAGCGGGTGGCGAAGCCGTTGCCGTCGCGGGAGGTGGGCACGCGTCCCTCGGCCTCCCACCGCGCCCAATCGGCGCTGGGAGCGGCTCCCTCGCACTGCGTCGCGGCGGCACCCGTGCCCCACCAGATCGGTGCGGTGTCGGTCACGCGGCGATCTTCGCAGGTCGCGCCGGACGGCCGGACGAGGACCGATGACGGCGCCCGCCGTCCTTTCGTGGTCGTGCGGGCGCCACCTGTCGTCAGAGCCGGGTTGTCCACCCTGGGCCGGTCCGCTGGCCCGGCATCGCCGGTACCGTGGCGGCATGGCGCGCTCGCGGTTCCGGTACAGCCGATGGGACGGGACGCAGGTGGGCTTCGACCTCGACGCCGACGCCGTCCTCGAGCAGATCACCGACGACCTGCTCTACCACGGCGACCTCAACGCCGCCCTGCGGCGGCTGCTGCAGTCGGGCTTCAAGGACCGGCAGGGCCAGAACGTCGAGGGCGTCCGCGACCTGCTCGACCGGCTGCGCCGCGAGCGCCAGGAGCGGCTCGACCGGTTCGACCTGGGCGGCGTCTACGACGAGATCGCCGAGGAGCTGCGCGAGGTCGTGCAGACCGAGCGCGACGCGCTCGACCGGCAGGTGGCCGAGGCCGCGGCCAGTGGCGATCCCCGTCGGGAGGAAACGGCCCGCTCGGCGGCCGACGAGCGCAACATGGAGCTCGAGATGCTGCCGTCCGACCTGGCCGGCATGGTCCGAGAGCTTCAGCGCTACGACTTCACCTCGGCCGAGGCCGCCCAGCGCTTCGAGGAGCTCGTCGAGCGGCTACGCCAGCAGGTGCTCGACTCCTATGTGAACCGCATGACCGGCGCCGTCGAGAGCATGACGCCCGAGGACATGGCGCGCATGAAGGACATGCTGGCCGAGCTCAACCAGATGCTCGAGCAGCGTGCCGAGGGTCGAGAGCCCGACTTCGACGGCTTCATGGAGCGCTACGGCGACTTCTTCCCCGAGGACCCCCAGACCCTCGACGAGCTGCTCGAGGTGCTGGCCCGGCGGATGGCGGCCATGCAGTCGCTGCTCGCGTCGATGACGCCCGAGCAGCGGGCGCAGATCGGCCAGCTGGCCGAGCAGCTGCTCGACGACATGGACCTCCGCTGGCAGGTCGACCAGCTCGGCGCCCAGCTGCGCGGGGCGTTCCCCGAGATGGGCTGGGACCGCCGCTACGACTTCACCGGCCAGGACCCGCTCGGCCTGGCCGAGGCCGCCTCGGCGCTCGAGGACCTGGGCGACCTCGACCGGCTGGAGCAGCTGCTGCGCAGCGCCTCGAACCCCGGGGCGCTGGCCGAGGCCGACGTCGACCGGGCGCGCGACCTGCTGGGCGACGACGCGGCCCGCAGCCTCGACGAGCTGGCCCGCCTCACCCGCATGCTGCAGGACGCCGGCCTGATCGACCAGCGCGAGGGCCGCCTCGAGCTGACCCCGAAGGGCCTGCGCGCCATCGGCCGCAACGCCCTGCACGACCTGTTCCAGCGCCTCGCCCGCGACAAGCTCGGCCGCCACGAACAGGAACGGTCGGGCGTCGGCCACGAGCGCACCTACGAGACGAAGCCCTACGAGTTCGGCGACCCGTTCAACCTCGACATCCAGCGCACGGTGCGCAACGCCATCGCCCGGTCGGGCGGTGGTACGCCGGTCCGCCTGGCCCCCGACGACTTCGAGGTCGAGCGCACCGAGAACGTCGTGCGCTCGTCGACCGTGCTCATGCTCGACCTCTCGCTGTCGATGCCGATGCGGGACAACTTCCTCGCCGCCAAGAAGGTGGCGATGGCGCTGCACTCGCTCATCTCCACGCAGTTCCCGCGTGACTTCCTCGGAATCGTCGGCTTCAGCGAGGTGGCGCGCGAGATCCGGCCGCAGGACCTGCCGGAGGTGTCGTGGGACTTCGTGTACGGCACGAACATGCAGCACGCGTTCCAGATCAGCCGGCGCCTGCTCGCCCGCCAGAGCGGCACCAAGCAGATCATCATGATCACCGACGGTGAGCCGACGGCCCACTTCGAGCCGGGCATGAGCGAGCCGTACTTCTCGTACCCGCCGGTGCGCGAGACCGTCGATGCCACGCTGCGCGAGGTCGTGCGGTGCACGCGCGAGGGCATCCGGATCAACACGTTCATGCTCGATCCCACGGCCCACCTGCGGTCCTTCGTCGAGAAGCTGACCCGGCTCAACCGGGGCCGCGCCTTCTTCACAACGCCCGAGACGCTGGGCGACTACGTGCTCGTCGACTTCATCGAGCAGAAGCGCGAGCTGCGGCGCTCGGGCGGCCAGCGGCCCGCCTGACGTCTTCCCCGGGCGGCCCGGGGAGGTGACGGCGGGGGCTAGGCGAGCACGTCGAGCACGTCGCCGAGCAGCCCGGCCGTCGGGTCGACGACGCCGGTGGCACCGGTCGGGGCCGTGGTCGCCGTCGGGTCGGTGGTCGTCGGCGACTCGGTCGAGGTGGGCGTCTCGGAGGTGGGCGGCGCCGTCGGAGTCGTGGTGGGCGCGACCGTCGTCGTCGGGGCCACGGTCGTGGACGTCTGTGTGACGGTGGTCGGCGTCGACGCCGCCCGGGTGGTCGTGGGCCCGGGCACGGTGGTCACCGACCCAGAACCACCGATCGTCGTGACCGCGCCCGATGGGCCGTCGACGTCGAGGCCGGTCGCCGCCTCGAGCATGCCGGCCGACACGGCGCCGGTGGTCACCGGCAGCTCGACCGCGACCGTGAGGAACGAGCCGAGCCCCAGGCTGGAGCGCGCCGAGCGCCGGGAGGTGCTGCGGCGGTCCTCGAGGGCCTCGGGCGTCGCCGCCTCGGCGGCCGGGATCGCGGCGGAGGCCGCCACGGCGGCATCCGCGTTCGAGCCGCTGGCGACGGGCGTGACGAAGCCGCCCTGGGCCGGCTGGTTGCCGTTGTTCAACCACCCGAGGCCGATCACGAGCACGATGAGCGCCGCGGCGATGACCGTCGGACCGGTCCCTGGATGTGGCGTCGGATGGGTGCGGTCGGCGTGGACCCTGCCCGGCATGGCGCCGATTCTGCTCGGCCCGGCGAGCCCACGCCAGGCCGTCGCCATCGTCGTCGCGGCTGGTCGTCGACGTCCTCCGGGCCGTCAGTGCCGAGGTGAACGAGGCGAACCCGGACCCCTATGATGCGCCCGTGCAGCCCCGCATCGGGATCCTCGTGGTGGCGTACAACGCCGCCGGCACGCTGGCCCGGGTGCTGGAGCGCATCCCGACCGAGTTCCGCCCGCGGATCTCGGGCATCCTCGTCAGCGACGACCACAGCGCGGACTCGACGTACCTGGTCGGCCTCGGCTACCAGCAGATCGACCCCTCGCTGCCGCTCGAGGTGGTGCGCAACCCGCGCAACCTCGGCTACGGCGGCAACCAGAAGGTGGGGTACCGCTGGGCCATCGAGCGCGGCCTCGACATCATCGTGATGCTGCACGGTGATGGGCAGTACGCCCCCGAGAAGCTGCCCGACATGGTCGGACCGCTCGAGCGGGGTGAGGCCGACGCCGTGTTCGGGTCGCGCATGCTGATGCCGGGCGCCGCCCGCAGCGGGGGCATGCCGCTCTACAAGTACGTCGGCAACAAGGTGCTGACCCGGTTCGAGAACGCGCTCGCCGGGGCGGACCTGTCCGAGTGGCACTCCGGCTACCGGGCCTACTCGGTCGAGGCGCTGGCCACTCTGCCTTTCGAGCGCAACGACGACGACTTCAACTTCGACTCCCAGATCATCGTGCAACTGCTGGAGGCGGGCCGGAAGATCACCGAGATCCCGATCCCCACGTTCTACGGCGACGAGATCTGCTACGTCGACGGCCTGCGCTACGCCCGCCAGGTGACGCGGGACGTCGTGCGCTACCGGGCCCACAAGATGGGCTTCGGCACCGGCGAGCTCGCCTTCGCCAGTGAGGCGTACGAGTCGAAGGAATCCGACGCCAGCTCGCACGGCCGCATCGTCGACTGGCTGCGCGACCGGCCCGCGTCCCGGGTGCTCGATCTCGGCTGTGGCGACGGCTTCGTGGCCGAGCAGCTGCGGGCCGTGGGGCACCAGGTGGTCGGCGTCGACGTTGCGCCGTCCGAAGGCGTGAAGGACCGGGTCGACCGCTTCGTCGAGGCCGACCTCGACGCCGGCCTGCCCCCGGGCCTCGACGGCCCGTTCGACGTGATCGTGGCCGCGGACGTGATCGAGCACGTGCGGGCCCCCGAACGGTTGCTGGACGAGCTGCACGGCATCCTCGCCCCGGGCGGTGTGCTGGTGGCGTCGATCCCGAACTTCGCCCACTGGTACCCGCGACTGCGCGTGCTGTCGGGGCGGTTCGACTACGACCGGCGCGGCATTCTCGACAACACCCACCTGCGGTTCTTCACGCACCGCAGCTTCGAGCGCCTGGCACGGGAGAGCGGGTGGCGGGTCGCCCGCAAGGGCGTCACCGGCCTGCCGCTCGAGGTGGTCGAGCGCGGCGGTGCCGATGCGAAGGCCGAGAGCGGCGTCCGCCGGGCCCTGCGCAAGCTCGACGCCACCGCGGTGCGGGCGCGGCCCAGCCTGTTCGCCTACCAGTTGCTGTACCAGCTCGTCCCACACGGCCGCCGGCCCGCCTGAGGCCGGCAGGCGGGCGCCCGGCGGGCCCCGCCGCGGTCCGCAGCGCCCCCGGTCAGTCGTCGAGCAGGTCGAGCGCCCGCTCGCAGGCCACCGGCTCGACGGGATCGACCACGATCTCGCCGGGGAACGTCGTCGCCACGCCATGGCCGCCCGGCGCGGAGGCCACTCGGCCGCGGGCCGTCGTCGGACTCGAGGAGGGCGCCGTTCAGCACGGTGCGCCCGTCGGTGACCATCGACGGTGGCGCAGGGCGGTCCGCGTCCACCCGCAACGTCACCTCGCCCGACAGCTCGATCGGCTCGCCGAGCTGCCAGTCCCAGCCCTTGCGGGCCGGCTCGGTCACGTCGACCCGGACCTCGCCGTCGTCGAGCTGTCGGATCGCCACGATCGTGCGCCACTTGTCACGGCCGAGCGTGATGAGCGGCACGCGGGAGCCGTCCTCGGGCAGGTCCTCCAGGTCGAGGCGCAGGTCGTAGACGCCCACCTCGGGGCCGCGCTCGACGCCCAGCCAGCGCCCCCGGTACCGCATGTACGTGCCGTCGCAGTCGCCGATGACGGCGAGCCGCCCGTCGAACACGTCGTCGGGCATGACCTGCCAGCGCTCGTCGACGACGTAGGGCGGGTAGTGCCCGGGCAGCGCGTGCGCTCGTCCTGGTCGGTCCCAGGGGCGACGCCGCCACCGTCGCCGCCCGCGCCGGCCGGCGGCTCGTCGTCGGTCGTGCCGGGGCGCCCGGGGCTCCGGAGTGGGCGGCGCGGGACGGGGGTCGGCGGGGGCCTCGGCCGGTGCGGCGGGACCGGCGTCGGTCGGGGCCTCGGCGGGCGTGGTCATCCGGTGGCGGAGCCTACGGGGCCGCGGTCGCGCACCGCCCCCGATGCCGACCGGCGCCGGCTGAGGAACGGCCGCTCGACGCACTGGTACGACAGCCAGGCGATGACGCCCGAGGTGACGAGGCCCATGGCGGCCCGGAAGGAGCCCAGGTAGCCCGGGGTCCAGCGGGCGAGGGCCTCGAAGACCGGGAGGTGCCACAGGTACAGCGAATACGACCAGGCCCCCACCCCGACGAGCGGCGGGCTGCCGAGCACGCGCGCCAGCCAGGTGCCGTCGTGGGCGACGGCGCCGAGGACCGTCAGGGCGGCGCACACGGCCAGCACCGTGAAGAGGCCCTCGTAGAGGACGGCGTCGCTGTATCTCAACACCATGGCGCCGGCGAGCAGGCCGGAGAGGCCGAGCAGCGAGAGGAGCGTGGCCGTCCGCCGGCTCATGCGGGACACCCAGCCCGAGCCGACGGCGAGGCCGGCGAGAGCACCGACGAGCGGGGCGTCGAGCCGGTCGAACGTGCCGAGGTAGAGGAAGAAGAAGTTCTCGCCCCGGCCGATCGCGAGCGCCCGGTTCAGGGCGACCGCGGCGATGCCGGCCAGGGCGATGACCGCCAGCACGGCCCGGATCCGGCGGACGGGCACCAGGAGGGCGACGACCGTCATGACCGCGCTCCACAACAGGTAGAACTGCACCTCGATCGCCAGGGACCACAGGTGGCCGATCGCGACCGGCACGTTGTGGGGCACCGCCCAGTTCACGGTGAACGTGAGCGACCAGACCGAGGTGATCGCCACCTCGTGGAGGACGTACATCTCGGTGGTGGCCGCGACGATCGCGGCCACGACCAGCAGTCCGGCGAGGGCGGGCACGAGGCGCCGGCCCCGGCGACGGGCGAAGCCGAGCATGTCGATGCGGCCCGTGTCACCCAGCTCGCCGAGCAGCAGGGTGGTGATCAGGAAGCCGCTGAGGGCGAAGAACAGGTCGACCCCGAGGAAGCCGCCGGGCAGCAGCAGCCACGAGTCCGCCTCCGGGGTCAGGACGACGCCCATGTGGTAGATGACGACGATCACGATGGCCACCCCGCGGAGCCCGTCGAGTGCCGGCCGGTGCCCGAGCCGGAAGCGGGGCCGCTGGGCCGGCCGGTCCGCCACGGGTCCGTCGGGTCGGACGGCCCCCGGGGCGGTGCCGGTCCGCGGCGGGGGCGCGGCCGTCGCCGTCCTCGTGCGGGACGTCGCGGTGGACCTCTCCGGCGCCGTCGTCGGGCCGTCGTCCCGTCCCGCACCCCAGAACCGTTCGACATCGACCCGCGTGGTCTCGCCGGCGGGCGTCGGCGCCCGGTAGGCCGGCGGGGCGTACCCCATGTGCCAAGCCGCGCCCGCCGGCGACTGCGCCGGTCCACCTCGGAGGCGCGCCGGCGCCTGGGTCGTCGGCGTGGTCGGCAGGCCGGTGGGCCAGCCCCGATCGGCCGGCTTGGATGGCGGGCCGGTGGGCCAGCCTGGATCGGCGGGCTCGGATGGCAGGCCGGTTGGCAAGCCGCGGTCGGTGGGCGCGGTCGGCAGGCCGGTGGGCCATCCCCGGTCCGGTGCTCGCCGATCGCCACGATCGGCCCCGGCGCCGAGCTGTGCGTCGGTACGGCGCCCTCCGTCGGTACGGCCCCCTCCGTCGGTACGGCGCCCTCCGTCGGTACGGCGCCCTCCGTCGGTACGGCGCCCTCCGTCGGTACGGCCCTCTCCGTCGGTACGGCCCCCTCCGTCGGTACGGCCCCCTCCGTCGGTACGGCCCGCTCCGTCGGTACGGCCCGCTCCGTCGGTACGGCGCCCTCCGTCGGTACCGCCGTCGCCGAGGCCGGTTCGCCCGTCGCCTCCGTCGAGGCCGTCGTCTCCGGCGTCCCGGCCGAAGCCGAGTCGCGCCCGGGCCTGCTCGACCAGGCGCCGGTCGACCCGATCGGGCCGCAGCCGGGGTGGCCTTTCGCCGGGTGCGTCGCCGGTACCGCCGGCGGGACGGTCGCCCGGCAGCCGGACAGCGCTGGACCGGCCCGTGATCGGCGGCGCGCCGCGGTACGGGTGCAGCCGGTCGGTGTAGCCCCGCTCGACCGGCTGCCGTTCGATGCCGGGGCGCTCGAACGCGGGCGCCTCGCCGGATCGTGCCGGCGTCGGCCGGGGGAGAGCCGGCCCGTCGAGGCGGCGCTCCGACGCCGGCGCGAGACGGGTCCGGGGAGCCGGAGGGAGGCCCGGAGCGGGCGTGACGGCGGGACCGGGATCGTTCGCCGCCGCAGGTGGGTCCGCTACCTCCGGGGCGCGCCAGGGGGCGAGCGCGCGGCGATGGGCACGGGCGTGCTCGGCGTCGCGCACCTCGTCGTCGTCGGACCGAACTGACGGTGGCATCTCTCTTCGCCGTCCCCCCGGTCACGGCCGACCCAGGGACGAGATCCTACCGGACGCGTCGCCTCCCACCAGCGGTGATCGCGGTCCTCAGCGAGCCTTGCGCCGGAGGACGGCGACGAATCGGTACGACAGCGACAAACCGGGCGCCCGCTCGGGCTGCCGCTCGAACCAGCCGGCGGCCCTGGCGACGGCGGCTGCGCGATCGGAGAGAGGCATTCGATTGTCCGAAGGCGTCACTCCTGTCCGGTGGTCAGCGCCGCCTCGTAGTGCGCCACGGTCTCGGCGTCGAAGGCGACGAGGAGGACCTCTCGTACTCCGGTGTCGGCGCTGCGCAGCGCGCGCACGGCGACGATGGCGGCCTCGCCGCGGGGATAGCCGTAGATGCCCGTCGAGATGGCGGGGAAGGCCACGCTGTGGGCGCCCAGCTCGTCGGCGACGGCAAGCGAGCGCGTGTAGCACGAGGCCAGCAGCTCGGCCTCGCCCCGATCGCCGCCACGCCACACGGGCCCCACCGTGTGGATCACCCACCTGGCCGGCAGGGCATGGCCGGCCGTGGCCTTGGCGTCGCCCGTGGCGCACCCGCCCAGCGTGCGGCACTCCTCCAGCAGGCCAGGCCCGGCCGCCCGGTGGATCGCCCCGTCGACACCCCCGCCGCCCAGCAGCGAGCCGTTCGCGGCGTTGACGATGGCGTCGACCTCGAGCGTCGTGATGTCGGCGCGGTGCGGGCGGATCTGCATGCCGCCTGTCTACCCCGGGGTCGCTGCGGCACCCGGCCGACGCGAATGCCCTGGTCAGGAGGCTCCGGCGGGAACGGCAAAGCGAGCAAGGGCGACCGGCCCTTGCATAATCCCCGTGCGTGATGGAGGATCACATCAATGTAATTACAGGCGTGGCACTTCTGGTGGAGCCTTGTCATCTCCGCCACAGCGCCTCGCCTTCCACCACGAGAAACGGGAAGGGGGCCAGATGAATCTCCCCGTGGCCACGAGCCCCGACGACCGTTCCTGGCAGGACTTCGCCAACTGCCTCGGAGTCGACCCCGATCTGTTCTTTCCCGAACGGGGCGCCTCCACGCGCGAGGCGAAGGAGGTCTGCCGGGGCTGCGTCGTCCGTGACAGCTGCCTCGAGTACGCGCTCGTCAACGGCGAGAAGTTCGGCATCTGGGGCGGCATGAGCGAGCGCGAGCGGCGCCGCATCCGCCGCCAGCGGGCGCTGGCGCGCCAGGCGGCCGCCGCCACTGCGTCGGCCTGAGCGGGCCGGGGTCCGTACCGGCCCGCCGGCACCAGCCACCTCGGCGACGGCAGGCACACATCTCCGCTGGCGGACGGCACCGCCAGCTATCGGTGGCCACTGGCCCCGGCCCGTTCGGCCCGGGCTCTGGCGGCCCCCCGTAGCGCCCGGCCGGCGTGCGTCGGTCACCGTCCCCTTCGGGTGGCGCGGCCTCGCTTTCGCCCCCGCTGCGCCAGCCGGTGCTCGATCGTGCGGTCCTCCGCCAGGTCGAGCTGCTCCCAGCGGCTCTGGTCGGTCCGTGCCAGCACGGCGGCCGGCACCAGCCCCACCAGTTCCGCGCGTCGGACCGGCGCATGCGCCGCCACCCGGTCCCACGCCTCGGCGGGACCGATCACATCCGGGTCGACCAGGTTCATCGACACCTGTGCGCCGCCCGCCACGGGCAGGCCGAGCGCCCGGAGGTGCGGGCCGCGCACGGCGGCGGCGATGCGCCGGGCCAGGGCCACGTCCGGCTCGGCCAGCCACACGTTCCAGGCCACGAGCAGGGGGCGCGCCCCCACGGCCGTCGCGCCCGCGGTGGGGTGGGGGCGGTCGGGACCGGCCGTCGGTGAGAGCCCGCGGAACGCGTGGCGCCGCACGTCGGGCAGCGTCCGCTCGGGCCCGTAGGCGAACGCCGGCACGCCGAGGGTGGCCGCCACCCAGGCGATGAACCGGTCGCGGGCGGCGAGCGCGTCGGCCGGCGTGGTTCCGGTCAACGCGACGAACGGCACGACGTCGAACGCCCCGAAGCGCGGGTGCACGCCCTCGTGGGCGGACAGGTCGACGAGCCGGGCGGCCGTGGTCGCCACTGCCCGGGGTGCATCCTCGCCGACCAGGGTGAGCACCGATCGGTTGTGGTCGGCGTCGGTGTGCACATCGAGCAGGTCGCCGCCGGCGGCGGCGGCCACGGCGGCCACGACGGTCGCCCGGCGGCCCTCGCTGATGTTGACGACGCACTCGAGCACGGTGGTGGCGGGATGTCCGGGAGGTGGCGGGACGGAACGCTGGCTGCGGTGGACCGCGGTGACGGTAGTGTGACCGGCGTGAACCTCGGAGCACCTGAACTGCTCATCGTCCTCGTGGTGGTTCTCGTCCTGTTCGGTGGGGCCAAGCTGCCCAAGCTCGCTCGCTCGATGGGCCAGGCCCAGTCCGAGTTCAAGCGGGGACTGAACGACCGCGGTAAGGACGACGACGAAGACGACGCCAAGCCCGCGGACAACTGAGCCGAGCGGGAACTCGCACCCGCTCGTCGACGTTGTGATGGTGCGTCGCTCGTCCCTCCGTCGGGACGGTGACGTACCGACAGACGACGTCCCCTCATGGGACGAGGTCGCCCGCCGCCATGGCGACTTCGTCTACACGGTGGCCCATCGTCTGACCGGTGACCACCACGACGCACAGGACTTGGTCCAGGAGGTGTTCCTGCGGGTGCAGCGCGGCTTGGCCACCTACCGCCCCGGCTCGATCGAAGCCTGGCTCGGTCGCATCACGACGAACGCGTTCCTCGACGACGTCCGCCGTCGCCGCCGGCGTCCGGTCGTGGCGCTCCCCGACGATCCCGACCTGGTCGTGCCGAGCGCGCTCTCGGCCGACGAGCAGGTGGCCTCCGAGACCCTGCCCGACGACGTGACCAGGGCGCTCCAGGCTCTCCCCGAGGACTACCGCGCCACCGTCGTCCTCTGCGACGTGGTCGGCCTGCGCTACGAGGAGATCTCCGCCGAGCTGGGTGTGCCCGTCGGCACCGTGCGCAGCCGCATCCACAGGGGTCGGGCCCTGCTGCGGCGGGCGCTCGCATGAGCGGCACCGTGACACCCGGCCTCGAACCGTTCGATCACCCCGGCGACCTGCTGTCGGCGCACCTCGACGGCGAATTGCCCGCCGAGCTCGCCTCCCATGTCGAGTGCCACGTGGCCACGTGCTCGCGCTGCCGGGCCGACCTCGACGAGCTGGCCGCCGCACGGGCGCTGTTGCGCCAGCTGCCCGTGGTGTCCGCACCACCGGGGTTCGGCGCCGCCCTGGTGCGCTCGCGGCAGCAGTCGAGCCGTCGGGGCGTTGCCCTCGCCCTCGTGGCGGCGAGCGTCGCCGTGGTGGCGGGGCTGTTCGTCGCCGACCCGGCGACCCCGCCGTCCGGCAACAGCCCGGCACTGGCCCTCACGTCCGATTCCCCTCGCTTCGACGCCGGCATGACCGCCACCACGCGGCCGGCCCTCACGACGACCGTGCCGGGTGCCTCGCCGGCCCCGACCGTCGCTGCGGTGCCGGCCCCCGGACGCGTGCCGCCGGCCGGGGCGGGGGCCGTCGCCGATCCCTCACCGCCGCCGCCGTCGCTGGTCGACCGGGTGGGCGACGCGGTCACCGGCCTGCTCGACGCCATCGGCGGCTGAGCGCCGTCGGCGGGCGCCCCGTCGGCGGGGCGCGGACGGTGGGCGCCGTCGGCGGCTGAGCGCCGATCGGGCGGCGCGGTCGCCGGGGCGCGGTCGGTGGGTGCGCGGTCGCCGGGGCGCGGTCGCCCGGGGGGGTCGCCGGGGGGCGCGGTCGCCGGGGCGCGCGGTCGACGGGGGGCGCGGTCGACGGGGCGCGCGGTCGCCCGGGCGGAGGCTCGTCGCCCGGGTGCGCTTCGGCGGAGCGGGCCCAATCATCCTGCGCGCCCGCCGCCGGCGTGAACCGGGCCCGGACGCGGGACACCGGCTGCGCCGCGCCCTGGGGGCGGACGGCAGCCGGCGATGTGGAGGGTGCGGCGGAGGCGGGTGGAGGAGCCCGGGATCAGCCGGTGCGGCCGACGCTCGCGAGGCTCGCCGTCCGTCGCCTCTTGAGGATGCGGCGACGCTCGCGCTCGGAGCAGCCGCCCCACACGCCGTGGTCGATGCGGTGGGCGAGCGCGTGCTCGAGGCAGGGCTCCTTCACCGGGCAGGTGGCGCAGATGCGCCGGGCGACCTCGACGCCGACCCCGTCGCTGGGGAAGAAGGTGGCGGGGGGTTCGTGCGCGCAGTTGCCGGCGGCCATCCACTCGGTGTCCATCGGGTCCTCCAGAAGCCTCGGGGGTTGACTTCTCTACGTCTGAGATGGCCGTTCGGTTCCCGGGAATCGCGACGAACGTCCACGTTCGCGGTGGCCCTCGCGGAGAGCGCGCAAATGTCCGACCACCGCGCGCGCAGCGGGGCGGTTGCGGACGGCCCTCCCCGGGCCGTCCGTCCCCGAACCGGCGTCAGCGAGGCCCGATTCCCGGGCTCGGATGACGCCGGTTCGGCCGGAGCGGGTCTGTTCCGGGCGCTGGCGTTCGTCGCGGGCCGGCTCAGGTCGGGCCACGGCGCATCCTGCTCCGGGTCGTGGTGGCCGAAGGTCGGGGGTCCGGCTGTGCGCACTCCGCAGAGCGGCGAGTCGTCGCCGGCCGGGCCGGTGGCCACGGCGAGATCGGCACCGGAGGCGGCTGAGCTGGGCGGCGAGGCCGCTAGGGTTGCCGTCCATGTCCGACGTCCAGACCGCTCCCGAACCGCCCCGGGCGCACGCCCGCGTGGTCTACCTCGGCCCGGTGGCCCCCCACTGGGAGGTGCAGTCCGACTTCGGCGACCGCCAGGTGATCGACGACTTCCGCTCGCGGGTCAACGCCCGTCTCGTCCTGCTGCCGCCCCACGACCCCCAGTTCCGCCGCAACCGCGAGCGGGTCGTCCGCGACGCCGAGCGCGAGAACATCCTGCTGGAGTGGGATCTCGGTTACGACGAGGACGAGGGCTCCAGCTGACCGGCGCACCGGGCGGTCACCGGGTGGTTTCGTGCGGGACAGCGACGTGTCACGCACGGTCGATACGCTGACGCCGTGGTAGCTGCGACCGGAGACCTGGCCTTTGCCGACGCGGCCACGGTGGGGCAGGCCGAGCCGGTCCAGCGCTACCGCAACCGCGAACTGTCCTGGATCGACTTCAACGAGCGGGTCCTGGCACTCGCCGAGGACGAGCGCGTCCCCCTGCTCGAACGAGCGAAGTTCCTGGCGATCTTCGCCCAGAACCTCGACGAGTTCTTCCAGGTCCGCGTGGCGGGCCTCAAGGACCAGGTCGCAGCCGGGCTCCACGCCGTCAGCCCGGACGGGCTGACCCCGAGTCGCCAGCTCATGGAGATCCGCGACCGCCTCGACCTGGCCATCCCCCGCATGGAGGCCACGTTCCTCGAGAAGGTCGGCCCGGCCCTGGCCGATGCCGGCATCAAGCTCTCCTCGTGGAGCGAGCTCGACGACGACGACGAGAAGTTCCTGGTCGAGACGTTCGAGAACCGCATCTTTCCGGTGCTCACGCCGCTCGCGGTCGACCCGGGCCACCCGTTCCCCTACATCTCCAGCCTCTCGCTGAACCTGGCGGTCGTCGTGCGCGACCCGGTGCTCGGCGAGAAGCGGTTCGCCCGGGTCAAGGTGCCCGACATCCTGCCCCGGTTCGTGGTGCTGCCCGACGGCGAGCGCTACATCCCCCTCGAGCAGGTCATCTCCGCGCACCTCGGCCAGCTGTTCCCGGGCATGGAGATCGAGCAGCACCACCCGTTCCGGGTCACCCGCAACGCCGACCTCACCCTCGAGGAGGAGGAGGCCGAGGACCTCCTCGCCGCGGTCGAGATCGAGCTGCGGCGCCGCCGCTTCGGCCGGGCCGTGCGCCTGGATGTCGACTCCGGCATGTCGCCCGAGGTGCGGGAGCTGCTCCAGCGTGAGCTCGACGTGGAGGACGACGACGTCTACGTCCACGTCGCCCCGCTCGACCTTGGTGGCCTGTGGGCCGTGCACGGCCTCGACCGCCCGGACCTCAAGGACCCGCCCTACACCCGGGTGACGCCCGCCCGGCTCGGGCTCGACGAGGACGAGCGGGCGGACGTCTTCGCAGCCGCCCGCCGCGGCGACCTGCTGCTGCATCACCCCTACGAGAGCTTCCGCACCAGCGTCGAGGGATTCGTGCGCCAGGCGGCCACCGACCCCAACGTGCTGGCCATCAAGATCACGCTCTACCGCACCTCGGGTGACAGCCCGATCATCAAGCACCTCATCCGGGCGGCCGAGCGGGGCAAGCAGGTGGCGGCGATCGTCGAGCTGAAGGCCCGGTTCGACGAGAGCGCCAACGTCGAGTGGGCCAAGGCGCTCGAGACCGCGGGCGTGCACGTGGCCTACGGGCTCGTCGGGCTCAAGGTCCACTCGAAGTGCCTGCTGGTGGTGCGCGACGAAGCCGACGGCCTGCGCCGGTACTGCCACATCGGCACGGGCAACTACAACTCGAAGACGGCCCGCATCTACGAGGACCTCGGCCTCATCACGTGCGATCCCGCGGTCGGCAACGACCTGACCCAGCTGTTCAACGAATTGACCGGGTACGGGCGCAACGTCGCCTACGAGCGCCTGCTCGTCGCGCCCCGCTCGCTGCGGCCGGGCCTCGTCGAGCTGATCCGGGGCGAGGTGGCGGCCGGCCCCAGGCGCGGGCACATCGCCATGAAGATGAACAGCCTCGTCGACATAGCGATGATCGACGAGCTGTACGCGGCCTCGCAGGCCGGGGTCGAGGTCGACCTGATCGTCCGGGGCATGTGCTGCCTCACGCCCGGGGTGCCAGGCCTCTCCGAGAACATCCGGGTGCGCTCGATCGTGGGCCGCTACCTCGAGCACTCGCGGATCTACCGCTTCGCCAACGGTGCCGGTGAGGGCGAGGCCAGCTACCTCATCGGCTCGGCCGACCTCATGCCCCGCAACCTCGACCGCCGGGTCGAGGCGCTGGTGCCGGTCGCCGATCCCGAGCTGCAGGCCAGGCTGCGCGAGATCCTCGACGTGGAGCTTGCCGACGACGTGCTGGCGTGGCTGCTCGGCCCCGACGGCCGGTGGACACGCGTGCCGCCCGGCGGCGAGCTCGACACCCACGTCCGGTTCCAGCAGCTCACGCGCCAGCGCCAGCAGCGCCTGACCGCGCCCTGAGCGCCGCCCGCCCCGGCGGGTGCGCTTGGCTGTCACACCCCCTCCGTAGGGTCGCGCCCCATGGACCCATCCCAGCTCGTGGCGGGGGCGATCGTCGGCCTCGTGGTCGGCCTCGTCGTGGCGCGCCTCGTCGCCCGCTCGGTGACGGCGTCCGCCTCCGCGGCGCTGCGCCGGCACTCGGGGGCCGAGCGCGACGCGCTCGTGCGCACCGCGGTCGACGCCGTCGTGGCCGTCGCCGGCGAGCGGCTGGGCGCCCAGGCCGACGCCGGCTCGCGCGAGCTGCGGGCCCGCCACGAGCAGTTCGCCGAGAGGGTGGGCCGGCTCCGGGCCGACGTGACGGGCGAGCTGAGCCTGCGCAACGCTGCGGTCGAGGCACACATGGGCCAGGTGCGCGGCGAGCTGGCCAAGGTCGCCGACCTCGTCGTCGGGCTGCAGCGCGACCGGGCCGAGCAGCAGGGCCGGGTCGAGTCCCGTCTCGCCGAGGTGGCGGCCGTGAGCGCCGAGCTGGCCCACACCACCCAGTCGCTGCGCCGGGCGCTCGCCAGCCCCCAGGCCCGGGGCCAGTGGGGCGAGCGCATGGCCGACGACGTGCTGCGGGCCGCCGGCCTGGTCGAGGGCATCAGCTACCGCAAGCAGGCGACCACGGCCGCCGGCACGATCCCCGACTTCACGTTCCTGCTGCCGGGCGGCCGCGTACTCCACATGGACGTGAAGTTCCCGATCGACAACTACCTGCGCTACCTCGAGGCCACCAGCGACGCCGAACGCAACCGGCACCGCGCGGCGTTCGTGCGCGACGTGCGCAACCGGGTGCGCGAGCTGTCGGGCCGCGTCTACATCGACCCCGACGACACGCTCGACGAGGTGCTCCTCTTCATCCCCAACGAGGCCGTCTACGCCTTCGTGCACACGCATGACCGCGACCTGGTAGAGGTGGCGCTCGGGCAGAAGGTCGTCCTGTGCTCGCCCTCCACGCTGTTCTCGGTGCTGGCGGTCATCCGCCAGGCCGTCGAGCAGACCCAGCTGCAGCGCACGTCCGACGAGATCCTCCGGTGCCTGGCGGCCTTCGAGGCGCAGTGGGGCAGGTTCGCCGAGGCGATGGACAAGGTGGGGCGCGGCCTCGACACGGTGCGGCGCGGCTGGGACGACCTCGCGGGCACCCGCCGGCGCCAGCTCGAACGACAGCTCGACCGGGTGGGGGAGCTGCGGGTGCGGCGCGACGGCCGGCCGCTGCTCGTCGAGGGAACGGAGGAGGTCGAAGCCGACGGTGGTGCCGGTCGAGGCGTGGATCCGGGCGTCGGGTGCGACCGGGCGCTCGACCTCGGTCCCGAACACGAGCGCGAGCTCGGCCGAGACCATGACCGAGACCGGGACCGAGACCGGAGCGGTGGTCTGGGCGACGTGCACGAGTTGCCGCGCCGCCCGGGCTCCGACGCCGCCACCGGATGAGAAGGCGGTCCCGAGCTGCGCGTTCGGATAGACCGACATCCCTATGGTGGGATCTCGGAAGGGCACACGGCGCAAGCGTCCGTACCGGCCCCAGGTGCGGGCGGCGGGCGGCCTGATCTGGCGCCATGCCGAGGCCGGCGGGGGCATCGAGGTCGTCGTCATCCACCGGCCGAGCCACGACGACTGGTCGTTCCCCAAGGGCAAGCTCGCCAAGGGCGAGACCAGCGAGGACGCCGCCGTTCGCGAAGTCGAGGAGGAGACCGGCCTGGTCTGCGTGCGTCGCGCCGAGATCGAGCCGGCCCGCTACGTCGACGGCAAGGGACGCCGCAAAGAGGTGCGCTACTGGCTCATGGAGGCGGTCGACGCACGCCCCTGGGCCCCCAACGACGAGGTCGACCGCCGCGTCTGGGTGCCCGTGGCCCAGGCGGCCGGGCTGCTCACCTACGCCCACGACCGGGCACTGCTCGAGAGCTTCGCCGGGGCGGTCGATCGGCACGATCCGTCGCATGAGCTGACGCCATCGGGTCAGCCCAGGGCCCATGGCGGCCTCTTCGGACAACGTTCCCGACCCGTTCACCTCTGGTTCACCCTCGGCCCCCGGGCACGTTCACCTCGCGTCCCTACCGTCGTCATCACTGGACAACGAGCGCTATCGGGGCGAAGACGCCCGAGGAGGCATAAGTGCAGTCCAAGACTCAGCGCCGTGTGGCGTGGCTGTCGGTCATCCTGAGCCTGGGCCTCGTGGCCGCGGCCTGCGGCGGCGACGACGATGACGACACGGGGACGGGCGGGAGCGGCGAGGCGACCGACGAGGGCGCCGTCACCGGCGAGATCAACATCTCGGGCTCCTCGACGGTCGAGCCCGTCTCCACCGCGGCCGGCGAGGCGTTCATGGAGGCCAACCCCGACGCGATCGTGAACGTCGACGGTCCCGGCACCGGTGACGGCTTCCAGCTGTTCTGCAGCGGCCAGCTCGACATCTCCGACGCCTCACGCGCCATCGACGACGAAGAAGCGGCCGCCTGCGACGAGAACGGCGTCGCCTACACCGAGCTCCAGATCGCGTTCGACGGCATCACGGTGATGACCAGCCCGGACAACGAGATCGAGTGCCTCAGCTTCGCAGACCTCTACGCCTTGATCGGGCCCGAGTCCGAGGGTTTCAGCACCTGGGCCGACGCCCAACCGATCGCCAGCGAGCTGGGTTCGAACACCGAGTTTCCCGACGCGCCGCTCGACATCACGGGCCCCGGCACCGAGTCGGGCACCTACGACTCCTTCATCGAGCTCGCCCTCTCCGACATCGCGGAGGAGCGGGGCGTCGAGGAAGACCTGGTCGAGTCGACCCGGCCCGACTACAACGCGTCGCCCAACGACAACCAGATCATCGACGGCGTCGAGTCGTCCGACTCGTCGCTCGGCTGGGTGGGCTTCGCCTTCGCCGAGGGCGCCGGCGACCAGGTCAAGGAGCTCGGCGTGACGGCCGAGCCCAACGGCGAGTGCGTCACGCCGAGCACCGAGACGATCTCGGACGAGAGCTACCCCCTGGCCCGGCCGCTGTTCATCTACGTCAGCCAGGCGAGCGCCACCGACAACGAGGCCGTTGCCCCCTTCGTGGACTTCTACCTGGAAAACCTGAACGAATACGTCGAGTCCACGGGGTACGTGGCACTGCCCGACGACCAGGCCACGGAGCTCACCACGACGTGGGAGGACCGCTGAGGTCGTGAGTGGTCGTCGCGACCGCCGGAGCGGTGGGGTCGGGCCCGTGCGGCCCGGCCCCACCGGCCGCGCTCGGCGCGCTCGCCCGCCGGCCCGCCCGCCACACCCACCCCGACCGGAGGCCTGACCGCATGGCGACGACGCTCACGCCGTTCTCCCCTTCCGATCTGACCGGCGATCCCCGGCGGCAGCGCCGCGAGCGCGCCATGGGCGTCGTCTTCTTCCTCGCCGCCAGCATGTCGGTGCTGGTGAGCGCGCTCATCCTCGTCTCGCTGTTCTCCAACGGCTGGGACTTCATCTCCCAGGTCGAGTGGTCGCGGGTCGTCGGCGTCAACAGCTGGAACCCCAGGCAGAACACCTACGGCATCACGACGATCCTTGCGGGCTCGCTGATCGTGACCGGCGTGGCGATGGTCGTCGCAGTGCCCCTCGGGCTCGGCGGGGCCGTCTACCTCTCCGAGTACGCCCCGCCGCGAGCCCGGTCGCTGCTCAAGCCGATCCTCGAGGTGCTCGCCGGCGTGCCGTCGGTGGTGCTCGGCTTCTTCGCGCTGCAGTGGATCGCCCCGAACATCGTCGGCACCCTCTTCGGCGACGACAAGGGGAACAGCGGCAGCATGCTGGCCGCCGGCATCGGCGTGGGCATCCTCAGCATCCCGCTCGTGGCCTCGGTCTCCGAGGACGCGATGCGCGCCGTGCCCGACGCCCTGCGCCAGGCCTCGGCCGGCATGGGCGCCCGCAAGCTGACGACGACCACCCGGGTCGTCCTGCCGGCGGCCGTCTCCGGCCTGGTGGCGGCGTTCATCCTGGCGGTGTCCCGCGCCATCGGTGAGACGATGGTCGTCTTCATCGCCGCCGGCGCCGTATCGACCGCGACGTTCACCACGAACCCGCTCGACTCGGGCCTGACCATGACCGCGGCGATGGCCTCGCTGGCCAGCGGCACCGACCAGGTGCGCGGTGCCAGTCTCGCCTTCCCGAGCCTCTACTTCGTGGGCATAGCGCTGTTCTTCTTCACCCTCGTCCTGAACATCATCGGCAACGCCTTCGTCCGCCGCGTGCGGCAGGCCTACTGAGCGGAGCACAGCCGTGGCACTCACCACCATCGGCTCGAGCAGCGACACCGCCATCCAGGGTCGCGTCGCCGAGGCGCTCGAGGGCGACACCGACGTCAAGGGGCGGCTCTTCGAGGCCGCGCTCATCGCCTGCCTGCTGGTCTCGCTCGCCGTGCTGGCCCTGCTCGTCGGCAAGGTGCTCGGCGACGGCCTCCCCGTGTTCGCGGACCGCGGCGCCGATTTCCTCGATGGCAGCCTGTCCTCGCAGCCCGACCGGGCCGGCATCTCCCAGGCGATCATCGGCTCCTTCTGGATCGCCACGTCCGTCGTAGTGATCGCCCTGCCGCTCGGCGTCGGCGCCGCCATCTACCTCGAGGAGTACGCCCCGCGGAACCGGCTGACGGCGTTCATCGAGATCAACACCCGCAACCTGGCGGGCGTGCCCTCCATCGTCTACGGGTTGCTGGGCCTCGCCATCTTCGTCGAGTACTTCGACGGGTTCAGCGGCAACCAGGGGGTCAACCGCCGCACCCTGGCGGCGGCCGGCCTCACCCTCGCCGCCCTCGTCCTCCCCGTGATCATCATCACGACCCAGGAGGCGATCCGGGCGGTGCCCCAGGCCCTGCGGGAGGGCGCCTACGGCGTTGGGGCCACACGCTGGGAGGTCATCCGTTCCCAGGTGCTGCCCTACGCCGCCCCGGGCATCCTCACCGGTGCGCTGCTCTCGATCGCCCGGGCTGTGGGCGAGGCCGCCCCGCTCATCGTGCTGGGCGCCGTCACGGGTCTGCTCGGCGGAGGCACGGGGCTCTCGGCCTCCAGCCTGCTCGATCCGAGCAGCCTCACCGAGCGCTTCACGGCGCTGCCCATCACCGTCGCCACCTGGGCCAAGCGACCCGAACAGGAGTTCAACGTCGACGATGCGGCCGCTGCCATCGTCGCGATGCTCGTCTTCGTCCTGCTCGTGAACTCGATCGCCATCGTGCTCCGCAACCGTTTCGAGAGGAAGAGGTCGGCATGACCGAGCCCGTCGCTCCCGCCACCACCGCCGCCTCCCCGCGTTCCACCACGGCGACCGCCCCGGCGCCGGTTCCCCGCACGGCGGCCGCCGGGCTCTCGACCGGCGCGCCCGATCCCTCGCAGTTGCCCGTCGTGTTCGAGGTGCGTGACCTGAGCGTCTACTACGGCAGCTTCCGGGCCGTGCGCGATGTCGACCTCGACGTCCGCCAGCACGAGATCACCGCGTTCATCGGCCCGTCGGGCTGCGGGAAGACCACGATGCTGCGCTGCTTCAACCGCATGAACGACCTGATCCCCGGCGCCCACCCGGAGGGCACGCTGAACTACCACGGCGTCGCTCTCTACGGGCCCAAGGTCGACCCGGTCGAAGTGCGACGGCGGATCGGCATGGTGTTCCAGAAGCCGAATCCGTTCCCCAAGTCGATCTACGACAACGTCGCCTACGGTCCCCGCCTGCTCGGCACGAAGAAGAGGGCCGACGTCGATGCCGTCATCGAGGAGTCGCTGACCAAGGCCGCGCTGTGGGACGAGGTGAAGGACCGCCTGAAGGAGTCCGCGATGGGTCTCTCGGGCGGGCAGCAGCAGCGCCTGTGCATCGCCCGGGCCGTGGCGACCAAGCCGGAGGTCTTGCTGATGGACGAGCCCTGCTCGGCGCTCGACCCCATCGCGACCGCGCGCATCGAGGACCTGATGCAGGAGATCAAGACCGAGTTCACGATCGTGATCGTGACCCACAACATGCAGCAGGCCGCCCGGGTGTCGGACGCCACGGCCTTCTACTCGACCGACGTGAACCCCGAGTCCGACCGGCGCACCGGGGTGCTCGTCGAGTTCGACCGGACGGAGACGATCTTCTCCAACCCCTCGGACGAACGCACCGAGAACTACATCACCGGGCGCTTCGGCTGAAGCCACGTGCGATGACGGGAGGCCGAAACCTGAGCGACGTCCGGAGGGTGGGATAGATGGCGTCAGATCCCATGCCGTCTCCGCTCCGCACCGTGTTCCACGACGAGCTCGACCAGTTGCGGCTGCAGGTCGAGGTCATGGGCATCCGTGTCGACCAGAACCTCGAGCGGCTCCGCCGCGCGCTGCGCGAGGGCGACGAGCAGCTGGTGGGCGAGGCGCTGGCGGCCGACGACGAGATCGACGACATGCACCTCTCGCTGCTCGAGCGCTGCTACGGGCTCCTCAACCGCGAGGCGCCCGTGGCCTCCGACCTGCGCTTCGTGCTATCGGCCGTGCGCATCCTCTCGGAGTTCGAGCGCATCGGAGACCTCGCGCTGCGCGGCATCAAGCTCGCCCCCCAGGCCGACGACTTGGCGGCCACCGGCGCGGCCTGGGACCTGGTGCTCACGCTTGTCGACGTCGCCGTCGAGCAGTACCGCACGGCGCTGCGCGCCTGGTCGGCGCAGGACCTCGGGCTCGCCACCGACCTGGCCACGAACCGCCCGTCGTTCGCCTCCTACCACGAGCGGATGATCGTCGAGATGCGCCACTTCGAGGGCCCGGAGGCCGTGCCACTGGCCATGGCCGTGTACGCCGCCGGCCACGCGGCCGACCGTATCGCCGACCACGCGGCGATCATCGGAGCCCGCCTTCGCTACCTCATCACCGGCGAGGCGGCGCACCTCGCGGCCGAGGTCCGGTGAGCGAGGCCGCCCGGCCAGCGCCCGCCCGCGATCCCCGTCCGATGGTGCCGGGCTGCGCGACGGGCAGACTCAGGGTGACGAACCACCACCCGGAGGGCATTCCATGAAGGTCCTGGTCACCAACGACGACGGCGTCTCGTCCCGCGGGCTGCACGCCCTGGCGCGCGCCCTGATCGACGCCGGCTACGACGTGGTCGTCGCCGCGCCCGACCGCGAGATGAGCGGCATGTCGGCGGCGATCGGCCAGGTGCACGTCGACGAGGCGATCGACGCCGAGCCGGTGGACCTCCCGCGACTGGAGGGCGTCCCGTGCTACGCGGTGGCCGGCCCGCCGGGCCTGTGCGTGCTCGCCGCCCGTCTCGGGGGCTTCGGCGAGCCACCCGGGCTGGTCGTCTCCGGCGTCAACCCGGGCTGCAACACCGGCCGGGCGGTGCTGCACTCGGGCACGGTCGGCGCCGCCCTCACCGCCGCGAACTTCGGCGCCAGCGGCATCGCCGTGAGCATCGACGTGTCCACGCTGCTGATCCACGAGCAGGCCGGCGCCGCGGATCTGCCGACGATCGACGGCGGCGGGGCGGTCGCCGAGGTGGTCGCCGACGTCGAAGCCGCGGCCGAGGGACAGCCGGCCGAGCGGTTCGACCGTCCGGCCCAGTGGGACGTGGCGGCCACGGTGGCGGCCTCATTCGTAGACTGGGTCGTCGCCGCGCCGAAGGGCACGGTGCTCAACGTCAATGTGCCGAACCGGCCGCTGGACCAGCTGGCCGGCGTGCGCTCCGGCCAGCTGGCGCCGTTCGGCACCGTGCGCACCGGCGTGGTCGAGGCGGCGTCGCCCAGCAGCGGTCGCCTGCAGCTCGAGCTGCGCCCGACCCGCGACGAGATGCCGCCCGAGTCCGACAGCGCCCTGGTGAAGCAGGGGTTCGTGGCGATCACGGCGCTGACCGGCGTCGGCATCGACTCCGACGCGGACCTCGCGGGCGCGCTCGACGCCCTGCCGCGCCCGGGGCGAAGGACCGCGTAGGCCGTCGTGGTGGCGCTGCTCGTCGTCGCCCTGGTCGTGGCCGTGGGGTGGCTCACGGCGCTGCTGGTCGCCCAGCGGACGGCGGCGGCGCGGGCGACGAGCGCCGCCGAGGCCCTGGAGGGCAGCGCCACGGGCGCCGACGAGCGGCCGGGCGGCCTCGACACCGCCCTCGATCGGCTGGAGCGGGCGGTCGACCGGGCGGTCGACGCCCGCCGGCGGACGGCGCGCAGCGAGGACCGCCTGGCCTGGGCGCTCGGCGCCATCGGTCACGGCGTGGTGATCTTCGACGAGCGCGGCGAGGTGACCTACCGAAACGACCCGGCCGCCTCGTTCCTCGCCGCCCGCCACAGCGATGCCCTCGTGGAGGAGGCGATCACCGCGCTGGCGGACGACGCCCTGCGGGGGCGGGTCGCCACCCGAGAGCTCGAGCTGTTCGGGCCGCCGCGGCGCATGCTGAGCGTCAAGGCCATGCCGCTGGAGGATCCGGCCCGCCCGTCGGGGGCGCTCGTGGTCGTCGAGGACACATCCGAGCGGCGCCGCCTCGAGAACGTGCGCCGCGACTTCGTGGCCAACATCAGCCACGAGCTCAAGACCCCGGTCGGGGCGCTCGCGTTGCTCGCCGAGACGCTGCTCGACGAGCAGGACCCGGAGGTCGCCCGGCGCCTCGCCACCCGCCTGGCCAACGAGGCGTTCCGGGTGGGCAGCACGATCGACGACCTGCTGGAGCTGTCGCGGCTCGAGGTGTCGCCGACCGGCGTCCGGGGCGAAGAGGTGGCGGTGGGGAAAGTCTTGGCCGAGGCCAACGAGCGGGTCCGGCCCGCCGCCGAGCAGCGCGGCATCGCCATCCAGTTGGGCGACGTGGCCCCCGGCCTGGTCGTGGCCGGCGAGCGCCGCCAGCTCGTCTCGGCCGTGACGAACCTGGTCGACAACGCCGTGAAGTACAGCGAGCCGGGCAGCACCGTGGACGTCCGGGCGCGGGCCACGGGGCACTGGATCGACGTCATGGTGCGCGACCACGGCATGGGCATCCCCCGCCGGGACCTCGAGCGGATCTTCGAGCGCTTCTACCGGGTCGACCGGGCTCGCAGCCGCGACACCGGTGGAACCGGCCTCGGCCTCGCGATCGTGCGCCACGTGGCCTCGAACCACCGGGGCGAGGTGCGGGTCGAGTCGCGCGAGGGCGCCGGGTCCACCTTCACACTGCGCCTGCCGTCCGACCCGCCTACACCCGCGACGAGCCCCGGCCGGGCGCCGCCCGGCCCCGGCGCCGGCGCACCGATCAAGGAGAGCCGATGACCACCCCCGATGCCACGGTGCTCGTCGTGGAGGACGAGGACAGCTTCGTGGAGGCCCTCACCGTCGGCCTGCGCCGCGAGGGCTTCCGCGTGCAGGTGGCCCACGACGGGGCCGAGGCGCTCGAGGCGTTCGACGCCGTGCGCCCGGACCTGGTGCTGCTCGACGTCATGCTGCCCAAGGTGTCGGGCGTCGACGTGTGCCGCGAGCTACGCCGGCGCTCCGCCGTGCCGATCATCATGGTCACGGCGAAGGGCTCGGAGATCGACACGGTCGTGGGCCTCGAGGTCGGGGCCGACGACTACGTCACGAAGCCCTACCGGCTGCGGGAGCTGGTTGCCCGCATGCGAGCGGTGCTGCGCCGGCGCCCGCCCGAGGCGGCGGCCCGCCCCACGGCGAACGGCGAGGCGCTCGAGGTGGGCGACGTGCGCCTCGACGCCGAGCGCCACGAGGTCGAGATCCGCGGCGAGCCGGTCCGCCTGCCGCTCAAGGAGTTCGAGCTGCTCGAGATCCTGCTGGCCAACGCCGGCCGGGTCCTGCCCCGCGACACGCTGATCGACCGGGTGTGGGGCACCGACTACGTGGGCGACACCAAGACGCTCGACGTCCACATCAAGCGCCTCCGGGCCAAGGTCGAGAAGGACCCGTCGGTGCCCACCCGCATCGTCACGATCCGGGGCCTCGGCTACAAGTACGACGCCCCTCGCTGAACCCCGGCGCGGGGCCGAGACTTCGCCGATCGGCGGGAGGGCTGGGTTACCCTCGCCAAGGTGTCGGACCACGGCTGGCAGCCGCTCGAGGAGCAGCCCACGCGGCGCCGCCGCGGGCCGGGGGCCGAGGCGTTCTCGGTCCCGCCGTTCACCCGGCTCGCCCGCACCCACGCCGCCGCCGTCGCCGGTGACACGCTGATCGCGCTGGCGCTCGCCGGGTCGCTGTTCTTCTCGATCGACCCCGACGCCGCCCGCTGGCGGGTCGCCCTCTACCTGGGCCTGACCATGGCGCCGTTCTCGGTGGTGGCCCCGCTGATCGGTCCGGCGCTCGACCGGGCCCGGGGTGGCCGGCGGCTGATCGTCATCGGCGCCAACGCCCTGCGGGTCCTCGTCTGCGTGCTGATGGTCGGGCACCTCGACAGCCTGCTGCTGTTCCCCGAGGCGTTCGCCGTGCTGGTCCTCTCGAAGAGCTACCACGTGGCCAAGTCGGCGATCGTGCCGACGGTCGTGCGGTCCGAGCAGGAGCTCGTCGAGGCGAACTCACGGCTGTCGTTCCTCTCCGGCGTCATGGGATTCGTGGCCGCCATCCCCGGTGGCCTCGCCGTGCTGATCGCCGGCAGCGAGGGCGTGCTCGTGCTCGCCACCGTGGTCTTCGCCGCGGCCGCCGTGTTCGCCACCCGCATCCCGCCCACCCGGGTGGCGGTCGACCCGACGACGGACGCCGAACGCGAGGAGCTGCGGAGCGGCAACATCCTCATCGCCGCGTCCGCCATGGGCCTGCTGCGGGGCGTCGTCGGCTTCCTCACGTTCCTCATCGCGTTCCAGCTGCGGGCGGATGATGCCCCCCCGTGGCAGTTCGGCGTGGCCGTGGGCGCCAGCGGCCTGGGAGCGCTGGCCGGCTCGCTCGTCGCGCCCGCGTTGCGCCGCAGCGGCATGGTCGAGGAGCGCATCCTGCAGGTTGTCCTCGCCGGCGTGGCGGTGATGGGCCTGCTCAGCGCGTACGCCGCGGGCCTGCTGAGCGCGGCCGTCATGGCGGCGTCGGTGGGCATGGGCGCCAGCGCCGGCAAGCTCGCCTTCGACGCCATCGTCCAGCGCGACGCTCCCGACGCCAACCGGGGCCGGGCGTTCGCGCGGTTCGAGACGCGCTTCCAGCTGTTCTGGGTCGTCGGGGCGTTCGTGCCCGTGGTCGTGTCGATCCCCGCCCGCATCGGCTTCCTGGTCATCGCCGGGGTGGCGACGTTCGCGGTGGTGTCCTACCTGCTGGGCCTGCGGGCCGTGGCCGAGGGGCGGCCGCCACCCACGCGCCGCGTGCCGGTGCCCCGCCCGCGGCTGGGTGCCATCGTGGGACGGCGCGGCCAGGGTCGCCGGCGCCGGACCGGCGAGGGGACAGGCCCGTCGGCGTCGCAGCCGGCGCCGTCACCGCTCGACAGCGACGAGGGCTTCCCGACGGACCTGCCGCCCATCGTGCGCCGGTCCGACCCGCCGCCGCTGGCGGACCTGCCGCCGCCGCCCCCTCCTCCGCCCCCGCCCCCGCCGCGGGCGCGGTCCGGCGACTCAGTGGTCGGCGACTCGACCCACCTGCACTAGCGGCGCGCCGGAGCACCCGGCGTTCGGGCGACGGTCGGGCGTCAGCCGTCGTCGTTGGGCAGGTCGATGCGGGCCAGCCAGAGGCCCGGGGCGTCCACCTCGGGAGGGCTGGGCAGCATGCGCTCGGACTCCCACAGGCGGGCGAGGCCGTCGGGTCCGGCCCGCTCGATCACGCCGGCGACGAATGCCGTGCCCCGGTCGTAGACGCCCTGGGTGAGCTCGAGGCCGAGCAGCCGCTCGACGAACCGGTCGGACTCGGCCGTCTCGACCCGGCGCCGGCGCAGCGCCTCGGTGAGCATGCCGTAGCTGGCGATCAGCTTGTGCCCGACCTCGTCCATGACATGGTCGACGACACCGGCGATCACCGCGACCGTCGCCTCCAGCTGCGGGAGCAGCGCCCGCTGCTCGTCGGACTGGATCGCGCCGAGCAGGGCGCCCGGCTCGCCGAGCAGCGATTGGAAGCTGGCGAGGGCATCGGGACCGCCCGCCAGGTCGAGCTCGCCGATCTGGTCCTCGAGGGCTCGGGGGTCGTTGCGGAAGCTGGTCGTGTAGCGGGTGAGCAGCGAGTCGAGCCGGCCCCGCACGTGGGGCACCGCCAGGACCGTGTGGTAGGCAATCTCGTGGAGGCAGATCCACAGGCGCAGGTCGTCGTCGGGCAGGCTCCACTCGCGCCCGAAGGCGTCGAGGTTGGGCACGACGATCATCAGCTCGTCGGACGGCGACCGGGGGATCGGCAGGTCGTACTGGCCGAGCGAGCGGCGGGCGAGGTGACCAACCATCGATCCGGCGGTCATCGCCACCATCATCGGCTGCATCGCCGACAGCATCGGGCCGAGCATGGCGGCGAGCTGGTCCTCGGGGCCGGCCGGGCCGTCGGGCTCGTCCACGTCGCCGCCGATCTCGTCGGCCAGCGCCTCGGGTGAGCCGAGGGACCCGGCCAGCTTCTCGAGCAGCGGGCGGTAGTCGTCGAGCGTGCGGCGGGCCCACTGGCCCCGGGTGACGGGCACGACGGTGAGCTGTCGGCCGGTGGCCGAGGTCGACAGGCCGGTCACGTGCGCCACCTGGAGGTCGGCCACGCGGGCGAGCTGCTCGAGCTTGATGCGCTCGAGCGGGTCGACGTTGGGCTCGCTCGTGCCGTCCGTGGCCACGTTGAGCGCCAGGGTGCGGGCCGCCTCCCAGGGGGCGCCGGCTCCCATGCCCCCCTGGCCGAAGAGCTTGGCCAGGTCGCCGAAGAGCGGGAAGCCCTCGAACGGGTTGGGGGAGCCGGGATCGCTCACAAGGTGCACGCTATCCCCGCCTCCTGGCATGGCGACGTCGCCGGCCCGATGCCGCCACCTGGAGTCCTCCGGCGTCACGTGTCGTTTACCGGGGCGGCACCTGGCAAGCTCCTACCTCATGGGGAGCGTTGTCATCACGGGCGCAGATGCACCGCTGGCCGAGCGGGTGGTGGGCCTCGCTTTGGCCGACCCGGCGGTCGAGGAGGTGGTGGCCGTCGCCGGCTGCGCCGTGCCCGGCGCGGCGGCCGGTGTAAACGTGCGGCGGCTGGACCTGGCCACCGACGACCTCAAGCCCGACCTCGAGGGGGCCGAGGCGCTCCTCCACCTCGACGTGTCCGCGCCCGCCGGGCCGACGTCCGCCACCGCGGACGTCGACGTGGCCCACCGGGTGCTCGACGCCGCCGGCAGCGCCGGCGTGTCCCACGTCGTGCTCGTGTCGTCGGCCACGGTCTACGGGGCCTGGCCGAACAACCCGGTGCCCCTCACCGAGGAGGCGACCCTGCGGCCGAACCCCGGCTTCGCCTTCGCGGCAGAGCGGGCGGAGATCGAGCGCTTGGCCGCCGAGTGGCGCGGCGAGCACCCTGGCGCCACCGTCACCGTGCTGCGACCGGTGCGCGTGGCCGCGGCCGACGGCAGGGAGTGGCTGCCCCGCACGCTGAAGCCCGGGCCCGCCGTCCCCGAGGGCACGGAGGAGCCGCCCGTACAGTTCGTGCACGTCGACGACCTCGCCGCCGCCGTCGATTTGGCGCGCCGCGGGCGGCTCGACGGGGCGTTCAACGTGGCGCCCGACGGCTCGATCCCGGGCGACGAGGTGCGCTCGCTCACCGGGGCGCCGCCCAAGGTTCGACTGCCCGAGCGGGCGGTCCGCCGGCTGGTCGGGCTCGGCTTCCGGTCGGGGATCGCCCCTACGCCCCCTGAGCTGCTGCCCTACACGCTGCACCCGTGGGTCGTGGCGAACGACCGACTGAAGGCGGCCGGGTGGACGGCCACCGTCACGAACGAGGAGGCGTGCGTCGAGGCCCACGAGGCCGGCCCGCTCGCCACGCTCAGCCCCAAGCGCCGCCAGGAACTTCTGCTCGGCGGGTCGGCGGTCGCGCTGGCCGGGGCCACGGCCGGCGCCATCGTCGTCGCCCGCCGCCTGCTGCGCCGCTGATCCGGCGCCGCGGCCCGGCCGCTCAGTCGCCGGTGCCGGCGGAGGACGCTTCGCCGAGCGTGACCGCCACGGTCGACGGCGTGCCGTCGCGCTCGATCGTCATCTCGACCACCTGGCCCGGTTGGCACGGCCGCAGCCACCGCACGAGGCCGGCCATGTCCTCGATCGGCTGGCCGTCGACGGCCACCACCACGTCGCCGACCCGCAGGCCGGCGTCGGCGGCCGGGCCGCCCGGCGTCACGGTCTCGAGCACGGCGCCCGAGTGGTCGCCGAGCAGCCCGAACGCGCCGCCCGGTTCCGCCGCCCGGTCGAGGCCCCGGATGCCGAGCCACGTGTGGTGGACCACCCCGCCTGCGAGCACATCGCCGGTCACCTTGTTCACCACGTCGACCGGCGTGACGTAGGCGAGCCTCCCGCTACCGATCGACGCCGTGACCCCGAGCACCGTCCCGGTCGCGTCGACGACCGGACCGCCGAGCGCGCCGGCGGCCGGCCGGCCGTCGAGTGCCACGACCGCCTCGAGGACCGACTCGTCCTCGCCCACGAGGCGCTGGTTCGTGCCGACGGCACCCGACGCGGCCACGGCCGTGCCGGGATCGCCGGCCCCCACGGTGAACGCGTCGCCGCCGGGGGCCAGGCCGGTGGCGACGCCCAAACCCGCCGTGGGGTAGCCGCCGCCCGGCAGGTCGAGAATGCCGACGCCGGTGAGCCGGTCGACGCCCACGACCGACGCCTCGGTGCTGGTGCCGTCGGGTAGGCGGACCGCCACCGGCCCGCTGCCGTCGCCCACGAGCTCCGCAGTGGTCACGACGATGCCCTCGGGGCGCACGATCACGCCTGACCCGGTCGCCGGGCCGGTGTCGCCGCCGTCCTGGCCGGTGCCGCCCGTGCCGCCGCCCCCGTCGCTGCGGGCGGCGCCCGTGCTGTCGCCGTCCTGGCCGGTGCCGCCCGTGCCACCGGCGCTACCCGAGCCGCCGCTGCTGCCCGTGTCGCCGGTGTCGCCGCCGTCCTCGCCGTGCTCGGCCGACGGGGGCCGCGTGCCGGCCGCCCCGGCGGACGTGGGGGGGGCCGTCGGGTCGACCTGGCGAGCCGCGCCGGTCACACCGGCCACCCCGGTCACGGCCACGACGCTCGGGGCCACGGCGTCGCCGACAGCGGCGAGCGTGGCGGCGTCGACAGCGGGCGCCCCCTCCACCACGGTGGGCGAGAGGCGGTCGGCCCGTTCGGCGGGCGGCGCGTCGTCGCCCCACCCGAGCACGGCGGCACCGATCCCGACCACGACCACGCCGGCGGCGCCCACGGCCGCCACCACCCCGGCCCGCCGCCGGCGCCGGTCCCCCACGCTCGCCGCCGCCCGTCCGGCGGACGTGGACACGAAGGGCGCGCCGATCGGCCGGAGCGGGTGGTCGCCGAGCTCGGACGGGTGTCGCCAGAGCCGGTCGTCGGGGTGCGGCGGTCGGCTGAACGGCGGCTGGTCGTCGGCGTCGGCGTCATCGTCGAACGACACGCGGCGGAGGATAACGGTGGACCGTTAGCGACATGCCGCGGCCCCCGAGGACCGGCCGGCAAACGCGGACAGCGTTCGATCGCGCCTCTGCTCGTGGCCAACGGGCGGACCACGGACGGGGCCGCGAATGCGAGACTCCCGCCGAGGGAAGGATTCAACCGGGCGGGGCCGGATCGAAGGCTCGCTCGTGAGGCGCGCCGGCCGCCGGAGCCTTCCCGGGTCCGCCGACCTGCTCGCGATATGTCCCACGCGTGACCGATTGGTGGACCAGTGCGACCTACGATGGCCCAGATGGAGTCGGCTGCGCCCCTCGCGCCCCCCGATGGCGACACGTGGGTCGGGTTGTCGGCTGCGTCACTGCCCGTGGGCGAGGCGACGGCGTGGGCGGTGCGCCCGGACTGCGGCGGGGTCGTCCTGTTCTCCGGCACGGCGCGCGACCACGCCGAGGGTCGCCCGGGCGTGTCCAGCCTGACCTACGAGGCCTACGAGGAGCACGCCATCCCCCGCCTGCGGGCCGTGGCCGACGAGGCGCGCTCCCGGTGGCCCGCGATCGGGCGCATCGCCCTGCTGCACCGCACGGGCGAGCTCGCGGTCGGTGAGAGCGCCGTCGTCGTGGTCGTCTCCGCCCCCCACCGGGCCGAGGCGTTCGCCGCGGCTCGGTTCGGCATCGACGCGCTGAAGCGCACGGTGCCCATCTGGAAGCGCGAGGTCTGGGACGGCGGCGAGAGCTGGGGCCTCGACGCACAGCACATCGTCGAGGCCACGCCCGAGGGGGCGGACCGGTGAACGCCGTCGTCTTCCTCATCCTGGTCGTCGTGATCTCGGCCGTCGGCTCGGTCGCCGCCTACCTGCGCATGCGCACCCCCAGGTCGGTCGAGTCGGGCATCGACGACTTCCGCCGCGAGATGCAGGCGCTGGCGCCCCGCGGCGACGACGGCTACCCCGACCACTGGAAGACCTGAGGACCCGTGGCCCGCGACCTCGCAATCGACCTCGGCACGGCGAACACGCTCGTCTACGAGCGGCGCCGCGGCATCGTCGTCAACGAACCCACCGTCATCGCGCTCAACACCCGCACACGCGAGGTGCTGGCAATGGGGCACGACGCCTGGCAGATGATCGGGCGCACGCCGAGCGACATCGTGGCCGAGCGGCCGCTGCGCCAGGGGGCGATCACCGATTTCGAGGTGACCCAGCGCATGATCCGGCTGCTGCTGCACCGTGTGCGCGTCGGGCGGTTCCAGCGGCCACGGGTCGTGGTCTGCGTGCCGTCCGCCATCACCGAGGTCGAGCGCCGGGCCGTGTCCGAGGCCGCCCGCCGGGCCGGCGCCGCCGAGGCGTTCCTCATCGAGCAGCCCATGGCGGCCGCCATCGGGTGCGGCCTGCCGATCCACGAGCCCACCGCCAACCTGGTGATCGACGTCGGCGGCGGCACGAGCGAGACCGCCCTCATCTCCCTCGGCGGGGTCGTGGCGGCCGACGCGGTGCGGGTGGGCAGCTTCGACATCGACGCGGCCATCCAGTCCTACGTGCGCCGCGAGTACGGCATCGCCGTCGGCGAGCGCACGGCCGAGGAGATCAAGGTCGCGATCGGGTCGGCCTGGTCGGTGCGCGACGAGCTCAAGGCCGAGGTGCGGGGGCGCGACCTGTCGACGGGCCTGCCCAAGACGGTCATCCTCACGCCGGCCGAGATCCGCGAGGCGATCGACGAGGTCATCACCGAGATCGTCGAGTCGGTCATCACCTGCCTGGGCAAGGCCCCGCCCGAGCTGGCGCACGACCTGATCACCCAGGGCATGCACCTGGTGGGCGGCGGCGGCATGCTGGCCGGGCTCGACCAGCGCATCGCCCACGACACCGAGATCGACGTGAACCTCGTCGAGAGCGCGCTCGAGGCCGTGGTCCTCGGTGCCGGGCGGTGCATCGAGGAGCCGGCGGCGCTGCGGGTCGTGTTCCAGGGCGGGGTCTGAGCCCATCCGCTCTCCGCCGGCGGTCGATGCCGTCGGTCCCACTGCCGCCGTTCGGGCGGCGTAGGCGTCGCCGTGTACCCGTGAGCGCCGCCGGACCGCGCGCGGCTAGGCCGTCGCCGAGGACCGGCACTACCGTCGACGCCGTGGCTGCCGTCGATCCTCCCTCGGCCGCCGGCGCGCCCGGCGGCGTCCCGGCCCGTCCGCCCGCCGTGCCGCCGCCCGACCCGCCCGTGACGTCTTTGTCGGGTGCGCCGGCCGGTCCGCCCGCCGTGCCGCCGTCCGGCGTCCCCGTGCGAGCGCAGTCTGACGCTCCCGTGGCGGCCCCGTCCGGCGCCCCCGTGGCGGCCCGGTCCGGCGCTCCGGGTGCACACGCCGCCGGGCCCGCCCGCTCGGGCGTGACGATGCCGGTCTCGCTGGGCCCGACCCGCCGGGGACCGTCCGCCCGGCGGCGCCCGCTGCCGATGGCCCCGGTACCGGGCGGCCTCTGCGGTTCCGACGCCCCGGCCGACCTCGGCCCGCTCGCCGAACCGCCGTCCGCGGACGCGCCGCCCGCCGACGTCCGCTTGCCCGACGGCGAGCGCAGCCCCGATGCCCCGGTCCTCCTCGCCGGCGCCCGCCGGGCGCTGCTCGTCGACCGCCGGCAGCTCACGCTCGACCAGATCGCGGCGCTCGCCGCCCTGCCCGACGGCGACGTGCCGGCCCTCGCCGAGCTGGCCCATGCCGTGCGCCTCGACTGGTGCGGCGACACGGTCGAGATCGAGGGCATCCTGTCGGCCAAGACCGGCGGCTGTCCCGAGGACTGCCAGTTCTGCGCGCAGTCGTCGCGTTTCGAGTCGACCGTCAAGGCCGTCCCCCTGCTCGGCCACGACGAGGTGCTGGCCGCCGCCCGCGAGACCGCGGCGGTGGGCGCGAGCGAGTTCTGCCTGGTCTACGCCGTCCGCGGGCCCGACGAGCGGCTGATGGCCCACCTCGAGGAGGTCGTGCCGCTCGTGGGCCGCGAGACCGGCCTGCAGGTGGCGGTGAGCGCCGGCATCGTCGACGACGACCAGGCCCGCCGCCTCGCCGCCGCGGGGACGCACCGCTACAACCACAACCTCGAGACGGCCCGCTCGCACTTCACGAACATCGTGACCACCCACACGTGGGACGAGCGGTTCGAGACCTGCCGCCTCGTGCGCGAGCACGGCATGGAGCTGTGCTGCGGCGTGCTGCTCGGCATGGGGGAGTCCGCCGAGCAGCGCATCGAGCTGCTGGGCCAGCTTCGGGACGTGGGGCCGGCCGAGGTGCCCCTCAACTTCCTCAACCCCCGGCCCGGCACGCCGCTGGCCGACCGCCCGCTGGTGGGCGCGGTCGACGCCATCCGCTGGATCGCACTGTTCCGCCTGGCGCTGCCCGACGTGATCCTGCGCTACGCCGGTGGGCGCGAGGTGACGCTCGGCGACCTGCAGGCGCTCGGTCTCGAGGCGGGGATCAACTCGCTGATCGTCGGCAACTACCTGACGACGCTGGGCCGGTCCCCCGAGGAGGACCTTGCCATGCTGCGTGAGCTCCGCATGCCGATCGGCGCCCTCTCCAAGGTGATCTGAGCCGTTGTGGGCCACTGCTCCGGGTGCGGGCGCCCGTCGGCCGAGTGCGACGGCTGCGCCGTGGCGTTCGAGCCCGACCGGTTCTGCACGGCGTGTGGCCGGCGCCTGGCCGTCCAGGTCACGCCGACCGGCTGGACCGGGCGTTGCCGGTTGTGCGCCACCACCGTGACCGGCTGACCCGAGGGACGGACGCGCCCGATGGGCGCTCCGCCGGTGCGGTCCGGGCCGGCGTCGCTCGCCCGGGTGCCCGTTCGGGCCGGCGTCGCTCAGAACGAGCCCGGACCCCGCCCGACTTCGTCGCGCCGGCCAGGCGGGCGCCGACGATGCCGCCGATCACGGCGCGAATGCCAGCGAGGCGGGCAGCGGTCACCCGGCCGAGCACGCGCCCCGACGTCGCGGCCGCTCCGGTGTTCGCCTCCGTCCGCGTGCGGTGCGCCCGGCGGGCGAACGGCCGCGGTCAGCGGGCGATGTCCTCGGCGGCCTGGCGGACCTGCCAGTCGCGGTCGCCGAGCGCCCGCTCGAGGGCGGCGTCGACCTCGGGACCGTCGAACGGGGCGAGGGCGAGCACCGCCCTGCGGCGCACGGCCGGTCGGTCTCCCGTGGCCGCGAGCACGGCCGGCAGCCCGTCGGCGTCACCGATCGCCCCGAGCGCCGCCACGGCCGCTTCCCGGCACAGAGGGTCGTCGTGGCCGGTGGCGACCCCGGCCAGCGTGGCCACGATGCCGGCCTCGGGTGGCTGGCGCTCGCCGGATGCCCAGGCCGCCGCCTCGACCACGGCCGGGTCGGTGTCGGCCAGCGCCGGCCGGAGGGGCGGCGGTCCGTCACCGGGCCGGCTCCCGGTCAGCTCGGCTGCCCGCGCCCGCACCGATGGCGAGGCGTCGGCGAGGCCGGCGGCGAGGTCGGCGTCCGTGAGCCCGCCGCTGCGGGCCAGGGCCCCGAGCGCCGTGGCCCGCACCGCGGGGTGGTCGTCGCCGAGCAGCTTACGAGCGGTGGCATCGTCGCCCCGATGGCCGGCGACGGCCGCGGCGCGCCGCCGGGCGATGTGGTCGTCGATCCTGCGCGTCACGCTCAGCCGAGCGACGAGGCAGCGGTCATGACGAGCGCCACCACGATGCCGCCCATGACGAGCCCGAGCGCCGCCGTGAACAGCAGGAGTTTGATCGCCCCGAACAGCCGCGTCGTGAGCGGCACGGGTAGGCGAACGATCTCGCCGGACCGGCGCCGGCGCTTGACCGGCCGTCCCCCGGCCCTGAGGTCGGTGTCGGCCGGGCCGAGGTCGCGCAGGCGGGCGAGATCCTCGTCGTCGTCCTCGGCCGTCCAAGCCCTGTCGGTGCTCGCCGACGCCCGGGCCGGGCGTGCCGCACGCCGGCGGGCGCGGGTGCTCCGCCGGGAAACCGACCTGCGTGTGCCGGCCGGGCCGGACGGGTGTGACGGGCCTGCATCGGGTGTCCCGGCGAGGCCGGGCACCGTGGCAATGCCCGGAGGCAGGATCGCCTCGCGGGGGAAGCGCACCGGCCGTCCGGTCAACTGCGCGGCACCGGGCACGGGTACGGCCTCGACGCCCGACCGGTCCACGATGGCTGGACCGGGCGTGGTCGTGCCGGGGATCGGTGCGCCGGGCGTTGGGCCCGACGTGCGCGGCGTGGGCGCGGCGGCCGGCACGATCACGACGCGTTCGCCGTCACCGACGTCGTGGCCGCCGCTCCCGTGTTCGGCGGGCACGCCCGATGCTGCGTCGCGGTTTGGTTCGGCGAGGTGGGCGGGACGCCGGGCGGCGTCGCGACCGCCGCGCCGGCCGACGGTCTGCTCGGCCACGCGCCGCCGGACCCGCCGCGCCAGGTGCGCCGGTCCCGCTGCGCCGCGCCGCCCGGGTCGCAGGGCGGCGAAGCCGGCGCCGGGACCGTCGAGCCGGTCGCGGCTGGCCGGGGGTCCCCACACATCACCAGCGGCGGACGTGGTGCCCCCCGGGATCGCGGGGGCACCGCCGGCGGCGGGCGGTGGGTCGGAGGGTGGGTCGCCGGGCCCTGTGGACGGCCGACCGCCCATGGGAGGCGGCGGCGGCGGGGATGGCGAGGCGCCGCCGTCGGCCGCGGGCGGCGGGTCGAAAGGCCGGCGCACGACCACGGAGGGACCGTGGGACGAGGTGGGCGGCGGCACCGGGGCGAGGGGGTGGTGCACCGTGTCGAGCGTGGCGGCGGCGCCCAGCGGCAGCGGGAAGCGCAGCGGGCGTCGCCGCGCGTCGTCGTCCCGGCCCGCCGGTCTCCGGGAGGGCGGCGGTCGCTGCCGGCTCGCTCCCACCCGCTGGCGTCCGTCGGTGGGGGTCGCCGACCGGTCCGCCTCCCCGGTGTCCCCGGCCTCCCCGCCGGTCCCGGCGTCGGCCCCGTTCTCACCGGCGGGCGCGGCGGGCACTCGGGCGTCGGCCCCGTCCTGACCGGCGGGCGCGGGGGCCACCCCGGCCTCGGGGCCCTCCTCACCGGCGGGCGCGGCGACCACGCCGGACTCCCCGGCGTCACGGGCCTCGGCGGGCACCGGCGCGGAGCGGGGCACCCGGGCTCTCGGACCCAGTACGGTCACGTCGCCACCGGCGCGGGCCCTGAGCGGCGAGGCGGTGCGCGGGTCGCCGGCGGCCGCGTCGTCGGCCGCATCGGATCCCGTAGCGGCACCGGGGCCAGGGAGCCCGACGATGCGTTGGCTCCGGGCGGTGACGCGCGGCGGCTCGTCGCCGCGGCGCCGGCCCGAGGCTTTGGCCCTCAGGCTCGATGCCAACGTTGGTCCCACGATGGTGATCGCGCCGGTCGCGCCCTTGGGGACGGTGGCCCGCCGCACGGACCGGCGGTCGGCCCGGGCCGCGCCGCGGTCCTCGAGGCCGTCGAGCGCTCGGGCCACCACCGACGAGACCACGATGCGGACGCGTCGCACCGGGCGCCACATGGCCCGGGCGACGGCGGCCATCGCGGCCGCGACGGTCAGCGCGGCGGTCCTGAGCATGGCGGCCAGGATCCGGAGATGACGGCGGGCCCAGGAGCCTCCGGCGCGCCCCGCGCGCCGTCCGGCCCCGCCGAGTGCCACCGCGTCGACCCGGGCGCGGCCTGCCGCCCGCACAGCGACGACCCGGCTGCGCCCGGCGGCCCGGCGCCCGGCGCCACCTGCCCGGACGAGCCCGTGTGCGCCGGCCGATGCGGCGGACCCGGTCCTGGCCCGGGCTACCGCCACACCACGGGTGATGTGCTGGTCGGCCCAGCTGAGGAGCCGCTCGATGGCCCGGCCGCCGGCCCGCAGGCCATCGACGAGCCGCAGCACGATGCTCCGCCACGGCTCCCACGCGCTGCGGGGTTCGGCGCCCGCCGTGGCAGGCTGGGGACCCGACTCGGAGAGCATCTCGACCGCGACGGCCGTGACGCAGATCCCGATCACAACGACGCAGAGCAGAACTGTGGACACGCCGAACCGGATGCTAACCCCGGAGCACTCCGAGCGCCCCCGAGAGGACCGCGAAATTTCGGAGGGCGAAAACTCGCCTGGCATCGCCCCGCGCCTGCTCGGCGATCCGCCGGTCACACCGGCGTCGAACGCCGCAGCGGGCCCCACGGTGCCGCCGGACGAACGGCCCCCACCGGGGCCCGCGGTCCCGGCGGCCGAGCCTCCCCCGGCCGAGCCGCCGGTCGCCGGTCCGCCGCCCGGCGGGAACGGCAACGGGGCCGAGCCGCCGGAGCGGCCGCCGACGTCGTGGGGCGCCGGCGACCAGGGTTCCTCACCGCCGCCCCCGCCGCCGGTGGCCAGGCGAGGCTCCCGTGCCCGCCAGATCTGGGCGGCGGTCGTCGTGCTGCTGCTCACGGCGTTCGTCATCAGCGCCACCGTCGTCCCGCTGCCCTACTACGCGTTCAAGCCGGGGTCGGTGCGCGACACCGAGTCGCTCATCTCCGTCGGTGACGACACCCGCCTCTACCCCGCCGAGGGTTCGATCAGCTACACGACGGTGTCGTTGCGGCAGACGACGCTCATCGGGCTGGTCACGGGCTGGCTCGACGACGACATCGACATCCACCCCGAGGACGAGGTGCTCGGCAACCGGGACGCCGACGACAACCGCACGTTCAACCTCCAGCTCATGGACAGCTCGAAGAACGTCGCCGCCCAGGTCGCGCTCGAGCGCCTCGGCTACGACGTGGACGTGAGCAGCGACGGGGTCGTCGTCCTGCGGGTCGAGCCCGGGACGCCGGCCGAAGGTGTACTCGAGTCGGGCGACACGATCACCGCTGTCGACGGGACCGTGCTCGACACGCCGGACGCGCTCAGCACGATCATGTCGGACAAGGCGCCCGGCGACCGGGTCGCCGTGGCGGTCGAGTCTCTCGACGGTGTCGCGCGCGACGAGGAGCTGACCCTGACGGCGGCCCCCGACGATCCCGCCCGCGGCGTGATGGGTGTGGTGGTCCAACCGCGCGATGTCTCCTACGACTTCCCGGTCGACCTCCAGATCGAGACCGGCGACGTCGGCGGTCCGTCCGCCGGCCTCGCCTTCACGCTCGGCCTGCTCGACGACCTGACGCCCGGCGAGCTCACCGGCGGCGTACCGATCGCCGCCACGGGCGAGATCCTGTCCGACGGCACGGTCGGGCAGGTGGGTGGCACCGGTCAGAAGGCGGCCACCGTCCGCGAGGCAGGCATCGGCGTGTTCCTCGTGCCCTCGGCCGACTACGCGGACGCCGTGGCCCATGCCGGCGACGTGGACGTCATCGCCGTGGACACGCTCGACGACGCCCTCGACGCCCTCGCCGAGCTGGGCGGCAACGCCGACGACCTGCCCCGGGTGGGCTCCGAGCGGGCGGCGGCCGCCCCGGGCTGACCGGCCGGCGGGCGCCCGGCGCTCGTATCAGCATTGAGTGTGGTCGCGTGCGGTCCGCGGGGGCGCCGTCTCGAAGCCCAGGGCCGTACCATCGGATCCCATGTCGCCCGAGCCTCCTCTCGACGCGACGGGCATCGCCCGCCGGAGGTTCGCCCCGGCGCGGCGTGGCTTCGATGCCGACCAGGTGAGTGCCTACCTCGCCGAGCTGGCCGAGGCGGTCGCCGCCCTGCAGCGGCGGGAGGCCGAGCAGCGGGCCCGGGCCGATCGGGCCGAGGCTCGGGCCACGCTCGCAGAGGATCTCGACCAGCACCGCCTCGTCGAGCTGCTCGGGGAGGAGACGGCACGGGTGCTCGACACGGCGCGGGCCGCAGCGAGCGACATCCGCACCAAGGCCCAGGAGGCCGCCGCCCGCATGGTCCACGAGGGCCAGGACGAGGCTCGTGCGGTCCTCGACCGGGCCGAGGACGAGGCGGCGGCGCGGAAGGCCGAGATCCTCGCCGAGGCCGAGGTGGTGGCACGCCAGGCCGAGGCCGAGCTCGACCGCCGGCGGGCCGAGGGCGAGGCGGCCGCCGCCGAGATCCGTCGGGTTGCGGAGGCCGACCGGGACGAGCTCGTCGCCGAGGGCCATCGGGCGCTGGCTCGGGCGGGCGACGACGCCGAGTCGGTCCGCGCCGCGGCGCGGGCGGACGGCCACGCCATCCGCGACGCCGCCCGCGAGGAGGCCCGTCACCTCGTGGCCGAGGCGCTGGCCGTGCGCGAGAAGCTGCTGGGCGACCTGGCCCGGCGGCGGCGTTCGGCCCGTGAGCAGGTCGAGCGGTTGAACGCCGCACGGGACCGGCTGTTGGCGGCGTACGCGATCGTGCGGCGCACCACCGACGAGGCGACGACCGAGCTGACCGTTGCGCTGCCCGAGGCGAAGGTGGCGGGGGAGCAGGCGAGGCGCCGGGTGCGCGACGAGCTCGAGCCCACCGTCGAGGACGTCGAGGCGGAGCTGTCCGTGGCCCGCATGGCCGGCCTGGTCGACGAGACGACGGGTGCCGATCTCGACGTCGACATCCCGGCCCTGGCCGCCGAGCTCGGCGTGACCGATGCCGACCACCTGGGCTCCGGCGATGCTGCGGGCTTTGACGATGGTTCCGCTTCTGCGGACGCTGCCGGCGCCGGTTCCGCCGATGTTCCCGCCCGGGCCCTCGGTGCCGGTCCGGCCGACACGACGTCCGGTGCCGCCGTCGTCGCGGATCGGGGTCGTGCGCCGACGTCCGGTGCAGGTGCTGGTATCGGCGGCCCGGCCGAGCCCGAGGACCCAACGGGAGGAGGCGTGCCGTCCCGTTCAAGCCTCCCGGCGCCCAGCGATGGCCCGCCCGGCGTTCTGGCGCGTGCCGGCCCTGCGGCGCCGCCCGGCGAGGCCGGTGGGGTGCCGGCGGGTGCAGCCCCTCCGGTTCACGCCGATGAGGCCGGTGGCCTGCCGGCGGGTGCGGATCTTGAGGCGCCGCCCGGCGAGGCCGGTGGCGTGGCGGCGGGTGCAGCCCCTCCGGTGCCGGCCGGCGAGCCCGGTGGCGTGGCGGTGGGGGAGGGCCCTGCGGCGCCGCCCGGCGAGCCCGGCGGCGTGGCCGTCGGGGAGAGCCCTGCGGCGCCGTCCGATGAGCCCGGTGGCGTGCCGGCGGACGCCCCTCTGACGCCGGCAGGCGAGCCCGGTGGCGTGGCGGCGGACGAGGGCCCTGCGGCTCCGCCCGGCGAGCCCGGTGGCGTGGCGGCGGGCGAGGGCCCTGCCGCGCCCGTCCCGGCAGCCGCAGGGCCGAGCCCCGAAGCGGTTCCAGTGCCCGTCGCCGTCGTCCCCGCCGGCGCATCGGGCCGTTCCGACGCCCCGGTCGCCCGCAACGGCGTCGCGTCCGGACCTCGCCGACGGTCTCCGTCCCTTCGCCCCGCGCCCGGTGCCTGGCCGGGACGGGAGGCCGCCGCCGCGACGTCCGCGCGTGCGCGAGGCGCTGTCGCGCCTGCTCCGGCCGGCGACCGGCCGGGCTCGGACGATCCGCCGAGCGACGACGTCACCGGAGGTGGCCGCCCGGCTCTGTCGCCGTCCAGCGACGAGGCGCCCCGTGCGTCCGCCCAGGCTCCCGAGTCGCCCGCGGCCGACGTTGCTGCGGCGGCACCGACCCTCGACCGCAGGCTCGGGGACGAGCCGACGTCGCCGGACGAGCAAGGTCGCGGCCCGGCGGAACCAGAGACGGTCGCCGACGTGCTCGCCGCCGACCTGAGCGGTGAGGTCCGACAGTCCGCTCTCCGGTCGCCGGGACAACCTCTCCTCGCTGACGACGCCGCCGACGAGGACGGGGCCGACCATGCCGAAAGCGACATCCTCGGCGAGCGGTGGGGCCTGTGGCCGTTCCGCCGGCGCGCCGGCGCCGCTCATGCCGACCCGCGCCCTCCCGCCGAGGTCGCACCGACGGACGAGGCAAGCGAACCGACGGATGCCGAGGCGCCGCCGACCAGCGTCGTGACGGCCGAGCCTGGCGACCGAGGCGCTGCGACGGACGGCTCGGCCGGTATCGAGCCTGGTACGCCGGGCGTCACCAGAACCGTCGCCGGTCCCGGCGGGCCGGGTGGGGCGGCCGAGCGGGGCGGTGCCGCGGCATCCCTCGAGTTGGCCCACCTCGCTGGCGAGCACGACGCCGACCAGGCTCACGTCGAGAGCCGAGATGGTGAACCGCGGGAGGCCGTGCCCGGGGCCGAGCTCGACACGACCGACGTAAGCGAGGCGGCGGGCGAGGCCATCGGGGACGTCGCCGCCGTCGAGCCTCCGGGTGAACGTGCGGCAGGGGCCAACCCGAACACCGCCGCTCACGCCGCCAAAAAGGTCTCGACCGGCGGCGCCGCAAGCGACGCGGGCGCGGCAAGCGACGCGGGCGACGCGGGCGACGCGGGCGGAGCGAGCGACGGGGGCGGCACAAGCGATACGGACGGCGGGCCAGAGGGGCGGCCTCGCAACGGCGTCGACGAGCTGTTCGCCCGCATCCGCGCCGGGCGGGCCGAGCAGCAGGGCGGGCAACCCGGGCCGAGCCGACGGCGGCGGGACCCACGGGGTGGCCGCCGCTCCCGGTCCGCGGCGGGGTCCCGGGCCCGGTCCGACGGCCCGCTGCCCGGTACGGGGGACCGGCCGCGCGACCCGACGGGCGAGCCGGGTGCCGGTTTCGGGGTAGCGATGCTCGACAGCGCGCACGACGGTACCCACGGGCGAGTGCCGGAAGGCTGGACCCGCCGGGACGCCTCGGTCGACGTCACCGACGATGCCCCGCCGAGGGCCGCGCCGATCCCCGGGTCCCAGCGCGACGCCGCGGACGCCGACCTGCTCCGCCAACGCGACGCCGCCCTCGAGGGCATCGAGCGCATCCTGGCCCGGCGCCTCAAGCGGGTCCTGGCCGATGAGCAGAACGAGGTGCTCGACCTCGTCCGTCGGCACCCGCCCGAGGAGCTCGACGAGCTCGTCCCCCTCGCCGACGAGCACGTCGAGCGCTACGCCGAGGCGGCCTTGGCCGAGCTCGAGGCCGCCGCGGGTGAGGGAGCGGCGGCCGTGGGCGGCACGCGCTCGGGCACGTGCCGCTCGCTGGCCATCGAGCTGGGCCGGAACCTGGTCGACCCCCTCCGCGTGCGCATGGGCCGCTCGATCGACGAGACGGCCGACGTGGACGAGGCTACGGCGCGCCTCCGCGCGCTCTACCGGGAGTGGAAGGGCCAGCGGATCGGGCTGGCCGTCCGCCACTACGCCGTGGCGGCCTACGCCGCCGGCGCCCTCGACGCCGTCACCCGGGGCGACGAGGTCCGCTGGCTCGTCGACCGCACCTCCGAGCCGTGTCCCGACGCGGACGACAACGCCCTGGCCCGGGGCGTGCGCAAGGGCGAGGCGTTCCCGACCGGCGACCGGGGCGCGCCAGCGCACCCGGGCTGCCGCTGCCTGGTCGTGCCGGCCTCCGGCGTCCACCCCCGCTGACGCCCCGCGCCGCCCCGGCGCTCCCTTCGCGCCCGTTCGGCGCCACGCCGACGTCCGCCCGGCACGACTCCGGGCTCCGTTCGGTGCCACTCCGGCGTCCGCCCGGCACGACTCCCGGCTCCGTTCGGTGCCACTCCGGCGTCCGCCCGGCGTCACTCCGGGCTCCGTTCGGCGCCGGTCCGGCGTCCGCTCGGCGTCACTCCGGGTCCGCCCGCCGCCAGTCCGGCGACCCAGCCCCGGCAGCGCACGGCGGCGGACGTCCCACTGCCCGACCACCAGGCGACCTCCGACGATGCGACGCACGACGCGACGAACTCGTCTCCGAGCGTGAACCCGGGTCGTCCGTGGCGGTCGGTAGGCTCGGCGGCCATGCGAGCCTCGGACGACCTGCCCCGACGACCGAGGCGGCGCGCGGGAAGCGGCCGGCGCCGGCGGGTGCTGCTGATCGCCCTCGTCGTGGTGCTGTTCGTGCTCATCACGTCGCTGCGTGGCATCGCCGGCTTCTACACCGACTACCTCTGGTTCGACTCGCTCGACCAGAGCGGCGTGTGGCGGAGCGTGCTCGGCGCCCGGATCGTGCTGGCCCTCGTCTTCATGGCGCTGTTCTTCGCCCTCGCCTGGATCAACCTGTTCGTCGCCGACCGCGTGGCTCCGCCTTACCGGGTGGCCGGCCCCGAGGACGAGCTGCTCGAGCGCTACCACGACGTCGTTGGCGAGCGAGCGGGGTTGGTCCGCATCGGCGTGGCCGCCCTGCTGGCGGTGATCGCCGGGTCGGGCGTGAGCGCCGAGTGGAACTCGTGGATCCTGTTCTCCAACGGCGGCGACTTCGGCATCGACGATCCCCAATTCGGGCGAGACGTCGGCTTCTACGTCTTCCGCCTGCCGTTCCTGTCCTTCGTCGTCGACTGGGTGTTCGCGTCGCTGCTGATCGTGCTGATCGTCACGACGGTGGCGCACTACCTGAACGGTGGCATCCGGGTGCAGCCACCGGGTCCCCGCGTGGCCCCGCAGGTCAAGGCCCACCTGTCGGTGCTCGTGGCGCTGCTCGCGCTGGTCAAGGCCGTCGACTACTGGCTGCAGCGCTTCGAGCTGACGGTGTCGAGCCGGGGCACCGTCGACGGCGCGACCTACACCGACGTCAAGGCGCAGCTGCCGGCGCTCAACCTGCTCGTCCTGATCTCGCTCGCGGCTGCGGCGCTGTTCGTCTTCAACATCTTCCGCCGCGGCTGGGTGCTGCCGGCCGTGGCGGTGGGGCTCTGGGCGTTCGTCGCCCTCGTCGTCGGTGGCATCTACCCGCAGTGGGTGCAGCGCTTCCAGGTCCAACCGAACGAGTCGGCTCGTGAGAGGCCCTACATCGAGCGGAACATCGAAGCGACGCGGAGTGCGCTGAACATCAAGGGTGTCGAGACCCGCCCGTTCACGCCCCAGACACAGACCGACGAGGTGGACCTGTCCGCGTCGCAGCAGACGATCCGCAACATCCGGCTGTGGGACCCGGCGGCGTCGCTCTCGGGCCAGACGTTCGAGGCCCTCCAGCGGATCCGCGACTACTACTCCGTCGATGACGTCGACGTCGACCGCTACGACATCGGCGGCGATAAGACGCAGGTCAACGTCGGCGTGCGCACGATCAACCCGGCCGGCGTGCCGGGCGACTCGTGGGAGACGGACCACCTCGCCTACACCCACGGCTACGGCATGCTGATGGCGCCGTCGAACGCGAGCGAGGGCAACGAGCCCAACTTCCTGCTGGGGGACATCCCACTGCGGGTGGGCGACGGGGCCCCCGAGATCGAGCAGCCGGACATCTACTTCGGTGAAGACCTCGGCGGCTACGTCATGGTGAACACCGACCGGCAGGAGATCGACTTCCAGAGCGAGGACGAGACCCAGTTCGCCGAGTACGAGGGCCGCGACGGCGTCGAGTCCGGCTCCCTGCTGCGGCGCATCGCCTTCTCGCTGCGCTTCGGCGACGTGAACCCGCTTATCTCCGATTTCATCACCGGCGGCTCGAAGACGATCTACGTACGCGACGTGGTCGACCGCGTGCAGACGCTCGCGCCGTTCCTCAACGCCGACACCGACCCGTACCCGGTCGTGCTCGACGGACGGATCGTGTGGGTCGTCGACATGTACACGACCACGAGCCGCTATCCCTACGGGCAGGAGGCCGACACCGACCAGCTGCCGAGCGGCAGCGGCCTCGACCACGACTTCAACTACGTGCGCAACTCGGTGAAGGCCACCGTCGACGCCTACGACGGCACGGTCAACCTCTACGAGATGCCGGGCGACGACCCCATCCTGGACGCGTACCGCAGCGCCTTCCCCAAGCTGTTCTCCGACTTCGACGACATGCCGGCCGGGCTGTCGGACCACCTCCGGTACCCCGAGGACCTGTTCCGCGTGCAGACCGCGGCCTACGCCCGTTACCACCTCACCGACGCCGACGACTTCTACAACCAGGACGACACGTGGCGCGTCGCTCGGGACCCCGGCACCGCCGGCGCGGACCCGAACACGGCGGTCACCGACGAGCAGGGCCAGGCCACCGGCGAGACCACGGCGCCGCGCATCTCGCCCTACTACCAGGTGCTCCAGCTGCCGACCGAGGAGGGCCAGGACGCCGGCGAGGCCGAGATGGTGCTCATGCGCCCGTTCGTGCCCTTCAGCGAGGACGACCGCCGACAACAGCTGACCGCCTTCATGGCGGCGCGCATGGAACGCGACCACTACGGCGAGCTGATGGTCTACGAGATGCCCGGGAGCGACCTGCCCGACGGGCCGGGCATCGCGGCGTCGACCATCCAGGCCGACGAGACGGTGTCCGAGCTCGAGAGCCTGCTCGGTCGTGGCGGGTCCGACGTGCGCTACGGCAACCTGCTGCTCGTGCCGGTGGACCAGGCACTGCTCTACGTGCAGCCGTTCTACGTGGTCGCCGAGAGCGAGGCCCGCCAGCTGCCTCTGCTCGAGCGGGTCATCGCCGTCTACGGCAACGACGTCGTCGTCGAGGACACGCTCGCCGAGGCGCTCGAGAGCCTGTTCGGCCAGCAGGCCGCCACCCAGGAGCAACCCGGCGAGGAGGGCACCACGGGCGAGCCGACTGCGCCGGAGGAAGGCGGCCAGTCGACCGATCCTACGGGCGAGGCGGAGCAGCTTCTGTCCGAGGCACAGGACCTCTTCGACGAGGCCGACGCCGCGCTGGCCGACGGCGACCTGGGCACCTACCAGGACCGCGTGGACGACGCCCAGAGCCGCATCAGCGACGCCATCGAGCTGCTGGGCGGTGGGACGGCGGGAGAGTCCGAGGACACCACGGGCGCCGACAAGGCCGCTGCGGCGGACCCGTCGTCGGGCGAGTCGGCGTCCACCACGGCTGCGCCGTCCACCGGGTCCGACGAGTCGGACGAGCCCGACGCGCCCGCCGAGACGACGACCACGACCACGGCGACGGCGGCGGCCGCCACCACGCCGTCCGCGGCGCCTACCCCGGCCTGAGCCGTTCCGAGGAGTGGACCGGGTTCCCCCGCAGCCGGTTCCCTCCCCGAAAACGGGCCGGTCACCGGCCCATCGGCCGTGGTCAGCCCGGAGTTGGCGTGGCCTGGCGGAGCCGCTATGTTGACGTCTCCCAAGCGACGCGGGGTGGAGCAGTCTGGTAGCTCGTCGGGCTCATAACCCGAAGGTCGTAGGTTCAAATCCTACCCCCGCCACCATTTGCAGTCTGAAGGCCCAGGTCAGTGACCTGGGCCTTCGTCGTTGCAGAGGCGTTCTCCCGGATCAAGCGGTGTTCCTCCGGATGGTCCTCCGACGTTCCCCCGAGGTGCTGCTGGCCGGGGGAACGGGCGTCGCGAGCCGCTCGACGGCGAGCGCGGCGTCGGCCTGCATGCCCGGGAGGAGGTGCTGGTAGGTCCGGATCGTGTGGGCGATGTGGGCGTGCCCGAGTCGCTCGCTCACGACCTTCACCGGGATCCCGTCCTTGATGAGGAGGCTCCCGTGGGTGTGGCGCAGGTCGTGGAAGCGGATCCTCGGGATGCCGGCGTTGTGCACGATGCGCCGGAAGGACTCGTAGATGGCGTGGGGGTGGATCGGGTCGCCGTCACCGTCGGTGAACACCCACAACTCAGGGTTCTCGATCCGACTGCCGCGAACTCGGCCGCCTGGAACGCTCGCCACCCCTCGAGCACCGCGAGCGTCGTCGCGGTCGACGGTCTCTCGAAGCCGGTCCGCACCGCGGCGAACCCGAAGGACTACAAGCGGGCGCTGAAGCACCGAAAGGAGTTCCGAAAGCGCCGCTCCGTGCTCGGCATCAAGCCGAAGTCCTAAGCCGAAACCTTCGCCCGGTTGGCCCGCCGCGACGCAGCAACCTTGGTCTTGGTCGCCTTCGGCGTGGGGCGCTTCTTGGCACGGGCGACGACCTCAAGGTCGAGTGCCTCGGCGAGTGCGAGGAGAGTCCCTGCGGTCGGGTTCGGTGAGTCCATCGTGAAAAGTCGCCGCACGACCTCTGGCTGCAAGCCGGCCGCCTTGGCCAACGCCGCCTTGGTCATGCCCCGCTCCTCGCGGCGCTCGTCGAGCGCGCGAACGAGCGCGTCGATCCGTGCGATGCGAGCCTTGGCCGCCTTGTAGGCGCGCCGATACTCAGGATCACGGTGCTGGTCGGCGAAGTACTGCTCGGCGGCGGTCCGGGGAGCCATGTCGACAGTGTAACATCTGTGCCACGCGTGTCGAACGTCAGGTCATCTCCGTGGTCCTTGGGTCCGGTCGGCAAGACCTGCGGCGGGATCTTCGTCGCCGGCTCCCTGGCCTAGGGCATGGTGCTGGACGGGTTCCGACCCGACAGCTTCGACATCGTCGGCGCCGCGATCTGCCTGGTTGGCGTCGGCGTGATCATGTTCGCTCTCCGCCAAATCTCTCCGACCGCTTGACCTTCGACCCGGATTGAACCAGACGGCTCGTTGAGAAGAACCTGGTGCCGGTCGGGCGGTCCGAGCGCTCACGTGACCCGTTCAGCAGTCGATGTCGTTTCGAACGCCTGGGAGGAGGCTGAAGGGCGATGGAGTCGGGCTGACCTGAACGCACCCGGCCCGCATCGACCTGCGTCGTCCAGACACCACTTCGGGCTCAACTGGCGGCCAGGGAAAGGGGCGGTCAGTCACGATTGAGCGTCGTGCACGAGAATCGCGATGTGCACCCGGTTCGCTACTGCGAGCTTGGTTAGAAGACGCGAGACGTGCGCTTTGACGGTGGCCTCGCTCATGAACAGAGATGCGGCAACCTCGGCGTTGGATGCGCCGGATCCCACCGCAGTCGCGACCTCGCGCTCCCGGTCTGTGAGCGACGTCAGGCGCTGGGTTGCGACGCGACGGCGATCCGTCATCTCGTCGTCGCCGAGGTGAGCGAGAAGTGTCCGGGTGACCGACGGTGAGAGCATCGCTTCTCCTGCAGCCACGAGGCGCACTGCGTTGACGATCTCCGTGGGCGCGGTGTCCTTCAGCAGGAACCCGTCGGCGCCGGCGCGCAGCGCGCTCATGACGTGCTCGTCGGCCTGGAATGTGGTCAGAACGATCACGTGTGGCGGATTCGTCAGACGGCGTAGGGCCGCCGTGGCGGCGATGCCGTCCATCCCGGGCATCCGGATGTCCATCAGGACGACATCGGGTCGATGTGCCTGCACGGCCGCGACCGCGTCGGTGCCGTCGGCGACCTCGCCCATCACCTCCAGCTCCTCTGATGACGACAGGATCATCCGGAGACCGGCACGCACCAACGCGTCGTCGTCGACCAGAAGCACTCGGACCTTCACCACGGCAGGTCGGCCTCGACGACGAAGTCACCTGACGCATCCGGTCCGTGGACCAGGACGCCATGGGCCAAGGTCACCCGCTCCTGCAGACCAAGGAGGCCGGTGCCAGAACCCGGCAGAGGCGGACGGTCGTGGGCGCCCACTGCGGGTGGGTTCCGAACGCTCACATGCAGGCCGCGGTTCGGCGCTCCCGCCACCCGAACCTGGGCCAGGGTGCCTCGAGCGTGCTTGCTGATGTTGGTCAGCGCTTCCTGCACGATGCGATAGGCGTCGCGACCCAAGGGGCCAGGTGCGGCAGCTGCACCGTCCACCCGCATCTCGAAGTCGACCTTTGCGCCGGAACGGCGAGTCTCCTCCACCAACCGCGGAATGTCCGCCAACGTCGGCTGAGGCACCGTCGACGGCCGTTTCTGCCCCGGCTCCTCCCGCAGCACGCCGATCACGTCCCGGAGCTCCTCCAGCGCCTGGTGGGCCGTCAACCGCAACAGCGCTGCGCTCTCCCGCACCTGGGCGGGAGGCAGTTCGAGTGCGACCTCGAGCGCACCGGCGTGCAGCGCCACTAGGGAGATGCGGTGGGCGAGAACGTCGTGCATCTCCCGTGCGATGCGGGTTCGCTCAGCCAGGCGCGCACGTTCGGCGCGGACGAGCTGATCGGCCTCGGCACGTTGGGCACGGTCGCGCAGGGTGGAGAGAAGCTGACGCCGGGCGCGGACGAACATGCCCCATGCGGTTGCGGCGGCCGCAAGCGCCGTCGTCGGCAGCATCACCGACCAGGTATCGGTCCGCCCGAGCCATATCGAGCACACCACAGCGGACGGAACGAACAGCGCGGCGACGACCAAGGCGGGCCGGGCATGGCGGTGGACAGCCAGCGAGGACAGTGCGAGCAGACCCGCCACCGTGCCAGATGTCGAAAACGCGCCCAACAGGACGCATACCAGCGCCACCCCGAACGGCCAGCGCCGCCGCCACCACAGCGAGAGACAGCAGAGGGCTCCGAACGCGGCGTCAGTGGCCACCTGCCCCGAGGTCATCCCATTGGCGGTGTCGTCCACCGCAACGCTCAGGATGAAGGCGCCGAGAGCGGCGGCGATGACGAACGCACCGGCGTCGACGGACCAGTCGCGCCCTGTCCTGCGCCCCTCGGTGTCGGGATGGGCCGGGTCGCCCGGTCCCAGCATCGCCGTGGGAGCGGTCTGGGCCCACCATCTGCGTAACCAGGACATGACCCGAGCGTACGGCTCTGGGAGGCGCTGCAACATCGACGAAAGTCGACACTGCAACCAACGAAAGGCGAGACGTCGGGAGCGGCCGGCGTCCCTTCGGACATCGGATCATGGCCGTCCGCCCGATGCGCCCGCGCACCGGGCGGTTCAGTCTGGCCACATGATCACGACAACCGCTCTCACCAAGAGCTACAAGAAGGTACCGGTCGTCCGCGACGTCTCGTTGCGCTGCGAACCCGGGACCATCACCGGTTTCCTCGGGGCCAACGGCGCCGGGAAGTCCACCACGCTCAAGATGATCGTCGGGCTGGTGCGACCCGACCGCGGCACGGCGACCATCGACGGCCGACCGTTCGTCGAACTGCCCAACCCGACGCGCGTGGTCGGGACCCTTCTCGACGCGTCTGCGATGCATCCCGGACGCAGTGGCCGGGCGACGCTCACGATCGCAGCGCGGCTCGCAGGCGTTCCCACGGGACGGGTCGAGCACCTGCTGGACCTCGTCGGGATCACCGATGCCGCGGAGAAGAGGGTCGGGACCTACTCACTAGGCATGCGCCAGCGCCTCGGTATCGCCCAAGCCCTCATCGGTGAACCGGCTGCGCTGATCCTCGACGAACCTGCGAACGGGCTCGATCCCGATGGCATCGCCTGGATGCGAACGCTCCTGCGCGACTTCGCCGACCATGGCGGCACCGTGGTGCTGTCGAGCCACCTGCTCCACGAGGTGCAGGCCACCGCCGATCACCTCGTCGTCATCTCCAACGGTGCCGTGGTCGCCGCCGGTCGGCTGGACGATCTGCTCGCCAGCTCCACCATCCTCGTACGCAGTCCCGACCCCGTTGCACTGGCCGCCGCGCTCCAAGCCGCGCGGATCGACTACATCGCCGGGCCGGATGATGCGCTCACCGTCGACATCTCCAGTGGTCGAGTCACCACCGAGGTGGTGGCGGGCGTCGCCCGCGACCACCAGGTGCTTCTCACCGAGTTGCGTCGATCCGAGACAAACGGGCTGGAGCAACTGTTCTTCTCTCTCACCGCCGCCAAGGCGGCTGCGCCCCAGGAGGCGGCAGCATGACCATCCCTCTCCGAACCCACGCCATCGAGGCGGCACCGTCGTCGACCCTCGGACCTATCCCGTTCCCGCGGCTTGTCCGGGTGGAGTGGGCCAAGGCCACCGATACCCGCGCCGCCCGCTGGCTCCTCGCTCTCGTGGCGCTGTCGACCGCAGGGATGATGCTGGCGCCGATCCTCGCCCCAACAAGCTTCGATCAGACCTACACCAGCTACCTCGGCGTCGCCGCCCTCGCGCTCTCGATTCTCCTGCCGGTGGTGGCGATCCTGATGTTCACCGGTGAATGGTCCCAACGCAGCGCCTTTGCCACGTTCACCCAAGAACCGCGACGCATCCGAGTCGTCAACGCCAAACTGGCAGCGTCCATGGTGATGGGTAGCGGCGCTGCGTTATGCGGTGGGGTGGTAACTGCCGCCGGCCTCGGACTGGCGTCGGCCTCGGGCCGAGTCCTTGAAGCGAACCTGACCCTCGGCGCCACTACCGGCTATCTGCTCTTCGTGCTCCTCAATGTCCTCGCCGGCGTCGCGCTCGGGGCGCTGCTGCAGAGCTCCGCCACGGCCATCGCGGCGTCGTTCGCCCTCCCTGCTGCGTTCGCGGGGCTCGGCACCGCATCGACGCTGGTCGCTGACTGGATCGACATGTCCACCACCTGGAGCTGGGTGCTCGAGAACGAATGGGGCGGTCACGTGCCGCAGATCTCGGTCTCGGTCCTCTTCTGGGTGGCGGTCCCGCTAGCCGCCGGCGTCGTCCGGACGATTCGGCGCGACGTCACGTAGTTGCCCCTCGTAGAGACCTGATGCGATTCACAACCAGTCGGCCGTCACTTGACCGGGTCGAGGTCGTCGAACCCGGCGGCGATTGCCTCATCCGCCACGGGTCATCCCGGGGGTTGTGGGAGCCGTGCTCCGCGAGCCACGATGGGCCTTGGAGGTCGACCATGCCGTCATCATCGGCTGGTCACCTGACCAACGAGCAGTGCGCGAGTCCCCCCTCGCCCACCACGCAGCGATGTCGCGGACTATCGAAGTGGCGACGATGTCCACGGCCGAGGCCCCGCTGCGCTTGCACGTTGTCACCCCTCTTCTACTGTTCTTCTACTGTGCGGCTCGGAACGGGATGCCGCGCAGCGACACGGACTGGTACTCGCGATGGACGAAAGACCAGCTCAGCGGCACGATCGGACACGGAACGGTACAGGCCGGGAGCTTGACCAACGGGCTCATAACCCGAAGGTCGCGGGTTCAAATCCCGCCCCCGCCACCAAGAGAACTCGCAGGTGAGGCCCGGTCCAAGGACCGGGCCTTCTGCATGAAAGGGTCCGAGAGGCTCGGCGGGGCAACTAGCGCGCAACTACTGGACGGCTCGTCCGTCGTTACAAGCGGGGATCTGATCCGCGCCTCGGGGTCCGCGGACTCGGTCGACCAGCCGGTCGCCGCTACGGACCTGGCCAACCTGCGCCGGCTCCAACGCGCGGCGGTCGACACCACCGAGGCGATTCTCGTCGGTGAGGCTCCGGACTGTGCTGAGATCAATGCGATCGCTGCCCGATCACGCGCCCGAAGCTCATCGGCGCACTCGTGGCCGAACGCATCGCCGCGCCAGCGACCGTGTCGGCGGCACCTGGGCGGCCGCTGCAGGAGAGGTTGAGGACTGCGGTTTCACCGGTTGTTCTACCGCTTGTCTGGCGCGGTTCCGGCGCGCGTCATGTGGCCCGGTTGGACTCGTTGCCGCGGCCCGCGACCGGGTCGAGGTAGTGACCGTCCACACCACAAGGAGCAACCTTGATCTCTTCTCGACGTGCACGGCGAGCCACCGCGGCAGCGACAGTGATCGTCGCTGGCGTCGTCACGGTCGGCACCGTGGCCGGCGCAGCGGGTCTCCGCTTCTCGGACTTCACGCCCCTGTCCTTGTCGGCCGGTCCCACGGCAGACGAGGCGCAGCCGATCACCTTCGGCAACTCCGCCTTCGAGCAGCGATCGCTTGTGTCGCGGGCCGAGCAGCTCGCGGCGGGCGAGCCCAACAGCGGCGACTTCGACATGATCACGGTGAACGAGACCGGTCCGCACAAGGGCCGGTACCTGTTCGCGCCGTTCGAGAGCACGCAGTCCGGCATCCAGCGCGCCGACCTGTCGACGGGCGAGACCGAGACGATCTTCTACAGCCCCGAGCCGGGCGACTACATCCGTTGGGACGCCTCGTACTGGACGCCATGGGGCACCTACATCACCGCCGAGGAGGACTGGTGCACCGCGGCCACAGGGTGCACGACGGACCCGTACGGTCGCCTCTTCGAGCTGACGAATCCGATCACGGCGGACTCGGTCCCCGGTGACGGCGAGAACGCCGACCTGGTGCATCGCAACGCGATCCCCCGCGTGGCGCACGAGGGCATCCAGTTCGACCAGGACCAGAACATGTACTTCATCGACGAGCTCAACGGGGGCAACATCTATCGGTTCACCTCGGCCGCCAGCTGGGGCGAGATCATGTCCGGCCGTGCCGCCTACTTCGACGCAGGACAAACGTCCGTCCTGCGGGTGGGTGACGGCATGACCCCCGACGCGACCGGCGGATACACGTGGGTGCCGATCACGGATCATGTCGGCAACCCGCTCAGGGGCGCGATCACGATCACCGACCCGAACGGCGTCACCTCCGTCGATGGCCGCAACACGACCGACCTGCCGCAGTTCAAGGGCACCGACTACCAGCGGCCCGAGGACATGCAGATCCAGACGGTCAACGGCGTCGAGCGGCTCTACGTCACCACGACGACGACCCATGAGATCTACGCCCTCGACTTGCGAGCGCAGCGGATCGCGGTGTTCGCCGATCGCACCACCACCGATCTCGCCACCGGCCAACCGGTCGGCTCGGCGCTCGCAAACCCCGACAACCTGGCCGTCGACAGCGACGGCAACATCTACATCGTCGAGGATCGCAGCGGCGGCGTCGACGACGACATCTGGTTCGCCCAAGACCTCAACCGCGACGGCGATCTCGCCGATCCCGGGGAGGGCATCGCCCGCTGGGCATCCAACGGCACCACCGGCTCGGAGTTCACGGGCCTGTACTTCGACCCGACCAACAAGCGCCGCGCTTGGGTCAACATCCAGCACCCCGACAGCGCCAATGACCGCACGATCGAGATCACGGTCCCGTAGACCGAGCGGCGGTCCGAGCACGCGAGGGCGCACCCTTCCCAGGGTGCGCCTTCGTCGCATACGACGCCGTCCATGTCTCTCCAGGCCACCTGTGCCGGCACGCGCTCGCTGCCTCACAAGGAAGGCACGCGGGTTGACGTCGCCCTTCAGTAAGCTCATACTAACGGTTAGTGCGGACGAACGTTCTCGATCGCATCGGCGCGCTGGGCGACCCGACGCGCCGGGCCGTCTTCGAGCTGGTAGCCGAGAAGGCGAGGCCGGTCGGCGAGATCGCTGGCCGCCTGCCCGTCACGCGGCCGGCGGTGTCACAACACCTGAAGGTGTTGAAGGAGGCGGGACTCGTGACCTCGCGCGCCAACGGCACACGCCGGGTCTACTCCATCGATCACGAGGGGCTCGCCGAACTGCGGGCGTACTTCGAGCGGTTCTGGACCAAGAACCTCGCCGCCTTCAAGGAAGCGGTCGAGCGACCTGCGAAGGAGAAGCAATGACAACGGAAACCACCGCCAGCACGCGCGTCGAGGTGTCGGTCGAGGTGGAGGCGCCGATCGCGCGTGCCTTCGAGGTGTTCACGGCCGAGATCGGGACCTGGTGGTCGCCGGACCACCACATCCTGCAGGCGGACCTCAAGGAGATGGTGTTCGAGCCGCGCGCCGGCGGCTACGTCTACGACGTCGGGGTCGACGGCAGCGAGTGCCGCTGGGCCCGTGTGCTCGCCTACGAGCCGCCGCACGGCGTCGTGTTCAGCTGGGACATCAGCCTCGCGTGGCAGATCGAGACCGACCCGGCGCGAACCAGCGAGGTCCAGGTCCGGTTCGTCGAGGTGGGAGCCGCGCGCACCCGCGTCGTGGTCGAGCACAAGCACCTTGACCGCCACGGCGACGGGTGGGAGCAGATGCGCGATGCCGTCGGCTCGCCGGACGGATGGGGCAAGGGTCTCGCTGCCTTCGCCGCCAGGGCGGCCGCGTGATGCAGCCGTTCCTGCGCGAGCTGATCGGTGCCGGCTTCTCAGCGCCGCCCGCGTGGGTGGGGTGGGGTGAGTGAGTCGACGATGAGGTTGGCCACTGCGTGGTCGTCGAGTTCGGTGGGGGCGTGAACGGTGTGGAGAAGCCAGCGCGCGAGGAGTTGGGGATCGTGGTCGCTGCGAACCGACTTCCGTTGCGCGAGGCCGGTCATGAGCTGGGTGAGCGCTTCGACGACTTGGCCCCAGGCGGTGTCGTTCATCACCTGCTCGACGCCTACGACGGTGTGGGCGAGGGCGCCGACGACGTCGGCTCGGCCGTGCCTGTGGTGGGCGCGGATCTCGAGGATGAGGTCGGCGACGTCGCGCAGCGTGGCGGTGTGGTCGTCGCCAAGAGCTCGGAGGCGCGCCAAGTGGTGTTCGAAGTCTCGGGTGTGCCAGGCGACGAGGATCGACCCGACGTCGGGGAAGTACTTGTAGAGGGTGGCTCGACCGATCCCGGCTTGCTCCGCGATGGCGGACATGGCGACGGAGAGCGGTCCGTGCTCGGCGATCAGCTCGGCTGTGGCGTCGAGGATGGCGTCATGGACCTGCTGCCGGTGGGTGTCGATGGTGTCAGCCCAGATCCGTGGCATGTGTCCTCGTCAGTGGTCCCTACGAGTCCCCGGCGGCGTCTCAGTCAGCAACCTACGGCCTGTTCGTCGAAGCCAGATGACGTGTACCGCGACAACGGCTGCGACGACCGCGATCGACGCGGCGGTCCATGAGGGTCGCAGCCACAGCAGACCGGCGACCACGGCGTGGGCGGCGAGAAGCACCAACACCGCCAGGTCGAGACGCACGACGCGGCGCGCGCGAGCCGGATCGTTCGGGGCGTGGCGCATGTTCAGTGGGCGCCGGGTCCGACCACGCCGGTGAGGTGCAGCACGACGACCAGCGCGAAGAGGATCACGAAGATTGCGATGACCACGCGGGTGACGAGCGTCGATTGCGTTGTCGGCGGGTCGTAGGGGGTCGTGTCCTCGGTGTCGGGGTCGGGCGGAGGTTCCATGTGGCGGTCTCCCGGTGTGCGGTCATCGTTCATGCGTCCCTCCTGGTCGCGGTGCGAACCCCGACGGTCGAGATGGCGATCGCGTAGGCCGTGAGGAGGGCGACGCCGGCCAGCGGGGAGAGCAGGCCATAGATGGGGGTGCGGACAATCGCTTGGCCGGCGGCGGCGGGGAGCCACTTGCCGATGTCGGACGCCAGGTTCACCAGGGTGTGCTCGACGACGGCGAACCACGCGAGCGCGCTGCCAACGGCCAGGGTCTGGTTCCGGGCCAGCGAGCCGACCCCCACGCCGAGGACGGCGAACAGGCTCGTGTACACGGGCACGCCGGCCAGGGTGAGCCACACGTCTCGGTCGCCGAGGGGGAAGGTCGCTTCCTTGACGGGATAGAGGCAAACGGCGACGCCGAGTGAGACCGCGGCGATGAGGAGGCCGGCGGTCAGCCCGATGAGCGCGCTGACCGCGAGCTTGGCGGTCACGACGCGGTGGCGGCGGGGTGTGGTGAGGAACGTGTCGGCGGCGGTGCCGTGGCGGTACTCCCCGGCGGAGATGATGATGCCGACGACGAGCACGACGATGGCGCCACTGCCGCTGACCGCGAACAACCGGCGGATCCCCTCGCTCGTCTCGAGGCCGCCGGCCCCGGTGCCGCCGTGGCCGGTGACGATCTCGCCTGCGACCGCGGCGGCGGAGAGTACGAGGGCGAGGGGGATGGTGCCGATGAGCAGTCGGGTTGTCCTCAGTTTGAGCCACTCGGCCGCGAGCAAGTCGTTCATCGCTGCTCTCCTGCCGTGACGGTGAGGAACATGGCCTCGAGGGACTCGCCGGCGCTCAGTCCTCGCAGTTCGGTGACGGTGACGCCGGCGCCGGCGGCGATGGCGCCGATGTCGGCCGCGTCGCGGCCGGCGATGGCCACGGAGCCGTCCGCCAGAAGGTCGTGGGTGATGCCGTCGGCTCGCAGCGCGGCGAGCATCGGCTCGACGCGGTCGACGCGGACGGTGACGCGGCTGGTGGTGAGCTCGGCGATGTCGGTGTCGGCGACGATGCCGCCGTCGCGGATGATGACGACCTGGTCGACGACCTGGGCGATCTCGGCGAGGTAGTGGCTGGAGACGAGCACCGTCCGGCCCTCCTCGGCCCAATGCCGAAGGAGCTGGCGGATCCAGCTGACGCCGGCCGGGTCGAGGCCATTGGCCGGCTCGTCGAGCACGAGTACGCCGGGGTCGCCGAGGAGCGCGGTGGCCAGGCCGAGGCGTTGGCGCATGCCGAGCGAGTAGCCGCCGACACGGCGATTTGCCGCACCGCGGAGTCCGACGAGGTCGAGCAGCGGCTCGATGCGGCTCGCGTCGATGCCGGCGGCACGGGCGATGACTCGCAGGTGGTTACGTCCCGACCGGCCGGGATGGAAGCCGGTCGACTCGAGCAGAGCGCCGACCTGGCGCCGAGGTTGGTCGAGCTGGTCGTACGGCTTGCCGTTGATCAGCGCGCTGCCGGCGGTCGGTGCGGCGAGGCCGAGCAGGCAGCGCAGCGTCGTAGTCTTGCCGGCGCCGTTGGGTCCGAGGAACCCGGTCACGCGGCCGGTTGGTGCAGTGAACGAGACGTCGTCGACCGCGGTGTGGGCGCCGAAGGTCTTGGTGAGGCCGCGCACCTCGATCACCGTCGGCTCCATGATCCTGGTGGGCATCGGTACTTTCGATACATAGTGTCTCCTACCATACCGTTCAACTCGTCGATGTCAAGACACTCTGTCTCGCAAAGTTCCCGCTCCTCAGGCCTACGAGCGCACCGCCTACTCCGACGCCAACACGCGTGGGGCCACCCGCTCGAGGGGTTGGCATGCGCCCCGAGTTGAACTCGGCCACCGTCCGGCCCTCGGCCGGCTTCGGACCGGCGCCGTAAGGGTTGGTCGCGTCGAGCACGACCTTGCCCGCCAGCGCGCCGGCTTCTGCCAGCGCCTGGTCGATGGCATCCCAGGGCACCGCCAGCATCACCACGTCAGCGCTGGCGACGGCGTACGCGGTGCTGGCGGCGCTGACATGGTCACCGGGCTCGGCGGCGCGGGCGGCGAGCTGCCCGGGGGGCCGGGAGAGGCAGATCAGGACGTCGTGACTGGCCCGGGACACCGTGCGGCATCGCCTCCGATGCGGCCTGCTCCCAGGATCGCGATGCGCACGGGATCGGTGTAAGCCTGGCCGGAGCCGGCGTCCAACACCGATTGGGCCGGCTGGTCACAACCTCGCCTTGTGGCCCGGATGGGTCGCCCGGGAGGGATACTGGTCGGAGTGGCGACGCCCGACCTCCGGCAGATGCGTTACGTGGTGGAGGTGGCGAGGGAGGGCGGGTTCACGCGCGCCGCTGCCAACCTGCACGTGGCCCAGCAGGCGGTGTCGCAGCAGGTCAAGGCGGTCGAGGGGGCGCTAGGGGTGCAGCTCTTCGAGCGCACCAGCCGGGGCGTCGAGCTGACCGCCGCGGGCGAGGTGTTCGTCCAGGAGGCGCGGCGAGCGCTCAACGCCGCTGACCGGGTGGGGCTGCGGGCGCAGGCCGCGGCGCGCGGTGAGGTGGGATCGCTGAGGCTGGGCTACACGCTGGCCACCGTCTACGAGACGCTGCCGGCGTTGGTCGATGCGCTGGCGGCGGAGCATCCCGGGCTGAGGGTGAGGCCGCGGGAGGTGTTCGCCGAGGACGTCGCGGGGCTGCTCTCCGACGAGCGCATCGATCTGGCGCTGGGGCCCCACGTCGGCCACCGGGCGGCGATCGATCAGCATCCGGTCCGGCTGGAGCCGTTCGTCGCGGCCGTGCCCGAGGACCATCCGCTGGCGGCGGAGGAGCAGGTGCCGCTGGCGGCGCTGGCGGACCAGATGATCGAGCTCTGGCCCCAGACCATGTCGCCGGGCTACTACGACGCGGTCGTGGCCGCCTGCCGCAATGCCGGGTTCGAGCCGCGGCTCGACGAGCAGGCCGCGGGCTCGACCGTCTGGGGCGACATCGCCCGCGGTCGCGGCGTCGGCCTGGTCGTCGCCTCGCTCCGCCACCAGCTCCCCCGGGGGCTGACGCTGAGGCCGCTCGTGCCGCCGGCGCCCGCCCTGGCCATCGATCTCGTGTGGCCGACCGAGCGGACCACACCGGCCGTCCGGCGGCTCATCGAGGTGGCCGACCGGCTCGCCCAGGACCGCGGTTGGCTCCCGGACCGCGGCGACGGGTCCTGACCGTCAGGCCTGCCGGACGGACGCGGGCGGTCGATGCATGGTCGTCAGCGGCGGGCCGCCGGGAAGGGCCGCGAAGGCAGCATCGGTCACCTCGAACCCGAACCGCCGGTAGTAGCCCACGTTGGCGGGATCGGGCGTCTCGAGCCGGCACGCCACGCCGTCGCAGTCGGCGCGGTCGAGGATCGGCTCGACCAGGCGCGAGCCGAGCCCCTGCCGTTGGCGCTCCGGGCGCACGGAGAGCACGACGAGATACCAATGCGGCTCGTCGCGGTGAGCGGCCTCCATGTTGGCGCCGTAGCGCATGAACGTCGGAAACGCCATCGGGGCGGTGGCCATGATCCGAACGAACGCGGGTGTCTCTCACAGCTTGCGCTTCGCGGTCCACGGGAACCGCCCGGGGGCAGCCAGACCCCGGTCGCGTCGACCCGCTCCCCGTCGGTGACGGCGAGAACCGAGCCGAACGGGATGGCGTCCCGCACCGTGGCCTCGAAGAAGATCGGGAGCACCTTGGCTCGTCGGCGGGGGTCGGGGTACAGATGCCGGAACGCCGGATGGTCGGCGTGGCCGGCGGCGATGGCGGCGCGCCTGCGCTCTCCTGCCCGCGTTGCAGCACGGTCGGCGCCGTCATATGGCCTCTGATCCTTCCAACGTGGCCTGGTCGAAGGCGTAGTAGGCGGCACTCACCCCGTGGATCGCGAGCGCGGCGTAGGGCACGACGAAGGCGAGACCCACGGCCAGCCCGTAGGTGGCGAGCCCCAGCCCGAAGCGGACGCGGGCCGCGACCACCGCTTGGCGGGGAGGCAGCGAGCCGACCAACCGGTCGTCATGGGTGATCCAGGCGTACAACGCGACGAAGGCGACCGAGGTAAGCAACAGCACCGCGCTGAACACTGCCACCGCGGTCTCGGTGGCTTCGCCACCATCTCGCAGATGCTCGGCGACGAGCGCCGTGGGGAACGGGATCAGCGTGATCCACATGAGCAGATTGAGATTGAGCAGGAGGAGCTTCCCGTCGACCACCCGCACCTGCTGGAACAGCCGGTGATGGTTCAGCCAGATCACCCCGATCTGGGCGAAGGCCAGGACGTAGGCGAGGTAGCTCGGCCACTGCCGCCACAGGGCATGGGTCAGCGTCTCATCCTCGTGGACTTCGGGCGGCCTCAGCTCGATCGCCAGCAGGGTGATGACGATGGCCAGCACGCCGTCCGAGAACGCCTCCAGCCGGGCCTTGGTGATGCCGCTCAGGTTGGGCGGGGCGCTTCCCACTGCCGTCATGGCCTCTGCTCCTGTCGGTGGGGGTAGAGCCAGCCGCGCAGGAGCCGGGTGACCCGCGGCATGACGATCCAGGTCATGATCGGGACGGTCAATGCGGTAGTGATGGCCAGCCTGGGGACGAGGGCCAGCCCCTCGATTACGGGACCGATGACGATGACCACGAGGGTGATAAGCGGGAAGATGGTGGCCCAAGTGACGATGGCCATCTTGTACGGAGGCGGCGGCGGGGTCGCCGGTTGGCCCGGGAGTGTGAACCAGGACTCGAGCCCGGTCACGAACTGCGTTCGCATGGGGCCGATCACGTGGGGCTCGGCGCGCTGGAGCCAGGCGGCGTGCTCGTCGGAGTCGAGCCATGCCCGCAGGTGCTCGCCAGTGTCGAACCGGTAGACGATCCGGTACTCGCCCCCCGGCCCACTCGCGGGCCGGAACACTTCGACGCCGAGGTGCCCGGGACACTGGGTGGCGGCGGCGATGATCCCTTGCAGGAACTGCTCGTACGAGGCCTCGTGGCCGGGTCTCACCCGCCGGGTCACCGTGGTCGTGACGGGCCCGTCACTGCCCTTGGGCAGCGGGTCCGTCCCCCGGGCGCCGGCGTCCTCCCGGCTCAACCAAGCCCCTTGTCCTTGAACTGCAGCAGGCCGATGCTATTCCCGCCGGGGTCGACGAACCACGCCGACAGGGCAAAGCCGATGTCGGCGACCCCGTCCACGGTCTTGAGGTACGGCTCGTCGTACTCCACCACGTCGACCCCGCGGGCGCGCAGCTCGGCGACCTCGGCGGCGACGTCGGCGACGCGCCAACTGGCCTTCGTCGTCTCTTCGGCGCTCGGAGTGGTGGACCGGGTGACGACCAGCCGGCTGTCACCGCCGCAGCTGAAGGTCACGAAGTCGTCGTTCTCGATCATGACCGCGAGCCCGACGCCGTCGGCATAGAAGCGCTTGGCGGCGTCGAGGTCAGTGGCCATGAGCATCACGTCGATCGGGTGCTTAGCAAGCATGTCGTCTCCTCCCGCCGGTCCTGCCCGCCGGCCCCGGTCCGGCACTCCGATGGTGCGACCGTCGGTTGGCCAAGGCAAACAAGTATTGGGTTAGGGCCCACAACGTGACGTTGTGGGCCCTAACCGCTCAGCGGCGGCTGGGTTCCGCGGCTGCGCCGGCTCGGTGGGTGAGGTGGAGGCGGCCGGCGGGTGTCGGCGCGGCGGACACCCGCTCTAGGGCCTGGTTCTCCACGAGGCCACGGAAGAGGGTTTGCCCGGCTCCTACGACGACCGGGACGATGAGGCCGAGCTCGTCGAGCAGCCTTCGTTGGGGAGGCTGGTCAACAGTCCGGGGCCCCCACGACGTACACGGCCTTGCCGGGCTGCTGCTTCAGCGCCCGGATCTCGCCGATGTCGTCCACGATCCGCGCGGTCGGCCAGCTCGTTCGTCCTACTGACCGGCGCCATCGTAGCGGCGACGCTGGACAGCCGTGACCGCGGCCCGTTCTGCTTATGGACCTACGCGGAATCGCCGCGGTCGGCGTGATCTGCGCGCTCGTCATCGTCCTGACCCGGGTCGTTGGCGAACACACCACCTTCGCCTTGGAGACCTACGAGATCGCCCTGTTCGCCATCTACTGGGTCGTCCAGACCCTTGGAAAGTGACGAGGACGTCAAGCCAGCCACAGTCGTCGCCAGCGTGGCCCCAGCCCCAGCCGCGAGCCGTCCGGCGTGCTGCCTGACGTTTGATCCTCCGCCGCGAGTCAGGCTGGGATGATGGCCGGTGTGGCGGTGTTGTTTGGCTCGCCGACCGGGGCTCGGCGAGGGAACTCACGACGCTGCACCGGGCATCTGCGCATTTCGACTTCGCCCACATTTCCCCTCGCGACGAGGGCAACAACAGCAGGATTTACACGATCTCGATCTCGCCGACGTGGGCCGACACGTCTCCGGTACTGTCGGGGCCGGAAGTACCCATTCGTGTTGCCACGCGGCTGGCCGGGGCCTAGCATCCCCACGCTCGACAGTTGGGGGTCGCATGCGGGGGATCCGTCTCGCCGTCTTGGTCGTGTCGTTCGTGGTCGCCGCGCTGCTTCCGGCGCCGCCGGCATGGGCGTTGACGCCCGTGACCTTCACGGGTCCGACCAACTTCGCCGTCGGTGACGGGCCCAACTCGGTCGCGGTGGGTGACTTCAATGGCGACGGTGACCCCGACCTCGCGGTCGCGAAC
>DATHAO010000020.1:0-2388 GCA_035296625.1 Acidimicrobiales bacterium | reverse complement strand
GAATCGGTCCGGGGCCTGCACAGGGGCACTGGTACCGTGGCCACGATGGGGCGACGGTCCGACCCACGTCTGCTCGTCCTGCACGGGCTGCGGCTGAAGGGCGTCGCCGCCGCGGACGTGGTGGCCGATGCCGTCGGGCTCGAACCGGCCCAGGCCGAGACGCTGCTCCGCGCGGCGGGCGTCGAGGGTTTCGCCATCCATCGCGACGGGCTGCTGCCCGGGTGGGCGTTGACGCCGGCGGGCCGGTCCGAGCACGAGCGGCTGCTGGCCCGCGAGGCCGACGCCGCGCGCGCCCGCCCGACGGTCGAGGACGCCTACGGGCGCTTCCGCCGGCTCAACCCCGGGGTGCTCGACGCCTGCAGCCGCTGGCAGGTCCGCGACGTGGGCGGCCGGCCGGTCCGCAACGACCACGCGGATGCCGCCTACGACCGGGCCGTCGTGCGCGACCTCACGGCGCTGCACGCCCGCGCCGCCCCGGTGTGCGCCCAGCTGAGCGACGCCCTCGACCGCTACCGGCCCTACGGCCGCCGGCTCGGCTTCGCCATCGAGCGGGTCCGGGCCGGCGACACCGACTACTTCACCAAGCCGGTCCTGCCCAGCTACCACACCGTGTGGTTCGAGCTGCACGAGGACCTGCTCGCCACGCTCGGCCTCGACCGCTCGGCCGAGGCCCTCGTACCCGCCGACACCGCACACCCCGCAGAAGGAGCCTCGTGATGGGCACCGCCCGCTTCGGCCGCGTCGTCACCGCCATGGTCACCCCGTTCGGCCCCGACGGCGAGATGGACTTCGACGCCGCCGCCACCCTCGCCCGCTGGCTCGTGGACAACGGGAGCGACGGCCTGGTCGTGGCCGGGACGACCGGCGAGGCCCCCACGCTGTCCGACGACGAGAAGGTCGAGCTGTGGCGAGCCGTCCGGGCGGCCGTCGACGTGCCCCTGCTCGCCGGCACGGGCAGCAACGACACCCGCCACACGATCGGCCTGTCCCACCGGGCCGCCGAGACCGGCGTCGACGGCCTGCTGCTGGTCTCGCCCTACTACAACCGGCCCACGCCGGCCGGCATCGAGGCCCACATGCGGGCGGTCGCCGCCGCCGTCGACCTGCCCATCGTCATGTACGACGTGCCGGTGCGGACCGGCCGGGCCATCACGACCGAGGTGATCGTCCGCCTGGCCAACGAGGTCCCGTCGATCGTCGGCCTCAAGGACGCCGCCGGTCACCCGGGTGCCACCGCCCGCGTCGTCGTCGAGTCCCCGGATGACTTCGACGTCTACTCCGGGGACGACTCGATGACCTTGCCGCTCGTCGCCGTCGGCGCGGTCGGCGTCGTCGGCGTGTGCACCCACTGGTGCGGGCGGCTGATGGGCGACATGATCGCCGCCGCCCTCAAGGGTGACCTGGCCACGGCCCGTGAGCTCAACGCCCACATGCTGGACGGGTACGACGTGGAAGTGGGCCCGTCGTGGGTCCAGGCGTCGTCTGCGAAGGCGGCGCTGGCCGCCCTCGGCGCCCCGTCCGGGCCGACCCGCCTGCCCCTCCCGCCGCTCGACGACGCCGTCCGCACGGCGCTGGCGCAGGTCGTCACCGACTTGGCCGCCGTCCGTAGCCGGTAGCTTCGAGCAGGTTATGGCGAACCCGGTCCGAATCACCTTCCTCGGCGGCCTCGGCGAGATCGGGCGCAACTGCGCCTGCATCGAGGTCGAGGGGCGCATCATCCTGCTCGACGTCGGGCTCATGTTCCCCGACATCGACATGCTGGGCGTCGACCTCGTCCTGCCCGACTTCACGTACCTGCGTGAGAACGCGGAGCGGGTCGAGGGCGCGATCATCACCCACGGCCACGAGGACCACATGGGCGGCCTCAGCTACCTGCTGCGCGAGCTGTCGTTCCCGATCTACGGCTCGGCGCTGACGCTGGGCCTGGCCCGCAATCGCATCGAGGAGGCCGGGCTGCTCGACCGCACCGAGCTGATCCCGGTCAAGGACGGTGAGCGGCGGCAGATCGGCCCGTGCGAGGTCGAGTTCATCCCGGTCACGCACTCGGTGCCCCACGGTTTCGCCACGGCGTTCCACACGCCGCAGGGCACGATCCTGCACTCGGGCGACTTCAAGCTCGACATGACCCCGGTCGACGGCCGCCTCACCGACCTGGCGCTCGTCGGCGCCATGGCCAAGGACGAGGGCATCCGCCTCTACCTGGGCGACTCCACCAACGCCGAGGAGCACGGCCACTCGGGCAGCGAATCGTCGGTCGGCAAGGTGCTGTTCGACCTGTTCCACCAGCACAGCGGCCGGCGCATCGTGATCGCCTGCTTCGCCAGCCACATCCACCGGGTGCAGCAGATCGCCGACGCCGCCCTGTCGTTCGGCCGCAAGGTCGCCACG
>DATHAO010000019.1:0-16687 GCA_035296625.1 Acidimicrobiales bacterium | reverse complement strand
GGTCCTCGCCGGCCTCCCGGATGGTGCCGAAGGCCAGGCCTCCGACGAAGGCGGCGACGAAGCCGTTGCCGCCGAGCTCCACCGCCGCGGCATAGGCCACCAACGCGAGCGCCAGGACGCCCACGGTCTCGGCGGCGGCCGTCGACCAGGACCGGCGGCGAGCCAGGCGCATCGCCACTCCGCCGGCGAGGCCGACACCGACCCCGACGAGCACGCCCAGCGCCAGGTCGACGAGCGCCGAGCCTGGCGAGAGATCGGGCTGGCTGCCGGCCTCCGCGACGGCGCCCGCGATGACGAAGGTGACGACGGGCGTGACCAGCCCGTCGTTGAGGCCGCTCTCGACGTTCAGCTCCCGGCGGACCCGGGCCGGGATGCGCCGGTCGGCCAGGATCGGCGCGCCCAGCGCCGCATCGGTCGGGGCGACGGCCGCCGCGATGACTGCGCACACCCAGGGGTCGAGGTCGCTGAACAGGACGAGGCTCAGCCCGACGCCGGCGGCGACGGTGAGCGGCAACCCGATCAGCAGCAGGCGCACCGGGACGCCCGCGTCGGCCCGAAGTCGACGGACGTCCACCCGCGCCGCGTCGCTGAACAGGACGAGCGCCAGGGTGACCTCCGCCAGCGATCGCACCGTCTCGCTGCCGACGTCGACGTCGATCACCGACAGCGGCGGGTTGGCGAGCGCGAGGCCGATCACCACGAACGCGAGGGCGGGCGTGACGCTGAGCCGGTCCAGCCTCGCCGACATCAGGCTCCACACGACGACGGCGGCCGTGAAGACGGCCATCACCTCGGTATCCAGGCCGTGTTCCACGCCGCCCCGTCCTCAACGAACGGCCGCGAAGCGGACCGCGGCACCGGGAGGGGCAGCGCTCGGCGCCTCCGCCGTCACAGGAGCGCCGCCGCGTAGGGGCCCACCCCGTGGCCGGGTGAAGGCCGGGCGGGACCACAGGCCGCCGGCCAGCGCGCCGACGAGGAGCCACACGGGCACGCCCAGTGCCGCCAACACGATCCACACCATCGTCGTTCTCCCTCCTCGTGGCGATCAGGTCTCACTCGCCCAGGAGCTCCCGCCGTCGGTCTCGGCGACGAGATGGACATCGAGGAGCTCAAGACCCAGGGCGTTGATCCGGGAGATGAGCCCCTGGAGCGCGGCTTGATCCGGGACCCCGCTGCGCAGGATCGTCACGCCTCGAACGGTGGTGACGTCGCATTCCTCGAAGGCGCTGGCCAACGTCTCGCTGGCAGCGCCCTTGAACGACAGTTCGTAGACCAGCTCGGCCATGTGCTGCCCCGAATCGGTTGGGTGACGACGTGCATGGTGGCGGGCACCCGGGTGAGCGATCACCACCCAGCGGTAGGTGAACGCCGCCGGCCGCGCTCGTGGTGACCGGGGGCGTGAATCACCCGACCGTGGGTGAGGTCATCTCACCTGAACGCGTCGCCCACTCATCGGGGCGGCCGGTACCGGTCCGCAGGCCGGTGACGTTGTCACCGGTCATCCGATCCTCGTTCGGAGCGTGCGCCGCCCGGCCGCGGCCGGCGCCCGCGCACATCGGCCAACCTCGCCTGCAGGTCCTCGAGCGAAGGCGCCACCGCGCCACGATGCCGTCCGATCGGGTGAAGGCGCTTCCCCGATCCTGGGTGAGCCCGGCTGACAATACAAAGGATGGCGGTTACGCTCGGTAGTGCGTTCGGCATCCGCAGTCACCGACCGGCGAAGGGTGGGGTTCGATGGCCAGCGGTGAGACCATCGTGGCAAGGGCGAAGTTCAGGGTCCCCCGCGTCCCCAATGCCACGGTCCGGCGTGAGGCACTGGTGGGCAGGCTCGGCGCCGCCGCGGACCGCCCGCTGTCCCTCGTCGTCGGGGCGCCCGGGTCGGGCAAGACCGCGTTGCTCGCGCAATGGGTCGATCAGTTGGACGGCCCCGTCGGCTGGATGTCGTGCGACCTCACCGACGCCGACGGGAACTGCTTCTGGAACAACCTCGCGACGACCGTCGGCATGGCATGGCCCGATGTCGGGACGACGGCGGCCGAGCTCGCCGACGGCAACAGGAGCGCGGAGCTCGCCATCGGCCTGGCCAACGAGCTCGGGGCGGTCACCCAGCCGGGTGTGATCGTCATCGACGACTTCCACCTGGCCAGGCCGGACCCGGGGGTGATGAGGGCGTTCATCGGCGCCCTGCCGCCACACGTGCGCGTCGTGCTCGGCAGCCGCAGCGATCCGCCCTTCCCCGTCGGCAAGCTGCGGCTGCAGGGCAGGATGCTGGAGCTCCGCCAGGCCGAGCTGCGGTTCACCAGCGCGGAGGCCCGTGAGCTCCTCGCCGCGCTCGGCGTCGAGGTCTCCGACCGTGAGCTCGAGCAGATCATCGCGATCACCGAGGGGTGGACGGCGGCCGTGCACCTGGCCGGCCTCTGGCTCCGGGGTCATGGAGATCCCGCCGGTCTCCTCCGTGGCCTGGCGGAGACCGACCGGAGCCTCGTCGACTTCCTGATGAACGAGGTGATCGCGCTCCAGCCGCCCGAGATGGTCGAGTTCCTGACCGTCACCGCGGAGCTCGAGATGTTCGACGCTGGACTCTGCGACGCCGTGTGCGCCGGGCACGACAGCAACGACATGCTGAGGCGCGCCGATGCCGCCAGCCTCTTCCTCGTGGAGCTGGACCGTGCCGCCGGCTGGTACCGGTACCACCACCTCTTCGCGCAGTTCCTGCGGGGCCGGCTGCGCGCCGTCGCCCCCGAGCGTGCTCCGTCCATCCACCTCGCCGCGGCCGATGCGTACGCCAAGCGCGGCGATCTGATGAGCGCCGTGCACCACAGCATGAAGGCGGGTGACACGGACGGATCCCTGACCCAGCTCAGGAACTACGCGACAGGGACCTGGTCGCTCGAGGACCAGATGACCGGCGGCGCCACGGCGCGTGCGTGGCTCCAGGAGCACGGGGCGTCCCAGCTCGAGCGCTCGCCCCAGAGCATCCTCGCCTGCACGATCGTGCTCAACGCCATCGGCCACGGCGATGCCGCCGAGCCATGGCTGCAGCAGGTCGAGGCCCGAGAGCGCGATCTCGATCGCGAGAGCCACCTGTTGCTGCACGCCGCCTGGAGCTTCGACTGCCTCCAGCGTGGCGACCCCGCTGCGGCGCTGGACCGGGCCCGGCGTGCCGAGGCCCTCCTGCAGGACGGTCCGGTGGACAGCGAGTGGGTCGAGGCTCTGCCGAACCTGGTGGTCCAGGGACACCTGTGGCTCGACGACCTCGACGCCGCGGAGGCCGCCCTGGACGCCGTCCGCGCCGACCCCGTCCGGCCTCCCGTCCTCTGCCGGGTCCGCGTGCCCGGGTTCGGCTCCCACATCCAGGCGCGCCGCGGCGAGCTGACCGAGGCCGAGCGACTGGCCGCGGCTGCGCTCACCGCCGCCGACGAACTCGAGCTGCACCACGGCAACTTCGGCCGGGCCGAGCCCCACCTCAGCCTTGCGATCGTGGCGATCGAGCGGAACGAGCTCGACCTCGCCGAGACCCACCTCGAAGACGTCATGCGCATCGTCGAAGGCGGACGGCGCCCCTCGGTCGAGGTGCTCGCCCACCTGCAGCTCGCCGTGGTCGCCGGCGCCCGGGGCGACCAGCGTGCGGCCGCCGATGCCATCGACCAGGCTCGAGCGGTGTTCCCCCACGCCGCGAGCGCGGTGATTGCCCAGATCGACCAGGTGGACCTCCGCCTCGCCGTCGATCGAGGGGATCACGCCACCGCGGAGACGCTCCGGGCGCACGTCCCACCGTCGCCGGGGGCGGACCTGCTCGCCGCGCGCGCACGCCTCGCGGCCGACGACCGCCGCGCCGCCCTCGACATCCTCGAGTCGACGGCCGCCCCGAGCGGGACAAGGCGTCTCCAGGTCGAGCACGGCCTGCTCAGCGCCCTGGCCCTAACGGACACCGACGTGCGCCGAGCCCGGGAGGCCCTGCACGGGGCGGTGACGCTGGCCCAGCCGGTCGGCTTCCACCGGACCTTCATCGCCGAAGGGCCGACGCTCTGGAAGCTCCTCGAATCCCTCCCGGCCCACGGCCGCATCGCCGAGTACATCGCCGACCTCCTCGACGCCTCCAACCGGGTCGTGCCCTCGCCCGCGCCCGCCAACCAGGACGGGCTCGTCGACCCGCTCAGCGACCGCGAGGTCACCGTGCTCCGCTACCTCGCCAGCCGGCTGACCTGCACCGAGATCTCGCAGGAGCTCTACCTGTCGGTGAACACGGTGCGGTCACACGTCAAGGCCGTCTACCGCAAGCTGGGCGTCAACTCGCGACGCGATGCCGTCGGTCGCGGACGCGGACTCGGCCTGACCTGATCACCCCGTGTCCGTGTGATGGCGCGTCACGCAGCGAGCGGCTTGGGTTCGGGCACCCCAAGGACCCAAGGAGGCTGCAGCAGATGCCCGCACCGCAGCCCCACGCGAGTTCCGGCACCGCGGCCGGCGCCGGCCCCACCGGCCGCCCCGGCTCCGGACCCCGTCGCCCAGCTCACCCAGCTGGCCGCCCTCAGGGACCAGGGCGTCCTGACCGAGGACGAGTTCGCCGCCCAGAAGGCAAGGATCCTCGCTCCTGAGGCCCGAGCCGAGACCCGGCGTGGCCGACCTCGAGACCCCGATCCCCCCACCTCCTCCCCATCGAGTACCGCGACGTCGACCCCAGCGGCTGTTGCTCTCGCTGCGGGCGCGGCGTCGAGCCCGATAGAGGGGCCTTTCGGCCCTGGCCCCTCCGTGCGGTGCGACGCACGCTGGATGCACTCGACGAGGAGTTGGGCCATGCCTTTCGCCAATCGGGCCGACGCCGGCCGGCAGCTGGCCCGGCGCCTGCTGCCGTGGCGTCGCCACGACGTCGTCGTCCTCGGGCTGCCGCGAGGAGGCGTGCCCGTCGCCTTCGAGGTGGCGCAGGCACTCCAGGCCCCGCTGGACGTGATCATCGTCCGCAAGCTGGGTGTCCCGTTCCAACCCGAGCTGGCCATGGGCGCCATCGGTGAGGGGCCGACCCGGGTCGTCGACGCCGACGTCGTCCGAGCGGCGAGGGTCACCGACGACGAGTTCGCCGCGGTCGAGGCCCGCGAGCGCGCCGAGCTCGAACGGCGTGCCGAACGGCTCCGCGGCGACCGGCCCCGCATCCCGTTGGCCGGCCGCACGGCGATCATCGTCGACGACGGTCTCGCCACCGGCTCCACAGCCCGCGTGGCGGGTCAGGTCGCTCGCGCCGCAGGCGCGGCTCAGGTCGTGGTCGCCGTCCCGGTCGGGCCGCCGGGATCCGTGGCCGCGCTTCGGACCGCAGCCGACGACGTCGTCTGCCTCGAACGACCATCGAGCTTCGTCGCGATCGGCCAGTGGTACGACGACTTCTCACCGACGCCCGAGGACGAGGTCGTCTCGCTGCTGGCCCGCGCCGCCCCGACGGCCCCCGGGCCCGGCGCCTCGACGAGCGCGCCGCCGGCGACCGCCGAGGGCGGCGCCCCTTGCTGATCGGCGGCGGCTCCCGTGGCCGGCTTCGGCGGCGGCACCGATGAGTCCGGGCGTCCCGTTCGGTCCACACTGCATGAGCCTGAGCACCGGCCCAGACGCGAACGGCCCAGGAGGCAGCCGATGAGCCTTCCGAAGATCGCCACCCGCGACGAGTGGCTCGCCGCCCGCACGGAGCTGCTCGCCAAGGAGAAGCAGCTGACCAGGCAGCGCGACGCGCTCAACGCCGATCGACGCAACCTGCCGATGGTCGAGGTCGAGAAGGACTACGTGCTCGACGGGCCGGACGGCCCGGCCCGCCTGATCGACCTGTTCGAGGGTCGTCGGCAGCTGATCATCTACCACTTCATGTTCGACCCGACGTGGGAGGACGGCTGCCCGAGCTGCACCGCCGGTACCGACGAGCTGTCCCCCGGCTTCCTCGAGCACCTCCACATCCGCGACACCAGCTACGCCTTGGTGTCGCGCGCCCCCCTGGAGAAGCTCGAGCGGTGGAAGGCCAAGCGGGGCTGGGACCTGCCCTGGTACTCGTCGTTCGGCACCGACTTCAACTACGACTTCGGCGTCACCATCGACGAGACGGTCGCGCCCAACGAGTACAACTTCCGCACCCGGAGCGAGTACGAGGCCATGGGGTCGGACTTCTTCGACGCCGACCAGCCCTTCGAGCTGCCCGGCCGCAGCTGCTTCCTGCAGGTCGACGGACGGGTCTTCCATACCTACTCCCAGTACGCCCGGGGCCTCGAGTCCACCGGCGGCTCGTACTACTTCCTCGACCTCACCGCCCTCGGTCGCCAGGAGGACTGGGAGGAGCCCAAGGGCCGAGCCGACTCCGCCCGGGCGGCACGGCCGGACTTCGCGTCCTGACCGCCGCGCGCCGACGCCTCGCCGTCCACCGGGTCAGCGCTCGATGAACCGGTAGGCGACGCGGATCCTGCCGCGTCGTCGAGCAGGAAGACGTCGAGGCCGAGATCCTCCGCCGACGAGCGACACCCACGACCTGCGCGCCACACCGGCGGTCCAGTCGTAGCGGGAGCAGCGCGGCCTGCCCTGCTCGCCACCTGTGACGCCCGCGGGATCAGACCACGTCACGGCGCCGGAACACGAGGGCTGCGCCGGCGAGGATGACGGTCGCCCAGACGGCGAGGATCACGGCGGCGGCGGCGACGGTGCGGTCGGGGACGTCGCCGCCCGCCTCGAACATGCCCTTCACGAAGACGAGGGCGTTCCAGAAGACGAGCCAGCGTCGCAGCGGTTCGAACTGGGTGCCGATGACGTTCTCGAACACGAAGAGGTAGGCGAAGCCCGCGCCGAGGGCGGCGGCGGTCCCCCGCCCGATCAGGGCGAGCGCGAACCCGAAGGCGGCGGCTGCGGCGCCGATCGCCGCGACCCGCAAGCCGAGCCCGCCGATCGTGCGTGGCCAGTCCCCTCCCGTCCCGCCGGTCGTGTCCTCGACGAGCGTGTAGGGCGCCAGGCTGCCGGCGAGGAAGGCCTGCCAGGCCACGACGGCCGCGAAGACGGCCGCCACGAGTGCGACCAGCCGGGCGGTGAACACCCGGAGCCGGCGTCCCTCCCAGGTGAGCACGGTCGGGATCACGCCCGCCTGCCAGTCGGCGCCGATGGAGGAGGCCCCGATGAGGAACCCGCCGATGATCAGGAGCGGCGCGGTGGTGCGGTAGACCTCGTCCAGCTCACGCAGGTGGAAGTCCGGGTCGAGGGTCGGCGTGACCTCGTCGCAGAGGCGCTCGCGCTGGGCGGGCGCGGCCACGTCGGCCGGGATCGTCGGCATCGTGACGCCGTCGCGGGTCTTGGGCGGCCGGTCCTGCACGCACCGCTCGATGTCGGCGTCGTGGTTGATGCGGGCCTGCTCGCCGAAGGCCCACGGCACCAGGGCCGGTGCCGCCACGATCGCGAGGAACACCCCGAGCAGCGACCAGCGCACGGACCGGCGGGTCCACAGCCGCCGCAGCTCGACCCGGACCAGGCGCCTCACGGCGGCGTGGCCTCGTCGGTCAACGCGATGAACGCGTCCTCCAGGGTGACCCCACCGGGGCGGAGCTCGCGGTGCCACACCCCCTGGCGAGCCAGCGCCTCGGCCACGGCCGGCGAGTCGCGCACCGGGACGTCGACGTGGACAAGCTCGCCGTCCATCCAGGCCCGCAGACCCGCCGCCTCGAGGGCGGCGAGGCCGGCAGCGACGTCGTCGAGGCGGACCACCACGCCGCTGGAGCCCACCGACGCCATCACCTCGTCGACCGACCCAGCCGCCACGCAGCGGCCCCGGCTGAGCACCGCCACGTGATCACACATCTGCTGAACCTCGGACAGCAGGTGGCTGGACACGAACACCGTGCGCCCCTCGTCCCCCAGCCGGCGCAACAGGCCCCGGACATGGCGGATGCCGGCCGGATCGAGCCCGTTGGCCGGCTCGTCCAGGATCAAGACCTCCGGGTCCTTCACCAACGCGGCCGCCAAGCCCAACCGCTGGCGCATCCCCAGCGAGTACGTCCTGACCAGATCCCCCGCACGGGCGGCCAGATCGACCCGGTCCAGGGCGACGTCCACGACCGCGCCGGACAGTCCCGCCATCTCCGCGAGCAGCACCAGGTTCTCGCGGCCCGTGAACCCGGGGAACAGGGCCTGGGTCTCGATCATCGAGCCCACCCGGTCCTGCACTGCGGCGTAGTCGCTCGCGACTTCGGCCCCCAGGACGTGACAGGTGCCTGCGGTCGGGCGCGCCAACCCGAGCAGGCAACGGATCGTCGTCGTCTTCCCCGACCCGTTCGGGCCCAGGAACCCGTACACGCCACCGGCCGACACGGAGAGGTCCAGGTCGTCCACAGCGACGATCCGGTGACCACGACCGTGCCGGTACTCCTTGCGAAGCCCGACCACGTCGATCACGGCCATCGCGCCCTCCTCGGCGCAAGCGTACGGCGGCCCGACATCGCCAGGGGGCGGGCGGGCGTCCGGTCACCGGTGTGATCGCCCGGCGCAGCCATCACGGAGACTTGCCCACGCCGCGGCCGGCGATCTCCGTCGCCGCCGGGCCCCCGGGGCGTCCGCCAGGACCGTCGTGTTCCCGGCCGATCGTGACGGTCGCGTCGTGGTTACGCTCATCCCCCGCCGCGTCGTCGCCAACGGGTGACGCCGCGCCGGCTCCCCCACGGCACCGCTGGGCCGTGCGAGCCGTGGCTCTAAGGTCGGCTCCCCGCCGGCGGGGGCGGGAGCAGTGACCAGACGCTGACGGCGGCCAGGACCGCGACGACGGTCACGTAGCCGGCGGCGGGAACACCGCCCCAGTCGAGCTCGTCGCCGTGGCGGGCGAGCGCGATCGCCTGCAGCACACCGAACACGACACCGGTGATGCCCAACGGTCGCAGCGACGCCCGGTCGTCGAGCAGCCGGGCGTGGGCGGCCGCGGTGCCGAGGCCCAACAGCCAGGCGCCGATGGCGCGGGCGGTGAGGGGCCTGAGCGGCCAGGGCCAGGCGCCGTCGGCCCAGTCCGGGGCCACGAGCAACGCCACGCCGACGCCGAGCAGCACGCCGGCCAGGGCCACGAGGACGGCCCGCACGGAGCGGGGCAGCCCGCGGGGCGGTGGCACCGCCGTCGACCGCCGTCGCTGGGCGACCCACGCCGCGATCATGAGGATCGGGACGAGCGTGTAGACCGCCAACCAGGCCCACGTCACGGCCCGGGTGCTGAGCGCGAGGTAGCCGTCGAGGTGGAACGTGTCGATGTGCACGAGCGTCACGATCAGCGTGACCGTCGTGAACACGAACACCGCAGGTATGGCGATGCGGGCACCGGACCATCGCGCCGCCCGGGCGGCTCCGATCTCGAGCCCCAGAGCCGACCAGTACGAGGCCCCGAGGAACACCGCCGTCATGTGCGAGTCGATCGTCCAGGCGAAGTAGCGCTCGGTCCGGAGCGGGAACACGAACAGCTGCACGCCGGCGAGGAACACGAGCACCCCGGCGCCGTACAGCAGGCCGCGGATCGCCGGGGCGACCGGCGCGTCCGGCGCGTCCGACACGGCCGACGCCGGTGCCGGCACTGGCTCCGAGGCGGCGGGCACGGCTACCGGGTCGTCCTGAGCGGGGCCGGCGCCTCGGCGAGGTAGCCGTGGACGAGCTGGACGACGGCCGCCCCGTCGCCGACCGCCGTGGCCACCCGCTTGACCGATCCCCGACGAGCGTCGCCGATGGCGAAGACGCCCGGCACGCTCGTCTCGAGCGGCAGCGGCGCCCGGGTGGGGTCCGCCACCTCGGCCCGGTCGACGTCGGCGCCGACCAGGACGTATCCCGCCTGGTCTCGTTGCACCGCGCCCTCGAGCCAGCCGGTGTGGGGAGTCGAGCCGATGAGGAGGAACAGGCCGGCACAGGGCACGACCTCGCTCGTGCCGTCGTCGAGGCGCGAGACCTCGATCTCGGCGAGCGACTCGTCGACAGCGGTGCCGCCCACGACGGCCGCCCGGTGGACGATGTCGATGTTGCGCGTGCTGGCCATCTGCTCGATCAGATACTCCGACATGCTGGCGGCCAGGCTCGTCCCACGGACGAGCAGCGTGACGCGCCGCGCGTACTTGGCGATGTGCAGCGCGGCCTGGCCGGCGGAGTTGCCACCGCCGACGACGAAGGCCGGCCGGCCCGCCATGGCGGGCGCCTCGGTGACGGCCGCCCCGTAGTAGACGCCGCGGCCGACCAGCTCTTCGAGGGCGGGGATGCCGAGCCGCCGGTAGGCGACCCCGGTGGCCACGACCGTCGCCCGCGACCGGACGCTCGTGCCGTCCGACAGCGTCAGGACGTGCTCGCCGTTCTCGGCGCGCAGCCCGACGACCTCGCGGAAGAACAGGAACTCGGCGCCGAACGCCCACGCCTGTTGGAACGAGCGGAACGCGAGGTGGGTGCCGCTCACGCCGCGGGCGAAGCCGGGATAGTTCCTGATCAGCGAGCTGGTCCCCGCCTGACCGCCCACCGCCTCCCGCTCGATCACCAGCGTCGAGATCCCCTCGGAGGCGGCGTACACGGCCGTCGCCAGCCCCGCCGGGCCGGCGCCGATGACGACGAGGTCGTAGACCGCGTCGGAGGACGGCGGGCTCATCAGGCCGAAGGCGTCCGCCAGCTCGATGTCGGTCGGGTTCACCAGCGTCGTCGGCGGCGACGTGAACTGCAGCACGACGACGGGGAACTCCGGATCCTCCAGGCCCATGCCGACGAGGAGGCGACGCGCCGCCTCGGACTCGGCGGGGTAGAACCCGACGGGGATGTGGTTGCGGGCGAAGGCGTCGCGCAGCGTGTGGGTCCGCTCATCGTGCCGGCCGATTAGGCGCACCGCCTCGAAGCCGCGACCCTGTGCCAGGTCCCAGTCGTCCAAGAGGTCGGTGATCGAGCCGTGGAACTCCTCGTCGCGGCTCCGCTCGGGCCGGACGAGCTGCGACTCGGCGTGCCCCTCGGCGATGGCCCGGAAGACCGGGGCCGAGCTCTCGAAGTCGCCCCACTTCACCACGACGACGCGCTTGGCCGACGGGTGCACCGACCGGGTGCGGCGCAGGAAGGCCAGCCCGTCCCGGTCGGCCGGGTTGTAGCACGAGAAGACCATGGCGACGTCGCGCCCCCACCGGCGCAAGCCCTCGAGGACCGCGCGCGCGTGGTCGTAGCCACGGCACGTGATCACCTCGTAGTCGATGCCGTAGCGGCGCCGTAGCTCCCCGTCGAGGACGACCCGCGAGTCGTCGTCGACGGTCACCAGCAGCATCACGGGCGGCCAGCCCTCGGTCATGACACCTCCGCTCGCCCGGCCGCGTGGCCGCTCTCGACTGTCGGTACCACCACAGATTGCCTGTTGAGGCTCGCGGCCGCACCTTTGGACGTCCCGGTCGGGACGTTGGTCCCTATCGCGGCGGCCCCAGCACCTCGTACCTTTCGCGTTGATTTCCCTGTCTGGGGCCACGCGGCGACAAACGGCGGTGGGCCGGCTCTGGAGTGACCCGGTGACTGCACGTCCTGTACCGCAACCGGCCCTGCGAGACACGGCGAGCTTTCACGATCGCCATGGTGCTCATCGCCCTCGGGGTGCTCGGCACATTCCCCACGTTCTTCCAGGCCTTCACAGCCGACTGACCCAGCCGCCGCTCGTCACCGGTCGGCGACCGCGGTGGCGCCACCGATGAACACCGAGCGGACGAGTTCCGACGTCGGGTCGGCGAGCGCGGTGACGAGCGGGGCGTGGAGCAGGCACAGATCGGCGACGGCACCGGGCTCCACCCGGCGGGGCGGGCCGCCGGGGGCGGACGGCGGGCCGAGGAACAGGGCGAGCGCCGCCGCGGGCGTGAGGGTCTCGGTGGCGCCGAGCACCGCACCGGACGGCGTGCGCCGTCCTATGGCCGCGACCACGGCGCGCCAGGGGTCGAGGTCGCCGTACGGAGCGTCCGTCCCCGCCCCGACCGGGACGCCGGCGTCCCGCAGGGAACGGCAGCGCCACAGGTCGTCGCGCTCCGCCGGCTCGACGTCGCGGCGGTAATCGTCGCCCCGGGTCGCCACGAACGCCGGCTGGGTCACGACGCACACGCCCGCGGCCGCCACGTCCGCCAGCAGGGCGGCGGGTACGACGGCGGCGTGCTCGAGGCGGTCGCCTGGGAACGGCCCCGCCTCACGCAGCGCCGCGAGCGCCACGACCAGCGCCTCGGCGGTCACGCAATGGACCGCCACCGGCCGGTCGTGCGCGTGTGCGGCCCGCACGTGGCCCACCACGTCGGCGAGGTCGGGGAGGTCCGAGTCGGCCAGGACGAGCTTCACCGGGCCGCGATCCAGGTGCGGGTCGGGCTCGGCGGCGGTGAGGGACGGGCCCCCCATGACGACCACCCGCTGAGGCAGATCGCCGGCCGCCACGGCGGCGGCCAGGCGGTCGATGCCGTCCGTCGTACCGAACGGTGTGGCGTCGGTGACGCCCGTGACCCCGAAGGCCAGCAGGCGACGGCCGAGCGCCGCCAGGTCCACCGGGACCGGCGGCCACCGGGACGCCAGCCAGTCCTCGGCTCGGAAGAACCGCCCGGTCGGCTCCCCGTCGGCGCTCCGCTCCACGCCCGCGACGTCGGGCAGCGGACCGACCGCTGCGAGCGCCGCGCCGTTGAGCACCCACAGCGCGCCGGACCGGTGTTGCACCCGCACCGGCCGGTCGTCGACGGCCTGGTCGAGCGCGCAGCGGTCGAGGTCGCCGGCCACCGACTCGTGGTAGCCGACCCCCCGCACCCAGGCGCCCGGGGCGGCGGCGGCCGCCGCCCGGCGCAGGGCGGCGGCCAGGCCGGCCGCCCCCGCGACGTCGGTCGGACCGACCGCGATGGACGCCCGGGCGGCCGCGGTCGCCAACAGGTGGACGTGGTGGTCGTGCAGGCCCGGCAGCACGGCGCCGCCGCGGCCGTCGACCACCCGGGCCCCGGCGACGTCGAGGTCCGGACCGACGGCCTCGACCCGGCCGTCCCTCAGGCGCACGTCGACCCGGCGTCCGTCGACCTCGACCGAGCGTAGGAGCAGCGGGGGCGGCGATGTCACCGGCAACGTCACGTCGAACCCCGCTCGGCCAGCTCGGCTAGCAGGGCGGCCGTGTCGGCCCCCAGCGCGGGCGCTCGTCCGGTGGCGCGTCGGGCCCGGGGGGCGGCCCCCTCGCCGGCCCGGCCCTCGGCCCACGGCTCGGCCCGAGGCGAAGCTCCCGCCGCGGCAGCCGAGCCCTGGAGGGTGCCGGACGCCGCCACCGCCGCCGAGCAGCCCGCCGGGCCACCGGGCGCTGGGTCGGCGCCCTGGACCGCCACGTCGGCGGCCACGTGCACCATCGACACGTCGAGCAGCCACCGGCCTCCCGTCCCCAAGGTCTCGACCGCCGCAGCCGCCGCCGCCATGCCGGTCAGCGGGTCCGCGACGGCATCGGCCACGAAGCGGGGCGCTCCGTCGGCGGCCCAGGCGACAAGCCCGCCGGCGACGGCCGCGTCGTCGCCGAACGCCACCGCGTCCCCCGCCTCGCCCTCACGGCCGTGGCCAGTGATCGACACCCACAGCTGCGGGCCCGCGGCGACGGCGTCCAAGGCGTCGACGCCAAGCTGGGCGAGCGCCCGGGGCCGGGACGCCTCGACGACGACGTCGGCCGCGGCCACCAGCAGGCGCAGCGACGAACGCCCGGCCGCCGTCGTGAGATCCAGCGCCACCGAGCGGTGACCGGCGTGCAGGAGGTCGTAGAACGCCGGCGGGCCGCGGCGGGCGCCGTCCGGCCGCTGCACCGACTCCACCTTCACCACTCGGGCGCCCCGCCGACCGAGCAGGTGGGCGCACAGCGGCCCGGCCCAGAGCGAGGACAGGTCCACCACGAGCGGACCGTCGTCCACCGGCCTCGGCGGCGCGCCTCCGAGGCGGCGGGCCATCACGGCGCCGCGGTGGGCGCCGGCCGCCTCGCTCAGCCGGGCCACCGGGAGGCCGAGCATCCGGCCTCGGGCGACGGCCTCGCGAGCCGGCCGCTGCGCCAGCTCGTCGTGCACCGCCGACCACGCATCGGGACCGACGGGCCGGTCGCGCTCGAACCAGGCGGCCAACAGCTCGACGTCGTCCGGGCGGGCGAGCGAGACCGCCACCCACCCGTCCGCCGCAGGCACCAGACGTGTGGCGCCGCCGCAGCTCACCGCTCCCCGGCGGCCGAATCCGGCGATGGCCGCCCGCTCGGCGAGGAGGGCCAGGCCGTCGACACCAAGGGCCTCGCCGATCGCGGCGATCCGGCGGACGATGCCGGCGGGCGCCACCAGCCCGTGGCTCCTGGCATCGCCGGTCAGCGCCATCGCCCCGCTCGCCGCCCATCGCGCTCGGGGGTCACGGTGCACCATGCGCCGACGACTGTACGGTCGGCCGCCGTGGACGTGGTCGACGCCGCCGCCCTCGCCGATGTTCTCGCGAGCCCGGCGGCCCTCGCCGCCCTCGCCCCCGGTCCCGCGGGCGGGGCGCTGGTCGTCGATCTCCGCACGGCCCCGGCGGGCCTCGACCTGGCTCCCCTCGCGCAGCTGCCTGCCGTCGTCGTGGCGATCGCTGACGCCGCCGCCCGGACTGCCGCCGGGGAACGCACCGGGCTGCCCGACGCCGCCGCCCGCGCCGGGCCGGGCGCCGACGCCCGCGCCAACGATCCTGGCGAGGGCCACACTGCCCGGGCGGCGGACGTCGTCGTCGCCGACGAGGACGCGGCGGAGGCCGTCGTGGCCGCCGTCTACGCCAACCCCCTCGCCGCCACCACGCTCGCGGTCCACCTGCGCGCCAGCGCGACGCTCGACGTGGAGGCCGGGCTGGTCGCGGAGTCCGCGACCTACTCCCTCCTCCAGGCCGGGCCCGAGCACCTGCGCTGGCTGGCGGCCCGTCCCCCGCACCCCCCCCGGCCAGGCGACGGCGAGCGCGTCCGCGCCGAGCGCAGCGGCCACCGCCTGACCGTCACGCTGGCGCGTCCCTCCGTGCGGAACGCCGTCGACGCCGCCATGCAGCAGGCGCTCGCCGACGCGCTGCTCGCGGCCGCCGAGCCCGACATCACCGAGGTCGTCCTCGCCGGCGACGGTCCATCGTTTTCGACCGGGGGCGACCTCGCCGAGTTCGGCTCCCTCGCCGATCCGGTCTCCGCCCACCTGGTCCGGCTCGGCCGCAGCCCCGCCCGCGCTCTCGCCCGCGTGGCGGGCCGCACGACGGCCGTCGTCCACGGCCCCTGCTACGGCGCCGGCGTCGAACTGCCGGCGTTCGCCCGCCGGGTGATCGCCCGGCCGGGGACCACCTTCACGCTGCCCGAGGTCGCGATGGGACTCGTCCCGGGTGCGGGCGGGACCGTGAGCCTCCCCCGGCGCATCGGCCGCCAGCACACCGCCTGGCTCGCGATCACCGGCCACGCCCTCGACGCCACCACCGCCCGGGACTGGGGCCTGGTCGACGAGATCGCCGGCGCGGACGGCACCCGCGACACCACGGCGCCCGGCTCGCCCGGTGGGCGCTAGGCCAGGAAGTCGTCGATGAGCCGGACCAGCTCGAGGGGGCGGTCGCTCTGCACGGCGTGGCCGGCCCCGTCGACCATCTCGACCCGCAGGCCCGGCAGCCGACGGCGCATCTCCGCCTCGTCCTCGTCGTGGACGAAGGGCGACAGGGCCCCGCGCACGAGCATCGTCGGGACGGCGATGGCGCTCACGTCGTCCCACAGCGAGCTGAAGTCGTGCCAACCCTCCGCCGCTTCCGGCCGGGGCCCGAACAGGTCGTAGCGCCACGTCCAGAGGCCGTCCGGGCGGCGGTACGCGTTGTGACGCACACCCCGGCGCACCCCGGAGGGCGCCCGGTTCGGGCTGAGCGCGACGGCGGCGTCGGCCATCTCGTCGAACGATGCGTACGTCGGCGGCCCGGCGATCAGGGCGACGGACCCGCGCTCCATCGTCGTCATCGCCCGATCGGGATCGTTGACCTGAGGCGTGACGTCGACGATGGCCGCCCGACGGCAGAGGTCGGGCCGCGTCGCCGCCAGCCGGATCAGCGTGGCGCCGCCGAGCGACATGCCCACGACGGCCGCGGCGTCCGGCGCCAGCGCCGGGAGCGCGACGGCGAGCGCCTCGGCGTTGCGCCACGGGCCGTAGTCCCGGTCGTCCCGCCGCGAGGACCGGCCGTGGCCGGGGAGGTCGACGGCGAGCGCCGGGCGACCCAGCGCCAGCGCGACGGTGTCCCACGTGTGGGCGTTCTGCCCGCCGCCGTGCAGGAACACCAGCTCGGGCGCCTCCGTGCCCCAACGGATGTACGACAGGCGCTGACCGTCCCCGAGGTCGAACGAGGCGCGGGCGAGGAGCGGTGGGGCGTCGAAGGGCAGGTCCCACTCCGCGGCGTTCTCGTGCAGCAGACCGAACTCGTCGTAGTCGTCCACCTCGAGCGTGTCGTCCACGGATGCCATCGTGTCGCCTCGTCCCCTCGTGCGGCCACCGGCCCGCGATTCACGGTAGCGAGCGGTGCCCGTGGCCGGTCCGGCGGAACGGCGAGATCGCCGAATCACCGGCGCCGCAGCGCCCTCGTCACGCGAGGAACGGTCGTAGCGCGTCGAGGTGACGACGCATCCGGTGCCGGGCGAGGTCCCGGTCGCCCGAGACGATCGCCTCGACGATGCGGCCGTGGGTGCGGGTGACCTCGTCGATCAGCGCCTCGGGCCGGC
>DATHAO010000018.1:0-38334 GCA_035296625.1 Acidimicrobiales bacterium | reverse complement strand
CACGTCACGGTCGGCGAGGCGCCGCAGGTAGCGGAGCATCTCGGTCTCGGAGCGGTGGTCGTGGAACACCGGGTGCGTGAGGTAGTCGCTGGTGCGGCGCTCGCCCGCCGGCAGGCCGTCGCCCGGTCGGGCCGGCAGACCGCCGTCGAGGTCGAGGTCGAGGCCGAACACCTCGGAGAGCTGGCCCAGCAGCGCCGGTGTCACGGTCTCGTCGAGGCTGAGGCTCAGCGTGTCGCCGTCGACGCGGCGCAGGTTGATGCGGTGCTGGCGGGCCCGCTCCGCGAGCTCGGCGGCCTGGCCGGGTGCCCGCACCGTGAGCGTGTCGAACCACGAGTCGTTGACCAGGTCGTAGCCGGCGGCCCGGAGCGCGGCGGCCAGGACGGTCGCCCCGCCGTGGATCCGCTCGGCGATCGCCCGCAGCCCGTCGGGGCCGTGGTAGACGGCGTACATCGAGGCCATGACCGCCAGCAGCACCTGGGCCGTGCAGATGTTCGAGGTGGCCTTCTCGCGGCGGATGTGCTGCTCGCGGGTCTGCAGCGCCAGCCGGTAGGCGGGACGGCCGCCGACGTCGATCGAGACGCCGACGAGCCGGCCCGGCAACGAGCGGCGCTGGGTGTCGCGGGTGGCGAGGAATCCGGCGTGGGGCCCGCCGTAGCCGAGCGGCACGCCGAAGCGCTGCGCGGAGCCGACGGCGACGTCGGCCCCGAGCTCGCCTGGCGGCACGAGCAGCGTGCAGGCCAGCAGGTCGGTCGCCACGACGGCCAGGCCAGCGGCGGCGTGGACGGACTCGATGATCGTCCGCAGGTCGCGCACGACGCCCGAGGTGCCCGGGTGCTGCAGCAGCACGCCGAACGCGTCCGGCGGCACGAGCTCGACGGCCGGGTCGCCGACGACGACCTCGACGCCGAGCGGCTCCGCCCGGGTGGCGACGACGGCGATCGTCTGGGGGTGGCACTCGGCGTCGACGAAGAACACGTTGCCGGCGTGCCTGGTCGACCGGCGGCACAACGCCATGGCCTCGGCCGCCGCCGTGCCCTCGTCGAGCATCGAGGCGTTGGCGATGTCGAGCCCCGTCAGGTCGGTGACCAACGTCTGGAAGTTGAGGAGCGCCTCGAGGCGACCCTGGCTGATCTCGGGCTGGTAGGGCGTGTAGGCCGTGTACCAGGCCGGGTTCTCCATGACGTTGCGCAGGATCACGCCCGGCGTGTGGGTGCCGTGGTAGCCGAGGCCGATCAGCGAGGTGAAGACCTGGTTGCGGGCGCCGAGCGAGCGCAGGCGGTCGATCACGGCGGGCTCGCCGGCCGCGGCGTCGAGCTCGAGCGGCTTGGGGTCGCGGATCGACGCCGGCACCGCCTGGTCGATCAGCTCGTCGAGCGACTCGAGGCCGAGGGCCGCGAGCATCGTGGCCACGTCGCCGGGGGACGGACCGATGTGGCGGTCGGCGAAAACTTCGGCGGGGGCTGCGGGATCGGTCACGTTGTGGGGCTCCCGGAGGGGTCGACGGGTGATCGTCTGCCACGGCGGGCGCCGCCGGTGCCTTCCCCAGGATGGTGGCGCTCGCAATGGGCCCCCTCTGTCGCCGCCGGACGGCGCCTCCAGAGTTGCCTCGCCCCCACGGTCCCTGGTGCCTGAGAGGTTCCGGAGCGGTTGCCCCTTCGGCGCCCGGCGCCCGGCGACGAACCGGCCGACGGGACTCTCCCACGGGAGGTCGACAGCGCCTCCCAGGTTACCGGCGCGCCGGCGCCGGTTCGAGTGATGGGACCGGCGTCACACCAGGTGCGAGCTAGTCGTCACCACCCGTGGGCCGGAGGCGACGCAGGCGGCGGGTGGCGACGGCGAGGCTCACCACCATGATCAGGACGAGGCGAATGACGGCGCTCCACCCGTGCGGCGTGCCGTCGCGCAGGAGGCGCGTGCCGCCGTGGTCCTCGGCGAGACCGGCGTAGACCTGCTGGGCCTCCCACATGGGGGACAGCTGGGCGATGCCCGACAGCACGCCGCCCAAGAGCCGCTCGCCGAGGAACACGACGGCGAGCGACCACACCGCGGCCCGGCGGGCCAGGACGCCGAGCATGACGAAGAGTGCGATGTAGGCGGCCGAGCCCGCCGCCCCGGCGAGCACGATCGGCCCGATGCCCTCGGGGACGCCGGCCACGGCGGTGGCGAGAGCCAGGGCGGGAACGAGGGTGACCAGGGCGACCAGCCAACCCCCGAGCCACCGGCCTATCACGATCGTGCGGAACGACACCGGCGAGAGCCACGTGAGCGGGAACGTGCCGGCCCGGATGTCGGCGCCCAGCACGGCGTCGCCGATCACCAGGCACGTGAGCGGCACGACGAGACCGAACAGTCCCTCCTCGGCGACCGCGGCGAACGCCCGCTCGGTCGAGACGTCGGCGAGCGTGCCCAGGTACCCGAACAGCACCGCTCCCAGGCAGGGGACGAGCACGCCCCACCAGCGCTTGGCGGGCAGGCAGGCCCGCAGCGTGTAGTCGAGCACGGCGAGGAACGGACTCGGCAGGGCCCGGCCGGCGTCGGGCGACCCGGCACCGGCAGCGCCGGCCGTCGGATCCCCGCCGCCGGGCGTGTTGGCCACCGCGGCGCCGGCCGGGGGCGGCGGGGGAGCGGGCATGCTCATCGCAGCAGCTCGCGGAACGTGCTCTCGAGCGAGTCGTCGAGCGGGCGGACCTCGTGCAGCCGCGCACCGACGTCGCGTGCCACGACCGGCAGCTGCGCAGCGAGCTCGCCGGCCCGCTCCGAGGACACCACGACGGTCGGCCCGTCGACGGTCACGCCCCGCACGGTGTCGAGCGCCACGAGCGACCGGGCGAGCGCCCGGGCGGCCGGAGTGCGGACCAGCACCGACCGCGGCCGGTCGGCCAGCGCGTCGCGGATGGCGCGGTGGGTGCCGGCGGCGGCGAGGCGGCCCCGCACGAGCACGATCTGGCGGGTGGCGAGCCGCTCGACCTCGTTCAGCACGTGGGAGCTGACCACGACCGTTCGGCCCTGGCGGCCGAGCGCCTGGAACAGCTCGATGAGGGCCACCCGCTGCACCGGGTCGGCGCCGTTGAGCGGCTCGTCGAGCACGAGGACGCGCGGGTTGGTGACCAGCGCGGCGGCGATCTTGGCTCGCTGGCGCATGCCCTTGGAGAACCCGCCCACCTTGCGGTCGGCCACGTCCAACAGGCCGACCGTGGCGAGGCACCGGTCGGGCAGCGAGCGGTCGGTCACCCGGTGCAGGGCGGCGGTGTAGCGGACGAGGCGGCGGGCGGTGAGCGCCGGCGGGACGGCCTCGTCCTCGGGGACGAGCGTGACGGCGGCCTGCACGGCCCGGTCGCTGTGGGGGTCGGCACCGACGACGGTGACGCGGCCCTCGTTCAGCTTCAGGAGCCCGCACATCGCCCGCATCAGCGTCGTCTTGCCCGCGCCGTTCGGGCCGAGCAGGCCGGTCACTCCGGGGCCGAACGAGCAGGTGACGTCGGTGAGCGCCACCTTCTGGCCGAACCACACGGAGGCGCCGCGCACCTCCACCGTGGGGTCGGGCACGAAGGCCGGATCGAGCGCCGGGGCGCCGGCCGGACCCGCCGTCCCGGCAACCACGGCGGTCGTGGCCACCGCCGGACCGGTCGACGTCGTACGCGGCGGTGTGTCGGATCCGGGCGCCACCCGGTCGGTCACCGCCACGGCCGGCGCCGCCTCGTGCGGCCGAGCAGCGAGCGGCGGGGGAGCGGGCGGAGGCGGGCGGCGGGCGGGGTCGCCGCCGGAGCCGGCCTTCACAGGTCGACCCGGCGGTAGCGGTGGAGCAGCACGGCGACCGACGCGCCCAGCACGGTCAGATAGGCGGTGACGGTGAGCACACCGCCGCCCGCCACGCCCGCGAGGGCAGTGTCCCCGGTGACGTGGCCGAGGAAGATCAGGTCGCGGATGCCGAGCGGCAGCGCCAGGATGTTGAGCACGGCGAAGGGCGAGGCCTCCGCCTCGGTCGCGCCGATGATGATGCCGGCGATCGCCGAGGTGACGAGCGCCGTGCCGAGGATCGCGACGCCGCCCACGATCCGCCGGTCGGTGAGCGACGAGAGGGCCACGCCCACGGCTGCGTAGTACACCGCGAGCGCCAGCACGGCGAGCGGCACCTTCCAGAGCACGTCCGCGTGTTCGGTCAGGTAGTCGAGCGCCCCGTCGCTGACCAGCATCTGCCCGACGAACAGCACGACCTGGGGCAGGAAGGCGAAGCCGAACACGATGGCGGCCAGCGCCCCGAGCTTCGACCAGACGTAGTCGGCGCCGGTGAGCGGCCGCGAGAACAGGAGCGGCAGCACCCGCTGGCGGCGATCGGGGCACACGATGTCGGGGGCGGTGAGCGCGACGAACAGCAGCAACGCCGTCGACACCCCGACGTACTCCCGGTAGGTGATGAACTCGAAGTCGGCGAGGTCGAGCGGGTTGTCGCGCAGCGCGTAGCCGATGCCGACGTTGACCACGGCCGGCACGGTGGCGATGGCCAGCAGCGACCAGGGGAACACCTTCTGGCGCCACGAGCGCCGGAGGCCGAGCGCCCGGCGCACCGACAGGCGCCACAGGGCGATCGCGGCGGCTCGCCGCCCGCCCCGGGGCCCCTCGTAGGGTCGGTACCCGCGGTCGTAGACCGCGCCCGACAGCGTCGGCGGCAGCACGCTCACGCCCGCGCCGCCTGGTGCACGAACAGGTCGTCGAGCGACCGGTGGCGGGTCGACAGCGAGTACAGCCGCAGGTCGAGCTCGGCCACGACGTCGCGCACGACGTCGAACGCGCCCTCACCCGACCCTCGTGTGTCGACGTCGACGGTCTGCTCGTCCACGAGCTGGGCCGGCAGTGACCGGCGGCTCAGCGCCTCGGCCAGCAGCCGGCCGGACGACACGTGGCCGCCGACCTCGACGCGCATCACGCCGGTCCGCTCGACGAGGCGGTCGATCGGGCCCGCGAGGACGAGGCGGCCGCGGTCGATCATGACGACGTGCTCGCACACCCGCTGCACGTCGTCGAGCAGGTGGGTGGCCATGATCGCCGAGATGCCGAAGCCTGCGAGGCGGCCGACCAGCTCGAGCATCTCCTCGCGGCCGAGCGGGTCGAGCCCGGCCGTGGGCTCGTCGAGCAGGACGAGCTCGGGGTCGGCGACGAGGGCCTGGGCCAGCTTGGTGCGCTGGCGCATGCCGGTGGAGAAGCCGCCGACCGGGCGGAAGCGGGCCTCGTCGAGGCCGACGAGGTCGAGCATGTCGGACGCCCGCTGGCGGGCGGCGCGGGGCGGGAGGCCGGCGATCTCGCCGAAGGACGACACCACGTCAGCCGCCGTCTGGTCGAGCGGCAGGCAGTCGTGCTCGGGCATGTAGCCGAGCCGGCTGCGCACGGCCACGGCGTCCTGTGCCACCGGGTGGCCCCCGACCTCGATCCAGCCGGCGGTGGGCTCCATGAGGCCCAGCATCAGGCGGAACAGGGTCGTCTTGCCGGCGCCGTTCGCTCCCACGAGCCCGACCGAGCCGCGGGGCACCTCGACCGACATTCCGGCCAGCGCCGTGACGCCGCCGCCGTAGGTCATCGTCAACCCGCCGGCCCGCAGGAGGGGCGGGAGGGGGACGACGGCCGACATCGCACCGAGTCTCCCACGCTTCGGTCGGCCGCCGGGCCCGCGCGGCGGGCGGGGCCGAATTCAGGCGTCGGCCTCGACCCGGTCGCTCGACCAGCGGGTGTGGAACGTGCCGGCGCGGTCGACGCGTTGGTAGGTGTGGGCGCCGAACAGGTCGCGCAGGCCCTGCACCAGGGCGGCGGGCAGGCGCTCGCGGCGTAGGGCGTCGTAGTAGGCGAGCGCCGTCGAGAAGCCGGGGGTGGGTACCCCCAGCGTGGCGGCGGTGGCGACGACCCGGCGCCAGGCGTCCTGGGCCTCGGCCACGGCGTCGCTGAACCACTCGTCCAGCAGCAGGGACGGCAGCGCCGGGTCGCGGTCGTAGGCCTGGCGGATGCGGTCGAGGAACCGGGCCCGGATGATGCAGCCGCCCCGCCAGATCGTGGCCATGGCCCCGCGGTCGATGTCCCATCCGTGGCTGGCGCTGCCGGCGGTGATCTGGTCGAAGCCCTGCGCGTACGCGACGACCTTCGAGGCGTAGAGCGCCCGGCGCACGTCCTCGACGAACCGCTCGGCCTCGGGCCCGATCAGCGGGGCGGCGGCCGGCCCGGGCAGGCCGCGGGCGGCGGCGCGCTGGCCGGCGCTGCCCGACAGGGACCGGGCGAACACCGCCTCGGCGATGCCGGTGACCGGCACCCCCAAGTCGAGCGCCGACTGCACGGTCCACCGGCCCGTGCCCTTCTGTTCGGCCTGGTCGAGCACCACATCGACGAACGGCCGGCCGGTGGCGGCATCGACGTGGCCGAGCACCTCGGCGGTGATCTCGATGAGGAACGACTCGAGGTCGCCCTCGTTCCAGCTGCGGAAGACGTCCGCGATCTCGGCGGGCTCCAGGCCCCGGGCGTGGCGGAGCAGGTCGTAGGCCTCGGCGATGAGCTGCATGTCGGCGTACTCGATGCCGTTGTGGACCATCTTCACGAAGTGGCCGGCGCCGTCGGGGCCGACGTGGGTGCAGCACGGCGTGCCGTCGACCTGGGCGGCGATGGTCTCGAACAGGGGACCGACCGTGACGTAGGCGCCCTCGGAGCCACCGGGCATGATGCTCGGTCCTTCGAGCGCTCCGACCTCGCCGCCCGACACGCCCGCGCCCACGAAGTGGACACCGTGCCGGCGCAGGGCGGCCTCACGGCGCCGCGTGTCCTCGAAGTGGGCGTTGCCGCCGTCGATCAGCACGTCGTCGACGTCGAGCAGCGGGACCAGCTCGTCGATGACGGCGTCGGTGGGCTCGCCGGCCTTGACCATCACGACGATGCGCCGGGGCCGCTGCAGCGAGGCCACGAACTCGGCGGTCGTCTCGGACGGGACGAACGTGCCCTCGTCGCCGAACTGCTCGACGAGCGCCGTGGTGCGGGCGGACGTCCGGTTGTGGACGGCGACGGCGAACCCGTGGCGGGCGAGGTTGCGCGCCAGGTTGCGGCCCATGACGGCCAGGCCCGTCACGCCGATCTCGGCCGTGGGGTTGCGCGCCGTGTCCAGGGGCGTGGTCATGGCGTCCTCCGTGTCGAGGCCGGGCTGCCCGCCGCTGGGAACGCTACCGGCGCCAGCGCCATCCGCCGGACGCCGATACGGCGGCGCGAGCATGCCGAGGTGCCCGTCTCCCCGTCGAAACGTCAATTGACGAAATCAGCCGAGGAGCAGAGGTGCCGGTGGTGCGGGCGACCGTTGCCGGAGAGGACCGGTGCGGGCCGCCGGAGGGAGTTCTGCCGGGCCAGCTGCCGCCAGCTCGACTACGTGGCCCGCCGCCGGTCGAGCGACGCCGGGCTGGGCGACGACCGGGTCATCGTCACGCGGGCCGAGCTGGAGGAGCTGCACGACAAGCTGTACGCCCTGGAGGCCGCCGTCGAGGACACGCAGGCCGACCTGGCGGAGGCCCGCACGATGGCGGACGTGCGGGCCGCGGTCGACCACGTGCTCGAGGCGGCCCACCCGCTGGTGCGAACCCGCCTTCTCACCGACGTCTGACGCGGACCCGCCTGTTCCGATTACTTGACAGAACGAGGATTCTGGGCGGATCGAGCGGAGCCCTGGCGGACGGCGGACGGCCAGGCCCCCCGACCGGCCGTCCGCCGTGGGGGACTCAGGCGGGCGCCGCGCCGGACGCCGCCGGGCGCTTGGGCTCGGTGTCCATGCGGCGGTCGCTCAGGCCCATCACGGCCCACACCCGGCGTGACACACGGGTCACGAGGCCGAGCTCCTCGCAGAGCAGGCGCACCTTGCGCATCGAGTCGGCGATCAGCTGCCGGCCCGCGGGGCTGGCGAACGCCTCGCGCACCACCGCGTTGGGCAGGTCGCACTCCTTGCGCAGGTCGGTCGGCGGCACGAGCATCAGCCGCGACATGAACCCGAGCACGATCGGCACCGCGACGGCCAGGCCGCGGCGCCGGAACGGGCCCAGCTTCGGCACGTTGTGGCGCAGGTAGGTGCGGGCGAACGAGATGTGCCGCGCCTCCTCGGTGACGTGGATCGACATGATGCGGTTCGCCAGCGGGTGGTCGTAGCCGGCCCCCAGCGCCGTGCGCTGCACGTGGTCGATCGGGTCCTCGCCGCCGAGCACGAGGACGAAGAAGAGCTCGGCGTCCCACCGGGACGTGCCGGCCACGACGGCCACCGCACCGGCCCGGGCCCACCACGGCATGCCCACGACCCGGAACCCGGAGCGCGCCACGAGCTCCTGGAACATGAGCGTGTGCTGCGACTCCTCGATGATCTCGTGGTGCACGTAGCGCAGCTCGGCCGAGCCGTCGGACAGCCGCATGGCCCGCACGAGCAGGCCCCGCTGCAGGAAGTTCTCGAAGTGCCAGCCGATCTTCATGCAGGCGGCCAGGCGGTAGAGGTTGAACCGCGACCGGGCGAGGGGGTCGAGCTCCGCGTACCAGGACGTGTGACGCAGCGGATCGGCGTCCAGGGCGACCCACCGGGGGTCGGCCGGGTCGACCTGCATCTCGGGGGCGTCCCAGTCGACGTCGCGGTAGGCGTCGAAGTGCTTGCCCTCGTCGACCGACAGCTTGGACAGCCGCGCGACCTTCGTGCGGAAGCCCGCGGCGTCGAGGACCTTGGGGGCGGCGGTCCGCGAGCGTGCCGGGGCGGCGTCAGTCGTGGCGTTCATCGTTCAGGGCCTCCAGGACGGGGTCGACGATGCCGGTGAGGGCCTTGAGCAGGTCGACGGTGACCCGGGGGTCGCCGAAGCCCGCGTAGTCGGACATGGCGGCGCCGGAGAGCACGGCGAAGGCGAAACCGACCAGTCCGGATCCGACCGGCGTCCTCGCCAGGTCGGGGAAGAACTCGGCGTAGAGGTCGGCCACGCTCTGCTCGAAGCGCGCGCCGACCGCCTGGACCACCACGCGGAGCTGCTCGTCGGTGCGCGACGCGACGACGAGCTCGAGGATGGCCTGGAACGCGGGGCTGTCGAAGATCGACCACAACAGCTCGATCGCCCGCTCGACGGTCCGCTCCCCCGGCGGAAGGCTGCGGAACCGCTCGGCGAACTGCTGCTCCTGCTGGCCGAACACCCGCTCGACGGCGGCGACCACCAGGTCCGCCTTCGTCGGGTAGTGGTGCACCTGGGCCCCACGGGACACGCCCGCCCGGCGCACGATCTCGGTGGTGCTCGTGCGGGCGTAGCCCAGCTCGACCAGGGAGATGATCGTGGCGTCCAGCAGCAGCGCCTGCGTCTCCGCGCTGCGTTCGGCCTGGGTGCGGGGCCGCTGGTCGCCGCTCACGGTGCCAGTTTCCAACGGCGTGAACAAACAGTCAAGCCTGTATGTACGTGCCGACCTGGGCGAAGTGCGGCGCAGGCTCCTGACCCAGCGGTCAAGCGGCCGGTAGGGTGCAGTGCGTGACCACCGCCACCACCACGACGGGCTCGGTGCAGGGGCTCGAGAAGGACGGGGTGCACCAGTTCCGCGGCATCCCCTACGCCCGGGCCGAGCGATTCCGGCCGCCTGGGCTGGTCGAGCCGTGGTCGGGCGTGCGCGAGGCCACCGAGTTCGGCCCCATGTGCCCCCAGAAGCCCGGTCCGCTCGAGGCGATGCTCGGCGGCCGTGAGGGGCTCAGCAGCGAGGACGCCCTCGTGCTCAACGTCTACACACCGGCGATCGACGACGGCGCCCGCCCGGTCATGGTGTGGATCCACGGCGGCGGCTTCGTGTCCGGCTCGGGTCACATCCCCTGGTACGACGGCACGAACCTCGTGCGCGCCAGCGACGTCGTGGTCGTCACCATCAACTACCGGCTCGGCGCGCTCGGGTTCCTCGACCTCGGCCATATCGACCCGGCCCTCGCCGGCTCCGGCGCCAACGGCATCCGCGACCAGATCGCCGCCCTGCGGTGGGTGCGCGACAACATCGCCGGCTTCGGCGGCGACCCCGGCAATGTCACGATCTTCGGCGAGTCGGCGGGCGCCATGAGTGTCGGCACGCTGCTCGGCATCCCCGAGGCGGCCGGGCTGTTCCACCGGGCCATCGCCGAGAGCGGCGCGGCGTCGAACGTGCAGACGCTCGAGGTCGCCGAGTGGGTCACCGACCGCATGCTCGCCGAGGCCGGCCTCTCCCCCGCCTCGGCGGACGGCCTGCTCGCGATGCCCGTCGACGAGGTGCTCCGGATCCAGGGCATCGTCGAGACGGCGGTGCTGCAGGGCGACGGCCCCGGCGTCCACGCGGCGGGCGGCGTCCTCTGCTTCCAGCCGGTGGTCGACGGCACGGTGCTCGAGCGCCCGCCGCTCGACGCCGTCGAGGCCGGCAACGCTGCCGGCGTGCCGGTGACCGTCGGCACCACGGCCGACGAGTGGAACCTCTTCCACATCGGGGTGCGTCAGACCGGTTCGCTCGACGAGGGCCGGGTCCGGCGGCGCATCGGGCGGGTGCTCGGCGACGACCACGTCGACGCCGTGCTCGACGCCTACCGGGCCGCCCGGCCCGGCGCCGACCTCGACGGGATCGTGTGCGCCATCATGACCGACCGGGTGTTCCGCATGCCGGCCATCAGGCTGGCCGAGGCGCAGCTGGCCCACGCCCCGCGGGTGTCGATGTACCGCTTCGACCTGGCGTCCACCACGTTCGGCGGCCTGCTCGGCGCGTGCCACGCCATCGAGATCCCGTTCGCGTTCGGAAACCTCGACCGCCGGGGTGTCGACCTGTTCATCGGCGGGCTCGACGACGACATGCATCGCCTCTCCGAGCGCTGCGTCCGGGCCTGGACCGGCATGGCGCGCACGGGTGACCCCGAGCACGACGAGCTGCGGTGGCCGGCCTACGACGCCGACCGGCGGGCCACCTGCGTGCTGGACCGGACGCCGACGGTCGTGGACGACCCCGAGGGGCAGCTGCGCGAGCTCTGGGACGAGGTCGGCGGCACGCGGCCCTGACCGGCGACGCGCCGGCCCCGTAGAGTAAGTACGCGCAACGCACGGCACCCCGGGGGTCACGATGTCCGATCGCACGCCGCACCGCTATCCGAGGTTCGACTCACCCGAGGCCGAGCGCACCCACATGAAGCAGCGCATGGCGGCCGCGTTCCGCCTGTTCGACCGCTTCGGCTTCAACGAGGGCGTGGCCGGGCACCTCACGGGCCGCGACCCCGAGGACCCCGAGCTGTTCTGGGTGAACCCGTTCGGCATGAGCTTCGGCATGATCCGGGTCTCGGACCTGATCGCCGTCGACCGCACGGGCGAGGTCGTCATCGGCGACTGGCCGGTGAACCGGGCGGCGTTCGCCATCCACAGCCAGGTGCACGAGGCGCGCCCCGACGTGAAGGCCGCCGCCCACACCCACTCTCCCTACGGCCGGGCGTTCTCGACGCTCGGCAAGACGCTCGCCCCGCTCACCCAGGACGCCTGCGCGTTCCACGGCGACCACGCGCTGTTCGACGACTTCACCGGCGTGGTGCTCGACGTCGAGGAGGGCAAGCGCATCGCTCACGCCCTCGGCGACGGGAAAGCGGCGATCCTGCGCAACCACGGGCTGCTCACGGTGGGTCAGAGCGTCGACGAGGCGGCCTGGTGGTTCATCACGATGGAGCGGTCGTGCCAGGTGCAGCTGCTGGCCGACGCCGCCGGCGACCCGATCGCCATCGATGACGAGTGCGCCCGGCTCACGTGTGCCCAGGTCGGCTCGCCGATCGCCGGTTGGTACAGCTTCCAGCCGCTGTACGACAAGATGGTCGCCGACCAGCCCGACCTCCTCGACTGAGCCGCCGCGATGCCGTCTGCCGACGTGACCCGCATCGCCGGCCGGTTCGACGAGCGGCGTGAGGCCATCCTCCGCCGCCTGCTCGACGCCCAGAACGCCAACGACGCCGACGGCGCGCTGGCGTGCTTCGCCCACCCCCGTTACGAGCTGGTGGGGAACTGCCGCGTCTACGACGGGCCTGACGAGGTGCGCCGCTACTGGCAGATGACCCGGCGCTACTTCCCCGACCTCGGCTTCGAGGTCATCGCCGTGCACCACGCGGACGACGCGGTGGTGTGCGAGCTCTGGATGTCGGGGACCCACCTGGGCTCGGGACCGGATTTCGACGCCACGGGCCGCCGGTTCCGGTGCCGGTCTGCGGCGATCTTCTCCTTCGAGGGCGAGAGCCTGGTCGGCGCCCGCATCTACTACGACACCGGCACGATCGCCCGCCAGCTCGCCTGAGGCACGGTCAGGCGGGTTCGCCCACGACCCAGCCGGCCGGCGGCCGGTCGACCCGTGGGCCCGTGGGCCATCGGGGTGCGGCCATCAGTAGCGCTCCACGAGGTGCGCCCGGTCGGACGGCGGGTCGTAGGGCTCGGGCCACCAGTCGGTGAGGCGGACGACCCGGCCGGCGTCGTCGATCTCGAAGAAGCACAGCCCGGTCTCGACCGACCCCTCGAGCGTGGAGGTCACCTGCGATACGGCCCGCCGCCCGTCGGCGTCGGCCACGACCCGCTCGACGACGATGTGCCAGTCGCCCGGGAACTCGGCGTTGAAGCGCACGTACGCGTCGCGCCCCCGCACCCGCTCGCGGGTCTGGGGAACCTCGTAGACGACGTCGTCGGCGACCAGAGCGGCGAACCGCACCCAGTCGCGCCCCTCGGCGGCGGCCCAGTAGCGCTCCACCACCTGGCGGGCGTCGACGGGCCCTGCTCCCTCGGTCATGGGCGCCACCTTAAGCACGCGGTGTGACAGGGAAGGACGGCGGCAACCCGGTGCGGTCGGTCCGGGCGCCGCCCCGGACCGGCCGCCCGGCGATCACTCGAAGACGGGCCGCAGGGGCATGCCGGAGGCGCCGTCGTCGGCGTTCGGGGTGGCGAGCACCTGGTGGATCTGCGTGCGCCCGGCCTCGAAGTTGATCGCCGACGCAGCCATGTAGAGGCGCCAGACGCGGGCGCGCCCCTCCCCCACCTCCTCGACCGCCTCGTCCCACGCCCGCTCGAGATTGTCGACCCACCGTCGCAGCGTGAGCGCGTAGTGCTCGCGCAGCGACTCGAGGTGCCGCACCTCGAACCCGGCGGTCTGGATCGTCGACACGACCCGGCCGATCTCGTGCAGCTCACCGTCGGGGAACACGTAGCGGTTGGCGAAGCTGCGCTGCGGCAGCCGCGCCCGCTGACCGGGCGGGTGGCTGATGCCGTGGTTGAGCAGCCGGCCACCCGCGGCCAGCAGCTCGCGCAGCCGCTCGAAGTACTCGGCCAGGTGCGCCTGGCCCACGTGCTCGAACATGCCGATCGAGCTGATGGCGTCGAACGGACCATCGCTCACGTGGCGGTAGTCCTGCTGACGGATCTCGACGCGCTCGGACAGGCCCGCCTGGGCCGCGCGCTTCTGGGCGAGCTCGGCCTGCGGCTTGGACAGCGTGATGCCGACGGCCGTGACGCCGTGGTGCTCGGCGGCGTGCAACACCATGCCGCCCCAGCCGCAGCCCACGTCCAGGAGGCGCATGCCGGGCCGAAGGCCCAGCTTGCGGCAGATCAGCTCGTACTTGTTGGCCTGCGCCTCCTCGAGGCTGTCGCCGGGGTCGTGGAACACGGCGCACGAGTAGGTGAGGCTCGGGCCCAGCACCAGCCGGTAGAAGGCGTTGGAGACGTCGTAGTGGTGGCTGATCGCCGCGGCGTCGCGGGCGGCGCTGTGCCGGCGGCCCCGCAGGCGTACCTCCTCGGGCGGCGGCGGCAGCAGGCGCAGCCGGCGCCAGCCGCCGAGCTCCCGCACGACCTGCAGCATGTGGGTCCGGTCGAGGCCCACGTTCGGCATGCGGTCACGCAGGTCGAGCACGTCCCAGATGCTGCCGTCGATGTCGAGGTCGCCGGCCACGTACGCCCGGGCGATGCCCAGCTCGCCCGGGGCCGTGGCGATGCGCAGCAGCGCATCGCGGGATTTGACCAGCAACGTCGTGTCGGCGTCGGCCGGGCCGGCGCGGCTCCCGTCGTACGCGCTGACGGCCACGGGAAGGTCGCCGTGGAGCACGTCTTCGACCAGTGATGCCAGGGTCATCGCACATCCCCCCCTTTGCGTTCGAGTTGCGCTCAGGGTACGAGCGCTTCACCTGGCAAAGGAGGACATTTGTCGTGCAGTGGCGGGCAATGCGTGCGAGCCGTGGCCGACCGGCCGCGCAAGCCGGTCAGGTGGCCACGGTGAACGGCGTCGCGACGATGCGGCCGGGCACGGCCGTGCCCCGGATGTCGACGGCGACGTCGTCACCCTCGGCCAGCGTCGGCGGCACGAAGGCGAGCGCGATGCCCGCCCCGAGGGCCGGGGAGAAGTTGCCACTCGTCACCTCGCCGACCACCTTGCCGTCGTGCAGCACCGGCTGACCGGAGCGGGGCGGGCGGCGCCCCTCGACCACCAGGCCGCGCAGGCGGCGGGCGATGCCGCGCTCACGCTCGGCGGCCAGGGCGGCCCGCCCCCGGAAATCGCCCTTGTCCCACGCCACGACCCAGCCGAGGCCGGCCTGCAGCGGGGTGATGCCCGGGCCGAGCTCGCGGCCGTACAGCGGCAGGCCCGCCTCCAGCCGCAGCGTGTCCCGGGCCCCCAGGCCGGCCGGCGTCACGCCGGCGCCGATGACCGCGTCCCAGACGGCGGTGGCGTGGTCGGCGGGCACCGCGATCTCCACGCCGTCCTCGCCGGTGTAGCCGGTGCCGGCCACCACGCAGGTCACGCCGAGCACGTCGACCTCGGCGACCCGGCGGCGGGCCACCTCGGCGGCCGCCGGGGCGACCGTGGCCAGTCGGCTCCGAGCGTCGGGCCCCTGCACGGCGATCACGGCCCGGGAGCGGGTGACGTCCTCGCCCCCGATCGCCTCGAGGACCCGATCGGTGTTGGAGGCGTTCGGCATGACGTCGAAGCGGTCGTCGGCGACCCACCACACGATGATGTCGTCGAGCACCGAGCCGTCGGCCTCGTCGAGCAGGTTGGTGTACTGCGTGCGGCCGGGGCCGATCTTGCCGAGATCGCTGGTGAAGGCGGTCTGCAGGCGGGCGCGCGCGCCGGGCCCCGTCACCCGGACCGTGCCCAGGTGGCTGACGTCGAACGCCGCCGCCCCCGTGCGGCAGGCCCGGTGCTCCGCGAGCGTGCCCGACGGGTACTGGATCGGCATGTCCCACCCGCCGAAGGGGACCATCTTGGCCCCGAGGCGGCGGTGGGTGGCGTCGAGCGGCGACGTCTGGAGGGTCACCGCCGCCACGCTAGTGGAGGCGCTGCCGACGGCCGCCGGGCGGGGAGATCAGCCGAAGCCTCCGGAGCTGCGCTTGCCGGGGCGCCGTGCGGGCGGCAGCTCGTCGGACGGGCCGTCGGTGGACGGGAACAGCTCCACGATGGCGCTGTCGACCTGCTGCTTGACGCCGTCGAGGGCCAACAGGTTGAGCACGCCCTGGCCCTGGTAGCGGTTCACCACGTCGACCAGTTCGTCGTTCTCGCGCACGAGGATGGCGCTGTTGCCGGCGATGACCAGCTTCGTGGCCGACACGTCCTCGCCGAGGTGCTCTCGGAGGTAGAGGAACGCCTCGCGGATCGACTCGAGCTTGATGCCGTTGTCGAGCAGAGTCTTGACCAGCTTGAGCTCGAGCAGGTCCCGGTAGGTGTAGCGGCGCCGGCTGCCACTGCCCTGGGCATCGGCCATGGAGGGCCGGATCAGGTCGGTGCGGGCCCAGTAGTCGAGCTGGCGGTAGCTGATGCCGACGATGTCGGCAGCCTTCTTGCCGCTGAAGCCGTCGGCCGGGGTCGGGGTCTCGCTCACGACTGGCTCCCTACCTCGGGCCGCCGGCACCGGGTGGGACGTGCCGCCGTGCGATGGATGTGACTGGGCCCACGTCTGTGCAGCACTGCCATGACGGTGACATCGGGGGAATTACGACGATGTCACTTTGCCGTGCACGCAGGGTACGACGCCCTTACGGGCTGGTCAACCAACGCTCGGATGTCGGTCGGCGACCGGTCGGCCTAGAGGGCGAAGTCCTCGGGGTTGACGTGGTCGATGAAGTTGCGGAACTGCTCGACCATCTCCTCGGCGTTCTCGTCGTCGGTCTGCTCGACGCGACCGGCCTCGTCGAGGACGTCTTCCTCGGCGAAGATCGGAGAGCCGATGCGGACCGCCAGCGCGATCGCGTCGGACGGGCGGCTGGACACGCTGCGTACCTCACCCTGGGAGCTGACGACTATCTCCGCGAAGAACGTGCCCTCGCGGAGCTCGGTGACCACGATGCGCTCGACCTGTGCCCCGAGCTCGTCGAGCACGTTCTTGAGCAGGTCGTGGGTCATCGGGCGGGGGGTCTCGATGTTCTGCATGGACAGGGCGATGGCTTGCGCTTCGGGGGTGCCGATGAAGATCGGCAGGAGGCGACGCTGACCGGACATCTCGCGGAGGATGACAACCGGCGTGCGTGTGGGCCGCTCGGGCGCCTCGACGCTGACGAGTTCCATCTCGACGGTCATCGAGGGCAACCCTACATCTCGACCCGGCGATTCCGTCGCCGGTTCCGCCCACCGACCGGTCGGGGAACGGGACGCTCCGTGACCTCAGAGCTCGACGTGCTTGCGCAGCTCGCGCCGCAGCAGGACCGCCCGCATGACCTCTCCCAAGTGCACCAGCTCGGCCAGGTTCCGGCCGGCGCGGCGGTGCGCCTCGGGGTTCCGCTGCTTGAGCAGGGGCAGGACGATCTGCTCGAACAGGCCGGCCTCGCGGTCGACCGCCACCTTGTAGCTGCGCAGGTGGCGGGCCTCGATGCCGTGGCGCAGGAAGCCCCCGGCGGTGCGGGCCACGACCAGGGCGTCCGCGTCGTAGTAGGCGGCGTCGCCGACGACGTGGCTCTCGAGCAGGCCGAACCGCTCGAGGTCGCGCAGGTCGCGGACGGTCATCCCGCTGACCTCGGCCAGCTCGTCGATCGTGAGGCTGACCGGGGAGCCGGGCTCGGGGGTGAACGCCGCCAGCGGGTCCCGTGCGCCGACCGGCGGGCCGGGCACATCGGCGCCGGGGTCGAAGGCGGCCGAGCCGGGCTGGGGGCCCTCGTGAGCGCCCCCAGCGGCCGTGGCCGCACCGCCGGCGGGCATTGGGGCACCGGGGAACACGGGGCCGCCCGGCGGGCCAGGGACGGGCGCTCCGGGCACCAGGCCGGCGGTCATCGTGGGCCGCCCGGGGACCGGGGCGGCGGGCGGCATCGCCGAGTCCTCAGCCGCGTCATCGGCCGTGGAGGCGCTCCGCGCGTCGGCCACGAGGCCGGCGGCGACGGCTCGGGCCGCACTGTGGCTGTCGCCCGCGTCGCGAGCCGTGGCACCCACGTCGTCGACGGGCCCGGACGCGGCCGGCGGGGCGTCGAGGTCGCCCACGCTGGGCGCGTTGTCGAGCCGACCGTCGAGCGGGGTACCTCCCTCCCCCCGGTGGTGCTCGGGGGCCCCGGGCGCGACGGGCGGGGCCGCGGCGGCCACGCCCGGGCCTCCAGGGGCCGTGGAAGGGCCCGGGGGCCGCTCGTCGACGGCGAGGGCGGCGTGACCGTTGATGGTGCTACGCCGGCCGTTGGCTCCGGCGGGTGGCGAGCCCCCGGCCCCGGTGCGCTCTCCCGCGGGCAGCGTGGCGACCGGCTCGGACGGCGCCAGGTCACGCCCGTCGAGCCGATCCTTGATGACCTTGAGCGGCAGGTAGTGGTCTTTCTGCTGGCGCAGGATCCACCGCAGCCGCTGGATGTCGTCCTCGTAGAACTTGCGGTAGCCCGACGGCGTCCGCTCGGGGTCGAGCAGCCCCTGGCTCTCCAGGAAGCGGATCTTCGAGATGGTGACATCGGGGAACTCGTCCTGAAGCAGGGACAGCACCTCGCCGATCGACAGGTGCGACCGATCGGGGGAGCCGCGCATCACGCGGGCTCTCCCCTCCCCGTGAGGAACACGAGCTTGAACGTGCCGATCTGGAGCTCGTCGCCGTCCTTCAGCGTCGCGGACTCGACCCGCTCGCGGTTGAGGTAGGTGCCGTTCAGCGACCCGGCGTCGCGCACCACGTAGCCGTCCGCCTCGCGGACGATCTCCGCGTGGCGCCGCGAGACGGTGATGTCGTCGAGGAAGATGTCGCTCTTGGGGTGACGGCCGGCGGCCACGACGTCGGCGTCGAGCGCGAAGCGGGAGCCGATGTTGGGTCCACGCTTGACCACGAGGAGCCCCACCCCCGCCGGGATGGCGTCGAGCTCGACGGCGAAGTCGCCCTCGCCCTCGAGCTGCTCGGGCACGAAGACGACCGTCGTCGAGTCCTCGCGGGCGGGGGCGAGGGGGGCGCCGCACGACGAGCAGAAGTTCGCCCCTGAAGGGTTGCGATGACCGCAGCGGCTGCAGAAGACGTCGTCGGCCACGTGGTCAACCTTCGATCAACGCGCGATAGCCCTCGGCGTCGAGCAGCTCGTCGAGCTCCGCGGCGTCGGTGACGGTGATCGTGCAGATCCACCCGTCACCGTAGGGATCGTCGTTCAGGCGTTCGGGGTTGTCGGCCAGCTCGGTGTTCACCTGAGCCACCGTTCCCGAAACGGGGGCGTAGATCTCGGAGACCGACTTGGTCGACTCGACCTCGCTGCAACTGTCGCCCCGCTTGACGGTGGCGCCCACCTCGGGGAGCTCGACGAACACCACGTCGCCGAGGGCGTCTTGCGCGTAGTCGGTGATGCCGACGCGGACCTCGCCACCATCGACCCGGACCCACTCGTGGTCGGTGGAGTACCGGAGGTCCTCGGGGATGTCCATGGGCAGGCAGGCTAGCGAACCGTACCGGGCCTCGATGCCTGGTTGAGGCCTCGCATCGCGGCGATGTCGCGAGCATGGCCCCCGACGTGGGCTTCCGCGCGGACCGCACCCTCGACCTCCACCTGAGGTCGAGGCCGGATGGGGCTGATCAGCGCAGCAGCTGGCGGATGCGCCGGGCGTACTCCTGGGCGAGCCGGCGGGCGTCGCCGCCGGTCGCGGCCTCGGCCCAGATGTGGGTGACCGGCTCCTCGGGGTCGGGCAGCGCCAGCGCCCACCCGCCTTCGTGGTGCACCTTCACGCCGTCGACGAGGTCGACCTCGCGGTCCTTGGACAGCTCGACGAGCGTGCGCATCACCGTGCCCTTCTGCTCCCACGGCGTCACCACAGTCTCGCGCACGATGTGGACGGCCGGCAGCGTTGCGACGACCTTCGACAGCGACGTGCCCTCGACGGCCAGCAGCTCGAGCATCTTGACCATGGCGGCGGCGGCGTCGAAGGCCGGCAGGAAGTCCGACACGATGAACCCGCCCGACGCCCCGGCGGCGAAGTGGACGCCGGGATCGGCGGCCGCCTGCATGAGCGCGGCGTTCGATAGCTTCGTCCGGCGCACCTCGACGCCGTTGCGACCGGCGATGCCGTCCGCGTGGCCGGTGGCGTTCAGCGGCAGGGCGATCGCGCCGCCGTCGATGTGGGCCGTCACGAGGGCCACGTAGGCCAACAGCGCCTGGTCGTGGGTGAGCACGTGGCCGGTGTCGTCGACGAGCGTGAGGTGCTCGCCGTCGGGGTCGACCACGGCGCCGAGCGTGGCCCCCGAGGCCCGCACGAGGCGGGCGACGCTGGCGGCGTGCTCCTCGCGGTCCCACGCCATGACGCCGGCGGTCGAGGCGAACGGGTTGACGGCCAGCACGTCGGCGCCGAGCTTCGACAGCACGTTGGGCATGACGAACGACGTGGCGCCGAACGAGTAGTCCACCACGACCTTCGAGCCGCTGGCGTTGATGCGGGCGATGTCGACCGCCGCCTCGAGGGCGACGCTGTACTGCTCGAGGTGGCGGGGCGGGAAGCCGATGTCGCCGATCTCGCCCGGGAACACCCGCCGGAAGTCCTCGCGGAGGAACAGCCGCTCTATCTTGCGCTGGGCGTCCTCGGTGATGTCGGCGCCGGTGGTGTCGAAGAACCGGATGACGACCGACTGCGGGTCGTCCTCGATCAGGCGGATCGTGATGCCGGCGTCCGCGTCGGGCCGGGCGACGGCGAAGCGCGTCACCGGCACCGACGCCACCTCGAGGTCGCGCACGTTCACGCCGGCGGCGTTGAGGCCGGCCATCATCGCCCGCTTGAGCATGCGGGCCGACCGGCTCGAGTCGCGCGACGTCACCACGGTGGCGTCCTTCTTGAGGGTCGTGCCGAACGCCATCGCCACCCGCGTGGCCAGCTCGGGCGTGACGTCGACGTTGGCCAGGCCGGCCACGCCGAGGCGGCCGAACAGGGTCCGCGATCCCCGCGACTCCCACACGATGGAGCTGTTGATGACGGCGCCGCCCTCGACCGTCTTGAACGGGTACACCTTGACCCCGGCGCTGAGCACGGCGTTCTCGCCGATGAAGCACTCGTCGCCGAGGACCACACCCTCCTCGCCGCGCACGCCGTTGCGGAGGTCACAGGCCCGGCCCACGGTCGTGCCCCGCAGGCGCACGCCCTCGCCGATGTAGGTGTTGTCGTGGACCACGGCCCGCTGGAGGTCTGCACCGGACCGGACACGGACGTTGATGCCGAGCACCGAGTACTCGCCGAGTCGGGCGTTCGCCTCGATGCGGCAGTAGTCGCCCACGATGGCCGGCCCGTCGATCCGGGCGTCGGGGTGGATCTCCGCCCCCTCCCCCACGTAGACGCCGTCGCTGATCTCGAAGCCGCCGATGTCGAGCTGCACCCGGCCGTCCAGCACGTCCTTGTGGGCTCGGACGTAGGCGTCGAGCGTGCCCACGTCCTCCCAGTAACCCTCGACGACGGCACCGAACAGCGGCTTGCCGTCCTCGAGCACCCGCGGGAACACGTCGGAGCTGAAGTCGATCGACCGGTTGGGCTCGATGTAGGCGAAGATCTCGGGTTCGAGCACGAAGATGCCGGTGTTGATGGTGTCGGAGAACACCTGGCCCCACGTGGGCTTCTCGAGGAACCGCTCGATCGAGCCGTCGTCCCTGGTGATCACGATGCCGAACTCGAGGGGGTTCTCGACCGGGGTGAGGCCGATGGTGGCCATCGCCTGGTGCTCCTCGTGGAACCTCACGATGGCGCCGAGGTCGATGTCGGTGAGCACGTCGCCGGAGATCACGAGGAACCGCTCGTCGAGCTCGTCGCGGGCGTTGAGGACCGACCCGGCCGTGCCGAGCGGCGTCTCCTCGGTGGCGTAGACCATGCGGACGCCCAGCTCGGACCCGTTGCCGAAGTAGTTGCGGATGTGGTTCGCCATGAAGGCCACGGTCACGACGATGTCGTCGAAGCCATGCTGCTTCAGCAGCTGGATGATGTGCTCCATCATGGGCCTGTTGGCGATGGGCATCATCGGCTTGGGGGCGTTCGAGGTCAGCGGGCGGAGACGGGTGCCCTCGCCTCCAGCCATGATCACTGCCTTCATGCCCCCGACGGTACCGGTTGGGCTTCTCGAACCCCGAAGTCACGGGTGCGTCGACCGCCGCCACGCGTCGGCGTCAGTCGAAGTCAGACCGGCGCGCCGGGCGGCGACGCCGGTGGACCGGCGAGCCTGTCCTCGCGGCCCTCGCGCAGAGCGCGGCGGGCGAGCGGCACGTAGAGCACGGCGGCGTACAGGCTGAGGACGAGGCCAGGGATGCCGAACAGCCAAGCCAGAACGCCGGCGGTGTCGCTCCAGCCGAGGGTGGAGCGGTGGGCCAGGAAGAACGGGAACGCCACCATGAGGCAGAACGTGCCCGCCTTGCCGAACCACGTCACGTCGATCCGGCGGGCGCCCATGAGGCCCAGCAGGACCGTCGTGCCGCCGACCAGCACCTCGCGCACCAGCACGGTGATCGCGAACCACGCGGGCACCGACCCGTCGATGAGGATGGCTCCGCCGCCCACGATGAACAGCAGGCGGTCGGCCACCGGGTCGAGGATCTTGCCGAGCGTGGAGACCTGGCCCATGTGCCTGGCGAGGTAGCCGTCGACCCAGTCGGTGGCCCCGAGGGCGGCGAGCAGCCAGGCGGCGGCCGCCCGGTTCTCGTCGACGAAGAGCAGCCACAGGAAGATCGGCAGGCACGACAGCCGGACGATGGTGATGACGTTGGGCAGCGTGAGCACCCGGTCCATGGATGCACCCTCGTCGGGGGCAGGGTCCGGGTCCTGCACCTCGTCGACCCCGTCCCCGTCCATCGCCCGGAGCGTAGGGCCCGATCCCCGCAACGGCTCGTTCGCCATTGGCGGAGCTTGCCCGGTGGCGGCGGTTCCCAGCCGGCCGTGCGGGCCGCGTAGGGTGCGCGGCCATGGCGACGCTGTTCACCCGCATCATCGAGGGCGAGATCCCCGGGCGGTTCGTGTGGCGCGACGACCGGGCGGTGGCGTTCCTCACCATCGCCCCCATCACGCTGGGCCACACGCTCGTGGTGCCGATCGCCGAGGTCGACCACTGGATCGACCTCGACGCCGGCCTCGCCGCCCACCTCATGGTCGTGGGCCGCGACGTGGGCCGGGCGATGCAGGCGGCGTTCCGCCCGGTCCGCGTGGGGATGATCATCGCCGGACTCGAGGTCCCCCACACGCACCTGCACCTGGTCCCGATCGACTCCGAGGCCGACCTCTCGTTCTCGAAGGCCGACCCCGACCCGGACCCGGTCGCCCTCGACGACGCCGCCGATCGCCTGCGGGCCGCGCTGCGCGAGCAGGGCCACGGCGACCGCGTACCGGGCGCCTGACGAGGGGCGCGCCAGCTCCGCTCAGGGCGGCGCGCGGGTCGGCCAGGCGACGTCGACCCTCAGCCGAACAGCGTCTCGGGCTCGGCCCGCACGAGGAGCTCGGGGCCCTGGTTGCGCACGCTGTTGACCAGTGTCGAGACCAGACGGGTGGCCACGACCTCGGGAGGGGCCGGCACGAGCAGCCGACCGAGCGTGTCGAGGTCGTCGTTGTCCGTATCGAGCCACTCGTCCCACACGGAGGCCGGGAGGATCACCGGCATGCGGTCATGCAGGGCGGACATCGGCTCGTTGGCCGTCGTGGTCACGATCGTGCAGGACCGTAGGCGCTCACCGTCGGCCCGCCGCCGCCAGACCTCCCACAAGCCGGCGAACGCGTACGGCTCGCCGTCGGGCCGGTGGATGAAATGTGGCTGCTTCACCCTGCCTCCCGCCTTCCGGGTCCACTCGTAGAAGCCGTCTGCCGGCACGATGCAGCGCCGCCGCCGGAACGCCGCCTTGAACGCCCCCTTCGTGGCCAGCGTCTCGGCCCGGGCGTTGATCATGCGCGCGCCAACCTTCGGATCCGGCGCCCACGACGGCACGAGTCCCCAGTGGAAGGCGTCGACCCGGCGTAGCGCGCCGTCCGCGCGCACGGCGTAGACGTCATCGGTGGGAGCCACGTTCCAGTTCGGCTCGAGCACGTCCTCGGGCGCCTCGGCGTCGAAGTACCGGGCGATGTCGTCGGGCGTCGACGCGGAGACGTAGCGGCCACACACGCCGCTGCACGGTAGCGGCGGCGCCCCCCGGCTCCCGGGGGCGGGCCACTACGCTTGGGACCCGAACGAACCCGCTACGGGTTCGCCCGACCCGCCGACGTAGGGGACGCGCCGTGGAGCGCAGGAGGCTGTACTGGATCGGAGGCCTCGTCGCCCTTGTGACCGTCGCCTACATCACCGACAACGACGACGACCCCGGTGAGCGCCTCGAGGATCAACGCGAGGAGTTCCGCGAGGACCCGCAGCCGCCGTCGTACTCGGCCACGATCCGGTCGCGCAGCGAGATCGACGTGCTGACCGACGCCACCGACGCGACCGGCCTCCGGCTCGTGTTCGACGAGCTACGCGAGCAGCGCAGCGACGGCGACTGGTGGGAGGTCACGATCAGCTGCGCGTCGATCCCCGACTCGGCCGGCGTCGACACCCGTCTGGCGACCGGGCGCTTCGCGAACACGAGTCACGGGCTGGCCGTGACCGGGCTCGACAGCGTCGACGACGTCGACTTCGAGACGACGGGGCGCACCGACTGCGCACCGCTGGCGCCCACCACGCCGGGGACGGTGACGGCCGATGACGTGTTCGCGGCGATCGAGGCCGCCGGCCTGCGTGTCATCAACCCCCGCGACAGCTCGAGCGTGTGTGCCGAGCTCGACTGCGTGAGCCGCACGACCACCGACCAGTTCACGGTGATCGTGTGGCCCGACGGGGACGCGGCCGACCGGTGGGCCGACAACGTCACGCTCGACGTCGTCAAGCTCGGTCCGGTCACGACCGTGCAGTTCAGCGACGCCGGCTTCGACCCCGAGGGGCCGGAGCGCGAGGCCTACGAGCAGGCGATCGTCGACGCGTTCCCGGAGGCGTTCGCCTCGAGCGACGCCGACGGCGACGGCCGCCCCTCGTCCTGACGGCTGCCCGCCGGTCTGACTCCCCGGTCGCCCCCGCCGGGGCGACCGGGCGGACCGGGTCAGACCTTCTCGAGCTCCCGCTCGGGCTCGGGCTCGCCGGTGCGCTCGTCCGCGTGGCCCTCGACCTCGATGCGGGGCAGGATCCGGTCGAGCCAGCGGGGCACCCACCAGTTCCTGTCGCCCAGCAGCTCCATGGTGGCAGGCACCAGCAGCATGCGGACGATGGTGGCGTCGAGCAGCACGGCGGTGGCCAGGCCCAGGCCGGCGAGCTTGACCGTGCGGTCACTCTCGAAAAGGAAGCTGCCGAAGACGAACACCATGATCAGCGCGGCGGCGGTGATGACTCGGGCCGTGGCGGCCAGGCCGTCGGCCACCGAGCCGTGGCTGTCGCCGGTGCGGTCCCACTCCTCCTTGACCCGGGAGAGCAGGAAGACCTCGTAGTCCATCGACAGGCCGAAAACGATGGCGAACAGCATCATCGGCATGAACGGCTCGATGGGCCCGCCGTCGACGCCGAGGAGCGAGCTGCCCCGGCCCCACTGGAAGACGACCACGAGGATGCCGTAGGCGGCGCCGATCGACAGCAGGTTCATCACGACCGCCTTGAGCGGCACCAGCACGGACCGGAACACGACCATCAACAGCAGGAAGGACAGGCCCAGCACGGCGGCCAAGAAGTACGGCAGCCGGGCCGCCAGGTACTCGGAGAAGTCGACCTGGATGGCCACCGGTCCGGTGACCGCCGGGTCGAGCCCGGTGCCATCGACGGCGGCCGGCAGCACGTCGTCGCGCAGGTCGTGGACCAGCGTGTTCGTTTCCTGTTCCTGGGGTGCCGTGGTCGGGATGACCCGCCAGATGGCGGCCGTCCCGTCGTCGCTGAGCTGGGCCGGCGAGGCGAACTCGACGCCCGGCGTGACCCGCACGGCGTCGGTGACCGCCTCGAGGGCCGCCGGGTCGGTGCCCTCGGGCACCTCGGAGGCCAGGGCGAAGGGCCCGTTGAAGCCGGGGCCGAACCCGTCGGCCAGCAGGTCGTAGGCGATGCGGGTGTGGGTGCCCTCCGGGTAGTTCCCCTCGTCGGAGAAGCCGAGCCGCAGGCTGAACACGGGCAGGGCCAGCACGAGGAGCACGACGGCCCCGGTGATCGCCGCCCGCCACGGGTGGTGCTGGATGGCCCGGCTCCACCGGTAGGCGGTCGTCTGGTCGAGCGGCTTCTGCGCCCGGCGGGGCACCTCGCGGCGCAGCGGCCGCACGGCGAAGCTGGCGACGACGACGACCACAGCCAGCGGCAGGCCGACGAGCAGGGGCGAGATGGACAGGCCGGCGCCGACCAGCGCCACGGCCACGAGGCCGGCGGCGATCAGGCCGCGCCAGCGCGTGACCTCGACCCTGTGCCCGGCGAAGCCGAGCAGCGCCGGCAGCAGCGTGAGCGAGGCGATCATCGTGACCGCCACCACCGTGGCCGCTCCCACGGCGAGGCCGGTGATGAAGCTCATCTGCATGATGATCATGCCCAGCAGCGAGATGACGACCGTGGTGCCGGCGAAGGTGACTGCCCGGCCGGCGGTGTCGATCGCCACGGAGGTGGCCTGCTCGACGCTCATGCCCTTGTGCAGGTTCTCGCGATAGCGGGTGACGATGAACAGGGCGTAGTCGATGCCCACGCCGAGGCCGATCATGACGCCGAGCACGTTGGCGAACTCGGGCACGGTGAGCACGTGGCTGAGCAGCCCGGCGAGGATCGTGCCGACGCCGATGCCGGCCAGCGCCACGCCCACAGGCAGGCCCATGGCCAGCACGGAGCCGAACGACAGGATCAGGATGACGATGGCGAAGGCCAGGCCCAGCACCTCGGAGGAGGGCTCCTCGAAGTCGGCGAAGATCGAACCGCCGAGGTAGATGTCGACGCCCTCGACCTCGGGGACCATCCCCTTGATCTCGTCGACGATGTCGACGGCCTCCTCCTGGGTGATGTCGGAGGGCATCTCGACCGAGGCGTAGGCGATCCTGCCGGCGCCGGGGCCGCGCTGGGCGATCTGCCGCTCGCCGCCCTCCTCGGCGTACGGGCTGGTGACCAGCAGCGAGCCACCCTCGTCGAGGTCGATCTCGCCCACGTCCGCGAAGAGGTCCTCCATGGCGGAGCGGACCTCGGGGTCGTCGACGCCCTGGTCCGCCTCGACGACGATGGTGCCGTTGACGCCCGAGCCCATGCCCCCGAAGTTGGCCTCGAGGATGTCGGTGCCTCGACGGCTCTCGACGTCGGGTAGCTCGAACTCGGAGCGCGACTCGGTGCCGACCGAACTCAGGATGGCGCCGCCGGCGATCAGGACGACCAGCCAGGCGGCAACGACGATTCCGCGCCGCTGGTAGCACCAGCGGCCCAAGCGTGCGAACACAGGGACCCTCCGGGGGGATGAGAGTGGCCCCCTCCCGGGGGCCTCCGCCGTGCTTGGGAAGCTAATGCGGTCGGTCCCGGACCCAACCGCGGTTTGCCGACTTCATGCCATGACAGTTGTCACAATGTCACCAGCGGCCGGGGCCGCCCGCTAGCCCGCGTCCTCGGCGTCGTCGGGCAGCTGCCATGCCGTCTCCGGCCAGGGGCGGGGCGCGCCGCCGCACCACAGGCCGCCGCCCGCGGCCGAGATCACGGCCGCCGCGTTGCCGAGCACGCTTTCGAGGGCGACGAGGCCGGTGGCCTCGCGAAGCTCGTAGAGCACGTCGTCGTCCGCCACGGCCCGACCGCCGACGGCCGACTCGAGGTCGACCTGCTCACGCATGAGCACCGTCGCCTCCTCGAGCAGGCGGCGCGCCCGGAGGTGGGCCGCCGCGATGCGCCGGAGCACGTCCGGGGCCACGTCCTGGACCACGTCCGCCGCCGTCGCTGATCCCCACCCGGTGGCCGCCATCGCCCTCTCCTCGTTCGTCGTCACCGCTTCATCTCCCGCCGGGGCGGCGGCGAACGCCGCCGTTCCTCGGACCGAGGCCCATGGCGCATCTACCCGTGCCGTCGTGGTTCATGCCACTCTCCGCCGACGTGAGGTGGGCGGCCCCCGGAGGACCTCGCCGAGGCCCTCCGGGGGCCGCACCCGGTCGCGAGGACGGCGGGGTTGCCACCGCCGCCGGCCGCCGCCTCGCTCGGTGCCCTTCGCTCGGGTGAGCTTCCACGCCGCCCGGGCGAACCCGTCCACCAGCACGGTGCCGGGTACGACGGCGTTGCGCATGGCGAGCCGGGGGCGGTGCTCCTCGGCCACCACCCACGCCTCCAGCCGGTCGTCCCGCCGCGGGCGCGGTCGGGTGTCGGGCGTCGGGCGGGCGATCGAGAGGATTGGGGCGGTCACGGACAGTGCGGTCCTCGGGTCGGCATTCCGGTGAAGGCACACGGGACGCGGCGCCGGCGCGACCGTAGGCTGGCCCGGGGCGCGAGGAGGCCGCCGTGATCGCCACGCCAGCGCAGTACGCCGCCATGCTCGACCGGGCCAGCGACGGCGGGTTCGCCTACCCGGCGGTGAACGTCACGTCATCGCAGGCGCTGAACGCTGCGCTGCGCGGGTTCACCGAGGCCGGCAGCGACGGGATCGTGCAGGTCTCGGTGGGGGGCGCCGAGCACCTCTCGGGTGCCTCGGTGGCCGACGCGGTCACGGGGGCGGTCGCGCTGGCCGAGCTGGCCCGTGTGGTCGCCCGCAACCACCCCGGGCTCGTCGCCCTGCACACCGACCACTGCCCGCCGGCGCGGCTCGACGACTACCTGCGCCGGCTCGTCGAGCTGTCGCGGCGGCGGGTCGAGTCCGGCGGCGACCCGCTGTTCGGGTCGCACATGTGGGACGGCTCGACGCTGCCGCTCGAGGAGAACCTCCGCATCGCCGCCGAGCTGCTCGATGCGTGCCGGCCGCTCGGGATCGTGGTCGAGATCGAGATCGGCGTGGTCGGCGGCGAGGAGGACGGCATCGTCGGGGCGATCGACGAGCGCCTCTACTCGACGCCCGCCGACGCGCTACGGGTGGCGGACGTGCTGGGCCTGGGCGAGCGCGGGCGGTACATGCTCGCCGCCACGTTCGGCAACGTCCACGGCGTGTACCGCCCTGGTCACGTCGTGCTGCGGCCGGAGGTGCTGGCGGAGATCCAGCGGGCCGTCGGCGACCGCCACGGACGGGAGCGGCCCTTCGACCTGGTGTTCCACGGCGGCTCGGGCTCGTCGCCCGAGGACGTGCGGGCCGCCGTGGCCCACGGGGTGGTGAAGATGAACGTCGACACCGACACGCAGTACGCGTTCACTCGGCCGATCGCGGACCACATGCTCCGCCGCTACGACGGCGTGCTGCGGGTGGACGGCGGTACGGGCGAGAAGAAGGCCTACGACCCGCGTTCCTACGGGGCGGCCGCCGAGGCGTCGATGGCCCGCCGCGTGGTCGAGGCGTGCGAGCTGCTGGGCTCCGCCGGTCACTCGACGGGTGCCGCGAGCCCCGATGGCCCCGCCACCGACGCCGTGAGTGCTGCGGGCCGACCCGGCGGGTCCGCCGCCAGGACATAGGTTCGACGCAGACCGTCTCACGGAGGTGGCCGTGGCCACGGTCAGCGCCCGCTCCATCGTCGACGACATCGACGCCGCCGTGGCGTACGACGCCCCGCCGGGAATCCCGTCGAGCTCGTCGAGCCGGCGGGCCGAGACGGCGTGCGGGCCCCGGAACCCACGGTCCCGGCAGGCGGCCGTGTGGGGTCGACCGGCCGGCAGCGGGTAGCGGAGACGCGGCAGGCGATCCCGCCGGCAGCAGTGGAGGCGCACGTGGCCACCGACGATCACGACGAGGACGAGCGACCCAGCGCCGCGCCCGGGTCCGGCGAGACCGGTGCCCCCGCCGAGCCGGCGAGCCCGCCGCCGGCGGCGGCCGACGACCTCGGGGCGGACACGGCGGCCGCCGACGACCTCACTGCGGCAGCGGAGGGGACGGTGGAGGACCTCGCCGCCGAGGCTGCGGGCGGCCGGTCGAGCGATCCCGTCGCCGATGCGTCCGGGACCGGCGCGCCTGACATCGAGGCCACCGACGCCCTCCGCACCGGCGGCGAGGGAGGCACCGACACGGGAGGCGCTGGCGGCGGGGAGTTCAGCTGGGGCGGGTTCGACCCTGTCGCGGGCGTCCGGGCCCTCGGCGAGATGCAGCTGCGGGGGCTGCGCGCAGCCGGCGAGATCGTCGAGCGCCTGGTCTCCATGGTCGACGGGGACGAGAACGGCACAGCCGAGCCGGCCGCCGACGCGGGCGCAGGGTCGGGCCCCCGCGCCACCGGCCCATCGGCCGCCGGCCGCGCGGGGGCCGGCGCCGACCGTCCCTCGGCGAACGCAGGGTGGATCACGGGCGCACTGGGGGAGGCCGTCCCGTGGGCCACGGGCCGCGGCCGCCGGACCGGCCCGTCGGGCGGCGACCGCCTCGCCGAGGGGCTGGCCCAGGTGTGGGGCGAGCTGGCCACCCGGTCGCTGCAGGGCGTCGTCGCCTCGGCGCTCGGCGATCTCGCCGATGCGCTGACGGGCGAAGGCGCCGAACGTGGCAGGGGCCGCTTCCGGACGGACCCGCCGACTGCCGCCACCCCCGGGGGCGGCGCGGAGGGACCGCTGGCCGTCGACGTCGGCACGGGCACGGCGTCGGGCCGGATCGACCTCGTCGTGTCCGGACGACCGGGACGGTCCGGAGCCCCGGGCCGGGCACGCGCCGCCACTGTCGAGCTGTGGCTGCACAACGCCACGGGTGACGTCCGGCGGGACGTGCGGTTCGACGCCGGCGAGCTGCGCCGCCACGACGGCCGCGTCCTCGGCGCCACGCTGGCCTGCGACCCCACCGTCGTCGACGAGATGCCCGCCCGGTCGAACCGGGGGGTGGCCGTCACGCTCGGGCCGCTGGCCGACGACGACGCCCCCGGCACCTACCACGGCGTGCTGCTCGTGGCCGGCCTGCCCGAGGTGGCCCTGCCGGTGCGGGTGGTCGTCGACACCTGACCGCGGTCCGGCACCTGGCCGCGGTCAGGCAGCCGCCCCGCGTCCCGGCGGACGAACCGCCGGGTAGAACGGGTGCGTGGGCGAGCTGCCGGTGATCGACGTGGCGCCGCTGCGGGCCGGTGGGCCGATGGCCGACGCCGTGGTGCGCCGGCTCGACGCGGCCTGCCGCACGACCGGGTTCTTCTACATCGTGGGCCACGGCGTCGACGCAGCGCTCCAGGCCCGCGTCGAGGCGCTCGCCCGCCGCTTCTTCGCCCTGCCCGAGGACGAGAAGGCCGCCATCGCCATGGAACGGGGTGGTCCGGCGTGGCGAGGCTGGTTCCCGCTGGGCGGCGAGCTGACCTCCGGCGTGCCCGACGGCAAGGAGGGCCTGTACTTCGGCGCCGAGCTGGGCCCCGACCACCCGAGGGTGGCCGCCGGGGTGCCGCTGCACGGGGCGAACCTGTTCCCGGAGCGGCCGCCCGGCCTGCGGTCCGCCGTGCTCGCCCACCTCGACGCCATGACCGGCCTCGGTCACCTGCTCGCCGGCGGCCTCGGCCGGGCGCTCGGCCTGGGGGCGGACTGGTTCGCCGCCCACCTCACCGCCGACCCCACGGTGCTGTTCCGCATCTTCCGCTATCCCCCGGCGCCGGCCGAGGAGGGCGCCGGGGGCTGGGGCGTCGCCGAGCACACGGACTACGGCCTGCTGACCATGGTCCGCCAGGACACGACCGGCGGGCTCGAGGTCCGCACGCCGCAGGGCTGGGTCGACGCCGCGCCGGTCCCCGGGTCGTTCGTCTGCAACCTGGGCGACATGCTCGAGCGCCTGACCGGCGGTCTCTACCGCTCGACGCCGCACCGGGTCCGGCCGGGGGCGGGGCCGGGCGACCGGTTGTCCACGGCGTTCTTCTTCGACCCGGGCTGGGACGCCGAGGTGGCACCGCTGCCGCTCGGCCCGGCCGTCGCGGCGCCGGCCCCGCCCCGCTGGGACGGCGCCGACGTGCTCGCCGGCGGCGGCACGTACGGCGAGTACCTGCTGGCCAAGGTGGCGAAGGTGTTCCCCGCGCTCGGCGACCGGATGCTCGGTCCGTAGCGCCGCCGCTCCTCAGGCGGGCTCGGCGGCCGGGGCGAGGGCGGCCACGGCGGCCAGGGCATCGGCCCGGACGCGGGCGATGTCGTCGACGATCGTCCGCCCGGCCGTCGACAGGATGCCGCCCGCCGCGAGCGACACCGGCACCATCGTGAGCATGCTCGCCTGCACGCCGACCGAGTCGGACAGCGCCCCGATGAACGGTAGGAACAGGGCGATGCCCGGCACGGCGAAGACCGACAGCGTCGAGAACGCGGCGGAACGGACGTGCGGCGGGGCTATCAGCGACAGCATCGAGAAGAACGCCGGGGCCAGCGTGCCGATCGACCCCGCAAGCAGGGCATGGACCGCCACGGCCGTGGCCACGTTCGGTGCGTAGGCCAGAACCACGAGCAGAGCGCCGTCGACCACGCCCACGACGGCCACGAAGCGCAGGAGGAACTCGGGGCGGGACTCGGCGATGCGGGCCACGATCGGCAGCGACGCCACGACGCCGATGATCTGCAGCGGCTCGACGCCGGCGGTGATGAGCCCGCGCTGGGCGGCGTCGAGCCCGAAGACGTCCTCGTAGACGAGCGACAGCAGGTTCGGCACCCCGAACAGGGCCACGCCCAGGAATGGCACCGACAGCCACACCCGCCGGAACGTGGGGAGGCGGCTGAGCAGGCGCATCGTCGCCCACGGTGACTCGGGCGCCTGCTCCACGGCGGCGGCCACGTCGTCGGCTCCGGCGGCCCGGCGCTCGTGCTCGCCCCGCACCGGCTCGCGGAGGCGCAGCGTGAGCAGCACGAACACGAACGTGGGCAAGGCGAAGAGCAGGAACGGGCTGCGCCAGCCCAGGTAGTAGGCGATGATGCCGGCCGAGGCGGGCCCGACGATCTGGCCGACCGAGTTGGCGAGGCGGTGGACGGCGAAGACCTTCACCCGGGCGGCCGGCTCGTACCAGTCGGAGAGCAGCGAGCTGTGGGTGGGGTTGACGACCGCCCGACCCACGCCGGCACCGATGCGGGCGACGACCAGGGCGACCACCGTGGGCGCCAGGCCGGTGCCGATCGAGAACAGCCCCCACACGGCGGCGCCGGCGGCGGCGATGCGGACCCTGTTCGACCGGTCGCACACGAACGACAGCGGAACCTCCACCAGGATCACGGCGATCGTGGTGACCGCGACGAGCGAGAGCGCCGCGCCGTTGCTCAGCCCGAAGTGATCGCGGATGTCGGGCAGCAGCACGGCGAACGCCGTGCGGTCCAGCTCGTCGACGGCGTTGAGGCCGAACAGTACGCCGAGCGGGAACGCCGAGCGGCCCAGTGTGACCGCCGAGGGTCGCCACTCGTCGCGCACCCGCGCCAGCAGTCTGCCCAACGGTCCTCCTCCCCGCCTCGTGCGTGTCGACCCTAGGCGGACGGATCGCCGGGCTGCGAAGCCGCTCACGCCGGGCGGGCGCAGATACGGCCGCGCCCGCCGGACCTCATCCCTTGGCGTCGGACCAGCGGGCGATCACGCCGATGTCGGCCACGAAGCGCACTGCACCGCCGGGGGCCCACCGCTGGGCCGTCTCCTGCAGGCACGTCTCCAGCAGGCGGGCCACGGCGTCGCCCCGGTCCGACGGGGCGTGGACGAGCAGCTCGTCATGCAGGCACAGCACGATGCGCGCCCCGAGCGGCGCACACCGGACCCGCACGAGCGCCGCCCACACCTTGAACATCTCGGCGGCCGCGCCCTGCACGAGGGCGTTCCGGCCGTAGCGTCCTTGGGCGGCGGCCCGGCCCCGGGCCTCGCGCTCGCCCATCTCGGGAGCCGGGCTGTGGAGGCGGATCAACCGCCCGCCGTGCGTGCGGATGTCGCGCCCCGCCTGCCCCGATCGGTCCGCCTCGTCGAGGTAGGCCATGGCGACCGGGTATGCGGCATGAAGGCGGCGGAGCGCCTGGGCGCCGTGGCCGGTCGTCTGGCCGTACATGGCCCCGAGCACGGCGACCTTGGCGGTGGGCCGGTCGACGCCGAGCTGGGCGGCGATCGGCGCGTACATGTCGTCGTCCGTGGTGGCCCGGGCCAGCGCCGCGTCGCCGGAGACGGCGGCGAGGACCCGGGGCTCGATCTGGCCGAGGTCCGCCCGCACGAACACGTGGCCCGGTTCGGCCACCACGGCTCCGCGCATGTCCGCCGGCATGTTGTGCAGACCCGCCGACGCGGTCATCCGCCCGGCGGCGCCGTCCGACCCGGACCACGCGCCCCGCAGCCGGCCGTCGGCGCCCAGGTGCTCGTCGAGCCAGCCGTAGCCGAACGTCGTTGCCACGCGCTCGGCCTTCCGCCAGGCGAGCAGCGCCTCGACGGCCGGGTGGGCGTCGCGCACGGCCTCGAGCCGCCAGGCGCGGGTGTCGGGGACCTCGACCCCCACCCGGCGCAGCAGCGACTTCACCTGCCCCGGGCTGCGCAGGTCGAACGCCGCCGGCGGGGGCACGTGCCGCAGGACCTCGTCGTCGCGCCGGGCCCGCTGCTCGGCCGCCTCGGCCTCGCTGCGGGGACGGGGGCCGACGACGGCGGCGACGATCGCCTCGGCCGCCGCCCGGTCCATGGGGAGGCCGTCGGCGGACATCTCGGCGCACAGCAGCTCGGCCGCCGACTCCGACAGCGCCGTGGCCGGGGCGGCCGGCCGGTCCTCGTCGGTGGCCAGGCGGGTGAGCCGGGCCTGCTGGACCCGAGCGGCGGCATGGGCGAGCTCGGCCCACCGGCGCAGGCGCTCGGGGCTCCCAGCCCACCCGCCGCTCGCCCACCCGGCCCGCAAGTGCCCGTCCGCGCGCACCGGCCCCTCGCCGTCGCTGCCGTCGTCGGCCTGGCTGAACAGGTCGAGCGGCCCGGCTGCGGGGACCGTGGCCGGGTCGAGGTCGTGGAGCTGGGCCCACACCCGGGCCGGATCCGCGCGCCAGCCCCCCGCGAGCAGGCGCTGGACCGCGGCCACGTCCCAGCACCGGGCCACCCGCAGGCCACCGGCCACGAGCGTCCCCGCCGTCTCGCCGGACCACATCACCCAGCGGGGCGCGAACGCCTCCTCGACGGCCCGGACGATGGCGACCGGCTCGTCGGAGGCCACGGCGAGCGCCACGGCGACGGGGCGCATCGCCGGAGGCGGCGCCGGCCCCGGGCCCGACTCGCCGGCCGGGCGGGCCGCCCCGGACCCGGCCGCCGCGCCGGCGACGCGGCCTTCCCTGCCTGCGCCCGCCGCCCCCGGTGTGCCGGCGGGCTCCGCGGCGGGCCACTCCCCCACCGCCAGGCCGACGCCGACCCCGGATGCGACGGCGACGGCGACGGGGTCGCCGGGCCCGACGCCGGCGCGTCGGAGCCGATCCACCACCTCGGCGCCCACGTCTCCCATCCCCGCACCCTGCCATCCCGGGCCGCCCGTCCGACGCGACCTCGGTCACCGCCGGTCCCGTCGTCCGCGACGTCCTGGCCGCCGGCGACCGGTCCGGCGGGGGGATGGCGGGCAGGGCCGGCGGCGGCGGGGCCGGACGCGGAGGGGCGCCCGTAGGGTGGCGGACGTGGCGCTGCTCGCCGGCCTGTTGGCCGCCGCCGTGATCGGCACGGCGGTGGCCTGCCGTGGCCCGATCGTTCGCCGGGTAACCCGCCGGCGCGGCGCCCCGCACCGGACGACGGGCTGGGAGCCGTTCCCGCCCGACGACCAGCCCGCCGTGCACCTGGTCGTCGCCGGCGACGTGGGCGACGGCGGCCCGCCCCTGCGGGCGATGGCGGCGGCGGTCGCGGCGCTCGACGCCGACCAGCCGCTCGACGGGCTCGTCCTGCTCGGCGACCACGTGTACCCGCGCGGCGACCCGGCCCGGCTGGCCGACACCGTGTTCGGACCGTTCGCCGCCGTCCTCGACCACGTGCCGCTCCACGCCGTTCTCGGCAACCACGACGTCATGCGGCGGCGGGCCGCAGCCCAGATGGCGGCGCTCGGCATGCCCGGGCGCTGGTGGGTCCGGCACCTCGCCGAGGTGCTCCTCGTGGGCCTGGACTCGAACCTGGCCGGCGACGCCGAGCAGCGGGCCTGGCTCGACCGCACGCTCGCCGGGGCGACCGAGCCGTGGCGGATCGTGGTGGTGCACCACCCGCCGTTCTCGGCCGGCTACCAGGGCTCGGACCGCGCCACCCGCGACGCCTTCACGCCGCTGTTCGCCCGGCACGGCGTGCAGCTCGTGCTCGCCGGCCACGACCACGACTACCAGCGCAGCGTGCCGATCGACGGCGTCACCTACGTGGTCACCGGCGGCGCGGCCCGCACCCGGCGCACCGGCGCGGACGATTTCACGGCGGTGTCCTTCGGTTGGCACCACATCACCGAGCTGGCCGTGTGGCCCGATCGCCTCGTCCTCCGGGCGATCGACCCCGACCGCCGCGTCGCCGACGAGGTCGTCCTCCACCCCTGAGGCCCGGCCCACGGCCGCGTACCCGCCGGGCACGCCAAGCGGGGCACCGCATACTTGAGCCGTGGACGACGGCGACGGGACCGGCACCGACCCCCATCTGTGGCTCGAGGAGATCACCGGCGAGCGGGCGCTGGCCTGGGTGCGCGCCCGCAACGCCGAGACGTTCGCCGAGTTGGCGGCGAGCGAACGCTACGCCGAGCTGAAGAGCCAGATCCTCGAAGCCCTCGACGCCGACGACCGCATCCCGTACGTCACCCGGTACGGCCCGCATCTCGTCAACTTCTGGCGCGATGCCGCCCACCCGCGGGGCCTGTGGCGGCGCACCACGCTCGAGTCGTACCGGACCGGGGAGCCCGAGTGGGAGATGCTGCTCGACGTCGACGCCCTCGGGGAGGACGAGGGCGAGAGCTGGGTGTGGCAGGGCGCCACCGTGCTGCGCCCGGACCACGACCGGGCGCTCGTGCACCTCTCGCGGGCCGGCGCGGACGCCACCGTCGTCCGTGAGCTCGACCTGGTCGAGCCGGCCTTCGTGGCCGACGGCTTCACGCTGCCCGAGGCCAAGACCGACGTCGGCTGGATCGACCGCGACCACATCTACGTGGGCACCGACCTCGGTCCCGGGTCGTTGACCAGCTCGGGCTACCCGCGGGTCGTGAAGCGCTGGACCCGGGGCACGCCGCTCGCCGAGGCGGAGGTCGTCTACGAGGGCCTCGTCGACGACGTGTCGGTCCACGCGTTCCACGACCCGACCGAGGGCTACGAGCGCGACATCGTGGGCCGCTCACCCGACTTCTTCACGAGCGAGCAGCACGTGCTGCGCCCCGACCGCAGCCTGGCCCTGATCGACGTGCCCGCCGACGCGGACACGGACGCCCGGCGGCGGTGGTTGCTGATCCGCCTCCGCTCGCCCTGGTCGATCGACGGCACCGAGTACCCGGCCGGCGCGCTGCTCGGCGCCCCTTTCGACCGCTACCTGACCGGCGAGCGCGACGTGACGGTTCTGTTCGCGCCCGACGAGCACACGTCGCTGAGCTACCACGCCTGGACGAGGAACCACCTGATCCTCGCCACGCTCCAGGACGTGAAGACCCGCTTGCACGTCCTGACGCCGGACGCGGACGGCGACTGGCGACGCGAGGAGCTGGCCGGTGTCCCGGAGTTCGCCGAGGCCGACGTCGTCGACACCGACCCCGACGCCAGCGACGAGTACTTCCTCGACACCCAGTCGTTCACCGAGCCGCCCACCCTGCGCCGGGGGGTGATCGGCGGCGATGTCGAGGTGCTGCGCCGGGCCCCCAGCTTCTTCGACGCCTCGGGCCTCGATGTCCGCCAGCACTTCGCCACCTCCGTCGACGGCACGTCGGTGCCGTACTTCGTGGTCGGCCCGGCCGACCCGCTGGCCGGTCCGACCCTCCTCACCGCCTACGGCGGCTTCGAGGTGTCCTTGACGCCCTCGTACAGCGCGGTGATCGGGCGCGGTTGGCTCAGCCGGGGCGGCACCTACGTGGTGGCGAACATCCGGGGCGGCGGCGAGTACGGCCCGGCGTGGCACCGGGCCGCCATGCGCGAGAACCGCCCCCGCGCCTACGAGGACCTGGCTGCCGTGGCCCGCGACGTCGTCGAGCGGGGCATCACCACGCCCCCGCGGCTCGGCGTGCAGGGCGGCAGCAACGGCGGGCTGCTCACCGGCGTGATGCTCACCACCTACCCCGAGCTGTTCGGGGCCGTGGTGTGCCAGGTGCCGCTGCTCGACATGCGCCGCTACCACCTGCTGCTCGCCGGGGCGTCGTGGATGGCCGAGTACGGCGACCCCGACGATCCGGCCGACTGGGCCTGGCTACGCACGTTCTCGCCGTACCACCTGCTCGCGGAGGGCCGGAACTACCCGCCGACGCTGTTCGTCACCTCGACCCGCGACGACCGGGTGCACCCGGGCCACGCCCGCAAGATGGCGGCAGCCATGTCCGAGCTGGGCCTCGAGCCCCGCTACTACGAGAACATCGAGGGCGGGCACGGCGCGGCCGCCGACAACGAGCAGGCGGCGGTCATGTGGGCGCTCGTGCTGGAGTTCCTCTGGCAGCGGCTTGGGGCGCCGCCCCGTTGACGTTGGCGCCCGCCGGCGGGAGCCGCCCGCCGCTCGGGGCGACGCGTCGGCGCGTCAGCGGCTGCCGGGGAACCGGCCCATCCACCGCAGGCACTCGGCGTACCCGCCGGTGAGTACGACACGGCCGTGCCGATCGACGATGGCCCAGCCGTCACGCTCGGGGCTGGCGATGATCGTGTGCTCGGTGGCGTCGACGACGTCGAGCTCGAGGGTGTCGGACATGGCGGGCTTCTTCGTGATCGAGGTCTGTGGTCGGCGGGCGGCGAGCGCCCACGCATCCGTTGTGCCAGGCGGCGGGCGGCAGGACGAAGGGGTGATCCCCCGGATACCTGGCCCCGCTCCCCCTCGGTCG
>DATHAO010000017.1:0-32673 GCA_035296625.1 Acidimicrobiales bacterium | reverse complement strand
CGGGCGCGGCGCCGAACGCCGCCACCCGGCCTCCCGCGGTGGCGAGCCAGTAGCCGTCCCCGTCGGCCGTGGCGGTGATGGCCACGACGGGGTCGGCCGACCCGGCGAGGTCGCCGAGCTTCTCGGCGTCGCCGAAGGCCTGCACCGCCCCGGACGCCGTCGCGACCCAATAGCCGGCACCGGTCGGCGTGGGCGTGATCGCCACCGCCCGGTCGCCGCGGGCCAGCTCGGCGTCGCCCAGGTGCGGTGCACCCGCCAGGCCGCGGACCCGGCCTGCGGAGGTCAGCAGCCAGGCGCCGTCGCCGTCGAGGGCCGTGGCCGCCCCCACGACCGACTCGCCGACGCCGAGGCTGTCCTCGGGCGGTAGCGCGCCGAGCGCGCTGCCGCCCACACCGAAGTGGAACGTGCCCCCGTCGCAGGTCACCAGCCGGTAGCCGGTACCCATGGGGAGCATGGCGGCCGGCGCCTGGGACGGTGCGCGGAGGTCCGAGATCGGCCAGTCGACCGCCTCGGCCAGGGCGTTCGCCGTGCGCGTTCCCATCAGGCCCGCGCCGAAGTAGGTGAGGTGGAGGTCGCCCGGTGGGCGCACCCGCACCGGCGACCCCGTGCAGTCCGGCAGATCGGCGACCCAGGCGCCCTCCGCGTCGGCCACGGCGTCGCCCGAGTCGATCACCTGGAAGCCGAGGTCGTCCCGGGCGGCGAGGTAGCCGGCCCACACCGGGTTGTCGGCCGCCGTCGCGCCCGGTCCCTCGGGGGCGGGCTCGATGAGGTAGATCGTGGCCCCCCCGGCCGACAGGCGGTGGACCAGCTCGGTGATCTGGGTGCCTGCCATGGCGGCGAACGCCGGGGACCCCCTGGCGATCACGGCGCCGGCGGCGTCGCGCGGGTACGGCGGCCAGTAGTTGTGGTTGATGTAGACGGCGACGACGTCGGGGTCGAAGTCGGCGACCTCGGCGCTGGCCGCCGCCATGAGGCTCAGGGCCGGCGGATCCGGTCGGGGGGCGCCGATGTCGTACTGCTCGCGGGTGAACAGGCCGTGGCCCCACAGCGCGAAGACCTCGGCGTCGACCCCGGCGTCGCGGAGTGCGAACGCGGCGGGGTTGCCGTGCTGCGCGGCGATCGAGTCGCCGAAGATGAGCACGCGGGGCGGCTCCTCGGCGTGGACGCGGCCGAGCGGCGGAAGCTCCGCGAGGACGACGGAGGACCGAAGGGGGGCCCTCTCCACGCTGCCGCAGCCGGACGCCGCCAGGACCGCGACGACGGCGATCACGGCCACGACCGTCGTGTGCACGGCGCGGACCGGGCCGGTGACCGGCGGCGCGGCGCGAGCAGCGCGAGTGCCCCTCACCGCTCCCCTCCTCAGCTGGCAACGGGCCGCGCGGGCCCACCGACGGATCGCTCGAGACGCGGCCCGCCCCCTGCGGGCACGCCCCGACAGTTTACGCCGCGCGGCCGTCCAGCATCGAGGAGTGGCGGAGCGGCGTAGGAGACGTCCGGTCGACGACGCGGCCGAGCGGCTCACCGGCGGGCCGTCCGGTGACCGTGAGGGGCTACGGGAGCACCACGAGGTCGTCGCGGTGGACGACCTCGTGGGCGATCCCCTCCGGCAGGTCGGCCGTCTGCATGCCCGCCACCTCGCGCAGCCCGGCGGCGTCGAGCTTGCACAGCCCCTTGGCGAACACCTGGCCGTCGGGGTCGGCGATCTCGACGGCCTCCAGCGCGGCGAACCCGCCCTTCACGCCTGTGACCCCTGCCGGCAGCAGCGACACGCCCCGCTCGGTCAGTGCCCTGCGGGCGCCGTCGTCGACGTAGACGGTGCCCGAGGACCCGACGGCGAAGGCGATCCAGAGCTTGCGGGCGGGCAGCCGGCCGCCCCGCGGCACGACGACCGTTCCGACGCCCGGCGTGCCGGCCACGGCCTCGGTGAGCACGTCGGCGCGGTCGGCTTGGGCGATCACGGCCCGCACCCCGGACCAGGCGGCGATCTTCGCGGCCGCGAGTTTCGACACCATGCCCCCACTGCCCCGGTCGGAGCCGGCGCCCCCGGCGGCGGCCTCGAGCGTCTGGTCGACCTCGACGATCTCCTCGATGAGCGAGGCGGCCGAGTCGAAGCGCGGGTCCGCGGTGAGCAATCCCGGCTGATCGGTCAGCAGCACCAGCATGTCGGCGCTGACCAGGTGGGCGACCAGGGCGGCGAGGCGGTCGTTGTCGCCGAAGCGGATCTCGTCGTCCGCGATGGCGTCGTTCTCGTTCACGACCGGTACGACGCCCAACTCGAGCAGCCGGGTCAGCGTCGAGCGGGCGTGCAGGTACTGCGAGCGAACCATGAAGTCGAGCGGCGCCAGCAGGACCTGGCCGCCGATGAGGCCCCCCTCGGCGAGCGCCACGTCGTAGACCCGCATGAGCCGGCTCTGCCCGACGGCGGAGACGGCCTGGAGGGTCACGGCGTCACGGGGACGGCCGGCGTCGAGGCCCAATGCCGGCAGGCCGGCGGCGATCGCCCCGCTCGTCACCATCACGACGCGGTGACCAGCCTGGCGCAGCGTCACGACCTCACGGCAGAACTTCGCGACCGCGGTCGCGGAGATCTCGCCGTACTCGTCGGTGATCGACGACGTGCCCACCTTCGCGACGATGATCATGGCCGCCCCGCCCGCCGTCGCCGCCTGCGCCTCGTCTTCATGGTCCGATCCTCGCGCCCATCACTGCCCGGCGGGGTGAGTTCGCGCGGGTGTCCCGCCCGCCCGTCACCCGAACGCCTGCTCGTCCGCCGCGAAGTCGAACGTCAGGCCGCCGATGCGGACCGGGTCGCCGGGCTGGGCGCCGGCCCGGGCGAGGGCCCGCTCGACGCCGAGCTGGCGCAGCCGCCGCTGCGCCTCGTCGAGGGCGTCGTGGCGGGTCAGGTCGGACAGGGCGACGGCCCGGACGGCGTCGCGCCCCTCGACGACCCAGCCGGAACCGTGGCGCGCGACGCGGAAGCCCTCGCGGACCGGGCGGTGCACGACGAACTGCCCGCGCTCGGGCAGCTGGGCCCGGGCGGCCCGCACGGCGTCGGCCAGGCGCCCGACCAGCCGGTCGACCCCGGCCCCGGTCACGGCCGAGACCCGCAGGTCGAGCGGCACGCCGATCGCGTCGTCGTCCTTCGCGTCATCGACCTCGGCGCTGCCCTCGGCCAGGTCGGCCTTGCTCCCGACCATCACCCGTGGGCGCTCGAGCAGGCCGGGCTTGTAGGCCGCCAGCTCGCGCAGCAGCACCTCGAGCTGCTCGGCCGGCGGGCGCTCCGCCATCGGCGACAGGTCGAGCAGCACGCACAGGGCCCGGACCCGCTCGATGTGGCGCAGGAACTGCAGCCCCAGGCCGCGTCCCTCGCTGGCGCCCTCGATCAAGCCGGGGATGTCTGCCACCACGTACTCGTCGCCGTCAGTCGTGCGAACCACGCCGAGGTGGGGCTCGAGCGTGGTGAACGGGTAGTCGGCGACCTTCGGCTTCGCCGCCGAGATGCGGCTGATGAGCGTGGACTTGCCGACGTTCGGGAACCCGACGAGGGCGACGTCGGCGAGCAGCTTGAGCTCGAGGCGCAGCCACCACTCCTCGCCGACCTCGCCCTGCTCGGCGAAGGCCGGGGCGCGGCGGCGGTTCGACAGGAACCTGGCGTTGCCCCGGCCGCCCCGACCGCCCTCCGCGGCCCGGTAGCGGTCGCCGGCCACCACGAGGTCGGCCAGCACGGTGCCGTCACGGTCGAGGACGACCGTGCCCTCGGGCACGCGCACCACGGTCTCGGAGCCCGCGGCGCCGTGGCGGCCCTTGCCCATGCCGTGCGTGCCGTTCTCGGCCCGGCGGAACGGCTGGTCCTTGAACGCCAGCAGCGAGGCGACGTTGTGGTCGGCGACCAGCCAGACGTCGCCGCCGGAACCTCCGTCACCTCCGTCGGGTCCGCCCCGGGCGACGTGCGCCTCGCGGCGGAAGGACACCGAGCCGGCGCCGCCGTCGCCCGCCTTCACGTGCAGGTTGCACTCGTCGACGAACTGGGCCACCAGGAGACGAGTATGACGGCGCGCGGCGGGGCGTGCGAAACGCACGCCCCGCTGCGACCTCAGACCGTGATCAGTCGCCCGGAAGGATGTCGACGAGCTTGCGACCCTTGCGCTGGCCGAACTTCACCCGGCCGGTGGCACGGGCGAAGAGCGTGTCGTCGCCGCCGATGCCCACGTTCTCGCCGGGGTGGAAACGGGTACCGCGCTGGCGCACGATGATCGTGCCGGCGTTGACGAGCGTGCCGTCGTACACCTTGACGCCCAGTCGCTTGGAGTGGGAGTCGCGGCCGTTCTTGGTGGAGCCGGCGCCCTTTGTCTTGGACATGTCGTCGGCCTCCTCAGCCCTTGGAGATGCCGGTGATCTCGATGGTCGAGTAGTGCTGGCGGTGACCCCAGCGCTTCCGGCTGTTCGTCTTGTTCTTGTAGGTCAAGCCGGTGATCTTGGGGCCCTTGGCCTCGCCGACCACCCGGGCGGACACGGTGGCGCCGCGCAGGTCGTCGGCCGTGGCGAGCACGGTGGACCCGTCGACCAGCAGCACGGGCGTGAGCTCGACCCGGTCGGTGTCGGCCAGCTTCTCGACCTGGAGGGTCTGGCCCTGCTCGACCCGGTACTGCTTCCCACCGGTCTTGATGACTGCGTACATGTGCGATCAGCCTCGTCGGCGCGCCACTGGGCGCGGGAACTTCAGGGGACGAGCCAGCCTACCCGTACACCAGGACCTCCCGCCACACGCCCCGGCCGGTGCCGGCCTCGGGCCGTGCGCCTGAGCCCCGGCGTGTGAACGGTCAGCGACCGGGGTGGTGGTGGCCGCTGCGCGGGGAGACGTCGGGCAGTTCGACGCCCTTGCGGACCGCGGCGTGCAGGCCGACCGTGAGACCGATGCCGGCGATCGGGAAGATCGGCCAGAACGGGGACCCTGCCCCCGCCGCGTTGGTCGCCGCCCAGATCACGACGAAGAAGGCCGTGAGCACCAGCCAGGTGTAGAGGTGGATGCGGAACGCCGGCGAGGCCAGCAGCGCGTTGTCCTTCACGGGCCTGGGGCGCACCGGCGGCCCCGAGGTCGGCGGCGGCGCCGGGGTCAGGTCTGGCAGGTCGTCGAGCAGGGGCTGGAGGTCGCCGCGGACCCGGGCCGACAGCGCCGCGCGGGTCCGCTCCTCGAATTCGGCCATCTCGAGCCGGCCGGCCCCGTAGTGCAGCCGGAGCTCGTCGACCACGGCGTTGCGCTCGGCGTCGGACACGCGCACCGCGCGCCGCGCCACGAGGCCGTCGGCTCCGGGCACGGGCGCTCGTTCGGGCTGGGCGTCGGGCACCAGGTCGGACATGGGCTCATCCTCCCTCACGGGCCATCCGTACGTCAGTCGGGAAGCAGCTCGTCTACGTCAGTCGGGAAGCAGCTCCTCGTCGAAGCGCACGCCCCGTCCCTCGCACTCGGGGCACGGCACGGCGAACGATTCGAGGAGGCCCTCGCCGATGCGCTTGCGCGTCATCTCGCACAGGCCGAGCTCGCTGATCTCGAAGACCTGCGTCCGCGTCTTGTCGCGGGAGAGGGCGTCGCGGAAGATCCGCACGACCTCGTCGCGGTTGTCGCGCCGCTCCATGTCGATGAAGTCGATGACGATGATGCCGCCGATGTCGCGCAGGCGCAGCTGTCGGGCGATCTCGACCGCCGCCTCCACGTTGTTCTTGTAGACCGTCTCCTCGAGGTTCGAGCGGCCGACGTTCTTGCCCGTGTTCACGTCGATGACCGTCAGCGCCTCGGTGTGCTCGATGATGAGCGACCCGCCCGAGGGCAACCACACCTTGCGGTCGAGCGCCCGGTGCAGCTGCTCGTGCACGTGGTAGCGCTCGTAGATGGGCAGCTGCTCCTTGGCCGGGTCGTAGAACTCGACGCGGTCTGCCAGCTCGGGGCTGATCGAGGTCACGTAGTCGCGCACGGCCTCGTACAGCTGCGGGTCGTCGATGGCGACGTTGCGGTAGTCCTGGTTGAACTCCTCGCGGATGACCCGGACCGCCATGTCGGGCTCGCGGTAGAGCAGCGCCGGCGCCTTCGAGCGCTTGGCCAGGGCCTCGATCTGCTGCCACTGACGGGCGAGGCGGAGGACGTCGTCCTCGATCTCCTCGCTGGTCACGTTCTGCGCCGCCGTGCGGACGATGATGCCGTGCTGGGCGGGCTTGACCTTGTCGAGGATCGTGCGCAGCCGCTTGCGCTCCTCGTCGGCCAGGCGCTTCGAGATGCCGTAGGTCGACGAGTTGGGGATGAGCACGACGAACCGGCCGGGCAGCGACACCTCCTGGGTGAGGCGGGCCCCCTTCGCACCGATCGGATTCTTCGTGACCTGGCAGATGATCGACTGGCCACCCTTCAGCATCTGCTCGATGCGGAGCTGCTGGCCCTTGCGCTCGACGTCCTCCTGGTCGTAGTGGACGTCGCCCCGGTAGAGCACGGCGTTCTTCGGCGTGCCGATGTCGACGAAGGCCGCCTCCATGCCGGGCAGCACGTTCTGTACACGGCCCAGGTAGACGTTGCCGTGGATCTGTGCGACGTCGTCGGACGGCCGCGACACGTAGTGCTCGATCAGCGCCCGTCCTTCGAGCACGGCGATCTGCGTGGCCTTCTCGCTCAGGTGCACGCACATCGAGTACCGGCCGACCGGGCGGCCCTTGCGTTCCCGGCCCTTGCGGCGCTCGAGCGCCGCATCGTCGAGCTCGACGCCAGCGGGCAGCAGCGCCTCGACCGGCTCGGCGGGCTCGCCCGCGCCCCGGCCCTTGCGACGACGGCGCTTCTTTCTGCCGTCCCCTGGGGCGCCACGACCGGTGTCGCCCTTGCCGTTGGCCCCGTCCTTGGCGTCGTCGCGCAGCGTGGGGGCCGGGATCGTGTCACCGATCTTGGGCTTGCGGGGCGGCGGGATCTTCGGCACCAGGGCCTTGGCGGCCGCGGCCACCGAGGCGCGGCCCTCGCGGTGGCGCTCGGGCAACTCGGGCTCGCCGCCCTCGTCGACGGCCGTGGCGTTGCCGTCACCACCCCGGGATCCGCCGCGCCCGCGGCGCCGGCGACCGCGGCCCTCACCGGCATCGCGGCCGGTGGTGGCGTCGGCCGTGGCGTCGGCCGTGGCGCCGGTCGCAACGTCGGTCGTGGCGCCGGTGGTGGCGTCGGCCGGCGACGCCGCGTCGCCGGTGGTGGCGTCGGCGGGCGACGCCGCGTCGCCGGCGTCCGCGCCCGTGACGGCGGCGCCGGTGACCGCGGCCATGGGCAGGTCGTCGCCGGACCCGCCGCGGGTGGCGGCGTCGTCCATGCGCTCGGCGGGCGCAGGGCTCCCAGCTTCCCGCTCGGCGGCCCCGGCGCGCTCGCTATCCGTCCCGACGCCCGCAGCGCTGTCGCGCACCGGCCCAGCGGCCCGAGCGCGCTCGCTATCCGTCCCGACGCCCGCAGCGCTGTCGCCCTCCGGCCCAGCCGCTGTGGCGGCGTCCGCCCGCTCGGCGCCCGCGGGGGCGTCGGCCCGCTCGGCGGGCGTGGCACGCTCGCTGTCCGTCCCGACGCCCGCAGCGCTGTCGCCCTCCGGGCCAGCGGCCGTGGCGGCGTCCGCGCGCCCGGGGCCCGCGGCGGCGTCGGCCCGCTCCGCGGGCGTGGCAGGCTCGCCCTCCGTCCCGACGCCCGCAGCGCTGTCGCCCTCCGGCGCAGCGGCCGTGGCGGCGTCCGCCCGCCCCGGGCCCGCGGCGGCGGCGCGACCTGCACCGGTGCGGCCGTTGCCGCGGCCGGCGCCGTTGCGTCCCTTGCCGGCCCGAGCGGCGTCGTGACCCTCGGCGGCGGGGCGCTCGTCGCGCTCCCCCGCGGGGTCACCGGTCCGGCCGGCCTCACCCTCGGCCGTGGCGGGACGGGGCTTGTTGCGCTTGCGCCCACCGCGGGAGCCCCGCCGCCGGGGCTTGCGGGCCGGGGCGTCGCCCTCGTCGCCCGCCCGGCCCGGACGGGCATCGCCCCCGGCGCGTGCCGTCGAACCGGCATCGCCCCCGGCCGATCCGGCCGACCCGGCGTCGGCCGGCGTCGAGGCGGTCGGCGCGTCCGTCGCCGGCCCGTCCGGGCGGTCGATCGGCGAGGCTTCCTTGCTGGCGGGCGCGTCGGTCGCCGGCGCGTCCGAGCCGCCCGCCGCTGCATCCGCGTCCGTGGCCGTCGTGCGGCGACGGGTGCCGGCCGGCGCGGTTGCCTCGGCAACCTCGGCCACAGGACGGGGCGCGACCCGAGGCGCCGCGGCCGGCTCGGCAACCTCGGCGCCAGGACCCGAGGCGGCCGGCACCCCTGGCGGAGTGGCGGCCGCGGCGGGACCGCTGCGGTTGGGAGGACCGGACGCGCCGGACACATCCGATGCGCCGTTCCCGGCGGCGGGGCGCGGGTCATCGGAGCCGCGCTGGCCCTCGCTCAGTGGGTGGGTGCTGTTGCCGGCGGACGTTCCGACGTCGGCCGGGTCAGCGGGGGTCGCCGTCGTGTCAGTGACGGGCTGGGGCGCCTCCGCACCGCCGGGGACATCTGTGTCGGACATCGCGTAGTTCCCTTCTCATGACGCACGCGCCTCCGCGTGCGGGGCCCGCGTCGCTGCCGGGGGGAGGGGGATGACCTCCCGCCGGGCGCCGCCGGCCCGAGTCCATTGGTTGATCCTGGTGACCCGGACCAGCGTCCATGCGGGTTCGGGTGGAGCGATCGCCCCGACCAGCTCGGCCGGCCGCAGGGCACGGGGCTGGGTTGCCAGCTCCGCCTCGACGGTCGTGCCGACCGCCGAGCCGCCGTCGTTGGCGGGCTCGACGACGCGGGCGGTGAGGATGGCGGGCCGGACGTCGTCGGTGACGGTCTGGCCCTTGCGATCGCGTGTCAGGGGTAGTGCGTCGGCGGCGAGGGCGGCCTCGATGGCCGCCGCCACGGCGTCAGGGCCGACGTCGCCGATCTCGAGGTGCCAGGTGCAGCTCGTGACGGTCTGCTGCAGCGAGTCGGCACCCGCCTCGAGCCGGGCCACGACCTGCACGTCGAGACCGATCGGCAGGCCGGGCGCGACGCGCCGGGCGATCTCGTCGGGTTCGATGAGTTCGTCGCCCTCGCGGAGCGCCACGTCGAGGTACTCGCCGCGGGACTCGTAGCCCGTCGACAGCGCCAGCCCGAAGCTCAGCTTGGGCCGGGGCGAGAAGCCCTCGGTGTAGGCGACGGGGATCTGGGCCCGGCGCAGGCTGCGCTCCCAGATGCGCGCCACGTCGCGGTGGCTGGTGAATCGGATCTTGCCGTGCTTCGAGAAGCGGACGCGCAGGCGGTCTCCGCTCACGGGTGGGCCTCCGCGTAGCCACGGGGCCGCAACGTCACCGGCACGATGTGGCCGGTCGAGAGGTCCTGCGCGGTGCCCTGGCTGCCGCCGGCGGGCGCGGTGGCCGACGCCACCACGTGCTCGATGCCGTAGCCCGTGCAGGCGCCGCAGTCGTAGCAGGGCGTCCACCGGCAGTCGGGCAGGCCGACCTCGGCCAGCGCGTCCTGCCAGTCCTGCCAGAGGAAGTCCTTGTGGAGGCCGGCCGAGATGTGGTCCCACGGCAGCACCTCGTTCTCGGTGCGGTGCCGGTGGACGTACCAGTCGATGTCGAGGCCGGCGTCGGCCATGGCCTTGTGCCAGAGCGTGAGGTCGAAGTGCTCGCTCCACTCCTGGAACGTGCCGCCCTGGCGCCAGACCGACTCGATGACCGGCCCGAGGCGGCGGTCGCCACGCGAGGCGAGACCCTCGGCCAGCGTGGCGCGGGGGTCGTGCCAGGTGAGCTGCAGCGCCTTGGTCCGCTTGGCGGCGTCGCGCAGCAGCCCGATCTTGCGGCCCAGCTCGGCGACCGTGTTCTGCCCGAACCACTGGAAGGGCGTGAACGGCTTGGGCACGAACCCGCCCACCGACGCCTTCACCGAGACGCCCTTGGTGTGCGTGCGGCCGATCTCGACGCAGTTGCGTGCCAGCTCGACGATGCCGAGCGTGTCCTCGTCGGTCTCGGACGGCAGGCCCGTGAGAAAGTAGAGCTTCACCCGGCGCCAACCCGAGCTGAACGCGCTGTCGACCGCCGAGTAGAGGTCCTCCTCGCGGATCAGCTTGTTGATGATCTGGCGCATGCGCCACGTGCCGGCCTCGGGCGCGAACGTGAGGCCGGTACGCCGCGCCTTCTGGATCTGGCCCGCGATCCCGACCGTGAAGGCGTCGACCCGGAGGCTCGGCAGGCTGACCGACACCTGACCGCAGCTCGTCGGATCGTCGACGATGTCGCGCACGGTCGTCTCGATGCCCGAGAAGTCGGCCGTCGACAGGCTGGTGAGGGCGACCTCGTCGTAGCCGGTGCGCCGCAGGCCGTCCCGCACCATGGTGCGGACCTGGTCGGCCGGGCGCTCGCGCACCGGGCGAGTGATCATGCCGGCCTGGCAGAAGCGGCAGCCGCGGGTGCAGCCCCGGAAGACCTCGACGTTGAGCCTGTCGTGGACCACCTCGGTGAGCGGGACGAGTTGGTTGCGGGGGTAGGGCCACTGGCCCAGATCGGCGATCGTGCGCTTCTCGACCCGCTCGGGCACGTCCGGGTACCGCGGCCGGACCTCACGGATCGACGGGCCGTCGTAGTCCACGTCGTACATCGACGGCACGTACACGCCCTCGATGTGCGACAGCTGGCGCAGCACCGCCTCGCGGCTGCCCTCGCTACACCGCGACGCCTTCCATTCCCGCAGCACGACCGTGATGTCGGAGACGACCTCCTCGCCGTCGCCCAGCACCACGAAGTCGAGGAAGTCGGCGAGAGGCTCGGGGTTGTAGGTGCAGTGGCCCCCGGCCGCCACCAACGGGTGCTCGGGGCGCCGCTCGCCGGACCGGACGGGCACGCCGGCCAGGTCGACGGCGTTGAGCAGGTTCGTGTAGGTCAGCTCGGCCGACAGGTTGAACGCCAGCACGTCGAACTCGGCACCGGGGCGGTGGGTGTCGACCGAGAACAGCGGGATGCGCTCACGGCGCATGACGGCCTCGAGGTCGGTCCACGGGCTGTAGGCCCGCTCGGCCACCGCGTCGTCGCGCTCGTTGAGGATCTCGTAGAGGATCTGCAGGCCCTGGTTGGGCAGGCCGATCTCGTAGGTGTCGGGGTAGGTCAGCAACCACGACACTGCGTGAGGACCGTGCGTGGGCCGCTGGGCGCCGAGCTCGAGCCCGATGTAGCGGGCCGGCTTCTCGACGCCGGCGAGGTGCGGTTCGAGCTGGGTCCAGACGGAGGTCATGTCAAGACGCCAGGGTAGCGGGCGTTCCCCGTGCGACCCGAACCACAGAGCGTGGCGACGCTCCGATCAGACGGGGTGTTCCGCCATCGCCGGTCGGGACGACGGCTGCGACGGGCGGGACGGCTGGGGCGTCCGCAGGAACAGGTACGTCACCGGCACGACGAAGACGAGCCAGCCGACGACCTGCTCGATCGAGGGGCGCGGGTCCCATCCGAACATGGCGGCGAGGAACTTGCCGACCTCGCTGTCCTGGGTCAGCCACCGCACCGAGGTCAGGTCGTAGACGCCGTTGAGGTCGTAGGAGCCGAGGTCACCCGATATCTGCAGGAACAGCATGGTTCTGGCCACCAGTCCGGCGGCGAAGACGATGAGCACCAGGCCGGTCACCGTGAAGAACGCGCGCAGCGGGATCGTGCGGCCGCCGAGGTAGACGCCGTAGGCCAGGACCGTGGCGATGCCGAGGCCGATCAGCGCCCCGGTGACGACCGCCGTGCCCGAGTCCTCCGTGCCTGCGGCGACCAGGAACAGCACGGCTTCGATGCCCTCGCGCAGCACCGCGACGAGGGCCACGCCGGCGATGGCCCGGCGGGTGTTGGCGGCCTGCACGGCGGCGTCGACCCGGTGCTCGAGATCCCCCTTGATCAGCCGGCTCTGGCGGCGCATCCAGAAGATCATCCACGTGAGGACCACGGCGGCGACGGCCGAGATGGTGGCGAAGGCCCGCATCCGGGCCTCACCCTCCAGTGCCCCGGCCGTGAGCCGCACGACGACCCCGACGGCGACGGCGGCCGCCACGGCGGAGGCAACCCCCTGCCACACGGCCCGGGACAGGTCGAGGCGCCCGATGCGCCGCAGGTATGCGAACACGATCGCGACGATGAGCGCTGCCTCGAACCCTTCACGCACCATGATGAGCATGGCTGCTTCCATGTGTGCAGCGTACCTACCATCAACGCGCCGGATCGAAGCCACCCGGCCGGCCCCCGTGGCGGTGACCCTCTGTGGGGAGGCCGTCAGTCGAAGCGGCGCATGTGCACGTTCAGGACGAGGCCCAGCGCCAGCCACGACGCGATGACCGACGAACCCCCGTAGCTCATGAACGGCAGGGGGATGCCGGTGATCGGCATGATCCCGACGGTCATGCCCACGTTCTGGAAGATCTGGAACACCAGCATCGACAGCACGCCCGCGCAGATGAGCGTGCCCAGGCGGTCGCCGGCTATCTGGGCCGTGCGCCACACGCGCAGCGACATGAGGGCGAACAGGCCGAGGAGCGTGGCGGAACCTGCGAACCCCAGCTCCTCGCCGAGCGCCGTGAAGATGAAGTCGGTGTGCTGCTCGGGCACGTTGCCCAGCCGCGTCTGGGTGCCCTCGAACAGGCCCTTGCCGGTCGTCCCGCCCGAGCCGACGGCGATCTTCGACTGGTTGAGGTTGTAGGTCTCCTCGCGCAGGCCCTGGTCCTGGTCGAGGAAGACGGTCAGCCGGTCGCGCTGGTAGTCCGCGAGCACGTCGGAGTTGAGGACGCCCACCACGACGATCACGCCGAGCGCGGTGAGCACGACGATGTGGCGCACCTTGGCGCCGCCGATGAGCAGCACCCCCATGGCGATGCCCACGAACACGAGCGTCGTGCCCAGGTCCGGCTGCAGCATGATGAGCCCGGCCGGCACGCCCAACAGCACAAGGCCGAGCGCCAGGGGTGGCAGGCCCATCGGCGGCTCGAACCGGGCCAGCAGGACCGCCAGGGCGAAGATGACCGCCACCTTGGCGAACTCCGCCGGCTGCAGCTGGAACTCGCCGATCTGGAACCAGGCCTGGGCGCCCCGTCGCTCGGTGCCGAGGGACGATACGACGAGACCCAGCATGATCAGCACGAGGGCGTAGGGCAGCCACGCGAAGTCGCCCAGTCGCCGGTAGTCGACGAGCGTGACCAGCACCATGGCGACGACGCCGATGCCTACGTACAGCAGCTGGCGGTGCAGGAACGACAGGTCGTAGGCGTCCGGGTCGGTGCCCCGGGTCGACGACAGGATCATCAGCGCCCCGAGTGCGGAGACGGCGCCGGCGCACACGATGAGCATGAGGTCGACGTGCCGCCAGGCGGACACCGTCTTGCGGCCGAACAGGTTGCCCTCACGCCGGCCGATGCGCGGCTCGTCGGGCAGCCGGAACGGGCTCTCGAGGCGCGACCGGCCCCGGCGGGAGGCCCCGAGGTCGAACGGGACGCGGGCCATCAGCGGCCGCCGGGATCAGTCATAGGTGCCGGCCGCCTGCTGGGGTGCGCCCGTGTCGGGGATGGCGCCGCCGGGGCCCGCCACCGGCTTGGGCACCGTGCCGGACAGCACGTCGAAGAGCGAACGGGCCACCGGGGCGGCCGCCGTGCCGCCGAAGCCAGACTCCTCCAGCACGACCGTGACCTGGTAGCGCGGGTCGGCGACCGGGCCGAACGCGCTGAACAGGGCGGTGTCGGCCTTGCCGTCGACCTGGGCGGTGCCCGTCTTGCCCGCCACCGGCCACGTGTCGAGCGGGAACCCGCTGAACGCGCTTGCCGCCGTGCCGCCCGGGTGCGGGACGCCGGAGAGTCCGTCGACGATCGCCTGGCGGATGTCGCCCGGCAGGTCGACGGTGTCGCCAACCTCGGGCTCGAAGCTGTGGGTCGTCTCGCCGGAGCGGGCGTCGAGCGTGCGCAAGGCGATGAGGGGCACGTAGCGAGTGCCGCCGTTGGCGAGCGTGGCGTAGCCGTTGGCCAGCTGCAGCGGCGTGACCAGCACGTCACCCTGGCCGACAGCCATGTTGACGTTGTCGCCCGCCCGCCAGACGGGGTCGCCGCAGCCGATCGACTCGCAGTACGAGCGCTTCCAGGGGGCGTCGGGCACCCGGCCCGGGCGCTCGCCGGTGAGCGCGATGCCGGTCTCGTCGCCGATGCCCCAGGGACGCAGGTACTGCTGCATGGCGGTCTCGCCGCCGAAGCTGTCGCGCTGGATCCAGAACTGGGCGCCGAGGCTGTAGTAGTAGGCGTCCGACGACACGGTGAGCGCCCGGCGCACGTCGACGTTGCCGTGCGCGGCCCCGCCTGCGTTCTGGCGGTAGCACTTGGCCCCCGTGCACCCGGGGATGGCGTAGCCGCCCTGGTCGTTGTACGTCTCGTCGATGCCGCGCATGCCGGACTTGAGGCCCGCGTAACTGGTGAAGAGCTTGTAGGTGGACCCCGGCGCCCACTGACCCTGGATCGCCCAGTTGTACAGCGGGTAGTGGTTGGCCGGGTCGTTGAGGTAGGCCCATTCGCCGGCGTCGATGCCATCGACGAAGGCCGTCGGGGCGAACGTCGGGTACGACGCCAGCGCGAAGACCTGGCCGTTGCGGGGGTCCAGCACCACGGCCGAGCCGGTCACCCCGTTGTTGGGCTCGTCACCCGTCTGCCGGCGGGCGCGGGCCTGTTCGAGGCCCTGGCGCACCTTCTGCTCGGCGAGCGCCTGCAGGTCGATGTCGACCGCGAGGACGAGGTCGTCACCGGCCCGGGGCGCGCTCTCCTCGATGACCCGTACAGGGTCGCCGTTCGCGTCCACCTCGATGCGCCGCTCGCCCGGCGTGCCCCGCAGGTACTGCTCGAAGGTGCGCTCGACGCCGCTCTTCCCGATGTGGTCGTTCAGCGTGTAGGGCTTGTCGCCCTTGACGGCCTCGACGTAGGACAGCTCGTCCTCGTTGATCTGGCCGACGTAGCCGAGGATGTGGGCGGCGAGCTGGCCGTAGGGGTACTCGCGCACCGCCGTGCGCTCGACCTCGACCGCCGGGAACTCCTCCGGATGCTCCTCGATGTAGATCTTCAGCTGCTCGGGGACGTCGTGCACGATCGGCACCGGGGCGTAGCGGCTGTAGCGGTCGTCACCGAGGCGCTCGACGATCTCCTCGGGGGTGACGGGCTGGCCGGCCGCCGTGAGCTCCTGCGACAGGCGGGCGACGAGCATCGTCTGGTGGTCCTCGTCGAGGTCCTCGTACTCGGTGCGGTCGACGGCCACGACGACGGCGACGCGGTTGTCGACGATGACCTTGCCGTTGCGATCGAGCACCCGGCCCCGGGGCGCCTCGACCTGCACGGTGCGCACCCGGTTCGCCTCGGCCTGCACCTGGTACTCGGGAGAGCCCACGATCTGCAGGTCGTAGAGGCGGGCGAACAGCGAGGCGAACAGCGCGATAGCCACGACGGCGAGGATCGACAGGCGCAGGCGGGGAGCGTCGGTGTTGCTCACCGCCGGCCCCCGAGCACCAGCGCGATGCGGTCGGGCTTCTGAGCGCCGACCAGCCGGCGCATCAGGCGCATCACCGGCAGGATCAGCACGGCGTTCCAGGCCGCGACGACCAGCGCGACGGGCGGCAGATCACCGAACGGGTACGGCACGCCCACGAGGTGGCCGACGCCGGCGTAGATCCCGGTGGCGAGCACGCCGGCCAGGGCCGCGATGCTGACCGGCCACCAGCCCGCCGGGCGGCTGAGGGCCACGCTGACGAGACCGACGGCGTAGCCGACCACGGCGTAGGTGAGGGCGGACAGGCCGAAGGGCGTGTCGAGCACGAGGTCGTAGGCCAGGCCAGCGGCGAAGCCCCAGGACAGCCCGCGGTCGGGGCCGTCGACCCATCCGGCGGCCACGGCGAGCAGGAGCAACAGGTCGCCGGTGGCGCCGAGCAGGCGCAGGTCGGCGACAGCCCCGATCTGGAGCAGCAGCGCGCCGATCAGCACGAGGACGGTCTTGGCGAGGACGAAGCGCCGGCGAGGCCTCACTCGTCGCCGGTCCACTGCAGAACGGTGACGTAGGACAGGCTGTCGACGTCGACGAGCGGTTCGACGACCAGGTCGAGGGCCAGGCCGCCCGATCCCTCGCGGGTCTTGGTCACCTCCCCGACGGGGATGCCGGCCGGGTAGGCGCTGCGGTCGACGCCGCTCGTCACGAGCCCGGTGCCCTCGGCCACCTCGGTGTCGGGGTCGATGCCGGTGTCGACGGCGAGCGGCTCGCCCCGACCCTGGCCGCGCGCCGTGCCCAGCTCGCCGCCCTCGGCCAGGCGCACGCCCACCCGGAACTCGGGATCGGACAGCAGCTCGACGGTGGCCGTGGATCCGCTCGCCCGGCTGACCCGGCCCACCAGGCCGCCGCCGGTGGCGACCGGCATGCCGACGGCGATGCCGTCGTCGGTCCCCTTGTCGATCTCGACGGCGTGGGAGAAGTTCGAGCGGGGGCCGGACGACACCCGGGCGGCCACGGTGGGCACGTCGCCCACGTAGGGCAGGTCGACCGAGCGCGACAGCTCGGCGAACTGCGTCTCCGCGTCGGTGGCGGCCACGCGGTCTCCCTCGAGCTGCGCCAGGCGGTCGCGCAGCTCGGCGTTCTCGTCCTCGAGGTTGCCGTAGTCGGTGATGCCGTTCCAGGCGTTGCCCAACGGCCGGGCCGCGGCCTGCACGGCCCCCACGACCGGATCGACGACCGTGCCCACCCCCTCGCGGACGTCGCGGATGACCGGCACGTCGCGCACGCCGAAGGTCAGCAGCGTGACCGAGGCGAGCAGCAGGACGACGAGCCGGGTCCGGGAGCCGGTGGGGCGGGAGATGGCCAAGGAGCTGGAGCCCGCGCCTTAGTGCCCGGACGACGAGAACAGGACGCTCTTGAGGGCGTCGAACTCTTCCAGGGACTGGCCCGAGCCGATCGCCACCGCGTGCAGCGGGTTGGGGCAGACGATGATCGGCATGCCCGTCTCGTGGTGGAGGCGGGCGTCGAGGCCGTTGAGCAGCGCACCGCCGCCGGCGAGCGTGATGCCTTTGTCCATGATGTCGGCCGCGAGCTCGGGCGGGGTCTTGTCGAGCGTGACCTTCACCGCGTCGACGATGGCCGAGACCGGTTCCTCGATGGCCAGGCGCACCTCTTCGGTGGTGGTGACGATCGTCTTCGGGAGACCGGTCATGAGATCGCGGCCGCGGATCTCGGCGTTGACCTCCTCGAGGAGGGGCCAGGCCGAGCCGAGGGCGATCTTGACCTCTTCGGCGGTGCGGTCGCCGATCGCCAGGCCGTATTCCTTCTTCACGAAGCTGACGATGGCGGCGTCGAGCTCGTCACCCGCGACCCGCACCGACTGGCTGGTCACGATGCCGCCGAGCGAGATCACCGCGACCTCGCTGGTGCCGCCGCCGATGTCGACGATCATGTTTCCGGTCGGCTCCTGCACCGGCAGCCCGGCGCCGATGGCCGCGGCCATAGGCTCCTCGATGATGTAGGCCGGCTTGCGGGCGCCTGCATACTCGGCGGCCTCCTGCACGGCCCGCTGCTCGACCCCGGTGATGCCCGAGGGCACGCAGATCACCATGCGGGGCTTGCCCCAGCGGCGGTTGTGCGCCTTCTGGATGAAAAAGCGCAGCATCTTCTCGCAGATCTCGAAGTCCGCGATGACGCCGTCCTTCAGGGGGCGGATGGCCTCGATGCTGCTGGGCGTGCGCCCGATCATGCGCTTGGCCTCGCTGCCCACGGCAACCGGCCGGCCGTCGCGGACGTTGACCGCGACGACCGAGGGTTCGTTCAGGACGATGCCCTTGCCGCGCACGTATACCACGGTGTTGGCCGTGCCGAGATCGACGGCCATGTCTCGCCCCATGAGCGAGGAGAAGATGCTGTCTGACATGCGCGCCGTGCCCTCCGGATTCCGGGGCGCGAGTGGGGCCTGCGTAGGTTACCGATCCCCGACCGGGGGTTGGGCCACCCTCTGCGGGTGTTCCGAAACCGTCACGAAGCCCGTCGCCGCCCGGCGCCACGCCGACGGCGCGATCACTGCCCGGGCACGTGCCCGTACTGCGGACCGCCGAGGGGCGTTCCGGGCCGGCGCTCAGCCGGTGACGGCGGGACGCCAGGCCACCGTCGAGCGCAGGCGGCGGACGGGGCGGCCGCTGGGCGCCGCGGCGATCAGCGTGGCACCGGAGGCCGTCACGTAGACCACGTCGGTGCTCGCGAGTCGCCGGCGATGGGGTGGTCGACGGACCCTGGCGGCACCGTCCGCAGAACCGACGACCCGGTCCACGGTCCCCGACAGCTTTGCGACGAAGCTCTTCATCTCGGGCTTGCTCATCTGTCCGCGCCTTTCTCCATGGTGTCCACCGCCTCGGCATCGCCCTCGAGGAGACCGAGCAACTCGAGCCATCCGCAGAAGTGCGCGGGGACCTGGCCGTTCCGGGCCACGGTCCCGCACACCCTGTCGTCGTCGTCCCGACCGATCTTCACGAGGAACTGCCGCACGACGCCACGATGCCCCGCGGTCGCCGCAGGTCGCATCGGGGGATCCCCCGATGGCGTCCCTGGTTCCCCCTCCGGGACCACTACGCCCAGGTCAGGGACGGCGTCGTTACCGAAGGGGACCGGCCTGGCGGCCCGCGATCAGGGGGTGCCGGCCAGGCTCTCGCGTCGCTGGTCGGAGGTCAGTGCCCGGCCGAGCGCGGTGCGCGACCGCACGCCGAGCTTGGCGTAGGCCCGGCTCAGGTGGTGCTCGACGGTCTTGACGCTGAGGTACAGCTCGGCGGCCGTCTCGCGGTTCGTGCGGCCCTTGGCCACCAGGTGGCAGACGGCCTGCTCCTGCGCGGTCAGCTCGGCGCCCGTAGCGGAACGGCGCCCGGCGGCTCGCAGGCCGGTGGCGGCCAGCTCCTGGTCGGTCCGGTCGGTCCAGGGCATGGCCCGGAGGTCGGCGAAGCGCGCCCGGGCGGCGTCGAGCAGCTCGACGCCGCGCCGGCGGTCGCCCCGCTGGCGCCACGCCCGACCGACCGCCAGCTCCAGACGGGCCCGGGCGAAGGGTCCGGGGGCCGTGGGGTCGCCGGCCAGCCCCTCGGCGGCGGCCGCCTCCAGCGCGTCGTCGTCGCCGGCGGCCAGCGCGAGCGCCACCCGGGCCCGGGCCACCTCGGCCCGAACGAGGGCGCTGTCGGTGCCCGCCGTGTCGTCGACGAGCCGGTCGCCCACCACGCGGGCGTCGGCCGGGCGGCCGACGGCCAGCAGCGCCTCGACGTACCCGCCCCGCCACGGGGCGATGCCCTCGTCGACGGCCGGGGCCTGGTGGCGGATCAGCACGTCGCCGCCCGCCACGACCCGGGCGTGGTCCGCCTGCGACTCGGCGAGGCGGATGCTGGCGAGCAGCGTCCACAACCCCGCGGCCCCGCCCGCCATCTCCTTCGCGGCGGCGCGGGCGGCGGCCAGGTGCGCCGACGCCCGGGTCCACTCGCCGCGGCCGGCCAGCGGGTGGACGGCCACGGCGTGCGAGAACGCGGCCAGCCACAGCTGGTCGGTCTCGTCCACGATGGATGCCGCCACCTCCGCCGTCACCAGGGCGTCGTCCCAGCGGCCGGCGCGGTAGTGCAGTTCGGCGAGGAAGAAGCGGGCCGTCTCGCGCGACACGAACGTGGCGCCCGACCCCCACGCCGCGAGGCAGGCGGCCAGGTCGTCACCGGCGCCCGCGACGTCGTGGGCCCACAGGCGCAGCACGCCCCGCCCGAGGCGCAGGTCGGCGACGGCCCCCGCGTTGTCGGGGGGATCGGCCAGCGCCGCGCTCAGCTCGGCGATGCCCTCGCGCACCCGACCCACGAGCGCGCTCGACATGGCCAGCATGTGCCCGTGGTTGCAGTCGGCGGCGGCCGCCCGTGCGAGCACGAGCGCCCGGCGGGCCCACTGCAGGCCGGTCTCCCCGTCGGCCCGGTCGACCGCGCACGTCGCGAGCAGGGCGGCCGTGCGGCCGGCGAGCACGGGGTCCTCGGGCTCGCCGTCGGAGCCCACCACGGCGGACCACGTCTGCTCGAGCAGCCGCGCGGCCTCGGCGCGGGGCCCGAGCACGTACGCCAGGCGGCCCTGCAGGAACAAGCGCAGAGGGCTGACCGTGGCGCTGTCGACGACGTGGCGGCGCTCGCGGGCTCCGGCCATGTCGCCGGCCAGCAGCATCTGGTCGATGGCGGTGAGGACGGCCTCGTCGCGGCGGTCGGTGTCGGGGGCCAGCCGGGCGGCCTCCATCCACAGCCGGGCGGCGGAGGCATGGGCCCCACGGCGAGCCTCGGCGGCGGCCACGTCGGCCGCCTCGCCGGCCAGGTGCTCGTCGAAGCCCGGACATCCCGCCAGCCGATGCCGCAGCCCGGCGGGACCGGACACGACGGCGCCGGCCGCCCGGTGCAGCGCCGCCCGCCGCGAGGGCGCCAGGTCGTCGAACACGGCGGCCTGCACGAGTGGGTGGGTGAACGCGATCGAGCGGTCACCGAGCTGCTCGACGAGCTCGACCAGCCGCTGGTCGACGACCTCGTCGAGCGGTTCGAGCGGGTCGTCGAGGCCTGCGGTGGCCGCCACCGTGGCGAGCGGGGCCCGGGGACCGAGGATGGCGAGCGCCGCCACCAGGCGCTGGGCGGCGTCGCTGCACGCCGCCAGCCGGCCGAGCACGAGCGTGGCGTAGGAGCGGGGCGCCGGCAGCGGCCCGGTGCGATCCAGGGCCTCGGGCGTCAGCTCGCGCAGCAGCGCCCGCAGGTGCAGCGGGTTGCCGGCCGTGTGGGCGCGCAGGCGCTCGGCGGCCCCGGCCGCGATGGGCCGCCCCGCCGTGTGGCGGGCCAGCTCGCGCACGGCGGCGGCGTCGAGCGGACCGAGGTCGATGCGCACACCCCCGGTGTCGACCAGGCGCATCAGGCCCCGGGGCAGGCGGTCGACGCCCTCGGGCCGGGTCGCGACGCACAGCAGCACGCGGTCGGCCCGCAGCCGGCGGGCGGCGAAGGTGAGGGCGTCGAGCGACGGCCGGTCGGCCCAGTGGGCGTCGTCGATCGCGACCACGAGCGGCAGGCCCAGTTGCAGGCCGTCGACCAGGCGTAGCAGCGCGGCGCCGGCCTCGAGCGGGTCGGTGCCCTCGCCGGGCAGCGTGGCCCCGACCGTGTCGGCGTCGAGCCGTGAATCGCGCAGCAGCTGATCGACCAGCCCGTAATCGAGGTCGGCCTCGACCGGATCGCCGGCGGCGGTCGCCACGAGCACGTCGCGGTCGCGCAGCGTCTCCTGCACGAGCTTGGTCTTTCCCATGCCGGCCTCCCCGACGATCAACACGACCGTCGGACGCCCGTCGCTCGCCTGTGCCAGGGCGCGATCGAAGGCCTCGAGTTCGTCGGCGCGACCGACGAATCTGGCCGCCCCGGCCTGCCCGGGTGCCGAACCTGCCCGTGTGTGGCCCTCCACCAGCGGGCAGTCTCCCACCGGTGGCCGCCGGTCACCAGCGGCTAACGGGGCCGTGCGGCGCTGTGACCAGGAGAGACGCCCGGCGGGCCGTCAGGCTCTGGCCAGGCCCTCACGCACCGCCCAGGCGGCGACCTCGGCGCGCGACGCCATGCCGAGCTTCGTGAGGATGTTCGACACATGCACGGCCGCCGTGCGGGGCGAGATCACGAGGCGGTCGGCCAGCTGGGCGTTCGTCAGGCCCTCGGCCAGCAGCGCCGCCACCTCACGCTCGCGCCCGGTGAGGGCGACAGGCCCGTCGGGGGCGTCCCCGATGCCGAGCCGGCGCTCGACCGCCCGGAGGTCGTCGACCCGCCAACCGCGCCAGCGGGCGAGCAGTGCCGCGGCCCGGGCGGCGTGGGCGCGGGCCTCGTCGATCCGGCCGAGCGCGACGAGCGTCCGCGCCGCACCGACGTGGGCCGTGCCCTGGTGGCCGGCGAGCACGCCGTGGGCGGCGCGCAGCGTGGTGGATGCCTCGTCGTAGAGGCGGGCGGCCTCGGCGGCGCGGCCCTCGGCCTCGGCGAGCTGGCCGTCGATGAGCCGGCGCCACGCGTTCTGCGCGGGCAGGCGGTGACCCACGTCCGCGCCGATCCACTCGACGAGCGGGCGCATCTCCTCGGGCGCCAGCCCGGCGGCGAGGGCGGCCGAGACCAGGTCGTGGACCTGGGCCGCGTCCGCGAAGCCCTCCTCGGTGACCGCCGCCACCATGTCGGCAAGCAGGCGCCGCCCCGCCACGAGATCGCCGAGGCGGAGGGCCAGGTGCAGGTCGAGGCCGAGCACGCCGATAGCGGTGCGCTGGCTGACCGGCTTGGCCTGCTCGGTGAAGCACGCGGCGCCGTCGAGGTCGCCGGCCTCGAGGGCCAGGCCCGCCCGCAGCACGGCGAGCCGCGGGCCCCGGGTCCGGGAGGTGCTCGGGCGGCGCCGCCCGTCATCGAGGAACGCCATTGCCCGGTCGAGGTCTCCCTCCACGGCGGCCAGCTGCGCACGGGCCTGGATCTGGGCGGCGTTGGCCAGCGAGTCGAAGCCCGCGGCCTGGGCGTGGCGCCCCATGCGCTCGATGAGCGCCCGCACGTCGTCGGGTTCGCTCCACTGGCGGGCGTGCCACACCAGGTTGTTGAGGGCCCGGGCGGCGAGGACGTGCTCGCCGGTGCGCTCTGCCTCGTCGGCCGCCTCCTCGATGAGCGCCCGGCCCTCGGGCAGGGTCTCGGAGCGGGTCATCAGCATCGAGCCCTTCTCCACGAGCGACGCGATGCGCACCCGGGGGAGGTCGTGCGACTCGGCCAGCGCCCGGGCCTTGTCGGCCCAGTCGCAGGTGGGCTCGACAAGGTCGCGCAGCATGTAGGACTGGGCGATCGACGCCATCGCCTCGGCCCGGCCGGCCTCGGTGGGCAGGCGGTCGACGACGGCGATCAGCTCGTCGGTGGACATGGCGAGGGCTTCGAGGTCACCCATCTCGTAGTCCACGCGCATGCGCACGCTGAGGGCCGCCGCCTCCTCCTCGATGTCGCCGGAGGTGCGGGCCACCCGCAGCCACCGGTCGGCATGGGCGGCGGCGTCGTCGACGAGGTCGGCGAGCCAGGCCGAGCGGGCGGCGGCGCACAGCAGGTCGATGTCGTCCTCGGCCTCGGTCAGGGCCAGCTCGGCCAGGTGCAGCGCCTGGAAGCTCGAGCCGCGGGCCAGCGCCTCGTGCACGCCGAGGCGGGCCTCGGCGACGAGGTCGTCGTAGCGGCCGGCGCCGCGGGCGTGGTGGGCGAGGACCGCGTGGTCTGCGCTGCCGGCCCGGCGCAGGGCGTCGAGCGCCGCCTCGTGCAGCCGCCGGCGCTCGCGGCCGAGCAGCGCCCCCTGGATCGCCTCCCGGGCGATCTCGTGGCGGAACCCGAACACGTCGGGGTCGGCCTCGACCAGCAGCCCGCTGTCGACCGCGGCGCGCAGCAGGCCGATGAGGTCGTCCTCGGACGTCCGGGTCACCGCCGCCAGCAGGTCGAACGACACGCGGCGGCCCAGCACCGACGCCGCGGTGACGATGCGGCGGACCTCGTCGTCGAGCTCGTCGACCTGGGTGCGGATGAGCTCGGCGACGGTCCAGGGCAGCGGCATGACGGCCAGCTCGCCCGCCGGCACCGGGCCCGAGCTGGCGACGAGCGCCTCGAGGAAGAACGGGTTGCCGCCGGTGCGGCCGTGCAGCGCCTCGACCACCCGGTACGACGGGTCGCGTCCGTCGACGGCGTGGAGGAACGTTCCGACGTCCCCCGGGCTGAGGCGCCCCAGCTGGATGTGGGTCACCGAGTGGCGGCGCTCGAGCCGGGGCAGCAGCTCGGAGGCCGGGTGGCCCCGAGCCAGGCCGTCGGGCCGGTAGGTGCCGACCACGAGCAGCCGGCCGCCGGACGGCTCGGCGAGCTGCTCGAACACGCTGACGCTCTCGGCGTCGGCCCAGTGCAGGTCCTCGAACACCACGACGCCGGGCACCCCGGCCGTGCGCCGCCGGACCAGCTCGACGGCGGCCAGGACGCGCTCGTCGGGCGGGCGGGCCGGGTCGCGGGCGGTGGCGAGGAGGGTCGCCCATGGGCCCTCGGGGTTGCGCCCGTCCGGAGCCGGGGTCCCCTGCTCGTCGCCACCGGCGCCGTCGGGTCGGGCGCCGCCCGTCGGTGCGCCGCCACCCGTTGGACGCGTCGCCTCGCGGTCGGCGGCGCGGGCGCCCTCCAGGGCGTCGAGGAAGAGCTCCATCGGGCGGCCCGACGAGCCGGGGTCGGCCTGGCCGGCGAGGACGACGGCGGTGTCGGCGACCCGGGACACCAGCTCCTGCACGAGCCGGGTCTTGCCGATGCCGGCCTCGCCCGCGACCAGGGCTATGGCGGGCTCGGGACGCGTGCCCACCATGGCCACCAGCCGGTCGAGCTCGGCGGTGCGACCGACCATCACGGGCGACAGACCGGTGCGACCGACGAGCATCTCCGCAGCGTAGGGCCGGGACCGCCCGTCCTCACGGGAGTTCCGGCCCGTGGCGGTCAGGCCGCCGCCCGGCTCGGGTGGGACTGGTCGCCGCCGTGGCGGGGCGACGCCGCCGGGACCCGCGGACCCGGCGAGCCGGGCCGGCCGCCGGTGCCGACGCCGGCACCCGAGGTGACCGGGCGGCGGCTGCGGACGGCGGGCGTCGGGCCGGCCGGCGTCGCCGGGTGGATCGTGTTCGAGGCCGCGACGCCGGGCCTCGGCGCTCGGGCCGGGGTCCGGGCGTGCAGCAGGCGGCCGAGGCGCCCGTGACCGGCGGGGTGGCGGAGCTGCTGGCGGCGGTCGTCGACGAGGGGGCTGATGAGTTCGAGGTGGTTGAGGAGCATGTGAGCAGCGTGCTCGCGCCGGCGGCCCGTCACATCGGTCGTCCGGCGTGTTCCTCGGGCGGGAGCCGGACTAGTCATGCGCGCCCAGCGCCTAGGTATGTCCTAGGCCCATCTGCGCTCGCGCCCGGGCGAACGCTCGAAGCGAGTCAGGCGACGCCGGCCAGGTGGGCTGCGAGCTCGGTGCGCGAGCGCAGGCCGAGCTTGGCGTACACCCGGCTCAGGTGGTGCTCGACCGTCTTCGCGCTGATGACCAGCTCGGCGGCCACCTCGCGGTTCGTGAGGCCGGTGGCGACGAGGCGCGCCACGAGGCGCTCCTGGGCGGTCAGTTCGATGTCGGGTGCGGCCGAGCGCTGGCGGGGGCGTAGGCCGCAGCGCTCGATCTCGCGCCGGCACCACTCGAGCCACGGGCTTGCGCCCAGGTCGCCCAGGCGGTCGCCGGCCCTGGCCAGCAGCTCGGCGGCCGCCCGGCGGCGGCCCAGCCGGCGGTTGTGGGCGCCGGCAGCGAGCTCGAGGCGGGCCCGCTCGAAGGGCCGGCTCGCCACGGGGTCGAGCGCCAGGCCGGCGGCGAACGCGGCGTCCGCGGCCTGGTGGTCGCCCCGGGCGGCCGCGACCAGCCCGCTGGCCCGAGCGGACTCGGCCGCCACCGAGAGGTCGCCGGGTGCGCGCGCCGCCTCGTCCGCCAGCCGCCCGGCGGCCGCCGCGGCGTCGCCGACCCGTCCCTGGGCCACGAGCGCCTCGACGTAGGTGGCCTGCCAATGGTGCACGCCCTCGGGCACGCCGAACCACTCCTCCGCCACCATGGCGTCACCCGCGGCGGCGACCTCCGCGTGGTCGCCCGCCGCCGCGGCGATACGGAGCCGGGCGTGCTCGGCCCACAGGCGGGCGGGCACGAGTCCCGTCGCCTCCGCCGCCGAGCGGGCCGCGTCGGCGTGGGCTCGGGCCTCGTCGAGCCGTCCCAGCGCCGCGTTCACGGAGGCGGCCACGCCATGGGGCAGGGCCACGAGCCAGACCTCGCCGGCGTCGTCGACGAGCGAGGCCGCCGCCTCGGCCCGATCCAGCGCGTCGGCCCAGCGCCCGGCCCGGAAGTCGGTCTCCGCCAGGAAGGCTCGGGCGTCGGCGTCCGCGAGGAACGAGCCGCGCGCCTCGATCAGGGCCGCCACCTGCTCGAGATCGTCGCGGGCACCCTCGAGGTCGTTCGCCCACACCCGCACCATGCCGCGCCCGAGGCGGGCGTCGAGCGCCACCGCCGGCCGGGCGTCCTCGGCGAGCAGGGCCGTCATCTCGGCCTCGGCGGCGCCGAACCCACCCTCGAGGGCGAGGCCGTGGCACAGCAGCGTGGCCGACGTGGTCGACTCGCCGCCGGCGTCGAGCGCCCGGCGGGCCCAGGCCGAGGTTTCGGCGGGGCGGCGCTGGTGCAGGGCGAGGATGGCGAGCAGGTCGGCCGCCGGCGCGGCGAGAGCGGCGGCACGGGGCTCACTGCGCGCCTGCTCCCACGCCCGGGTGAGCAGGTACTCGGCGTCCCGGAGAGAGCCGTTGGTCATGGCGAGGCGCCCGAGCACGTAGCTGCGGGGGGCACTGTCGCGGAACCCGGCGATCTCCTCGACGAGCCCGCCGAGGGGTTGGCCGGCCGTGGCCAGGTGCATGGCGGCGTCGGCCACGATCCGCTCGCGCTCGGCGGGCGTGCCGGCCAGCGGGGCGGCGTCGAGAAGCAGGCGGGCGGCGGCGGCGGGAGAACCCTCGGCCGCCCGGCGGTCGGCCACTGCCCGGGCGTCGGCCACGAGGCCGGCGTCGGGACCTGGCGCAGCCGCGAGCCGGTGGCGCAGCGCCTCGTCGCCCCGGGTGACCCGGGCGGCGGCGGCGTGGAGCGCGGCCCGGCGCGATGGCGACAGGTCGGCGGCGACGCTGGCCTGCACGAGGCCGTGCGGGAAGGCGAGCACCCAGCCGGTGGCGGACTCGGCGATCTCGGCCAGCCCGCGGCGGGTCAGCTCCTCGGCGGGGGCCAGCGGCTCGTCGACGCCGGCGGCCGCGGCGACCTCGGACAGCGGGGCCCGGGCCCCGATGACGGCGAGCGTGGTGAGCAACCGCTGGGCGCCGTCGCCGCAGGCGGCCAGCCGCGAGAGCACGAGGCCGGCGTAGGACCGCGGGGCCGGGAGGTCGCCGGCGCGCGCGAGGCTCTCGGCCGGCAGGTCGTCGAGCAGCGTTCGTGTGTGCAGCGGGTTGCCGCCGGTGTGGGCGCGTAGGCGCTCGATGGCGGCGCCGGGCAACGACCGCGCGTAGCGCCAGCGGGCCAGCTGGCCGATCGCCGCGCGGTCGAGCGCGCCCAGGTCGACGTGGAGGTCGGACTCGCCGGCCAGGCGGATCAGGCCGGGCGGCAGCGCGTCGAGCCCGTCCCGCCGGCAGGCGACGGCCAGCAGCACGGTGTCGGCCGCCCGCAGGCGCCGGGCGCCGAACGTCAGGGCGTCGAGCGACGCCCGGTCGGCCCACTGGGCGTCGTCGACGAGCACCACGAGCGGGCCGTCGAACTGGACCTCGTCGATGAGGCGCAGCAGGGCCCCGCCCACCCGGCGCGGGTCGGAGCCCGGCGCCGGCTCGAGCGAGGCCCGGGTGGCGGCGTCGACGGGCAGGCCCCGGCGCAGCTGATCGAGGATCCCGTAGTCGAGGTCGACCTCGGCCTCGTCACCGCTCGCCGTGACCACGACGGCGTCCTCACAGCGGAGCAGGGTGCCGAGCAAAGTCGTCTTGCCCATTCCGGCGTCACCGACGACGAGGGCGACCGCCGGCCGCCCGGCGCGTACGCCGTCTAGGGCGCCCCGCAGGCGCGCCACCTCTGCGTCCCGCCCGACGATCGGCTCCGTCGCCATGTCGACCATGGTGCCGCCGTCGGTGGTAGCCACGCGCAAGCGAGCGGTGGCAGGAGCGCGGCGCCGCGCCGGCGTCGAAGGCCTCAGGCTCCCGGGAACCAGAGGGCGATCTCGCGGGCGGCTGAGTCGTGGCCGTCGCTGGCGTGGACGAGGTTCTCGGTGGTCACGGCCGCGTAGTCGCCGCGGATCGTGCCGGGCTCGGCGTCGTCGACCTTGGTGGCGCCGACCATCTTGCGGACCAGGGCGTACGCATTCTCGTCGCGGCCCTCGACGATCATGGTGAAGACGGGCGAGCGGATCAGGAAGTCGACGAGCTCGCCGAAAAACGGCTTCGACCGGTGCTCGTCGTAGTGGGCCTCGGCCAGCTCGCGGGGGACCGACCGCAACTCGGCGGCCCGCAGGACGAACCCCTTGCGCTCGAGGCGGCCGACGATCTCTCCCACCAGCCCGCGCTCGACGGCGTCGGGCTTGCACATCACGAAGGTGCGGTTCTTCACAAGGGGTCGAGGTTAGTCGCCACCGTGCGTGGGCCGGCTCGGCGGTCAGGCCCCGTACGACCCGCCACGCTGGGCCAGCGGCCGCCGACGGCGCCGTCAGGGCCGGCAGGGCCGTAGGACCGCGTCGACTCGCCGCCCTCGCCGTCCGTCAGCCACGGGGCGTCGGCCGCGTCGCCTCCGCCGACCCCGTCGCCCCCGAACCGGCGTCATCCGTCCCGGATCCAGGCCCGATGACGCCCGTTGATCCCCCATGACGGCATCAGGCAGGAGGCGGGTGGCGGTGCGACGGGTGGCGGCGCGGCTAGCCGAGCAGGCCGAGGCGCCGGGCGGCGGTGCGGGCGGCGCCGACGGTGTAGAGGGAGCCGGTCACCATGAGCAGGTCGCCCTCGCCGGCCCCCTCGGCCAGCCTCCAGGCGACCTCGACGGCGTCGGCCACGTCGGGCTGCTCCTCGACGGACACGCCCCGGGCGGCCACGGCGGCGGCCAGGTCGGCGGCGGGCAGCGCCCGGGGCGACGGCGGCGTGCACGTGATCACCCGGTCGCCGGGCCGGATGCCGAACGCGTCGAGCAACTCGTCGACGTCGCGCCCGGCGAGCGTGCCGAGCACCCAGCGGCGCCGGCCGGACACCTCGAACTCGTCGGCAAGGGTGTTGGCCACGGCCCGGGCGCCATCGGCGTTGTGCGCTCCGTCGAGGATGAACAGCGGGCCCCGGTGCAGCACCTCGAACCGCCCGGGCAGGCTCAGGCCGGCGAACGCCTCGGCCACGACCTCGGGGTCGAGCGCCCGCCCGAAGAACGCCTCCACGGCCGCCACGGCGAGCGCCGCGTTGTCCATCTGGTGGGCGCCGTGCACGGGCACGAGCACCGCGTCGAGCACACCATGGGGGAAGCGCACGTCGATCAGGTGCCCGCCGACGGCGATGCGGTCGGCGATCACCCCGAAGTCGTCGTCGCGGACCCATACCGTCCCCGGCCCCTCGGCCTCGAAGATTTGCCGGAGCGCCGGGTCGGTCTCGCCGAGCACGAGGTGGCTGCCCGGCTTGACGATGCCGGCCTTCTCGCCGGCGACCTTGGCCCGCCAGTCGCCGACGCCGTCGGTGTGGTCCTTGCCGACGTTCGTCACGACGGCGACCTCGCCGTCGGCCACGTTGGTGGCGTCGTAGCGCCCGAGCAGGCCGACCTCGACGACGGCGACGTCGACGGCCTCCTGGCTGAACCAGCTGAAGGCCGCGGCGGTGAGCAGATCGAAGTAACTCGGGCGCTCGCCCATCAGCGGCTCGAGCGACGACAGCTCGTCGAGCACCCGGCCCAGCTCGTCGACGGGGATCGGCTCGAGGTTGCGCGAGATCCTCTCGGTGACGTGCTCGAGGTGGGGGCTCGTGTAGGTGCCGACGGCGAGCTGGTGGGCGCCGAGCAGCGCCGTGATCATGCGGGCGGTCGAGCCCTTGCCGTTCGTGCCCGTCAGGTGGATGACCGGGTAGTCGCGCTGCGGTTCGCCGAGCACGTCGACGATGCGGCGCATCCGGTCGAGGGACAGGCCGACGCTGCCGGCGGCGATGCCGGTCACCTTCTCGAGGTTGACGTGATCCTCGAGGTACGCGAAGGCCTTTTCGTTGTCCACGGGAGTGGTGCCGGGGTCCCGCCGCGGCGAGCGGGACCCGACGCTCGTCTCTAGGAGGCCGCGCGCCGCGGCCGCTGTTGGCGCGGTGCGTCGGTGCGGGGCACGAGCGTGGGGTTGACCCGCTCGAGCACGACCGAGCGGTCGACCACGCACTTGCCCACGTCGTTGCGGCTGGGCAGCTCGTACATGAGATTGAGCAGGACCTCTTCGAGGATCGCCCGCAGCCCGCGTGCGCCGGTGCCCCGGAGCAGGGCCTGATCCGCGATGGCCTCGAGGGCGTCGTCGGCGAACTCGAGCTCGACGTCCTCGAACTCGAAGATCTTGCGGTACTGCTTGATCAGGGCGTTCTTCGGCTCGATGAGGATGCGGATGAGCGCCTCGTGGTCGAGACTCGACACCGCGCCGATGACCGGCAGACGGCCGACGAACTCGGGGATCAGGCCGAACTTGAGCAGGTCCTCGGGCTGCACCTGCTCGAGCAGCAGGCCCAGGTCCTTCTCGTCGTAGCGCTGCACGTCGGCGGTGAAGCCCACGCCGCTGCGCCCGACCCGGCTCTCGATCAGCTTCTCGAGGCCGGCGAACGCCCCGCCGCACACGAACAGGATGTTCGTGGTGTCGATCTGGATGAACTCCTGGTGGGGGTGCTTGCGGCCACCCTGCGGCGGCACGGAGGCGGTCGTGCCCTCCAGGATCTTGAGCAGCGCCTGCTGCACGCCCTCACCCGACACGTCGCGCGTGATCGACGGGTTCTCGCTCTTGCGGGCGATCTTGTCGATCTCGTCGATGTAGATGATGCCGGTCTCGGCCTTCTTGACGTCGTAGTCCGCGGCTTGGATGAGCTTCAGCAGGATGTTCTCGACGTCTTCGCCGACGTAGCCGGCTTCGGTCAGCGCCGTGGCGTCGGCGATGGCGAAGGGCACGTTCAGCATGCGGGCGAGCGTCTGGGCCAGCAGCGTCTTGCCGCAGCCCGTGGGGCCGATGAGCAGGATGTTGGACTTCGCCAGCTCGACGTCGCCCGACGGCGTGCCGCCGTACTGCACGCGCTTGTAGTGGTTGTAGACGGCGACCGAGAGGATCTTCTTCGCGTGGTCCTGGCCGATGATGTAGTCGTTCAGGAACTCGTAGATCTCACGGGGCTTGGGCAGCTCGTCGAAACGGAACTCGCTCGGCTCGGCGAGCTCCTCCTCGATGATCTCGTTGCAGAGGTCGATGCACTCGTCGCAGATGTAGACGCCGGGGCCGGCGATCAGCTTCTTGACCTGCTTCTGCGACTTGCCGCAGAACGAGCACTTGAGGAGCTCGCCCCCGTCTCCGAACTTCGCCACGTCGGTTGGTCCCCCTGCGTCCTAGCTGGCCCTCGTGATGGGCCCGCTCACGTCGGCTGACTGGCGCGACGAGATCACCTCGTCGATGATCCCGTACTCCTTGGCCTCGTCGGCGCCCATCACGAAGTCGCGGTCGGTGTCGCGGTGGATCTTCTCGACGTCCTGGCCGGTGTGGCGCGCCAGGAGCTCGTCGAGCATCGTGCGCATCCGCAGGATCTCCCGGGCGGCCAGCTCCACGTCGGTTGCCTGCCCGCCCGCCTGGCCCCAGGGCTGGTGCAGGAGCACACGGGCGTGCGGCAGTGCCAGGCGCTTGCCCGGCGTGCCCGCGGCCAGGAGCACGGCAGCGGCCGAGGCGGCCTGACCGAAGCAGATCGTGCTCAGGGCGGGCTTCACGAAGCTCATCGTGTCGTAGATCGCGAACAGCGCGGTGATGTCGCCACCGGGGCTGTTGATGTAGATGTTGATGTCCTTGTCGGGGTTGTCCGACTCGAGGTGCAGCAGCTGGGCGCAGATCAGGTTGGCGACCGTGTCGTCGATCGGCGTGCCCAGGAAGATGATGTTCTCCTTGAGCAGACGGCTGTAGAGGTCGTAGGCACGCTCGCCCCGGTTGGTCTGCTCGACCACCGTGGGCACGAGGTAGTTGCGGATCACGTCGGCGTGCTCATCGACGATCTCGCTTCGCCGCTCGGCACTCGCCGAGGCGTTGAGTCGGTACCCGGAGGTGGGGTCGATCACTCGGTGCTGCTCTCCGTCTCGTCGTTCACGTCGTCGCCCTCGGGGGCATCACTGTCGCTCTCGGGGGTGATCTCGAGCTCGGACCGATCGATGGGCTGACCCTGCTCGTCGACGATCTCGACCCGCTCGAGAAGCCAGTCGAGAGCCTTGCGCTTGCGTACATCGGAGCGTACCGCCGCCAGCTGACCACCGCGCTCGAACTCCTGGCGCACGCGGGCCGGCGTCTCGCCCAGCCGCTGGGCGACCTCGGCGATCTCGGCCTCGAGGTCGCCGTCGGTGCACTCGATGTGTTCGGCGTCCGCCACGGCCCGGAGCCCGAGGTCGACGCGGACGGCCTTCTCGGCCGTCTCCTTCAGCTCGTTCGTGAAGTCTTCGGAGCTGGTGCCGGTCATCTGCAGCCACTGCTCCGCCGAGAGGCCCTGGGCCTGGAGGCGCATGGCGAAGTCCTGCGCGCGGTGCTGGACCTCGTGGTTGATGAGCGCCTCGGGCATGTCCTCCTCGACGAGCCGGGCCAGCGCGTCGCCGGTGGCCTCCCGGAGGCGGGCCGAGGCCTGCGCCTTGCGGACCAGGAGGGTGCGCTCGCGGATCGACTCGCGCAGCCCGGCGATCGTCTCGAACTCGGAGTTCTCGGCGGCCCAGGCGTCGTCGGGCTCGGGGAGGATCCGCACGCGCACCTGCTTGACGAGCACCCGGAAGCGCAGCTCGCGCTCCTCGTCCTCGTCGGGGTGGGTGGCGTCGAACTCCAGGATGTCGCCGGCCTTGGCGCCC
>DATHAO010000016.1:0-127237 GCA_035296625.1 Acidimicrobiales bacterium | reverse complement strand
GGAGGGGGTTGAATCCCCGCCGGGGCCGGAGCCACCGGAGCTCGCGATCGACTCCTCGCCGGGGCCGGGGCGACGGGAGGCCGGGCTCGAATCCCCGCCGGGGCCGGAGCTACCGGCGCCCGGCGTCGCACCGGCGCCGGGGGCGGGGCCCGCTGTGGGTGTCCCGTCGGCGACGGGGGCCTCCGCGGTCCTGGCCGCATCCGGGCGGCGGCCCGAGCCGGCCGCCGGCGCCGTCGTCATGGGGGTCCCCATGGCGGGGGTGTCCGCCTGGGGATCGTGGGCGTCGGACGCAGCGGGGCCGGCCGTCGCACCGGGTCCGCCGGCGGCCGGTCCGGCGGCCGGCGCTGCGGCGCCGGCGCCGGTGCCGGTGCCGGTGGCCCCGGTGGGGGTCCCCGTGGCCGACGATCCGGAGGCCGGCGTGTCGTCCGCCGGGGACCACCGCTGCGCCGGCTCCGACACGGACCGCTCGCTCGGCACCTGGTCGGCCCGCCGGCCGAAGATGGGCGGCAGCAGGTCGTCGAGCCGCGGCGCGGGCAGCCCGTGCAAGTGGTGCAGCGGCGGCACGCCGTGTCGATCCCGCACCCGCTCGAGAGCCTCCTCGGCTCGCCGCTGCGCCCGGTCGGCCACCTCCTCGGCCCGCCGCTGCAGGCGATCGGCGCGCTCGTCCGACCGCAGGGCCCGTTCGTCGGCCTTCTGCTGGGCCGACTTGCCGGTACGGACCGTGACACCGCCCCACATGCCCCGGGCCTTCACCCGCACGAGCGGGGCGCCCTCGATGACCGGGCCCCGGGTGGCGTCGTGGGAGCCGCCCATCAGCACGAACCCGTCCAGCTCGACGGGAATGCCGTCGGGGACCACGACGTCGACCGAGCCCATGACCGCCCACGCCGTGATCTCGACGACGGAGGTCTCGATGAGGGCCTCGCGCAGGTCGAGCACCACGCCGCCCCAGAACGCGAAGGCCGAGATCTCCTCGGCGGCCCGCCAGCGACCGCGGGGCCGGGAGGCGCCCATGATGGCGACGAACCGGCGCCGGGCCGAGCCCCCTCCCCGGCCGGGCGGAGCGACGCCGGCACCCCCTGACCCGGCGTCCGACGGGCGGAGAGTGGGCGGCCGCGCCGCCGTGCCGGGTGAGCGGGACGCCGGGCGCGAGCTGGCGGGCAGGTCGGCCACCTGGCGGTCGAGCTCCGCCCGGGTGCGGGCCGCGTAGACCTCGCCGCTGCGCTCGGAGAACTCGTCCAGGGTGAGGCGACCCTCGGCGGTGGCCTGACGCAAGGCGTCGATGAACTCCTGCCGTTCGGCGTCGCCGATACGCGTCCCGGGCGGATCATCCATGAGTCCACAGTCTCGCGCCTGGGGACCGGCCTCCGGGGAGGCGGGCATGCCTGGCTAGCCGCCGCGAGGGGCGCTCAGTAGCGGGCTCGATCGGTCTACCTACCAGTAGGTAGGGTGGTGTCCGTGGCTGATATCTCCGCACCTGACACCTCGCCGGACCGCCAGGGGCTGCTCGCCGAGCTCGAGCCCACGGTGGCACAGCTGCTCGACCGGCACCTGTCCCAGTCCAAGGAGTGGTTTCCTCACGAACTCGTCCCATGGGGCCAGGGGCGGGACTTCGAGTCGGGCTGGGAATGGACTCCCGACGACACGTCGCTCCCTGAGGCTGTCCGGTCCAGCCTGTTCGTGAACCTCCTCACCGAGGACAACCTGCCCTACTACTTCCGCACGATCGAGGCCATGTTCGGCCGTGACTCGGCGTGGGGCGAGTGGAACCGCCGGTGGACCGCCGAGGAGGGCCGGCACTCCATCGTCATCCGCGACTATCTGACCGTCACGCGGACGATCGACCCGGTGGCACTGGAGCGGGCCCGCATGGCGCAGGTGTCGTGCGGCCAGGTGCCCGAACCCGAGCTGCCCCACGACGGTCTCGTCTACGTGAGCCTGCAGGAGCTCGCGACGCGCATCGCCCACCACAACACCGGCAAGCAGCTCGACGACCCGGCCGGCTACGAGGTGATGAAGCGCGTGGCGAGCGACGAGAACCGCCACTACCTCTTCTACCGCGACCTCAGCTCCGCCGCCCTCGAGGTCGACCCGTCGGGGATGGTGATGGCGATCGAACGCCAGGTGCGCGACTTCGAGATGCCGGGCACCGGGATCATCGACTTCGAGGCCCACGCCCGGGCCATCGCCAAGGCCGGGATCTACGACTTCCTCGTGCACCACGAGCAGATCCTCGTGCCGGTCGTGCTGCGCCACTGGGGCGTCGAGGCCCTCACCGGGCTCAGCGACGAGGCCGAGCGGGCCCGTGACGCCCTGCTCAAGCGCATCGACCGCATCGGCAAGGCGGGCCGGCGCCTCGCGGCCCGGCGCGACGAGCAGCTCGCCGCGGAGTCCGGGCGGGTCCCCCAGCCGGCCTGATCGGGTACTTCGGCCCACGTCCCGCTGTCCCGGGTCACGCCTGGCCCGGGTAGCGCCTGGCGCAGGTCGCGCCCGGCCCGGGGTCCGCCGACACGGGGTCCGCCGGCCGGGGGTCCGCCGACACGGGTAGCGCCGGCCCGGGTCCCGCCGGCCCGGTGAATCGCCCTGGGTTGGTTGGAGGCTCCTGACCTTGGAAACGAGGATGGAGTCATGGGGAAGGAACTGTCGTCTGGGAGGCCGGCGCCGCGGCGCTACTCGCAGGCGGAGAAGGACCAGGCAGTGCGGCTGGTCCGCCAGCTGCGGGCGGAGACCGGGATGCGTCACGGGGCGGTGCAGCGGGTGGCGTCGCAGCTGGGCTACGGGGTGGAGTCGGTGCGCCTGTGGGTCAAGCAGGCCGACATCGACGAGGGCGAGCAGCCGGGGGTGACCACGGCTGAAGCCGCCCGGGTCCGCCAGCTCGAGCAGGAGAACCGGGAGCTGCGCCGGGCGAACGAGATCCTCAAGCGGGCGTCGGCTTTCTTCGCGGCGGAGCTCGACCGCCCACAGCGCTGATTGTCGAGTTCATCGACGCCAACCGCGGCGAGTTCGGAGTCGAGCCCATCTGCAGGGTGCTGCGGGTGGCTCCGAGCTCGTACTACGCGGCCACGTCCCGGCCGCCCTCGGCGCGGGCGATGCGGGACGCGGTGATGATCCCGATGCTGGTGGCGCTCTGGGAAGCGAACTACCGGGTGTACGGCGCTGCCAAGTTGTGGAAGGCCGCCCGCCGGGCTGGTCATGACATCGGCCGGGACCAGGTGGCCCGGCTGATGCGAGCGGCGGGGATCGAGGGCGTGCGCCGGCGCCGGCGGGCGCGTACCACTCGCCCCGATGGCACCGCTCGTCGCCATCCCGACCTGGTTGAACGGGACTTCACCGCCGATCGCCCCAACCGGCTGTGGGTCACGGACCTGACCTTCGTGCCGACCTGGGCCGGGGTCGTCTATGTGTGCTTTATCGTCGACGCCTACAGCCGGATGATCGTGGGCTGGCGGGTCGCCGCTCACATGCGCACCGAGATGGTCCTCGACGCCTTGGCGATGGCGCGGTGGGCCCGCGGGACCCGTCTCGAGGGCCTGGTCGCCCACTCCGATGCCGGCAGCCAGTTCACCAGCGTGCGCTACGGCGAACGCCTAGCGGAGATCGGCGCCGTGCCCTCGATCGGCTCGGTCGGTGACAGCTACGACAACGCCCTCGCCGAGACCGTCAACGGGCTCTACAAGACCGAGCTGATCCGCGGGCCCGGGCAGGGCCCCTGGCGCAGCCTCGACGAGGTCGAACTGGCCACCCTCGGCTGGGTCCACTGGCACAACACCCAACGGCTGCACGGCTACCTCGGCGACCTGCCGCCGGTCGAGTTCGAGGCCGCCTACCGTGCCCAACACACCGACCACAACCTGGTTGGAATCCAATAGCCCGAGCCTCCATCACACCCAGGGCGATTCACGGGTCCCGCCGGCCCGGGTCTCGCCGGCCCGGGTCCCGCCGGCCCGGTTCCGCCGGCCTGGGTCCGCCGACATCGGGGTTCGGCTCAGCCCGGGACCCCGCCGATTGGTGACGGGATCGGTTGTTTCCCAACCGATCCCGTCACCAGATCTGGCGCGCCGGATCAGTCGGTCGAGTCCGACGACGGGGGCGTGGTCGTTGGGGTGGCCGGCGGCACCGTGGACGGTGGGGCCGTGGGCTCGGGGGCGGGAAGGAGGCCGTAGGACTCCTCGCCCGGCCGGACAAGCCCGTACTGGTCGCGGGCGATCCGCTCGATCTCCTCGTCGGTGCTGAGGCGATCGACCTGGTCGGCGAGGCGACCGTTCTCGTGGCCGAGGACCTCGATCTGCTCCTGGGCCCGCCGGGTGGCGGCCCGCTGGTCGAGGTAGGTACGCACCGGGAACACGGCGTAGATGAGCACGCCTGCGACCGCCACGGAGCCGACGCGGGTGCCGGCCCGGCGCAGGCGGGCGTTGCGTGCCTCACGGGCCTTCTCGTCGGACGGGCGCAGCCGGTCGATCGAGGCGTCCCTCACCAGTTGCAGCGCGCGGATCGCCCCCGGCCGCTCCGCGTCACTGTCGGCGCCCGCATCGTCCTCGGCGGCACCCGTCCCGGCGCCCGCCTCCGGCCCGGCGCCGGTGTCTACACCCGCGCCCGCGCCCGCGCCGGCGCCCGCATCCGGCCCGGCGCCGGTGTCCGAACCCACGCCCGCGTCCGCACCGGCGCCCGCGTCCGCACCAGCGCCCGCGTCGATCCCGGCGCCATCGCCCGCCCCGGCGCCCTCACCGGCGCCGTCGGACCGGGCGCCGCCCACGCCGCGGCGGGCACGGGCGACGGTCGTCGTGCGGTCCTGGTCGCCGGATCCCGTGCCTGCGCCGGTCGTGGTGCCGTCCGCGCGGCCCCTGCCCGCCGAGCCGCCGGAGCGGGTCCCGGACAGCGTGTCGTCCGCGCCGCCGCCGCTCGCCTCGACCGCACCGCCGCCGCCCGCGCCGGCGCGCCGCAGGCGCCGTACGTTGTCGGGCACATCGTCGGTGGTGTCGTCGGCGATCGGTCCGTCGGCCGGCCCCGACCCGGCGGTGACCGCCGCAGGTCGGGCCCGCCGGACGCCGTAGCTCGGCAGGGCCCGCCCTCCCGGCTCCCGGCCGCCGGCGGGCTCCTCGTCGAGGCGCAGCGCCCGGAACGTTCCGGTCGTCACGGACCCGACGGCCCCGGGCCGCACTCCGTCGTCGGGCCGGGCGCCACTCTCGGGGCCATCGGCCTGGGCGGAGCCGTCCTCGCGCCTGGTCGGCCCCGGTCCCCCACTGGCCGGCCGGCCGGCGGCCGTCCCGGACCGCGCCCCGGTCCGTCCGGCGCCGCTGCGCGCCCCCGCCCGGCCGGTGGTCGGGCGTTCGGCCGCAGCCCGACCGGACGCCGAGCCCGCAGTTGACCCACCGGAGGCCGAGCGTGCAGGAGGCCCACCGGAGGGGGAGCCGGCAGCGGGCCGACCGGATGCGGAGACGGCGACACGGCCAGATGCCGCGTCGATGTTCGGGGCGCCGGACGCGGGCTCGGGGGAGGAGCGACCAGATACCGGCTCAGCGACGGCTGCACCCGACACGGGGTCAGCGGTGCGCGGGCCGGTTGCGGAACCGGCTGTGGAGCCGCCGGATGCCGGGTCGGCGGAGGGGCGCCCGGATGTCGGCTCAGCGATGGGTCCGCCCGACACGGGGCCAGCGCTGGGCCGCCCGGATGTGGAACCGGCGGATGCCGGGTCGGCGGCGATGCGTGGGACGTTGGCCGGGGCGCCGTGGGGGTCGACGACCGTGCCGTCCGGGCGGTGGACGAGAACCGCCGGGGTGGCCCATGACCCCTGCGTCGGTGCGGCGGCGGTCGCGAGCCCCCGAGTCGCCGAGCCGGACGGTGCCGGCCGGCGACGGCGGGACGGGAAGGGCAGGTGGCCGGGCAGGCCCCGGCGACCGTTGCGGAGGGGACCCGACCGACGGGGATCCACCGCGGCGTCGCGACCGGTGGCCTCGTCCGCCCGGCGCTCACGGGCGGCGGCCGCGGCGGCGGCCATGACAGCGGCACGGGCCGGAGAAAGGGCCGTCGCCTCGAAATCGCGTGCGGACGGCACGCGTCCACCAGGCGGGCCGGGCTGCGGGGCCGACGTCGCGTTCGGCTCACCGCCGTCGGGCCTGCTCTGGGGCCGGGCCCCCCGCCCGTACCGCAACGGCGGTCGGCTTGCGCCGGTCGGCGCATCCACGAAGGGCGAGGCATCGGCACCGCCCTCGATCGCAGAGCCGGACGCCGCCGCCGACGCGGACGAGGCAGCCGATCCCGGACCTCGCCGCCGGGCCGGCGAGGACGACTGCAGCGACATGGGAGCGGTGAGCACCCCGCCCAACCGCCCCGGGCGCCCGTCCGGCTGGATGCGACGGCTCGGCGTCACCCCGCCGGCCGACCGCCCGCGGCCCGTAGGCACCCGGGCCCCCGGCGCCACCCCGCCGGCCGACCGCACGGGGCCCGTCGGCGCGGCCGTCCCGGGCGCGGAGGAGGCGGCGGGGCCGGCGAACGTGTCGGGGCCCGAGGCCGGGGTGTCGGGGCTCGAGGCCGAGGCGGCGGAGCACCCGGCGGAGGGGGCGGGGCGCCCGGCGGAGGGGGCGGGGCGCCCGGCGGAGGGGACGGGGCGCCCGGCGGCGCTGTCGGGGCGCGCGGCGGGAGCGCCGCCGCCCTCGCCGTGCGGGGCAACCGGCGACGACGGGTCGGGCGCCGCCGCGCCCTCGCGTCCGTCACGCCGGCCGCCGGTCACGTCACGTCGTCCGCTGGCACTGCGAGCGCCGCGCGGCCCAAGAACGCCGCCGCCTCACCCAGCTCGTCCTCGATGCGCAGGAGCTGGTTGTACTTGGCCACGCGGTCGCTGCGGGCCGGGGCCCCGGTCTTGATCTGGCCGCAGTTCGTGGCGACGGCCAGGTCGGCGATCGTCACGTCCTCGGTCTCACCCGAGCGATGCGACATCACGCTCGTGTAGCCCGCCCTCGTGGCGAGGCCCACCGTGTCGAGCGTCTCGCTGAGAGACCCGATCTGGTTGACCTTCACGAGGATCGAGTTCGCCACCCGCTCGTCGATGCCGCGCTGGAGGCGCTCGACGTTCGTCACGAACAGATCGTCGCCGACGAGCTGGATGCGCCCGCCGAGGGCGGAGGTGAGCTCGGACCAGCCGGCCCAGTCCTCCTCGGCGAGCCCGTCCTCGATCGACACGATCGGGTAGTTCCCGACGAGCTGGCTTAGGAAACCGACGAACTCGGGCGACGACAGGTCGCGGCCCTCGCCGTCGAGCCGGTAGCGGCCGTCCGAGAAGAACTCGGTCGACGCCACGTCGAGGGCCAGGGCGATGTCGCCGCCGGGTGTGTAGCCGGCCCGCTCGATCGCCTCCACGAGTAGTTGCAGCGCCTCCTCGTTCGACCCGAGGTTCGGCGCGAAGCCGCCCTCGTCGCCGATCGCCGTCGCCAGCTTGCGCTCGTGCAGCACGGAGCGCAGCACGTGGTAGGTCTCGGTGCCCCAGCGCAGAGCCTCGCCGAAGCTGGCGGCGCCGACCGGCATGATCATGAACTCCTGGAAGTCCACGTTGTTGTCGGCGTGCGCGCCCCCGTTCAGGACGTTCATCATCGGCACGGGCAGCACGTGGGCGTTCGTGCCGCCGACGTAGCGGTACAACGGCTGGCCGAGCTCGTCGGCCGCGGCCTGTGCCACGGCGAGCGACACGCCGAGGATGGCGTTGGCGCCAAGGCGGGCCTTGTTGTCGGTCCCGTCGAGATCGTTCAGCTGCGTGTCGACGTCGCGCTGGTCGCTGGCCTCGAACCCCACGAGCGCGTCACGGACCTCGTCGTTGATGTGCCCGACCGCGGTCAGGACGCCCTTGCCGTTGTAGCGGTCACCCCCGTCACGCAGCTCGACGGCCTCGAACTGCCCAGTGGACGCGCCCGACGGCACGATGGCGCGCCCCAGCGCACCCGTGGCCAGCACGACCTCGACCTCGACGGTGGGATTGCCCCGCGAGTCGAGGACCTCGCGCCCGATGATGTGTTCGATGCTCGACATGGCTCGCTGTGGCTCCTGTTACCAGTGTGGGTCACGTTACTTGTGAGCAGGGCGATGTCGGGGGCACGCTCCGCGTAACCCACGTCACCCGCCCTCGCGGGCGCGGAACCGGTCGCGCACCCGCTCGGCGGCCAGGCGCAGTTCGGACTCGGGGTCGAGCCCCTCGCGCCGCGCCTCGTCCACCAGGGCGAGCAACCGGCCGGCGACGTCGTCACCGTCGAGGAGATCACGCCAGTCGACCCCGTCGGCGGCCGCCTTCTTCTGCACCTTGAGGGCGTAGAGCAGCGCCGGCAGCGTCGAGGGGATCCCGTCCATCACGCTGGCCCGGCCCTTCTCGGCCTTCTTCAGCTGCTCCCAGCTGACCGCCAGCTCGTCGGGCGTGGTCGCCGGGGCGTCACCGAACACGTGCGGGTGCCGGCCGACCAGCTTGTCGTTGATGCCCCGGGCGACGTCGGCCAGGGTGAACCGGCCCTCCTCGGCGGCGAGGGTGGCGTGGAACACGATCTGGAACAGCAGGTCGCCGAGCTCCTCCTCGAGATGCTCGAAGCCCGTGCCGGCCTCGACGTCGACGTGGTCGATCGCCTCGAGCACCTCGTAGGACTCCTCGAGCAGGTGGCGGCGCAGGCTGTGGTGCGTCTGCTCGCGGTCCCACGGGCACTCGGCCCGCAGCCGGCGCACCACCTCGGCGAACGCCGCCACCTCGCCGGCCACCGGCACCTCTAGGCGAGGGACGTAGAGGGATGTCAGGTGATCGGGGGCCACGACCCGGTCGAGCTCGTCGTGGTCGACGGTGGCGATCACCTCGTCGGGCAGGCCGAGGCGGGCCAGCACGGTCACGGGCACCTGGGTGTCGTCGCCCACGGCGTCGCCGATCCCGAGCTTCACCTCCGACAGCACGGCGGCCGTGTCGCACTGGGCCACGAGCAGCGGGCCCCGCTCCCCCGCCGCCTGGGTGGCGAAGCGGTGGCCGTCGACGATGCGCACACCGTCGGCGAGCGGGTCGACGCCCAGGCGCACCCAGGCGAGGTCGGCGAACGAGAGCGCCGGGACGATCTCGACGTCGATCCGGCCGTCGGCCCGGAGCAGCTCGACCGTGCGCTCGGCCACGGCCGGCGAGCCCGGCACGGCGTAGAGCACCTCGCCGTGGATTCCCGCCGCCGCCACCAGGGCGTCGACGATGGCGACGTAGACCTCGCCGATGGCGTCGGCCGCGTCGTAGAAGGGGTCGAAGCTGGTCGCGTCGCCCACCACGCCCACCGACGGGTGGTGCGTGGTGCGCACGAAGCGGTGGTCGAGGCGGGCCACGGCGTCGTGCACCGCGCCGGTCACCAGGTCGGTGCCGGCGGGTCCGAGGCCGCACACCACGACCCGGGGTCGGGCGGCGCCGGTCACCTCACCGCTGCTCAGCCCGTCGTGCCGGGGGTGATGCCGAGGTCGTCGGCGACGCCGGCGGCGGGCGTCGACCCGTCGGGCGGCACGACGGCGAGGGTGTCCTCGTCCCAGTGGCCGAAGCGGGAGGCGACCGAGATGTCGGCGCCGGTCACCGCCTCGTACAGCGCCTGCTGGAAGCCGTCCTGTCCGAGCTCGTCGACGAGGGCGTTCCGCCGAGCGATGACGTCGACGAGGTCGGCGCGGAGGTCATCGGGGAACGCATCGAACGCCGCGCCGAGTTGCTGGCCGAGACCTTGCTCGGCTGCGTTGCGGTCGTCGTCGGTGAGCTCGAGGCCCCGCTCGTCGAAGATGTCCTCGATGAGAAGGAACTGCACCCGCTGGCTGAGCGTCTGAGAGACGAACTCCTGGTCCCAGCTATCCGGCAGCTCACCCTCCGGCACCGGCTGACTGACGTCGGTCCAGTACTGCTCGTTGCCGCCCCAGGCATCGAGCTCGTCCATCAGGTCGGCCTCGGACACCGAGTGGTCACCGACGCGCAGCGCCGCGGACTGCTCGGCGCAACCACCGGGGGCGAGGCCGGCGACGGTGACGGCAGCGAGGGCGGGGACGAGGCGGCGGAGGCGCACGGCCGCCGATCCTAAGCAACGCCCGGCCGCCCCCGGAAGCTCGGGGGGCCTGGCGGTGCCGGCCGGGCCCGGCCGGGCGCCGCGATCATCGGACGCGGGGCGGCGCAGGTAGCGGCGGGCCGGTCACCAGGCCCCCGAACACGGCCCGGGCGATGCGCCAGATCGAGCGGACGACGAGCACGACCCCGACGAGACCGAACGGCACCTGCAGCAGGACGAGCGCCCACGGCTCGGTGCCGAACGGCTGCGGGCTACCGGCCCCGACCTGCGACTCCGCCCCCACGTCGACCACGAGGCCGGCAAGCGTCGACGCCGTCAGGAACGCGAACGCGAGCAGCAGGTCGATCACGGCGCACGCCCCGGCGTAGGCCCGGACGACCGGCCGGGGCGCGCCCTTGCGCAGCACCACGCGGGTGGCGACGTGGGCGGCGGGCAGCACGACGACCAGCAGCGCGACGAGCGCGGTGTTGCGCTCTACGCCGTCGTAGGCCCGGAGGCTGGCGGCGGCGCCGGGCCCGTCCACCGCCTCGTAGTGGGCGAGGAGCGCGTCGCCCAGCGCCGAGAGCGCCCACAGGTGCAACACGAGCGCCGCCACGCTGGCCACCAGGACCCACGCTCGGCGCACGGCGCTCTGGGCCTGGGGCAGCGGCCGGTACCGCCACACCGGCTGGCGGGCGGCCTGGACCGCCTCGCGGCGCTGGCGCTCGGCCTCGCGGGCCTGGCGCTCTGCGTCGCGGCGGCGCCGGTCGGCCTCGCGGGTCGCGTCGCGCTCGCTCTTGGCCAGTTCGCGAGCCCGCTCGGCCGTCATGACGGCGAGCGCCCCGGCGGCTGGCGAGTGCCGCCCCTCGGCGGCCAGCTCGGCCCACCAGGCCTGGTGGCGGGCGGCCGTGAGCCGGGCGGCGGACAGGCGGCGGGCCAGGCGCTTCTCGTGCTCGGGCGATACGGCGGACAGCAACAGCACCGCGGCCGCCCGCTGACGCTCGGCCGCCGCCGGCCAGCCGACGTGCGGGCTGACCGTGGCCACGAGCCGACCAAACGCGTCGAGTCCCGCCTGCCAGCGCTCATCGATGCCCGCGGCCCGCTCCATCCCCGGCAGCGATCGCCACAGGCGCAGGACATGGGCCTCGCGGATCTGGGACAGCCGGTCACCCGGGTCGCGGCCCGCCTCGACGGCCTGGGCAGCGGCCTCGAGGCCCTCGGGCGTCAGCAGGATCGGGCCGACCCGGGGCTCGAGCACGGGGTCGAGGCCCAGCAGCAGACGGGCCATCGTGGCGGCCACGGGCGCGCCCGGCGCCGCCGGGTCCACGCCCGCGGTCACGATGCGATCGGCCTCGACGAGGTGGCGGGCCCGCAGGAACGCCTGCAGCTCGCCGAGCCAGATCGGGTCGCGGCGGGTGAAGAGCTGGTCGACCGCCGTGTCCCAGTCGCGTTGGAGCGCGGCGGCCAGCGACCGGGCGTCGTGGTGCTCGGCCCCGGCGAACCAGAACGACGGCCCGGCCGCCCGGGACGCCAACGTGGCGTCGGGGCCGGCACCGTTCCCGTTGCCGGCGCCTGGCCCGGCCGTCCCGACGCTGCGGGCGCCGGCAGGCGGGCCGGCTCCGCCCGGGCCGTCGGCAACGCGAATCACCTCGGTCGGCCCCGTGTCGTCCCGGCCCCCCGCCGCCGCCGGCGCCCCGGCGAGCCCGGCCGCCCGGGTCGCCGCGGTCGCATCGGCGGCGCCGGGCGCGAGCGCGGCCCCGCCGGCGGTCGCGCTCGCCGCCCGGGTGGCGGCCGTGCCGTTGAGAGGCGGCCCGCCGTGGGCCGAGGCGGGCGCAGCCGTAGTGGCCGTGACCGGAGCGGGCGCAGCCGACGCCGGCGCAGCCGATCCGGGCGCGGCGGATCCTGGCGCGGCCGACGGGGACCCAGCCGTGGCGGCCGTGACCGGAGCGGGTGCAGGCGCGTCGGGGGGCGGGGGCGGCGGCAGCCGACGGGCGCCGGGAGCGGCGGCGCCCGGGCGGGCCAGCGAACCCGGCGAGGGCGACGGCGACGGCACGACGGCGCCGCCCGTGGGCGCTGGCGGCAGCACATCGGCGCCCCAGCCCCGGGCGACGATGGTGGGCACGACCTCGGTCCGGTCCGCGATGGTGTCACCGGCCGTGCCCGCCGCCGCGCCCACCATGCCGGCCGTGAGCGCGTCGAGCAGGTGGCGCACGTCGGGGCGGTGGCGGGGATCCTTCGCCAGCGCCGAGCGCACGAGCCGGTCGAGCGGCGCCGGCAGCGCCGGAACGTCCGGCGCCTCGTGGACCACCCGGTAGTAGAGGGCGTGGGCCGGACCCTGCCCGAAGGGCATGCGGCCCGAAGCGGCGAACGCCACGACCAGGCCCCAGGCGAACACGTCGACCCGCCGCCCGGACCGGTGGCCGGTCACCTGCTCGGGGGCCATCCAGCCGGGGCTGCCGAGCGTCGCGCCGGTCCGGGTGAGCGTCGGCGCCTCGCGGAACGACGCGATGCCGAAGTCGATGACGACGGGCGTCTCGGGCGTGAGCAGGATGTTCGACGGCTTGAGGTCCCGGTGCACGACGCCGGCCCCGTGGATGGCGCCGAGCGCGTCGGCCAGCGCGACCGCCAGCGAGATCAGGCGTTCACCGTGGAGCGGGGCGTCGTCGGCTACGGCCTCGCCGAGCGTGGGCCCGTCGACGAACGACGTGGCCAGCCAGGGAACGGCGGCGTCGGGATCGGCGGCCAGGACCGGCGCGACCCGCGGGCTGCGCACCCGGTCCGCGGCCTCGACCTCGCGCCGGAACCGGGCGCGGAACGTCTCGTCGTCGGCGCTTGCGGCGTGCACGAACTTGAGCGCGGCCGGGCCCATCCGGGGATGCTCGGCCAGGTACACGACTCCCATGCCGCCCCGCCTGAGGCGCCCGACCACCTCGAACCCGGCGACGTGACGGGGATCCCCCGACTGGAGCCGGCCCACCGCCCGCCAACGCGTCGTCTCCACCAAGGCCGCGAGGGTACCCGGCGCCCCCGGCGACCCGTTGGCGGGCACACCGCCGCGCCGGGGTCCGCGCCGGACATGGGCCTACGCGGCGGTGTCGGTGGGCTCGGGCTTGGGGAACAGGCGGCCGAGCACGTCGGCCACCTCGGTGGCGACCGCCCGGCCACCCTTGACGGGCACGATCAGCTGCTGCAGGTCCTTCTTGTAGATGGCCTTCGGCAGCAGGCGCTTGAGGCGGATCTCCTCGGAGGCCTTGAGCGTGACCGGCGACATGCGGGCCACCCACGTGGCCGCCCCGATGCCGCTCACCTTGACGACGTTGACCTCGCGTAGCCCGAGGCGGGCGCTCTCGGCCCGCAGCTCGGCGACCTCCAGCAGCGCCCCGGCCATGTCCGGCACGGGGCCGTAGCGGTCCTCCCACTCGGCGCGGATGTCGGCCACCTGCGCGTCGGAGGTCACGGTGGCCAGGCGGCGGTAGGCCTCGAGGCGCAGCTCTTCCTTGGCCACGTAGGTGGGCGGCAGGCTGGCGTCGAGCGGCAGGTCGAGCTTGATCTCGGCGGGCTCGCGGACCTGCTCGCCCTTCAGCTCGGCGACGACCTCGCTCACCATCTGGCAGTAGAGGTCGTAGCCCACGGCTGCCACGTGGCCCGACTGGCCCGTGCCGAGCAGGTTGCCGGCACCGCGGATCTCGAGGTCGCGCATGGCGATCTTGAAGCCCGAGCCGAGCTCGGTCGCCTCGCCGATCGTCTTGAGCCGCTCGTAGGCCTCTTCGGTGAGCGTGCGGTCACGGGGGTGGAACAGGTAGGCGTAGGCGCGCTGGCCCGACCGGCCCACCCGGCCCCGGATCTGGTGCAGCTGGCCCAGGCCGAGGAGGTCGGCCCGGTCGACGACCAGCGTGTTGACCGTCGGCATGTCGATGCCCGACTCGATGATCGTGGTGCAGACGAGCACGTCGTAGTCGCCCTGCCAGAAGTCGATCACCACCTTCTCGAGGGAGCCCTCGTCCATCTGGCCGTGGGCGATCGCCACCCGGGCCTCGGGCACGAGGTCGCGGATGTGCGCGGCCACGTGGTCGATGTCCTGCACGCGGTTGTGGACGAAGAACACCTGGCCCTCACGCAGCAGCTCGCGGCGGATGGCCTCGGCGATGGCCCGGTCGTCCTGCTCGCCGACGTAGGTGAGGATCGGCTGGCGCTCGGCCGGCGGGGTGTTGAGCAGCGTGAGGTCGCGGATGCCGACGAGGCTCATCTCGAGCGTGCGCGGGATGGGGGTTGCGGTCAGCGTCAGCACGTCGACGTTGGACTTGAGCTGCTTGATCAGCTCCTTGTGGGAGACGCCGAAGCGTTGCTCCTCGTCGACCACCAGCAGCCCCAGATCCTTGAAGCGGATGTCGGCCGACAGCAGCCGATGCGTGCCGATCACGACGTCGACGTCGCCGGCCTCGATCGCCCGGGTCACCTTTTTGGTCTGGCCCGGCGTGAGGAACCGCGACAGCACCTCCACCCGCACCGGGTAGCCGGAGAACCGGTCGCCGAAGGTCTGGTAGTGCTGCTGGGCGAGCAGCGTGGTCGGCACGAGCACGGCCACCTGCTTGCCGTCCTGCACGGCCTTGAACGCCGCCCGGATGGCGACCTCGGTCTTGCCGAAGCCCACGTCGCCACAGACGAGCCGGTCCATCGGCCGGGCGGCCTCCATGTCGGACTTCACGTCCGCGATGGCCTTCGCCTGGTCGGGCGTGGGCTGGTACGGGAAGGCGTCCTCCAGCTCGTGCTGCCACGGCGTGTCGGGCGGGAACGCGTGACCCACGTCGGCCAGGCGCTTCTGGTAGAGCACCACCAACTCCTGGGCGATCTCCGCGACCGCGGCCCGGACCTTTGCCTTGGTCCTCTGCCACCCGTCGCCGCCCAACCGGCTGAGGCTGGGGGCGTCGCCGCCCGTGTAGTGGCGCACGGCGTCGATCTGGTCGGACGGCACGTAGAGCTTGTCGTCGCCCTTGTACTCGAGCAGCAGGTAGTCGCGCTCCACCCCACCGATGGCCCGCTTCACCATGCCGCCGTAGCGGGCGACGCCATGGCTGTGGTGCACGACGTAGTCGCCGACCTTGAGGTCGTCGAAGAACCCCTCGGCGTCGCGGCGCCGCGGCCGGGCCTTGCGGTGGGCCCGCCGGCGGCCGGTCAGGTCGGATTCGGACAGCACGGCGAGCTTCACCGCACGCAGCACCGCGCCCCGCTCGAGCGGGGCCACGACGACCTCGGCCACGACCGCCTCGGACGAGAGCAGGCCGCGGACCCGCGTCGCAGACGCCTCGGTGTCGGCGCCCACGACGATGCGGAAGCCATCGCGGGTGAGGTTGGTCAGGCGGGTGAGCAGGCCCGAACCGTCGCCGACGACCGGGTCCCACCCCGAGGCGTCGACCACCGGGGTGTCGGGGCTGTCGGGCACGCCGATGAGGTGCCACACGGACGCGCCGCTGTGGGACAGCAGCCGGTCGAAGTCGAGGTGCAGGCGCGGGAAGCCGTGCTCGTCGGAGCGGTCCTTCGTCGCGCCCCAGGTGACCGCGAGCGTGGAGGCGAGGTCGGCCTCCTCGGCGAGCAGGTCGGCGGCCCGGTCGCGCATGCGCCGCGGCTCGCACAGCAGCACCTGGGCGCCGTCGCCCACCTCGTCGAGCAGCACGTGCTCGTCCGCGGTGAGCCACGGGAGCCACGACTCCATGCCGTCGAAGGTCAGGCCCTGGCTCAGCCGCTCCCACTGGTCGCGGCCCCAGGGCTCGAGGCCCACGAGGCGCTCGGCCCGCGCGCGCACCTCGGGCGTGGGCAGCAGCTCGCGGCAGGGGAAGATGGCGGCCTCGGACAGATCGACGGTGGAGCGCTGATCGGCCACCGAGAACTCGGTCAGCCGGTCGACCTCGTCGCCCCACAGGTCGATGCGGAGCGGCCGGTCGGCGGTGGACGGGAACACGTCGACGATCGAGCCGCGCACGGCCAGCTCGCCCCGGTGCTCGACCATCTCCTCGCGGCGGTAGCCGGCGGCGATCAACTCGTCCACGAGGGCGTCGCGGTCGACCTGCTCGCCGGGGCGGACCCGGACCGGCTCGACATCGGCCACGTGGGGGCCGATGCGTTGCACCAGCGCCCGGACCGAGGCCACCACGACCTGCGGGGCACGCGCCGCGTCGCGCAGGCGCCACAGCACCCGCATGCGCCGTCCCATCGTCTCGACGCCCGGGCTGACGCGCTCGAACGGCAGCGTCTCCCACGCCGGGAAGAGCTCGACCGCCTCGTCGCCGAGATAGGCGCCGAGGTCGTGGGCGAGGCGCTCGGCCTCTGTGGAGGTGGGCACCGCCAGCACCACCGGCGTGCGCGAAGACAGCTCGGCGAGGCCGGCCGTCACGAGGGCGCGCGCCGCCTCGGGCACGGCCAGGGTGGCGCTCGAGCGGCCGAGCACCGAGCCGAGGGTCGGCTCGTCGCGGAGGAGGGCGGGGAGCGTGCGCAGCGGCGCGCGAACGCTCGCCCCAGAGGTGGCGGGGGCGGGTGACATGACCAGACGAATCTATCTGGCGCCTGTGACAGTCCCGACCGGTACGGTCGGCCGCCATGAGCGACGACGAGGTGTCGGTGCTGGCCGAGGACGTGGGCGAGTGGGACACCGAGCTCGCCATCACCCCGTTCCCTGGGGCGCCCACGAACGTGACGGCCGGCACGGTGACGAACCGCCTCGTCGGCGGCCGATGGCTGGTCACCGACCAGAGCACCGAGTCGGGCTACGAGGGCCACGGCGTCTACGGCTGGGATGCGGCCACCGGCGGCTACGTCGGTTTCTGGGTCGACGGCATGGGCGCAGGCGTCGCCCGCGGCACCGGTACCTGGGACCCGACCACGCGCACGATGTCCTACGACATGGCGGTCGATCACGAGGGCACGACCTACACCTACCGTGAGACGACCCAGCGCCTCGACGACGGGTCGCGCCTCTACAGCAACGTCGTGCCCGTCCCCGACGGGCACCACGAGGTCATCCGGGCGACGTTCCGCCCCCGCGCCTGATCAGGCGGGATTCGGGGGCGCCGGTGCCTGGCGCGAGCTGAGGTAGCCGGCCAGCTCCTCGAGGGACACGAGGCCATCGCCGTCGGTGTCCATGACCTCGACGGCCTGGGCCGCCGTCTCGTCGGTGACCTCCTCGCCGAGAGTGGCGAACAGCTCCTTCAGCTCGGTGGCGGACACAAGCCCGTCGCCGTCGGCATCAAGCATCGTGAACGTGGCTTCGTACTTGGACGTGTCGACCATCGCGTCGGGCCTCCCAGCTCGGACCGTGCGCCGGCGGCGCCGGGGGAACATACCGGACCAGGCGTGCCCCGTCCGTGCCGGCCTCATACAGGCGCCGTGCTGCGACCGGCGCGTCCGCGCCGCGGACGTCTCACGCCGGCGGGCCGAGGGCGTCGAGCTGGAGCAAGCGGCCGAGCTCGTCGGCAACGACCCAGATGTCGGTGATGCGGCCCCCGGCCACGCGCAGCAGGTCGATGCCCAGCACGTCGAACCGGCGTCCGGTGGGCGCGACCGTACCCACCGGCGTGGCCAGCGGGCCGACGTGGCGCCCCCGCTGGCGGAGCACGACCGTGAGCGCCCCGGGCGCCTCGGCCTGGTCGACGAGGTCGGTCTCGATGTCCGCGCAGGCGGCGTGCAGCGCCCGGTATCGGGCGACGAGGTCCTCCACCGGCACGGACGTGCCGTTGAGCACGACCGGATCCGCATACAGGGCCCGGAAGGCGTCAGCGTCCCTGTCGTCGCCGGTCGGCGGCGATCCCCACAGCGCCACCAGCCCGGCCGCCAGCGAGTCCACGGGACGACTCTCGCCGGCCGGGTCAGGCCCGGGTCCACACGGCGCCGGAGGTGTAGCGGCGCAGGCCGAGCGTGAACGTCGCCCAGCCCGCCACGCCGAACGCGGCTGCCACCCCGAGGAGCGCGAGCGCCGTGCGCGGGTCGGGATCGTCGACGAGCGTGGAGGGGACGCCGGCCACGAAGGCCGCCGGCACGACGGTGTACAGGATCAGCTTGGGGGCGCCCGTGAAGATGTCGGCCGGGTAGGCGGCCAGCAGCAGGATCGAGTGCAACCCGAAGTCGCCGGCCTCGCCCCGTCCCACGAAGAACGCGAGCGAGCCGGTCATGAGGGGGAAGCCCGTGAGGAGGACCGACGCGGCCAGGACCCCGCCGACGTAGATCCCCAGCCGCGCCGGCGTCGGCCCGCCGGTCACGAGGAACAGCGCGACGCCGAACACGAGGTCGCCCACGTTGGCGGTGTCGATGCGGCGCACCAGCAGGTGGGCCAGCGGCGGCACCGGCAGGGCGAGCAGCGCGTCGAGTCCACCGTTCGCCGCCAGCGTCCCCACGCTGCGGGCGTTGGCGAGCAACCCGAGCACCAGGCCGGCGGAGGTCGTGAGCACGGCGAAGAGCAGCAGCACGCGGGACGAGTCCCAACCGCGCACCTCGCCGGCCCGGTCGAAGAACAGCAGCCAGAACGCCACCCAGGCCACGTCGTTGACGGCCATGGCGATGACCTGCGTCCAGAACGCGCCCGGGTTGGCCCACGCCTCGGCCATGGCCGCCCGCAACGTGGCGAGCGCCGCCCTCACCCCCCGACCGCCTGCACCCGCCGCTCGCCGGCGGCGAACGCCGTGGCCGCCACCCCGGCCAGCACGGCGATCCACGCCGCCTGGACGACAAGCAACTGCGCCTCGACGTGGCCGGAGGCGAGCCGACCGGGCACGTACGCCATGGCCATGAACGGCAGTGCCGAGGCCACGCCGTGCAGCCACCCGGGCAGCGTCTCGAGCGGCAGCAGCATGCCCCCGAGGATGAACACCAGCTTCTGGTAGAGGAACCACGTCGAGCGGGCGTCACGCACCCAGAACGCCGCCGCCGCGAACGCGTGCTGGGCCAGCAGGTTGGCGGCGATGGCGAGCACGAGCGCGGGAACGCTCAACGCCAGCCCCGCCGCGCTGGGAACGGCGCCGACCGTGGTCGCCCCCACCACGACGCCGACGGCAGCGCAGCCGGCGAGGCGGGGCAGCGCCCGGCCGATCTCGGCCGCCATGCGCACGCCCAGGACCGACGCCGGGCGCAGCATCTCTGTCGCCACGGCCCCGCTGGCGATGTCGTCGCCCACGACCTCGATCATGCGGATGTTCAGCGCCACCGTGGCCGCCTCGGAGGCGAGTATGTACCAGGTCAGGGCGGTGGCGTCGTAGCCGGCCACCGTGCCGCCGCCGCTCTCGGCCGCCGCCCGCCACAGCGCGGTGATGACGACCACGATGACGGCGTAGAAGGTCAGCGTGAAGGCCAGGCCGCCGCGCTCGGCGAGGGCCCGGCGGGCGGCGGTGCCGACACCCACGGCGAACCAGCGGCTGGTCGCGGCGCTCATGGCCGCGGCACCCCGTAGATCTCCGCGATGACTTGCTCGAGCGGCGGGTCGACGACCGAGATGTCGGCCACCGGCCACGCCTCGAGCAGGGCGTCGAGCACCTCGCGGACCGGGCGCCGGGTGGTGTCTACCACGAGCCGGGCCGTGGCCTCACCGTGCTCGACGACGGTCACGCCGTCGAGCGGGAGGGCGGGTGCCGGACCGGACAGTCCCACCTCGATGAGCTTGGTGGCGAGCAGCGACCGGCGCATGGCCGCCACGGTGGCGTCGTGGATCACCGCACCGTGGTTGATGACCACGGCCCGCTCGGCCACGTGCTCGACGTCGGCGACGTCGTGGGACGTGAGGAAGATCGTGGTGCCCCGCTCCTCGTTGAGCCGCACGAGCAGCTGGCGGAACCGCTGCTTGGCGAGCAGGTCGAGCCCGATCGTGGGCTCGTCGAGGAACAGGATGTCCGGCTCGTGCAGCAGGCAGGCGGCCAGCTCGCCGCGCATGCGCTGGCCGAGCGACAGGGTCCGGACCGGCGAGTCGAACACGTCGCCGGCCTCGAGCAGCTCGGCCAGCTCGGCGACCCGGCGCTCCTCGCAGCGGCGGTCGAGCCCGTGGATCGCGGCCAGCATGTGGAACGACTGGCGGGGCGTCAGCTCGAACCAGAGCTGCGAGCGCTGGCCGAACAGCGTGCCGATCCTGCGCGTCAGCGCCCGGCGCTCGCGCCACGGCACCAGCCCGAGCACCCGCACCTCGCCGGCGGTGGCGTGCAGGATGCCGGTGAGCACCTTGATCGACGTGGATTTCCCGGCGCCGTTCGGGCCGATATAGGCGACCCGCTCGCCGTGCTCGACGGCCAGGTCGATGCCCCCGACGGCCTCGACGGTCCGGCGGCGGCGGCCCCGGCCGGCGGTGAAAGTCTTCGTGAGCCCCTGGACGTCGATGGCCGGGCCGGCCGGGCGGAGCCGGCCGTCCCCGTGCCGCCCGTCGCCGTCGTCGCCACCCATCCGCCGATGTTCCCGGACCCCCGCCGCCCCTGCACGCACTTTACGGCCCGGCGGATCGGGGCGCGCCGGCCGGGCGGGTCCGGGGTACGCGGCCCGGTGGTCCCGCGGCGCGGCGGCGCCCGGGGGACCCGGGCCTCGGCGGCCCGGGCCCGGCCCGGAAACGGAAGGGCTCCGCCAACGCGACGTCGCTACCGTCGCCGGCGTGATCACCTTCGGCCAGGCGGCGGCGTTCTCGGTGTCGGCGATGGCGCTGCTCGTCATCCCCGGTCCCAGCGTGCTGTTCGTCGTGACGCGGGGCGTGGCACTGGGCCGTCACGCCGCCCTGGCCACCGTGGCCGGCAACGAGCTGGGGGCGGCCTGCCACGTCGTGCTCGTCGCCTTCGGCGTCGGGGCGGTGGTGCAGCGATCGCTCGTCGTCTTCACGGTCATGAAGCTCGTGGGCGCCGCCTACCTGGTGTGGCTCGGCGTGCGCGCGGTGCGCCACCGGCGCCGGCTGGGCGAGGCCCTCGCCGCGCCGGTGGCTGCCCGGGGCCGGCGGCGGCTCGTCGGCGACGGCTTCCTCGTGGGCGTCAGCAACCCCAAGACCACGCTGTTCTTCCTGTCCGTGCTCCCGCAGTTCGTCGACACGCACCGGGGCCACGTCACGGCGCAGCTGCTGGCCCTGGGCACGCTGTTCGTGGTGCTGGCCACGCTGAACGACGGCCTCTACGGCCTGGCCGCCGGGTCGGCCCGGCGTTGGTTCGACCGTTCGCCCCGGCGGGCCGAGGCCGTGGGCGGCGTCAGCGGCCTGGTGATGATCGGCCTCGGCGTCCGCCTCGCCCTCACCGGCCGTCGCGACTGAGCAAGTACGGCCTCCCTCCACGCGTGCCGGTCCCGCGACGGTTCGGCAGCGTGGGCGCTGGGTAGCGGGGCCCCGTGCCGGCCACGCGCCCTCGACGTCGATCGCCATCGTCGCGAGGCGCTCACGTAGCCATCTATGGGACAGTGAGGGATGTGCGTTACGCTCCCCTCGTGCGCCCGCCCCGCTCCCCCGGCATCCGGCGCCTCGTGCCGCTGGCGCTCGTGCTGGCGCCGGTCGCGGCCTGTGACCTTCCCAACTTCGGCGCCCCCGACGCCGCGTCCGAAGAGGGCCAGGGCATCCTCTCGCTCTGGCGGGGCTTCTTCATCGTCTCCATCGTGGTCGCCGGCATCGTGTACGGCCTGATCGTCACCGCCCTGATCCGCTTCCGGCGGCGCAGCGACGACGTGCCCGACCAGAAGCCCTACAACGTGCCCCTCGAGATCCTCTACACCGCCACCCCGGTCGTCATCGTGGCGGCGCTGTTCGGCTTCAGCTGGGTCACCCAGGAGGACGTCAACGACGTGACGAACGAGGCCGCGGTCGACGTCCAGGTCATCGGGTTCCAGTGGTCGTGGCAGTTCGTGTACCCCGACGAGGGGATCACGATCAACGGCGAGCCCGGCGTGCCCCCCGAGCTCGTCCTGCCGATCGGCGAGCGCTCGCACCTCGAGCTGACCACGGTCGACGTCAACCACTCGTTCTGGACCCCGAACTTCCTGTCCAAGCGCGACCTGATCCCCGACGTGGACAACGAGATCGAGGTGACGCCCACGGAGGAGGGCAGCTACGTCGGCCGGTGCGCGGAGTTCTGTGGCCTCGACCATTGGGCGATGTACTACGCGGTGCGCGTCGTCCCGCAGGACGAGTACGACGCGTGGGTCGCCGAGCAGCAGGAGGAGCAGGCCGACGACCCGCTGGCCGGCCAGCCGCAGCTGCCGTCGGACGTGCCGCCCGAGCAGAGGGGCGACGCGACGTGACCATCCTCGACGAGCGACCGCAGGTGGCCGAGGAGCCGCCCGAGCACGGGCCCGAGGCGCGGGGCCTGCTCGCGTTCATCACCTCGACCGACCACAAGCGCATCGGCATCTCGTACATGGTGACGGCGTACGCGTTCTTCCTCATCGGTGGCGCGCTCGCCGCGGTGATCCGCACCGAGCTGTACAGCCCGGGCACCCAGGTGGTGTCGCAGGGCCGGTACAACGAGATGTTCACGATGCACGGAACCATCATGATGTTCCTGTTCATCGGGCCGTTCGCGTTCGGTCTGGCCAACTACTTCGTGCCGCTGCAGATCGGCGCGAAGGACATGGCGTTCCCCCGGCTCAACGCCATGTCGTACTGGCTCTACCTGTTCGGCGGCCTCACGTTGCTCGGAGCGTTCCTCACCGCGGACGGCGCCCCCGACTTCGGCTGGACGGGCTACGCCCCGCTGTCCGACATCGTCCGCTCGCCCGGCCTCGGCGGCGACCTCTGGATCATGTCGATCCTCCTCACCGGCCTGTCGGGCATCTTCACGGGGGTCAACGTGATCGCCACGGTGGTGGCGATGCGGGCGCCCGGCATGCGCATGTTCCGCATGCCCATCTTCACCTGGAACATGCTGGTCACGAGCGTGCTCGTGCTCATCGCCTTCCCGGTCGTGTCGAGCGCCGGGGCGATGCTGTTCGCCGACCGCCAGCTCGGCGCCCACGTCTTCGACGCCGAGGCCGGCGGCTCGCCCCTCCTGTGGCAGCACCTCTTCTGGTTCTTCGGCCACCCCGAGGTCTACGTCGTGGTGCTGCCCTACTTCGGCATCATCACCGAAGTGCTGCCGGTGTTCTCGTGGCGGCCGGTGTTCGGCTACGCCAGCATCATCTTCGCCACGATCGCCATCGCCATCCTGTCGACCGGTGTGTGGGCCCACCACATGTTCACCACGGGGGCGGTCCTGCTGCCCTTCTTCACCGGTGTCTCCATGCTGATCGCCGTCCCGACGGGCGTGAAGTTCTTCAACTGGATAGGAACGATGTGGGGCGGCCGCATCACGTTCCAGACGCCCATGCTGTTCGCCCTCGGCTTCCTGTTCACGTTCCTGCTGGGCGGCATCACGGGCGTGATGCTCGCCGCCGCCCCGATCGACTTCCAGGTGCACGACAGCTACTTCGTCGTCGCCCACATGCACTACGTGCTGTTCGGCGGGTCGGTCTTCGCCCTCTACGCCGGCATCTACTACTGGTTCCCGAAGATCACCGGACGGGTGCTCGACGAGCGGTGGGGCAAGATCCACTTCTGGATGATGCTGCCCGGTTTCCACCTGACGTTCTTCGTGCAGCACATCCTCGGCCTCGAGGGGATGCCCCGCCGGGTGGCCGACTACCTCCCGGGCGACGGCTTCACGACGCTCAACCGGGTGTCGTCGCTGGGGGCCGCCCTGCTCGGCGCGTCGACGCTGCCGTTCCTGTGGAACGTGTGGGGGACGCTGCGGGGACGCCTGGGCCGGGTGGCCGGCAACGACCCGTGGGACGCCCAGACGCTGGAGTGGTACACGACGTCGCCGCCGCCGCCCGAGAACTTCGACGAGCTTCCGCCGATCCGCTCGGAGCGCCCGGTGTGGGACCTCAAGCGGGGTCCCCGCCGCGACGCCCCCGAGCCCGTACCGACCACGCCCGCCGCCGAGCTCGGCTACGACGGTCATGGCTGAGGTCCGCGACGGCCGCGAGGACCGCGAGCACCGCGACGACCCGGCGACGGGCGGCGGCACCGAGGGACCCCGGGGCCACGAGGCCGGATCGCGTACCGACGACAGGGCGGTCCCTTGGCGGGTGTTCGTCGTCATCGGGGCGGTCATCGGCCTCATCAGCACGATCTACTGGTTCACCTCCTACGAGGAGGCGGGCACGGCGATGCTGGCGCTCGCGGGCGTGCTGGCGGTCTGGTGCGGCATCTACCTGTGGCTGCAGCAGCGGCCCCGCGCCGACCAGCTGCCCGGCGACGCCCCCGGCCAACCCGGAGGGACCACGACGTACCTGCCTCATGCCAGCGTGTGGCCCTTCGCCATCGGGCTGGGGGTGGCCACGTTGCTCAACGGGCTGGTGCTGGGCATCTGGGTCGTCGTGCCGGGCGTCGCCATGCTGGCCATCGGCATCGGCGGCTGGGTCCGGCAGACCCGCCACCGCGACTGACCCGTCGCCGCTCGCGTTCATCGTGAGCGTCCAACGAATGGCCGTGCACGAGACGTCGCCAACGGGCTGCGCGCCCCTGCACCGGGCCCCCGAGGGAAGCCGGCTTCACCTAAAGTGACCGTTGTCATACTTACGGTGGCCATGCGACAATGCACGTGCACAGCGAAGGTTCATGGCGAAAATCATCCGGCCGTGCCGCTCCCACCCGACGGGCGCAGAAAAGGGGAGGTGGGCAGATTGGCGGTCGATCGCAGCCGCACCGTCCGTCGCCGCCGGGGGCGCACGGAGTTGCACAAGCTGCGCGACAGCGTCGGTCTCACCATCGAGGACGTCTTCGACCACCTGAGGGCGGCCGCCCTGCCGCCGGACCAGAGTGTCGAGCTCATCGAGGAGCTCGCCGCGGGGCTGCGTTGACGCAGCCCATCGTCGCTCCCGCGTCCACCCCCGGGCGCGCCCCGGAGCGCACCGCTGACCACACGCAACAAGGAGCGGCTCGATGAAGCCCACCCCCGATCTCACGAAGGCCACCTGGTTCAAGAGCACCTACACGACCGTGAACGAATGCGTCGAGGTCGCGTTCGTCGACGGCGTCGTCGCCGTGCGGGACTCGAAGAACCCCACGGCGGGCCACCTCATCTTCACCCAGGGCGAGTGGAACGCCTTTACAGAGGGCGCCAAGGAAGGCCAGTTCGACCTCGGCTGACCCTTCGCCCGGCTGCGGGCGGCGGGTCAGGCCTGCGGCCCGGCGGCGGGCTCGGAGGCCGGGGTTCCCCGGCGCAGGCGGCCGGGGATGTCGCGCACCCGCACCCGCGAGGCGGTGGGTACGCCGTCTCGGGCCGACAGCTCCTTGCAGAGCTGGTAGGTGGTCCAGCCGACGAGCGGCGGCACCAGGAGCAGGGCGAACCGGAACGTCCACAGCACGGCGTTGACCGACAGGCCGAACGTGAGGGCCAGGACGTCGGCCGCCCCGCCGAGGAACAGCACGATGTAGAAGCTGAGCGTCGCCGCGCCGAGGGCGGTGCGCACAGGGCGCTGGCGGGGCCGGTCGAGCAGATGATGGGGGGCGCGATCGCCCGTCACGCGGGCCTCGAGGAACGGCCAGGCGAAGAGCAGACCGAACGTGACCCCGGCGAGCAGCACACCGGGGAAGAAGGGGTTCGGGATCTCGAAGCCAAAGGCGCGTATCTCCCACCCCGGCATGATCCGCAGCGCGCCGTCGAGCCAGCCCATGTACCAGTCGGGCTGACTGGCCGAGGACACCTCCGCCGGCTCGAACGGGCCGTAGATCCACACGGGGTTGATCTGGAACACGCCGCCGAGGAACGAGAGCACGGCACCCGTGAGGAAGAACAGGCCGAGCGCCTTGGCGGCATACGTCGGCCACATGCGCTCGCCCACCACGTTGTCCTCCCGCCGCCCCGGCCCGGGGAACTGGGTGTGCTTCTGGCGCACGATGATCGCCAGGTGCGCGGTGATCAGCACGGTGATGATCGCGGGCACCAGCAGGATGTGAATGACGTACAGGCGCTCGATGATGTCCGCGCCGGGAAACTCGCCGCCGAAGAGCAGCGAGGCCGCCCACGTGCCGACCACGGGCAACGACAGGGTGATCGAGTAGATGATGCGCAGGCCGGTGCCCGACAGCTGGTCGTCGAGCAGGGAGTAGCCGAACAGACCGTTGAAGATGGCCAGGATCAGCAGCAGCACGCCGATGATCCAGTTGACCTCGCGTGGCTTGCGGAAGGCACCGGTGAAGAAGATGCGGGCCAGGTGGACGACGATCGCAGCCACGAACAGCAGAGCGGCCCAATGGTGGATCTGGCGCATCACGAGACCCGACCGCACGTCGAAGCTGAGGTCGAGGGCCGAGCGGTACGCCTGGGTCATCTCCACGCCCCGCAACGGCGCGTAGCTGCCGGTGTAGGTCGTCATCTCGGTGCTCGGGTCGAAGAAGAACGTCAGGTAGACGCCTGTGAGCAGCAGCACCACGAAGCAGTAGAGGGCGAGCTCGCCGGCCATGAACGACCAGTGGTCGGGGAAAACCTTGTTGAGCGCGGTGCGGGCCAGGTTGGCCGTGCCGAGGCGTTCGTCGACCCAGCGTGCGCCCTTGTGCGTCAGCAGCCTCTCGGGGCTGCGCCTCCTGGTGGGGCGCTCGGCCATCAACGGTCCCTGTCCCAGAAGCCCGGGCCCGTGGGGCCCGAGAAATCCCCGGTGGCGATCAGGTGGCCCTCGTCGTCGAGCGCCAGGGGCAGCTGCGGCAGCGACCGGGCGGCCGGCCCGAAGATCGGCCGGGCGCCATCGATGACGTCGAATGTCGACTGGTGGCAGGGGCACAGCAGCTGGCCGATCTCGGCCTGGTACAGCCCGACGGGACACCCGGCGTGGGTGCAGAGCTTCGAGAACGCCACGACGCCCTCCACGGTCCAGCCTTCGCGCCCCTCGCGGGGCGTGAACTGCCGCTCCTGCTCCTCGTCGAGCCGGATCAGGAGCGTCGGCGCGTCGGCCGCGTCGGTGTGGTCCTCGGGCCACACGGTGAGCAGGGCGTCCGTCGTCAGCTCCTCCGGGCGGATGGGCGAGCCGTCCTCGCGGACGATGCGCCGGCCTCCGCCGGCGTACGGGGTGCGCTTGAGGTCCTTGCCCGGACGCGGCCCCAGGGATCGGATCGGGAAGAGCACGGCGAGGCCCAGCGCGGCGCACGCCCCGCCGCCCGTGGCCACGAGCAGCCGGCGGCTGCGCAGGCTGCTCTCGCCGGCCTCGAAGTCCTGGGCGTACGCCGCCATGTCGTCCTCGCTGGACACCAGCGGCTTGCGGTCCTCGGCCACCTCGTCCTCGGGCATGAAGTGCTTGGCCCACAGCACGATGCCGGTGCCGATGCCCGCCAGGACCAGCGCCAGGAGAATGCCCTCCAGCTGCGGCTGACCGCCCTCCCAGTACGTGACCGCGAGGCCAAGGGACGCGAGGATCGAGACCGTGAAGCAGCCGGCCGCGGCTCGCTCGGTCCGCTCGCCCCGCTTGGTGAGCACGGCCTCGCCGGTCTGCGGGGGGTGCTGCTCGCTCGGCGAGCGGAGCGCCGGGCGGTCATCGATCCCGATCGGCTGGTCCTCGAGGCGGGACGGCGCGTCGCCCGGCCCGTCCTTCGGGCTGTCGGAGCTCATGTCGCCCTCCTCCTGCGGATGGCAGCGCGGGTGCCGATCCAGGCCGTGAGCACGAGAAGCGCGACCATGCCCACGGCCCAGGCCACGAAGCCCTCGGGGATCGGACCGACTCGCCCGATCGGCACGCCCCCGGGATCGGCGGGATCGTCGAGGTACTCGACGTAGCGGGCGAGGTCGTCGAGCTCGGCCCGCGAGATGACGTCGGGCCCGAAAACCGGCATGTTGTTCGGACCGATGCGGATGGCGGCGCCGACCTCGGACGGGTCGGCCGGGACGAGGCTGGGCGCCGCCCGCCCGTAGCTGAGCGCCCCGCCGGACGCCGATGCGCTGTGGCACGCCTGGCAGTTCTCGCGGTAGATGTCGCCGCCCAGCGCCAGGTCGCCCACCGACGTGTCGACCGCCGGCAGCTCGGGGCCGTCGCCGAGCGACGCCACGTAGGCGACGAGGGCCTCGATCTCGTCCTCGTCGTAGGCCGGCTCCTTGCGACGGGGTTGCTCCTCGCTGTTGCCCAGCGGCATGCGACCGGTGTGCAGGTAGTAGTACGCCCCCGCTTCGCCGGAGTCCTCGAGGGACGGTCCGCGCAGCTTGCCGTCCGGGCCCTTCTCGCCGCCGCCGTCCGGCCCGTGGCAGCTCACGCAGCCCGTCAGGTAGAGCTCCCGTCCCTGGGACAGGAGCTCGTCGCTCGGCTCGTCACCTGGCTGGGCCCGGCTGAGCACCGGGGTGAGGGCGGCGGCCACCACCAGCGGCGATGCCAGGGCCAGCATCCGGAACCGGCGTGTCGCGGCGGCCCGGGTCATGAAAGCAGGTAGAGGGTGGAGAACATGGCCACCCACACGACGTCGACGAAGTGCCAGTAGTAGCTGCAGACCTCGACGGTCTGGTGGGTGGGCGCCCGCGAGCGCCCCGCGATGGCGGCGGCCGCCGCCGCCATGAAGACGAGTCCGCCGATCACGTGCAGGCCGTGGAACCCCGTCATCAGGTAGAACATCGAGCCGTAGGCGTTGGAATCGATCCGGAAGTCGGCCTGGACGTACTCCGTCGCCTGGTTGGCGATGAACAGGGTGCCGAGCACCGCGGTGATGCCGAGCCATCGGATGGCGCCGCGCCGGTCCTCGCGGCGGGCGGCGACGACCGCGAAGTGGATCGTGCCACTCGAGGCCACGAGCACGGCGGTCGCCAGCGCGGTGCGAAGCGTCTCGAGCTCGACGCCCTCGGGCGGCCACGGGTCGTTGATCGACCGCAGCGTGAAATAGGCACCGAACAGGCCGGAGAAGAACATCAGCTCGGACGCGAGCCACACCACGACCCCGACACCGAGGGTGGACGGCGGCCGGGAGCGGGCTGTCTCGACCGGCGGGGAGGTCACCGACACGTCAGTGGTTGTACCAGGGGCGACGAGGGTTCACGTACTTCTCCTCTGAACTATCTGAGAGATAGCTGCTCGACGGGGTCCCGCCCGTGCAGATGACTGGGCGCTCGGTACCGTCGGGGGCGTGACTGCGCTCACCGTCGGCGACCTCCTACTGGGCTGGCGTCTCGATCCGGCGCCAGCGGTGGTGGCGATCGTCGTCGCTGGGCTCTATGCGGTGGGCGTGCGCCGGCTCGCTACCCGGGGTCGCCACTGGCACACCGGACGCTCGCTGGCCATGGCGGGCGCCGTCGCCGCCGGCGTGCTCGCCACCCAGTCCGGCATCGGGCGCTACGAGGGCGAGCGGTTCTGGGTGCACATGATCCAGCACGTGCTCATCGGGGTGCTCGTGCCGCTGCTGGTCGTGCTCGCCGCTCCGCTCACCCTGGTTCTGCAGTCCGGAGCGCCCGGCACCCGGTCGCTGCTGCGCCGGGCGCTGCGCAGCCGGACCGGCCACCTCGTGTCCCACCCGCTCGTCGGCTGGGCGCTCTTCGGCGGCGGGCTCGTCGGGCTGTACCTCACCCCCGCTCTCGACCTGGCGGCCCGCAACGACGTGGCGCACGCCGCCATGCACACCCACGTGGTGCTCGCCGGCGTGCTGTTCCTCGCCCCGCTGGTCGGCGTCGACCCGGTTCCGGCCCGGCTGCCCTTCGCCGCCCGCCTGCTGGCCGTGCTCGCCGCCGTGCCGTTCCACGCGGTGGTGGCGCTCGCCCTGCTCACCGGCACGACGCCGGTCGCCCCCGACGCCTACCCATCGCTCTCCGACCAGCGCAGCGCCGCCGCCATCTTCTGGGGCGCCGGTGAGCTGCTGACCGTGGTCGTCGCCGGGATCGTCGGCCGCCAGTGGTGGGTGAGCGAGCGCCGGGCCGCGGCCCGGGAGGACCGGGCCCTCGACGCCGCCCGGCTCGGCTGAGGGACGGCCGGCCGGGCGGGCCGCCGGCCGGGCGCGCCGCCAGCGGGCGACCCCGCCGGCCGGGGGGACCCGCCGGCCGGGCGACCCCGCCGGTGCCCGGCCGCCCGGGCCGACCCGTGCGGTCAGTCCGGGGCGGTGCGGGTGTTGACCCGGTTCATGGCGGCGTCGACGCCTTCGCTGAGGATCAGCTCGACGGCGTCGGCGGCCTCCTCGACGGACACGTCCAGCTCGGTGCGGGTCGCCTTCGACGGGCGGCGCAGCACGTGGTCGGCGCCGTTGTCCTTGCCGCCCGGCGGCTTGCCGATGCCGATGCGCACCCGCACGAACTCGTCGGTGTGCAGGTGCGCCTTGATCGAGCGCAGGCCGTTGTGGCCGGCGAGGCCACCGCCCCGCTTGACCTTGAGCTTGCCGAGCGGCAGGTCGAGCTCGTCGTGGACCACGACGAGGTGGGAAGGGTCGGTGATGCCGTGGCGGCGCACGAGCTGCACCACCGACTCGCCCGACAGGTTCATGAACGTCTGCGGGAAGGCGAGCGCCACCCGCTTGCCGTCGATCTGCACCGTGTCGGCCAGCGCCCGCTCGCCGCGGGAGCGGCGCAGCGACCCGCCGTGACGGGTGGCCAGCCGCGCGACCGCCTCCGCACCGACGTTGTGGCGCGAGCTGGCGTAGTCGGGCCCGGGATTGCCGAGCCCGACGACGAGGAGGTCGGCCGGGGTGCCGCGCCGGCCGGCGGCGGCACCCCCGCGCCCGAAGACGGTCATGGGCACGACGAGCGGGTGACGGCGCTACTCGCCCTCGGGGCCGGCCTCGCCGCCCTCGCCCTCGCCCTCACCCTCGCCGGCGGACTCGGCGCTGGCCTCCTCGGCCTCGGCCTCGGCCGCCTCGATGTCGGAGATCATGGCTGCGCTGGTCAGCTGGGCGGTGACGACGGTCTCGTCGGGGTCGACCTCGGTCGTGACCCCCGCGGGCAGCACGATGTCGCCGACCGTGATCGTGTGGCCGATCTCGAGGTCGGACACGTCGACCGACAGGTGGCCCGGGATCGCCCCGGGCTTGCCCTCGACGACGAGGGCGTTGAGCACCTGCTCGACGACGCCCTGCTCGCGCAGGACCTGCTCGGCCTCGCCCTCGAGGACGATCGGCACGTCGGTGACGAGCATCTCCTCGGGGTCGACCTCGAGGAAGTCGATGTGCAGCACGTCGCGGCGCACGGGATGGCGCTGCAACTCCTTGACGACGGCCTGCCTGCGGCTACCGGCCACGTCGAGCGTCAGCAGGACGTTCAGGCCCTTCTCGGTCGTCAGGGCGGTGCGCAGCTCGCGCCATGGGACGGCGATCGGCGTGGGTTCGCTGCCCCTGCCGTAGACGACGGCGGGCACCTTGCCCAGGGCCCGGAGGCGGCGGGAGGCGGACGAGCCGGTGGCACGGCCGGTCTCGGCCGCGAGGACGTTCTCAGCCATCGGAAGCTCCTACTTCTGAGATTGCGCCGGAGCGCTAGGGGAACGATGAGCCGGGAGATCCTAGCGGCCGGCGCCGCCGGCGCCCCCATCCGCTCAGCTCTGGTTCGCCCCGCCGAAGATCTCGGAGACGGACGTGTCCTCGAAGACGGCGTCGATCGCATCCGCGATGATCTTCGCCACCGACAGCACCTCGATCTTGTCGATCTGCTTCTCGGGCGGCAGCGGCAGCGTGTCGGTGACCACGACCTTGTCGATGACCGAGTTCTTGAGCCGGTCGATGGCCGGACCCGACAGCACGCCGTGGGTGGCCGCGGCGCACACCGACCGGGCCCCCTGCTCGACGAGCTGCTCGGCGGCCGCGACGAGCGTGCCGCCGGTGTCGATCATGTCGTCGATCAGTACGCAGGTGCGGCCCTCGACGTTGCCCACGACCTCCTTGGCCTCGACCGTGTTCTTGGCGCCGGTCACGTGGCGCTTGTGCACGATCGCCAGGTCGGCATGGAGGGCGTTCGCGTAGCGCTCGGCCACCTTCACCCGCCCCGCGTCGGGCGAGACCACGACGAGGTCGTCGGCCAGGTTCGTCGCCAGGTACTGGATCAGCACGGGCATGGCGGTGAGGTGGTCGAAGGGCTGGTCGAAGAAGCCCTGGATCTGACCCGAGTGCAGGTCGACCGACACGAGGCGCCCGGCACCGGCGGCCGCGAACATGTTGGCGACGAGCTTGGCCGTGATCGGCTCGCGCCCCTCGGACTTCCGGTCCTGCCGGCCGTAGCCGTAGAACGGCATGACTGCGGTGATGCGCTTGGCCGAGGCGCGGCGGGCGGCGTCGACCATGATCAGATGCTCCATCAACGCGTCGTTGAGCGACATCGACCCGGTGGACGCGTGGCTCTGCACGATGAAGACGTCCATGCCGCGTACCGACTCGCCGAATCGGCAGTGCAGCTCGCCGTTCGCGAAGTTGCCCAGGTTCGCCTCGCCGAGCTGCACGTCGAGGCACCACGCGATCGTCTCCGCGAGGGCTAGATTCGCCCGCCCGGACACGATGTGCAGCTTCTTCTTGGTGACGAGCTCCATCAGTTCCCCTGCTGCCGACGACCCCGTTACCCGGTGCCCGCAGTGTAGAACGGACCGGTCCGCGTGCCCGCGGTGACGCTGCAACCGGGCCCGATCACGGCGTAGGGCCCGACCACGGCATGGTCGCCGATCTCGGCGTGGTCCGCGACGGTCTCGCTCACAACGGCCCGCTGGCCCACGCTGGTGTCGACGAGCCGGGTGTGGGGCCCGATCTCGCTGCCCGCCCCCACCACGGTCGTGCCCTGGAGCACCGTGCCCGGGAACAAGGTGACGTCGGTGGCCAGCTGGACGCCGACGTCGAGGTAGGTGGCGGACGGGTCGACGATCGTCACACCCTCCCGGAGCCAGCCCTCGTTCGTGCGCCGCCGCAGCTCGGCCTCGACCAGGGCCAGCTGCGCACGGTCGTTGACGCCCTGTGTCTCGGTTGCGTCGGAGGCCATCACCGAGACGACCGGGTGCCCTGCGGCGGCCAGCACCCCGACCACGTCGGTGATGTACAGCTCGGCCTGCGAGTTGTCGGGCGTGAGGCGGCGCAGTGCCGGGGGCAGCAGCGACCGGCGGAACGCGTAGATGCCGGTGTTCACCTCGTCGATCTCGCGCTCGGCCTCGTTGGCGTCGCGGTGCTCGACGATGCGGCGCACCCGCCCGTCCGCGTCGCGCACGATGCGCCCGTAGCCGGTGGGGTCCTCCATGCGCGCGGTGAGCACGGTGGCCGCCGCCCCCGACAGCCGGTGCTCGAGCACCAGGGCCGCCACGGTGTCGGGCCTCAGCAGCGGGACGTCGCCGGGCAGGACGAGCACGTGTCCCTCGTCGACGTCGTCGAGGTCGTCGGAGAGGCCGGTGAGCCCCACGGCCACGGCGTCGCCGGTGCCCCGCAGGAAACGCTGCTCGACGAACTCGAGGCGCAGGTCGGTCACGGACTCCTGAAGCTTCTTGACCACGACGTCGCCGCCGTGACCCACGACGACGACGGCCCGGTCGGGCGTCACGTCGACAAGGGCGTCGAGCACGTAGCGCACCAGCGGCCGGCCGCACAGCATGTGCAGCGGCTTGGGCCGCTCGGACCGCATGCGCGTGCCCTGGCCGGCGGCGAGCACCACTGCGGACAACGTCCGTTCAGTCATGTGTTCCGTTGTAGCGCCCCGACGGTCACGCGCGTGGCCACTCCTCGGGTGATCCTTGAACACCTTCCGTAGCGAAGACCGGACACGGACACACGCGGACCGCGACCAGACTGGCGTCGTGCCCCCCGCCGCCGAGAGCGACCTGGTCCTCGCCCTGTTGCTGGCCGACGCCGCCGACGCCGTCAGCATGCGCCACTTCACCGGCCGGCCGGTCGCCGCCGAGACGAAGTCGGATGGCAGCCCGGTCACCGAGACCGACCGCGCGGTCGAGCGCCGGGTGGCCGAGATCCTGGCGAGCGAGCGGCCGGGTGACGGCATTCTCGGCGAGGAGATCGGGGCGTCGGGGCCAACCGGCCGGCGTTGGATCGTCGACGGCATCGACGGCACCGTGCTGTTCGTGCGCGGCCAACGGGCGTGGGCCACCGAGATCGCTCTCGAGGTCGACGGCGAGCTCGCGGTCGGCGTGAGCACGAGTCCGGCGGTGGGCGCCCGCTGGTGGGCGTCGCGAGGCGGGGGCGCCTGGCGGACCGGCCCGGTACCGGGCGTGACGCCCCGCGACGTCGCCGGTGCGCCCCGGCGGCTCCATGTGTCCGACGGCGTCGGCGACGGCGACGGCCGGGGCCCGCGCGTCACGGTGATCCCGCCGCTCGCCGCCCTGCGGGGCGACGAGAGGGATCTCGGCGAGCGGCTGGCCGGCGCAGGGCGCTACGTCCAGCCCGTGGTCCACGGCGCGCTGCTCGTCACCGAGGGCGTGGCGGATGCCTGCCTGCAGCCGTCGGGTGGCTCGTGGGACTTCGCCGCCATCGCCCTCATCGTCGAGGAGGCGGGCGGGCGCTTCAGCGATCTCGCGGGACGCCACGACGTCCACGGCGGCGGCCCGGTCCTCTACAGCAACGGCCGCGTGCACGACGCCGTGCTCGCCGCCCTGCGCCCCGGTCCGGCCTGAGAGGCTGCGCCCCTACCGCGCGGACGCGGCAAGCTTCCGGCATGGATCCCGTCGAGACGCTTCGCGACCGCGCCACCGCGCGGGGCTGGACGCCCACGGACGACCCGCGTGTGTGGAGGACCCACAACGCCGACGGCAGTGAGGAGGCCGTGGTGCGCGTCGCTGGCGGCTCCTACGACGCCCGCGTGCTGCGGCACCCGACCGGCCCGACGCCCGGCCCCGACCCCGAGCTCTCCAACGGCCCCCGGGTGTTCCGGTCGGTCGAGGAGGCGCTCGACTACGCCGAGTCGAACCTGGGCGCCGACGGCCGCTGACCGGCGACCTCGGCCGGTCGGGCCGCTGCCCGGGGCCGGCGTCAGGCGGAGCCGCTGACGGCGGCCGCCTCGTCCGCCGCACCGGCGGCCACCGGCTCCGGCACCGACAGCACCATGGACACGGTCAGGACCACCACGACCGCCGCGCAACCGACCACGGCCAGCCCGACGGGGACCGTGAGCCCGATGGCCAGCATGGCAACCGCCCCGGCCAGCTTGGGCCACACCCGCTCGTCGAACAGCGGCGTGCCGGTGATGGCCATGACGAGGACCAGGCCCAGCACGAAGCCGGCGAGCGGGATCGCCACGGCGAGCGCGGCGACGCGGGCGTCGCCGCGGCCGGCCACGGCCTCGGTGGCCACGTGGACGCCCGCCCCGGTGGCGGCGAGCGCCGCGAAGATCACGACGTGGGCGTAGCCCCAGCGGAACGCCACGTCGGGGCTCGGCGTGAGGTGGCCGGGGTGGTCGAAGTAGAGCCACCACGCGGCGAACGCCAGCACGAGGCCGCCGAGACCGACGGCCAGCAGCTCGGCGCTCAGGCCGGTGTCGTCGAGCACCGTCTGGAACCCGACCGTGGCCGACAGGATCGACTCGCCGAGCACGATGATCGTGAAGAGGCCGTAGCGCTCCTCGATGTGGACGGGGTGGAAGATCGGCCGGTCGGCCGCCCGCTCGGCCCACAGCGGCACCGACATCTCACACACGGCGAGCACCAGGAAGCCGGCGATGGCCAGTTTCTCCGGCAAGACCAGGCGACCGAACCACAGCAGCTGAAGCACCCCCACCCCCACCGCGTAGCGCAGCGCCCGGGCCCGACCGGCTGGCTGGTCGCGAGCGACCCGTAGCCAGGCCGCCACGAGGGCCAGGCGCATCAGGGTGTAGCCGAACGTGACGACGAGGAAGTCCTGGTCCTCGACGGCGCGGGTGACGCCGGCGGCGAGCATCAGCACGCCGGCCATCTGCACGAACGTCAGCAGGCGGTGGGCGACGTCGTCGGAGTCGTGGGCCGACGCGAACCAGGTGAAGTTCATCCACGCCCACCAGATGGCGAAGAAGACCGTGCCGAAGCCGACGATGCCCTCCGCGATGTGGTCGGTGGCGATCTCGTGGTGCAGCGCGGCCGCCGCCCGGCTGACGGCGACGACGAAGGTGAGGTCGAACAGCAGCTCCAGTGGCGACGCCGCCCGGTGCTGCTGCGCAGGATCGCGGGTGACGGCGCGACCCCGGAGGCGGTCGGTGCGCAGTGCTGGCCTGCCCGTCACCGCCCGGACGCTACCCGGACCCGCCCGCGCCGCTGCGGGCGGCCCGTCCTCCTCCCGCCCCCGCGCCGACGTACGCCGTTCGTCGAACGGCTGAACCATGTTCACACGTGGCAGTGTGTGACGGATGACACCGATCACCACGCTCGCCCGGAGCGCCGACGGCGTCCACGCCGAGGACGCCGGTTTCGACGCCACCCGCCTCGCGCGCATCGACGACCACCTCCGCCGCCGCTACGTCGACGCCGGGAAGATCGCCGGCTGCCAGGTCGCCGTGGTGCGCCACGGCCGGCTCGCCCACCACTCCTCGCTCGGGGTCACCGACCTCGAACGGGGCACGCCCGTGGCCGACGACACGATCTGGCGGCTCTACTCGATGACCAAGCCGGTCACCGGCGTGGCGCTGCTCAGCCTGTACGAGCGCGGCCGGTTCCGCCTGAGCGACCCGGTCGAGCGGTTCATCCCGGAGTTCCGCGGCCTGCAGGTGCAGGAGCGGGCCGAGGACGGCACGAAGCGCCTCGTCGACCCGGAGCGGCCGATGTCGATCCGCGACGCCATGATGCACATGACCGGCATCGGCTACGGCCCGCGCGATGCCCGGCTCGACCTCGCCTCGCTCGGCACCACCGGCATGTCCAGCGGCCTCGGTAAGGGCGCCACGCTCCAGACGCTCGTCGAGCGCCTGGGCGGCGAGCCGCTGCGCTTCCACCCCGGCACCCGCTGGCTCTACTCGTGGTCGACCGACGTGTGCGCCCGCCTGGTCGAGGTCATCTCGGGCCGGGCGTTCGACGACTATCTGCAGGAGACGATCTTCGACCCACTCGGCATGGTCGACACCGGGTTCTCGGTGCCCGAGGGAGCCGCGGCCCGCTTCGCCGCTCTCTACACGCGGAGCGGCGACAAGCGGCTCGTCCTGCTCGAGGACCCCACGACCAGCCGCTACCTGCGGCGCCCCACGTTCCTGTCGGGCGGCGGCGGCCTGGTCGGCACGACCGCCGACTACCTGCGGTTCACCCGCATGCTCCTGGGGGGCGGCCAGCTCGACGGCGTGCGCGTCCTCGGGCGCCGGAGCGTGCAGCTGATGGCGAGCAATCACCTGCCGGGGGGCGGCGACCTGCGTGGCGTGGCCCTGCCCGGTGGCTACGGCGAGGTGGGCTTCGACGGGATGGGCTTCGGGCTCACCGTGGCCGTCAGCAACGGGCCTGTGGCGACGCAGTCGCTCGGATCGGCCGGCGAGTTCATGTGGGGCGGCGCCGCCTCGACGGCGTTCTGGGTGGACCCGACCGAGGACCTCGTCGCAGTGTTCATGACCCAGCTCATCCCGTCGGGCACGTTCGACTTCCGAGGCCAGCTCAAGACGCTCGTCTACTCGGCGCTCGTGGACTAGCCGACCCTCCGCGGATTCGCGACCACGGGTCTACGCTGAGTCCTCCGTCACACGACGTCGGCGGTAGGGGGAACGAGGCTCATGGCATTGATGCCTGTCACAGATGCGGTGTACCTGCTGTCCGAGACCCGCCAGACCCCCACGCACGTCGGCAGCCTGCAGGTCTACGAGATGCCCGACGGGGCGGGGCTCGATTGGCTCCGCGAGCAGTACACGTGGCTCCTCTCGCACGACGAGCCCCACACCCTCTTCGCCCGCCGGCCCGCCCGGTCGCTGCGCACGCTCGGCCAGTGGGCCTGGGAGCACGACGACCAGTTCGACATCGAGTACCACGTCCGGCATTCGGCGCTGCCGGAGCCGGGGCGGGTGCGCGAGCTGCTCGAGATCGGCTCGCGCCTGCACGGTTCGCTGCTCGACCGGTCGCGCCCGCTCTGGGAGTACCACCTGATCGAGGGCCTCGAGGGCAACCGCTTCGCGGTCTACAACAAGGTGCACCACGCCGTGATCGACGGTGTGTCGGGGCTGCGGCTCTTGGCCCGAACGCTGTCGTCCGAGCCCGACGGCGAGACACGGCCGCCCTGGGCGCCCCGGGCCTCGGCCATGCTTCCCACCACGCCTGCGGCCGCCCCCACCGTCGTCGAGCCCGCCCCCACCGGCGGGGGCGGGCCGGCCGCCGGCAACGGCGCGGCCGAGGGCCGCACGGACGACGGCGACGGCGGCCGCAGCATCCTGCCGCTCGGCCTCCTGAACGGCGCGGCCCGGGGCGCCCGCGACGCCCTGGGCGTCACCCCGGCGCTGCTCGGCCAGGCCCAGCGGGCCATCGGCGACGACCTCGCCGCCTTCCCGTTCAAGGCGCCGGCGAGCATGCTCAACACCCGCATCACCGGAGCCCGCCGCGTCGCGGCCGACACGTGGAGCCTCCAGCGGGTCCAGACGCTGGGCCGCGCGGTGGGTGCCACCCTCAACGACGTGGTCCTCGCCATGTGCGCCGGCGCGCTGCGCCGCTATCTCTCCGACCTCGACGCCCTGCCCGACGATCCGTTGGTGGCGATGGTGCCGGTGTCGACCCGGAGCGACTCGGGCGCCGGCGGGAACGCCGTAGGGGCGATCCTGTGCTCGCTGGCCACGACGACCACCGACCCGGGCGAGCGACTCAGCCGCATCCAGGAGTCGATGAAGATCGGCAAGGCCACCATCCGCGACCGGTCGCCCCTGCAGGTCACGCTGCTGAGCGCCGCCAACATGGCGCCGATGTCGCTGATGGCCCTGCTCGGCGGCGGCGGCGGCCTGCGCCCGGCGTTCAACCTCATCATCTCGAACGTGCCCGGGCCCCGGAAGACGCTCTACCTCAACGGCGCCCGCCTGCAGGGCATCTACCCCATGTCGGTGCCTTACCACGGCCAGGCGCTCAACATCACGATCACGAGCTACGTCGACAACCTCGAGTTCGGGCTCACCGGCTGCCGGCGCAACGTGCCCCGTCTGCAACGCTTGCTCGGCCACCTCGAGGAATCGCTCGTCGAGCTCGAGCACGCCGCCGGCGAGCGCCCGCTGGCGCCGCGCCGGCGCCCCGCGGCCGCCCCTGCACGTCGCTGACGACGACGTACGCCGGCTCGTGGCGGTGGCGCCACGCATTGAGATGCTTGGCGCGTGCGCCGATGGGGTAGCGCTGCGCCGTGCTCAGACGCCCCCCGGCCGATCGCGCCTCCGTCACCACGCTCACCGTGCCGTCCGACGACGAGCGCACCATCCCCCGCGGTCGCTACGTCGACCTGCCGGGCCTCGGCTCGATCTACGTGCGCGAGGCGCAGGGTCCGCCGCGGGCCCCGACGCTCGTGCTGCTGCATGGCCTGGGAGCCACCGCTGCGCTGAACTGGGATGCCGTGATCCCCCCGCTGGCCCGGCGCTTCCGGGTCATCGCCCCCGACCACCGGGGCCACGGTCGCGGCCTCCGCTGCGGCGGGCGCTTCACCCTCGAGGACTGCGCCGACGACGTGGCCGCCCTCATCGAGGCGCTCGGCGTCGGGCCGGTCCTGGTCGCCGGCTACTCGATGGGCGGGCCGATCACCCAGCTGCTGGCACGCCGGCACCCCCACCTGGTGGCCGGCATGGTGCTCGTCGCCACGGCCCGGGACTTCGGCGGCCACCCGATCGAGCGGCTGCGCTTCGCCGTGCTCACGCCGGTGGTGCTGGCCTCGCGCCTGAGCCCGAACCTGCCGGGCGTCATGCCCGACTTCCTGCGTCACCACCGCCTGCTGGGCACGGTCGTCGCCGAGCTCGGCGGCCACCAGTCGCGCGCGCTGGTGGCGGCGGCGGCCGCCCTCGGCCGGTTCACGAGTCGGGAGTGGATCGGCGAGCTGACCGCCCCGGCCGCCGTGGTGGCGACCGACGGCGACGGCCTCGTGCCGGTGCGGCGCCAGCTCAAGCTGGCGGCCAGCCTCGACGCCCCCGTGGTGCACCTCGACCATCACCACTTCGTGGCCCACGACGACCCCGACGCCCTGGCCGCGGCCATGCTCGAGGCGGTCGACCTGCTGCCGCGCCGGGTCCGGTCCCGCCGGCGGCGCGGCCTCGTCGCCGCCTGAGGCCCGACGCGTCGCTCAGGCATCGGCGCTGTCGCCGGGCGTGCGCCGGACGGTGGACGGCTCGGCCGCGAACCCTTGACCTCCGAGCACACTCGAGGTCTTAGCGTCGATCGCATGGACGCCTTTGGCGTCAGGCGTGGGGACGAGGGCCTCGACGTGGCGGGCGATGGTGAGCGAGGACGTGGCGCCGGGCGACGGGGCGTTGCGCACCGCGAGCACCCGGCCCGACTGCTCGATCACGAAGTCGTCGACGAGCGAGCCATCGGGGGCCACGGCCTGGGCCCGCACGCCGGCGCGTGCCGGCACCACGCCCGACGCCTCGAGCGCCGGCACGTAGCGCTGCGCCTCGCGCACGAACGCCGTGCGGCTCAACGACCGGTGCATCTCGGAGGCCCCGTTCCGCCAGTTCTCGCGGGCCAGCGCCCAGAACCCCCGGTAGGACAGCGTCGCCCACAGGTCGCGCCCCACCACGTCGCGCCCGCGGTAGCCCTCGCGCGCGAGCGCCAGCACGGCGTTCGGCCCCACCAGCACCTCGCCGTCGATGTGGCGGGTCAGGTGGATGCCGAGGAACGGGTAGCGCGGGTCGGGCACCGGGTACACGAGGCCGTTGACCAGGTGGCGCTGCTGCGGCGCCAGCGCGTAGTACTCGCCGCGGAACGGCACGATGCGCGGGTCGGTGCTACCCCCGGCGAGGCGGGCGAGCCGGTCGCTCTGCAGCCCGGCGCAGATCACGACGGCGCCGCTGCGCACGGTCGAGCGGTGGTCGCCGTGGTCGACTACGACCTCGACCGCCCCCGCGCGCTCGGCGATGCCGACGACCTCGACGCCGCAGCGCAGCTCGCCGCCGCAGGCCTCGATCTCGGTGAGCAGCGCGTCGCAGACGCCGGGGAAGTCGACGATGGCGGTGGCGGGCGACCACACGGCCTCGATGCCCGCGACGTGCGGCTCGATGGCCCGCAGCCCGGGCCCGTCGACCAGCTCGATGCCCGGCACCTCGTTGGCGAGCGCCCGGGCGTGGATCGCGTGCAGACCGGCCCGCTCGGACTCGTCGAGCGCCACGACGAGCTTGCCGCACTCGTCGTACTTCACGCCGTGGTGCTCGCAGAAGTCGCGCAGCAGCCCGCGGCCCTCGGTGCACAGCCGGGCCTTGAGCGAGCCCGGCGCGTAGTAGATCCCGGCGTGCACGACGCCGCTGTTGCGCCCCGTCTGGTGCTGCGCGGGCCGGTCCTCCTTCTCGAGGATCGTCACGCGCCGGCCCGGGCGCCGGGCCGTCAGCTCGCGGGCCGTGGCGAGGCCCAGGATGCCCCCCCCCGATGACCGTGACGTCGCTCGCGGTCCGGCGGCCGGCGCCCCCCACACCGCCGGCCATCACCCGCCGTAGCTCTCGCGCCCGATGGCGGCGCGAACCCGCGCCAGCAGGTCGACCGCCTCGGGACGCGCCCGCTCGGCCCCCTCGACGAGCACGCGGCGGATCTGGTCACGGTCGGCCATCAGCTCGCGGTAGCGCTCGCGGGGCTCGCGCAGGAAGCCGTCGAGCAGCTCGAACGTGGCGTCCTTCAGGTCCTTCCAGGACATGGCACCCTGCTCGAGCGCGTCCCGCACCTTCTCGGTGTCGCCCGGTGGCGCCATCTCGCGGTAGATCTGGAACAGGCCGGTGCTCTCGGGGTCCTTCGGCTCGTCGGGAGCCGTCGAGTCCGTCTTGAACCTGCGGATCTGCCTGTGCAGCTCGTCGGGCTTGGCGAACAGCGGCAGGACGTTGCCGTAGGACTTGCTCATCTTGCGGCCGTCCCGGCCCAGGATCGTGGCGGCCGAGGCGCGGATCTGCAGCTGCGGCACCCGCAGCACGTCGCCGTAGGTGGCGTTGAACTTCTCGGCGACGTCGCGGGCGATCTCGACGTGCTGTCCCTGGTCGGCGCCGACCGGCACGACGTCGGACGAGAACAGCAGGATGTCGGCCGCCATCAGCACCGGGTAGTTGTAGAGCCCCATGTTGACCTGGCCGTCGACGTCGGCCCGGCCGGCCTCCTCGGCGGCCTGCACCGCGGCCTTGTAGGCGTGCGCCCGGTTCATGAGGCCCTTCGGCGTGACGCAGTCGAGGATCCACGTGAGCTCGAAGACCTCGGGCACGTCGGACTGGCGGTACATCGTGACCCGGCCCGGGTCGAGCCCCATGGCCAGCCAGGCGGCCGCCACCTCGTAGCTGAGCTCGGCCAGTTCACGCGGATCGGTGATGCTCGTGAGCGCGTGGTAGTCGGCGATGAAGTAGTACGCGTCGTACTCGTGGGTCAGCGCGAGGGCAGGGCGGATCGCCCCGACGTAGTTCCCGATGTGGGGGGTGCCGGTCGGCTTGATCCCCGTCAGCGCGCGCTTGGTCATCGGTCACGATCGTACGGGGTCCCCGCAGGCCCCCGACCACGAGTTCGCCCCGGAGGGCGGGCGGCGTCGGGCCCGACCGTCGGTATCTTGTCCGAGCGACGGTCGTCGGCGGTCGGCGAGCCGGCGACGGAGGGCTCCGCACATGCACAGATCGGGTCACGCGCGGCCGTGAGCGGCCGCACCGCCGAACCCGGCACCGTGGGCACGCCGCAACCAGCGGCCCCGGAGGCCGGGGGCTGGATCGTGCGCCTGTGGCCCTTCATGCGGGCTCACCGGCATGACGTGCGACTCGCGTTCGGCATGTCGATGGCCGGCATGGCCGTCACGGCCATCACACCGGTGGTCCAGAAGGTCATCGTCGACGACGTCATCACGAACCACAGCCGCGCGCTGGCGCCGTGGCTGGCGCTGCTGGTGGCGGCCGGCCTGTTCGGCTTCGTGGCCGCCTACATCCGCCGCTTCGTCGGCGGCCGCGTGGCGCTCGCCGTGCAGTTCGACCTGCGCAACGCCGTCTACGAGCGCCTTCAGCGCCTCGACTTCGCCAGCCACGACCAGCTGCAGACCGGCCAGCTGGTCAGCCGGGCGTCGAGCGACGTCGCGCTGATCCAGGGCCTGCTGTCGTTCCTGCCGATCATGCTGGGCAACGCCCTGCTGGTCGTGCTCGCGCTCGTGGTCATGGTGGTGCTGTCGCCGCCGCTCACCCTCGTCGTCCTGGCGGCGCTGCCCGCGATGCTCGTGGTCGCGCTGAAGCTGCGCACCTCGATCTTCCCCGCCTCGTGGGACGCCCAGCAGCGCGCCGCCGAGGTCGCCGGCGTGGTCGACGAGGCGGTCAGCGGCGTGCGGGTGGTCAAGGGCTTCGGCCAGGAGGAACGCCAGCTGGGCGAGCTCGCCGGCACGGGTGCCTCGCTGTTCCGCTCGCGGCTGCGGCTCATCCGGCTCACGGCGCGGTTCACGCCGACGCTCCAGCTCATCCCCGTGCTGGGCCAGGTCGGCGTGCTCGCGGTCGGCGGCTGGCTGGCGATCGAGGGCCGCATCACGCTGGGCACGCTGCTGGCGTTCGCGTCGTACCTGGTCCAGCTCGTGGCGCCGGTGCGCATGTTCGCCTCGCTGCTGGCCGTGGGCCAGCAGGCCCGGGCCGGCGCCGAGCGCCTGCTCGACCTGCTCGACGCCAACCCGCTCGTCACCGAGCGGCCGGGCGCTCCGGACCTCGTCGTCACCGAGGGGGCGGTGCGCCTCGAGGGCGTGCGCTTCGGCTACACGAAGGACGCCCGGGTGCTCGACGGGTTCGACCTGGAGGTGGCGCCGGGAGAGACCGTGGCGCTCGTGGGAACGAGCGGGTCGGGCAAGTCGACCGTGGCGCTGCTGCTCCCCCGCTTCTACGACGCCGATGCCGGCGCCGTGACGATCGACGGGATGGACGTCCGAGACGTGACCCTCGACTCGCTGCGCCGCCAGGTCGGGGTCGTGTTCGAGGAGCCGTTCCTGTTCTCCGACACCGTGCGGGCCAACCTGGCCTACGGCCGGCCCGACGCCACGGACGCCGAGCTCGAGGCCGCGGCCGAGGCCGCCGAGGCCGACGGCTTCATCGGGGCCCTGCCCGACGGGTGGGACACGGTCGTGGGCGAGCGGGGCCTCACGCTGTCCGGCGGACAGCGCCAGCGCGTCGCCCTGGCCAGGGCGTTGGTCACCGATCCGCGCGTGCTCGTGCTCGACGACGCCACCAGCTCGATCGACGCCCGCACCGAGGAAGAGATCCACGCGGCCCTGCGCTCGACGATGGCGGGGCGGACGACGCTGCTGATCGCCCACCGGCGCTCGACTCTGCGCCTCGCGAGCCGCATCGTGCTGGTCGACGGCGGGCGGGTGGCCGACAGCGGCACCCACGAGGAGCTGCTCGCCCGCTCGCCGATGTACCGGGCGCTCTTCACGGGCCCGGGGGACGCCCTCGTCGCCGATCCGGCCGACGTGGCCTCCGCCCTGCCCGGCGACGGGGCGGTCGCCGCAGGCGCCGAGGGATCCCGCGTTCCGGTGCGGATCGACGGCGACGGCCGCCATCCCGGCGTCGCCCGGCGCGACGGCCACGGCGGGACGACGGACGGCGACCGGGTCGGCGGCATCACGCCGAGCGCGTGGCCCGACCGGGATCCCGCCGGAGGGCCCGTCCCCGTGGCGACCGTATCGGCCGCGCCCCGCATCGGCCCGCCCGGCGGGGGCGGCGGGGGCGGCGCGATGCCCCTGTCCGCCACCCCCGAGCTGCTCGCCGCGCTCGACCAGCTGCCCCCGGCCGACGACGAGCTCGACGTCGACGTGACCCGCGAGGCCAGCCCCGACGAGCGCTTCCGGCTGCGCGAGTTCCTGCGCCCGTACCGCCGGTGGCTGGCGCTCGGATTCGGCCTGGTGGCGGTCGACTCGGTGCTACTGCTCATCGGGCCGCTGATGGTCCGGCGCGGCGTCGACGACGGGGTGGGCCTGCTCGACCAGCGTGCGCTGAACGTGGCGGCGCTCGTGTTCCTGGCCGCCGCGCTCGCCGACTGGGGCGTGACCCGGACCTACACGCTGGTGACGGGGCGCACCGCCGAGCGGCTGCTCTACGCCCTGCGCATCCGGGTTTTCGCCCATCTCCAGCGCCTGTCGCTCGACTTCTACGACCGCGAGATGGCCGGACGGGTGATGACCCGCATGACGACCGACATCGAGGCGCTGCAGCAGCTACTGCAGACCGGCCTCGTCAACGCCATCGTGAGTCTGGCCACCTGCGTCGGCGTGCTGGGCTTCCTCGTGGTGCTGTCGCCGCCGCTCGCCCTGGCCGCCGCCTCGGTGCTGCCACCCCTGGCGCTCGCCACCTGGTGGTACCGCCGGCGGTCCGGGGCGCTCTACGCCACCGCCCGCGAGCGCATCGCCACCGTCAACGCGAACTTCCAGGAGAGCCTGTCGGGCGTCCGGGTGGCGCAGGCCTACACCCGGGAGGACCGCAACATCGCCGGCTTCCGCGAGGTCAACGACGGCTACCTCCAGGCGCGGCTCGGGGCCCAGCGGCTGATCGCCCTGTACTTCCCGTTCGTGCTGCTGCTGTCCGACGTGGGCTCCGCCGTGGTGCTCGGCACCGGTTCGGCGCTCGTCGCGCACGACGTCGTCACGGCCGGCGTGGTGATCGCCTTCGTGCTGTACCTGAACCAGTTCTTCTCGCCGATCCAGCAGCTCTCGCAGGTGTTCGACACCTGGCAGCAGGCGAGGGCCTCGATGGACCGGATCGACGAGCTGATGGCCACACCCACCGGCACGCCGCCCGCCGCGCACCCGGTCGACCCCGGCCGGCTGCGGGGCGAGGTGGCGTTCGAGGGTGTGCGGTTCCGCTATCCCAACACCGCGGGCGAGGAGGCGCTGACCGGCGTCGACCTGGTGATCGCCCCCGGCGAGACCGTGGCGCTCGTGGGTGAGACCGGTGCCGGCAAGTCGACGATCGTCAAGCTCGTCGCCCGTTTCTACGACCCCACCAAGGGGCGGGTGGCGATCGACGGCCACGACCTGCGCGAGCTCGATCTGAACGCGTACCGGAAGCAGCTCGGCGTGGTGCCGCAGGAGGCGTTCCTCTTCACCGGCACGATCCGGGACAACATCGCGTTCGGGCGCCCGGAAGCCAGCGACGCCCAGGTCGAGGCGGCCGCCCGGGCCGTCGGGGCGCACGACTTCGTCGCCCGCCTGCCCGGCGGCTACCTCGAGCCGGTGAGCGAGCGCGGCCGCAGCATGTCCGCCGGCCAGCGCCAACTCATCGCGCTGGCGCGCGCCCGGCTGGTCGATCCCGCGATCCTGCTGCTCGACGAGGCCACGTCGAACCTCGACCTGGCCACCGAGGCGGCGGTCCAGGCCGCCATGGGGGTCGTGGCGACGGGGCGGACCACCCTGCTGGTCGCGCATCGCCTGCCCACGGCCCGGGGAGCGGACCGCATCGCCGTGATCGACGGAGGCCGCATCGTCGCGGTCGGTCCCCACGACGAGCTGGTGGCGACGAGCCCGGCGTACGCCGACCTGTGGGCGGCGTTCAGGACCGAGGCCACCGCGGCCTGAGGCGCACCGCGGCCACCGGGGTTCGCCACACGTGGCGACGGCGGCCGCGATGCGCTTCGTGGCTGGCCGCCGCGTGGGTTCCGAACGTGGTGGGCGGCGTCGTGCTGGCTGTCGTCGCCCTGTCCGCCGTGGCCGGCGTCGTCGGCCTATCCCGCCGGGGCGGCCCGTGGGCGACGGACGCAGGCAGCAAACATCCAGCCCACGGCGAGCGCGACGACGACGCGCCCGCCCAGGCCGGCTGACCGTCGTCCCGGAGCGGCGACAGGAGCCCGGCGCCCCGGACGCTAGAGGCGCTGGATGGCGCTGTCGTCGGTGCGGGAACCGGGGAGTGCATGGCCGCCGTGCCCGCCGCACGGCCCGAACCCGCGGCCGGAGCCCGGGCGAAAGGCGTGGCCGCGGGTGAGCGCCAGCGCCGGCCACAGGAGCCACAACGCCCAGGGCCCGGCGACGGCGGCGAGCACGATCACGGCCACCACGGCCACCGCCCGCTGCGATAGGCCCGGGCCCCACGCCGTCCGGCGCCCGAGGGGCTGCGGGGCCCGCGACTGGCCCGGGGTCCGCACCGGACGGGGGTCGCCGTCGCTCGCCGGCGGCGGGGCCGGGCTTCGCCAGCCCGCCTCGAACGCCGTGGGTGCGGGGGCCCGCTCGACGGGGAGGTCGGCGAGCAGCGGCTCGAAGTCGCGACCAGTGCGGGCGCCGAGCGCGGCGTCGACCCGCTCCTCGTACTCGCCCAGCGTCAGGCGACCGTCGGCGTAGTGCCGGGCCAGGACGGCCACGACCTCGTCACGCTCGGCCTGTGACACCCGTAGGTCGGGGTCGTGGTGCTGGAAGCTCATCGAACGCTCCTCCTGCGAGCCGATCGCCGCCGACCCCCGCCGGGCCGTCGCCGATCTTCCCATGATGCCAGCGACCCGGGCGTTCGCGCGCCCGCCACCGACATCGCCTCACCGATCGCCGAACGTCGCCGGCCGCTTCTCGATGAAGGCCTTGACGGCCTCGCGCATGTCGTCGGTCATCGAGGTCATGATCTGCGTGCGGTTCTCGAGGTCGATGCCGGCCTGCATGCTCCCGACCTCGAGCTGGCTCCACATGACCTCCTTCGTCATCCACACGCCGGTGGGGCTGTTCGCCAGGATCTCGTCCGCCACGTCGAGGGCGGCGTCGACGACCGACCGGTCATGCACCACGCGGGACACCAGACCGAGCCGGTCCGCCTCGGCGGCGTCGATGATCCGGCCGGTGAGCAGCAGCTCGAAGGCTCGCGACGCCCCGATCAGGCGGGGCAGCAGCCAGCTCACGCCGATGTCGCAGCCCGACAGGCCGATGCGCACGAACGCCACGTTGAACCGCGCCCCGGGGCCGGCGAGGCGCACGTCGCTGGCAAGGGCCAGGGCCAGTCCACCCCCGGCGGCCGGGCCGTTGACTGCGGCGATGATCGGCTGGGGCAGCGACCGCATGCGGGGCACGAGTGAGGCGATGTGCTGCTGGGACACCATGCCGGCAGGCACGGGGCCCAGCCCGTCCGCCCCGGGAGCGGTGCCCGCGCCCTTGAGATCCAGCCCGGCGCAGAAACCCCGGCCCGCGCCGGTCAGCACCACGACCCGCACGTCGCGGTCCACCGCCACGTCGCCGAGCACCCGGTGCAGGTCGGCGACGAGCTCGTGGTTCATGGCGTTGAGCCGGTCGGGGCGGTCGAGCGTCACCAGGGCGACGCCGGGGCGGGGAGACGAGAGCGCGACGGTCGACATGCCCGCGGGTCTACCCGGCCCGGCGGTCCTCCGCCGTCCGTCGGCGCCGACGCCATCGCCTCGCTGGACGGCTCCAGCCCGTTCCGCCACGTGTGCCAACCCGAGGAGATTGCGGAGGTCGCGCTGTTCCTGTCCTTCGGAGCGCCCGCCACATGCCGGGCGAGCGGATCCACGTCGACGGAGGACGCTGAGCCCGGAGGCCGGATAGCCGCAGTCAGGGCGCGGTGACGGTGCGAGAGAACCGGGTAAGCACGTCGCTGGCCCAGGCGTCGAAGAACGCCTCCTGCTCGGGCCCGATCTGCTGGACGTAGACCTCGTCGACACCCGCGTCGACGTACTCCTGGACCCGGGCGACGTGCGCTTCGGGGTCCGGGCCGCAGGCGAACTGAGCGCGCACCATGTCCTCGGTGACGAGCGACGACGCCGCCTCGAACTCGGCGGGGGTGGGCAGCGTCTGCGCCAAGCCCCCGGGGAGCAGCTCGTTGGGCCACAGCCGGTGGGCGGTCGCGACGCCCCCGTCCTCGGTGGCCGCCCAGCACACCTTCAGCCCGCCCTGCACCGGCTTGTCGCCGCCACCCTGCTCACGGAACCCGGTGACCAGGTCGGCGTCCGGCATCGTCAGGCAGTAGCCGTCGCCGATGCGGGCGGCGAGGCGCACGGCCTGCGGTCCGAACGCCGAGACGTAGATGGGGACCGGGCCGTCGGGGGCCGAGTGCAACCGGGCGTTCTCGACGTCGTAGTGCTCGCCGTGGTGGGTCACCTCGTCGCCGCCGTGGAGGCGGCGGATGACCTCGACCGCCTCCTCGAGCATCGCGAGCCGGACGCCCGCCGGGGGCCAGCGTTGGCCGGTGACGTGCTCGTTGAGCGACTCGCCGGAGCCCACGCCGAGCGTGAAGCGGCCCTCGGTCTGCAGGCTGGCCGTCGCCGCCGCCTGGGCCACGATCGCCGGGTGCACGCGCATCGTCGGGCAGGTCACCGCCGTGGTGATCGGCAGCGACACCGCCTCGGACAGCGCCCCGATCACGCCCCACACGAACGGGCTCTCGCCCTGCTCGCCGATCCAGGGGTGGTAGTGGTCCGAGATCCACAGGCGCTCGAAGCCGGCCTGCTCGGCCCAGCGGGCCTGCTGCACCAGCTCGCGTGGTCCGTGCTCCTCGCAGGACAGGAAGTAGCCGATGCTCACCATGGCCCGGCCACTACCCCACGCCACCGCCGCGCAACACCGGCCCGCCGGGCCCGGCGCGGCGCCGGCCCGGGGCGTCGGTAGGCTCCCGCCGTGATCATGGTGGCTCGCGTGCTGGCCTTCCTGGCCGGCGGGGCGGTCGTCGTCGCCACCGTGGCCTCGGCCGTCAAGACCGTGATCGTGCCGCGGGCCGATCCCGCGCTGCTCACCCGGTTCGTGTTCGTGTGGCTGCGCCGGCCCTTCGACCTCCTCACCCGCCGGGCCCCGACCTGGCAGGAAGCCGACCGGCTCATGGCCCGCTTCGGCCCATTCGCCCTGCTGGCCCTGCCGTTCGTGTGGGTCACCGTGGTGATCCTGGCGTTCGCCCCGGTCTACTGGGCCGTGGGCATCGACTTCCCCCACGACGCCGTCGTGCACTCGGGCTCCTCGCTGCTCACGCTCGGCTTCGCGTACGACACCCACCTGCCCGCCATCGGGGTGACGTTCCTCGAGGCCACGCTCGGGCTCGGCCTGGTGGCCCTGCTCATCAGCTTCCTGCCCACGATCTACCAGCAGTTCTCGCACCGCGAGGTGCTGGTCTCGCAGCTCGACACCCGGGCGGGCACGCCGCCGACCCCCGTGAAGCTGTTCCGCCGGGCCACCCGCATCGGCTGGGACCTCGACGACCTGTGGGCCGACTGGGAGCGCTGGTTCGCCGAGGTCGAGGAGTCCCACACGACGAACCTCGCCCTGCCGTTCTTCCGCAGCCCGCACCACGCCCGGTCCTGGATCACCGCCGCCGGCGCCATCCTCGACAGCGCCGCGCTGCGGGCCTCGACGCTCGACCTCCCGCCGTCGTGGCGGGCCGAGCTCTGCATCCGGTCCGGGTACCTGTCGCTGCGAGGCGTGGCGGACTCCTACGACGTTCCCTACGACCCCGACCCCGCGCCCACCGACCCCATCACGATCGAGCGGTTCGAGTTCGACGCCCTGGTCGACGAGCTGGTGGCGCTGCGGGTGCCGGTCAAGGTCGACCGGGACAAGGCATGGCGGGACTTCGCCGGCTGGCGGGTCAACTACGACACCCCGCTCATCGCCCTGTGCAGCCTCGTCATGGCGCCGTACGCCCCCTGGTCGTCGGACCGCGGGATCAACTACCGCGTGCGGCTCCGTGCCCCCGGCCGCCACAACAGCGCCCGGGGCACGGGCGGACCGTAGTCCGCCGGGATGCGCTCGAGGCGTTGTCGTCGTCGCGCACCCGACGGGGCGACGACCGTGTCGCTCTGCAGCATGTGACGCCGGTAGCGTCGCCGCCGTGGCCGATCGGGGTCCCCGTGTCGTGGTGGCGCCTGCCGACCGGCTGGTCCACCTGGTCGATGCCGTGGTGGCCGGCGGCGGCGTGCCGAGCGGTCCCGCGGAGGCCGAGGCTGCCGTGTGGACGGCCCACGACGATCCCGCCGGCCTGGCGGCCCTGCTCGACGCGCACGCAGGCCTGCGCTGGGTGCAGCTGCCCTGGGCAGGCATCGAGCCCTACGTCCACGTGGTGCGCGACCACGCCGACCGCGTCTGGACCTGCGGCAAGGGCGTCTACGCCGAGCCGGTGGCGGAGCACGCCCTCGCCCTCGCGCTCGCCGGCCTGCGGTCGCTCGACCGCTACGCCCGTGCCCGCACCTGGACCGGCCAGCGGGGCCGCAATCTCGCGGACGCCCGCGTCACGATCCTGGGCGGCGGCGGCATCGCCCGGTCGCTGCTGCGCATGCTCGGGCCGTTCGCACCCGAGGTGACGGTCGTGCGGTCCACGCCGTCCGCGATGGCGGGCGCCGCTCGGGTGGTCGGCACGGCCGAGACCGACGCCGCGCTGTCGGGCGCCGAGGTGGTGGTGCTGGCCCTGCCGCTGCTGCCCGACACCCGGCACGTGATCGACCGGCGGCGCCTCGGCCTGCTCGCCCCCGGGGCGGTGCTGGTCAACGTCGCGCGCGGGGAGCACGTGGCCACCGACGACGTGGTGGCCGCGCTGCGTGACGGGACGCTCGGCAGCGCCGGCCTCGACGTGACCGACCCCGAGCCGCTGCCCGACGGTCACCCGCTGTGGGACCTGCCCGGCGCGATCGTGACGCCCCACACGGCCAACACCCCGGCGATGGCGCGTCCGCTGCTGGCGGCGCGGGTGCGCGAGAACGTCCGCCGGTGGGCCGCCGGTGAGCCGCTCGTCGGCGGCGTCGACCCCGGCCGCGGCTACTGAGGGCCGACGAGCGGCCGCCGAGCCCCAGCTCCGCCGGCGGGGCCGCACCCTAACCGCCGGCCGGTCCGCCGACGGGGTCGGGCGTCGGCCGGGCGTCCATCGACCAGCGTCGCCTGTCAGAGCGTCGCAGCCGAGGCTGCACACGTCGCTGCGTACAGCTGCCGACACTCTCCGGCCGGCCGCAGTGCGTCTGGGATGCGAAGGCGGCCACGCGGGGCCGTCGGTCCGGGAAATCGTGTGGTTTCCCCTGCGCAGCGGGAAGAGGAGGCCCAGAAGCGCTCGACCACGGAGGAGCGGATGGGTCCCAGCGTGCAGGAGGTGATGACACCGGCGGCGCACGTGCTCGATGCCTCGGCATCCATCCAGGACGCCGCCCAGCTCATGGCCGAGGACCGCACGTCCGCCGTCGTCGTGTGCGACCGTGGCCGCGTCTGCGGTGTGGTGACCCGCCGTGACGTGATGTCCCGGCGCACGCCGCAGGGCCGGGTGCCGGCCGACGCCAGGGCCGGCGATATCTGCTGCGGGGGGGCTGCAACCGTGGCGCCGACCGACAGCGCGGCCCACGCCCTGCGAGTGATGCGGCGGACCGGGCTCGACGCGCTCGCCGTGGTCGAGGACGGCCGTCCCGTCGGGACGATCGCCCGCCCCGGTCAGCTCGTCGGCGGCGGGGCGCTGGCCCGAGCCACCAGCGCCGCCTGACCGCTCCGGCCCGGAAGCGCCGGGCCGCCCCCTAGCGTTCACGGGCGTGGCCGTCGACGAGCCGACCAGACCGGGGCCTTCCCCCACGACCGAGCGCCGCCGGGCCGGCTGGGCGTCGCTGCGGCCGCTCCGCCACCGCAGCTTCGCCCTCGTCTGGGCGGCCGCCCTCGTTTCGAACGTCGGCACCTGGATGGAGACGGTGGCGGTCGGCGACCTCGTCGCCGTCCGCACCGGCGAGGCGGGCTGGACGGCGTTCGTCGCCGCCGCCGCCTTCCTGCCCATGGGCCTCATGGGACCGATCGGCGGGGCGATCGCCGACCGCGTCGACCGGCGGCAGTTCGTGTTCGTCACCACGTCGCTGCACGCCCTGTGCGCGGCGACGCTCACCGGGTTGTCGGCCACCGGCCGCGCGTCCCCCGGGGCCGTGGCGGCCGTCGTGTTCGTGGCCGGCTGCGTGAGCGGCATCGGCTTCCCCGCCTACACGGCCATGCTGCCCGACCTCGTGCCCCGCGAGGACCTGCTCGGGGCCGTCTCGCTCGGCCAGGCGCAGTACAACCTCGGGCGTGTCGTCGGGCCCGCCCTCGCGGGCATCGCGATCGCGCTGGGTTCGTACACCGCGGCCTTCGCGCTGAACACGCTGTCGTTCGGGGCGATGCTGGCGGCGCTCGCCGCCCTGCGCCTGCCTCACCGCCCGACGCCGGCGGACGAGGGCTCGCTGTGGGCCCGCATCCGGGTCGGCGCCCGCGCGGCGCGCCGCGAGCCGGGCGTCCGGGCCGCGATCCTGCTCATCTCGGTCGTGGCGCTCACGGCGTCACCGTTCATCGCCCTGCTGCCGGCCATGGCGCGGGTCCGCCACGACGGCGGTCCCGGCCTCACGTCGGTGTTCGTGACGGCGCAGGGGGTTGGGGCGGTGGTCGGGGCGCTCGCGGTCCCGGCGCTGGCCGAGCGCGTCGGCCGGCATCGCCTGCTCATGGCCGGGTTCGTGGCGTTGCCCGTGGCGCTGGCGCTCTACGGGGTGGCGCCCAGCCCCGGCTGGGCGACGCTGGCGCTCGTCGGCGTGGGCGCCACCTACATCGCCGTCTTCTCCGGCATCGGGACTGTGGTGCAGCTGCGGGCGCCGGCGCATCTGCGGGCGCGGGTCGTGAGCCTGTACTTCCTGGCCCTCGGAGCGCTGTACCCGCTCGGGGCCACGGTCCAGGGCCCGATCGCCGACCGCGTCGGCCTCGGTCCGGTCACCGTGGGCGCCGCCTTCGCCCTGCTCGGGGTCGTTGCCCTCCTGCGGTCGGTCCGCCCCGACACGCTGCGGGCCCTCGACGACGTCGACGCCTACCCCGGCCCGCTGGACGAGCCGGTCGTCGCGCCGGCCACATCCAATCCCGGCGCGCCGGGATGGGCCAGGATGGCCGAATGCTCGACCACGTCTCGATCCAGTGCGCCGACGTGCCCGCCAGCGCCGCCTTCTACGACGCCGTGCTCGCCCCGCTCGGGGGCACGCGCGTGATGGACTTCGGCGAGGTCGTCGGCTTCGGCGTCGGCGCCAAGCCCGACTTCTGGCTCGGCCCCCGCCGCACCGGCGAGGGGTTCCGCGAGGCCCACGTCGCGTTCGCGGCCGCCGACAGGGCCACAGTCCGGGCGTTCTACGGCGCCGCCGTCGCGGCCGGCGCGGAGGTGCTGCACGAGCCCCGGGTTTGGCCCGAGTACCACGCGGCCTACTACGGCGCCTTCGTGCGCGACCCCGACGGCAACAACGTCGAGGCCGTCAGCCACGCGCCCGAATAGCCGCGCCACGGTCCCCCGGCGAGGCAGCGGCCGAGGCCATCGACATGGCCGGGCGGGACGGCCGCCCGGCATGGGTGTGGCGGCGTCTCGCGGCCGCCCGGCGCTGGCGCCCGGCACTGGCGGAGTGGCCCGCGTTGCACTGCCGTCGGGCACGCCGACAGGCCGTCTAGGGGCGGCCCTTGCGCTCGCGGTCCGTCTGCGAACCGGGGATGGGCTCGTCCGGGTGGCGGGGCGGGATGATGCCGCGGTCCGTGGGCGCCGGTTGGTCCTCGGGGCCGCTCGACCGCATCGCCACGCGCAGCGCCGGCCAGGCCACGATGACGATGATCCCCAGGGCCACGAGGATGATGATGAGCTCAGCCACGGCCGGCGTCCGCGTCGCTCGCCGACTCGGTGCTGGCCGAGCGGTCGGTGGCGTCGGCCGCGCCGGCCGTCGCCGTGTCGTCGGGGCCGTGGCGGCGCAGCGCCTCGTCGACCTCGTCCCGATCGCCCTCTGCCGGTTGCTGGGGATGCCGGGCCGGTTCCGAAGCGTCGCTCCGGCGTGTGGTGCTCATGGTCGCCCGCTACCCGGGACGGAGGCCGCTAGTCGGCTTCTGCCGCGCCTGCGGCGATGCCGGCGGTTCCGGTCACGCCGACCGGGAGCTCAGCACGCAGAACTCGTTGCCCTCGGGATCTGTGAGCACGACCCAGCTCTGCTCGCCCTGGCCAACCTCGGCCCGTGTCGCGCCGAGCGCCAACAGCCGCTGGACCTCGGCGTCGCGGTCGTCGGGACGGAAGTCGAGATGCAGGCGGTTCTTCACCGACTTCGCCTCGGGGACGCGCACGAAGAGCAGGCCGGGCAGCCGGCCGGGAGCCGGCCGGATCTCGAACTCCTCCGGGCTCGGGTCGACCACCGCCCATCCGAGCGCCTCGAGCCACAGCGGCCCAGTGCGGTCGGGTCGGTGCAGTCGACGATGACCTGTTCCCACTCGAGTGCCACGGCGGCCCAACGTAGACCCGGCCCGACGGTGGACCGGCCACGGCGCGCCTCCCCCCGGCGGTGGCCACACCAGGTGCTCCGCCCTCAGCTCCTGGGTGGCCACCGCCCCGCCACAGGACGAGAGGCCACGCGCGGCGGATGATGACGGGCATCGCGGCGGACGTGCACGCCGTGTGGCGGACCGGGTTCGCCGTCCGCCCGGGGGGGAAGCGGGGCGGCATGCTCCCCTCCCTCCCGTCGCCGACCGCCCCCACGACCCCGTGAGCGACCACGACCGCCGCGACGGCCGCGTGGTCGTCGTCCTCGGCGCCTCCAGCGGCATCGGGCGCGCCTGCGCCCGGGCGTTCGCCGCGCAGGGCGCGCACATCGTGCTGGCCGCCCGCGGCCAGGAGCGCCTGGCCCGGGCCCGGCAGGAGTGCGACGACGACGGGGCCGCCGACACGCTGGCCCTGCCTACCGACGTGCTCGACGCGGACCAGGTCCGCCGCCTCGTCGAGCGCACCGTCGCGGCCTACGGCCGCGTCGACGTCGTGGTCCACACCGCCAACGTCATGGCGTACGGGGCGATCGAAGACGTCCCGCCAGCGGTGTTCGAGCGGGTCGTCGACACGGCGGTCCACGGCACGGCGAACGTGGCCCGCTCCGTGCTCCCGACGTTCCGCTCCCAGGGCGCGGGCACGTTGGTGATCGTCACGTCGCTGCTCGCCTCGGTGCCGGTGCCGTCGATGGGCGCGTACATAGCCGGCAAGTGGGGCCAGCACGGCCTCGCCCGGGTCCTGCAGCTCGAGCTGCGCGACGTGCCGGACGTGCACGTGTGCACGGTGGCGCCGGGCAGCGTCGACACGCCGATCTTCCGCCAGGCGGCGAACTACGCGGGGCACGTGGGGCGCCCGCCGCCGCCGGTCGCGTCGGCCGAGCAGGTGGCGCGGGCCGTCCTGCGGTCGGCCGACCGGCCGGTCAAGCGCCGCTCCGTCGGCTTGGCGAACGGCATCGTGCTGCTCGGCTATCGACTGCTGCCCCCGCTCTACGATCGGCTCGTGGGGCCGCTGGTCCGTATCGGCGTGTTCACGCGCGACACGCTGGCGCCCACCGTCGGCAACGTGTTCGCCCCGCTGGTGGCCGACCCTGTCGGCGACGGCCGGGAGGGCGGAGATGACGGGGCGGCCGCGAGCTACGCCACCGAGCGGGTGCCCGCCGAGAGGACCGGTCCGACCGCCTAGGTGGTCCGGGCGAGGTTGGCCTCGGCGGCGGCCTCGGGGTGGGCCGCGTGCCAGCGCGACCCCGCGGGGGCCAAGGCGTCGGCCATCACGATCAGGCCGAGGGCCACCACGGCGTCGAGCCAGTAGTGGTTCGCCGTGAGCACGATGGCGGCGAGCGTCATCACGGGGTGGAACACGATCACCCAACGCCATCGGGTGTGCAGCGCCCGGACGACGCCGTAGGCCACCAGCACCGCCCAGCCGAAGTGCAGAGACGGCATCGCCGCGTACTGGTTCGCCACCGATGCGACCCCCGACTGCTCATAGATCGCGGGCCCATAGGCGGCGATCGTGTCGACGTAGCCATGCAGCATGCGGGGCGGCGCGAGCGGATAGGCCAGGTGGATGACCAGCGCCATCGCCGTCACCGACACGAACAGGTACCGGACGTTGGCCACCAGCTTCGGCGCCCGCACGTAGACGAAGACGAGGAAGGCGATCGAGACCGGGAAGTGCACCGACGCGTAGTAGCGGTTGAGCATGCGCACAACGCCCAGGTGGTGCAGCACCGCCCGCTGGTACGACAGCTCGGTGTCGATGCCGAGCCGGTCCTCGACGGCCAGCACCTCACGGGCGTTGGCGAAGGCCCGGCCCGCCTGGTCACGTCCGAACGTGCGCCCGAGCCGGTAAAGCACGAGGAGCGCCGCGATGATCGCCACCTCGCGCAGGAGCCGACCCCCGTACCGGCCGCGCCACCAGCGATGCGCCGTCGGCGACGGGCGCCCCGGCGGCGTGGCTTCGGGTTGGGCGTCGGCGTGGGGCATCGTCATCCTCGGCCGGTCGGCCAGGGGGCCCAGAGCGGGCGACAAGGACGCCGCCGACGCTACTCCGGCGCCGGTGCTGCCATGCAACGCCTTAGGTCAATTACTGATGTTGTAGGTTGCGCGTTGATGGCAAAGCGTTCTGATGTTGATTCTCCCGAGAACATCATCCGGCGTTATCTTTTGTTCGTCGAGGATCCGAAGCATCTTCGTGACGAAAGGGAGATCCAGGCGCGGACCCAGGCCGTCCTCGACGCCAAGGATCCCATCGACAAGCTCAAGGCGCTGTCCGAGCTGGAGCGGGTGGCGACGGTGGACGAGGCGCCCCTGCGCGAGGGCTTCGTGGCGCACGCCAAGGCGTGGGCCGACGACGAGGGCATCCCCGTGTCCGCGTTCCGGGAGCTGGCGGTCGACGACGACGTGCTGCGCGCGGCGGGCTTCGAGGTGCGGGCCTCCCCGACGCGGCGCCGACGGCCGGCGGTCGAGGCCCGCACGACCCGCACCCGGGCCAAGTCGGTGCCGGTCGAGCAGATCAAGGCCCACGTGCTCGGCCAGCGGGGTACCTTCGTGCTCACCGACGTCCAGGCCGCGGTGGGCGGCAGCCCCGCCACCGTGCGCAAGGCCGTCGAGGAGCTGGTCGAGGCCGGCGACGTGACCCGGGTCGGCCCGGTCCCCGGGCACCAGGGCCGGGGCCGCGCCCCGATCCAGTACGCCCGCAGGTAGTCACGGCGACGGGCTCGGACGGACCGACCGGCCCGATGAGCTCGGCGGGAACGATTCGTCGGAACGAGTGTCCCCACCGGGGCGGCGCGAACGACCAGGAGCGAGCGATGACCACCTTGACCGTGACGACCTTCCTCACGCTGGACGGGGTCATGCAGGGCCCCGGTGGGCCCGACGAGGACCGCAGCGGCGGCTTCGACCTCGGCGGCTGGCTCCTCCCCCACGCCGACGAGGACATGGGCGGGGCCGTCAGCGAGTGGTTCGACCGCGCCGACGCCTTCCTGCTCGGCCGGCGCACCTACGAGATCTTCGCCGCCTATTGGCCCCGCGTCACCGACGACCAGGACCCGGTCGCCTCGAAGCTGAACAGCCTCCCCAAGTACGTGGCGTCGCGGACGCTGGAGAAGCCGGAGTGGGAGGGCACGACGGTCATCGGCAAGGACATCCCCACCGAGGTCGCCGCCCTGAAGGCCGAGCCGGGGCGCGAGCTGCAGGTGCACGGCAGCGGCGTCCTGCTGCAGACGCTGATGCAGCACGGCCTCGTGGACGAGTTCCGCCTGCTGCAGTTCCCCGTCGTGCTGGGCCGCGGTCAGCGCATGTTCCGCGAGGGCGCCACCCCGACGGGATACGCGCTCGTCGACAGCCGGACGACGAGCACCGGCGTGATCGTCAGCAGCTACCGGCCCACCGGTGCCGTGCAGCAGGGCTCCTTCGCCCTCGACCAGTAGGGCCCGGCCGCGGCCGCCGCCGGTGGCGGGGGCGGCGAGAACGGTGCCGGTGGCGGCGGCCCCCCTGAACCGGACCGCCGACTCCTCTGTCAGCGGAGCGTCGAGCGCGCGGTCGGGGCAAGGCGGGTCGTGCGCACCGGCAGGCCGAGGCGAGTGGCGACCGCCTCGGCCGCGGCTGTTCCGGCGTCTCCGCCGGCACCGTCCGACAGCAGCCACACCCCGACCGTGACGCCCTCGTGGACCGGCAGGCGGGGGAAGTCGTTCGGCACGGACGCGGTGACGAGGCGGCCCAGCTCGACGACGGTCGGACCCGGGCAGGCCCCCGGGCCGGCGCCAGGTCCGGGCGCGATCGCGTCCGCCATCGCCGCGGCCGCGCCCGTCGGGAGGGTCGGAAGCCCCAGGATCCGCGGCCCATCGCCGAGGTCGTAGACGGCGGCCACGACCGTGGACGCCGGCTCGGCGCCGGAACCGGGAACGCGCCCTGGGCCGTCGCCCGGGTCACCGCCGTCCCCGGCGGTCCGTGCGGCATGGGCCACGTGTCCGGCGGCGAACTCCGGCGCCGAGCGGTCGGGGGTGAGCAGGTGCACGTCCGTGTGGTCGACCATCAGCTCGTTGGCCCGGGGACCAAACGCCTCCCACACCGGACCCGTGTAGAAGCGCTCCAGCGCCGCGCCCCGGGCAGCCGGCCGGAGGAATCGGCGCACCCACACGAACCGGGCGTCGTCGCCCGGCACGGTGAACTGCCCGACGATGTCCATGCCGAGCCCCTCCTGCGAGGCCAGGAAGCGGCGCTCGAAGTGCTCGGCGAACGCGTCGGCGGCCCCGGGCACGAGCCTGTACGACCGCAGCTCGACGAGTTGGGCCGGCGCGTCACCCTGCATCGGGGTGATCGTGCCATGTCGCGGCCGCCCGCGCGCGACGGGTCCTGGCGCGCCCCGACGCGCGGGTTCTGGGTGTCAGAGCGGCGTGATCGTGCCGTGGTCGAGGGCTCCGGCGCGACCCGGGCCGTCCGGGTAGGTGACGAATCCCACGACCGTTCCCTGGTCCAGGTCGAGGACCTGGCTCACGGTCGTGCTGTCCTCGACCCAGCTCACGAACCACACGCCGGGCCTGAGCTCGCTGACGGCCGTCGCGTCCCTCCCGCGCTGGCCCGCGGCCGGCCCCGCGAGCGCGTGCCAGGACACCTCGTCGGCGCCGTAGACGGCGTCGATCTCGAGTCCGCTCGCGTAGCGCAGCCGGAGCCGCCGGCCCGCCAATCCGCCGGCGACGGGGACGGGGACGGGATCGCCGAACACCCAGCGGGTGGCGGCCGATGCGAAATGCGGCTCGTCCTCGACGATGCCGATCACCCGCTCGGGACGCACGGCGAAGACCGGGTTCGCGGCGGGGTCGGGGAAGCCCTCGCCGTACTTGGCGACGTAGACCTCGCGGACCGCGGCCAGCACCCGCTCCCCCACGACGCGCTCGGCGGGTCCGGTCAGCGTGACGGACTCGTCCGCCCGCTCGGTGGCGACGGCGCACCGTCCGCTCGCCAGCAGGTTGCGGGCCTTGCGCGACCGGCCCCCGCAACTGAACCAGAGGGTGTCCTCGACCCACACGCCCCACACGGCGGACACGTGCGGCTCGCCCACGGCGCTCGCCGACGAGATCCAGTAGCGGCGGGCGGCGTCCAGGCGTTCGACGGCCCAGGACCAGGGGAGCAGCCCCTCGTCACCGGTCCTGACGCCGTAGCCCGGCATCCAGGGCCGATCAACCCGGACCGGTTCTCCCACGTTGCCCTCCTCCGATCGGCTGCCGCCCGGCCGTCCCCGTCTTACCCCACGGTGCCAGCCCGGGGTGTCCTGCCGACGTCGTCGGGGTCCTGCTGGCCGGTGCTGGCGGGTGACGCTCGTGCCCCGGGACCAGTCGCCGACGGTCTCGGCCTCGGGCCGGCGCGTGCGCAGCCGCTCGCGCAGGTCCCCCAGCGCCCGCTCGGGCACGTCGATGCGGTAGGGCGTCGCCTCGTCGGACATCGCCGTCCGCTCTCGTCAGCCCGCATTCCCGGATGTTGTGCAGGAGGGGTGGTCCCGTGCAGCATCACCGGTGAGCTCCTGCGGTCGCGACGAGCGACCACGGTCCGCCGACATCGCGAGGTGTCCGATGATCACGTTGGTCGCCGCCCCCAGCAACCTCGGCCTGCGTCCTCCCCAGCCGTCCAGCGTGCCGGGGTGCGCCAAGGCCCCCGAGGCGCTGCGCGAGGCCGGGCTGCACCGGGTGCTCGCCGAAGGGGGCGCCGGCGACGGCGGGGTCGTGCTGCCCGGCCGGTACGTCGACGACGCCGCTCCGGGTCGGCTGCGCAACCAGGAAGCGATCGTCGACCACGCCCGCCGCCTGGCCAGCCGCCTGGGTCGCGTGCTCGACGCTGCCAACGCGCCGCTGGTGCTCGGCGGCGACTGCAGCATCCTCGTCGGTGCCGGGCTCGCGCTGGCCCGCCGCGGCCGCTTCGGCCTCGTGCACGTCGACGGCCACACCGACTTCCGGCACCCGGGCAACTCCCCCGACTGCGCCAGCCTCGCCGGCGAGGACCTGGCGGCCGCGGTGGGCCGGCACTGGCCCGTCGTCGCCGACCTCGACGGACTCGGACCGTACGTGCGACCCGAGGACGCGGTCCACGTGGGCTGCCGGGACGATGATCCGCACCTCGACGAGGTGACCGCCGCCCTCGGGACGGTCCTCCCCGCCCGGGACGTCGTGGGCGACGGCGCGTGCGACGCCGTCGCCGCCGTCCTGGAGGTGGTCGCCGCCCCGGACCTCGAGGGCTACTGGATCCACGTGGACGTCGACGTGCTCGACCCCTCGTACATGCCGGCGGTCGACAGCCCGGACCCCGGAGGTCTGGCGCCCGGCGACCTCGCGGCCCTCCTCGCCGGCCTAGCCCCACGGGCGATCGGCGCCCAGGTCACCGTGTTCGATCCCGACCTCGACCCGACCGGCTCCCACGCCGCCCTGCTCACGGAGGTGCTCGGCGAGGCCCTGCCCGCGCTGGGCACCCGCGCCCGCCGCCGCCGGGCCCGCTGAGCCCGGCGGCCCGGCGCGGCGGACGACCCGACGTGTCAGCCGGCGTCCACCGGCTCGGAGCGGGCGAGCACGGCGCCGTCCGCGTCCAGCGCCTCCGCGGCGACCGACCCGCCGGGCGGGACGTCGACGACCGCGGCGGTCTCGAAGCCGTCGCGCGCCGCCGTGGTCACGGCCTCCAGCTCCTCCGGACCATCGCCGGCGAGGAAGCGCCACGACGCGACCTCCGTGGCGCCGTTCCAGCTGGCGGCCACCTCGACGCGGCCACCGTCGGCGGCCCGCGTCGCGACGTCCGGCAGGGTCGGCGGGCGCCCCGTCCACTCGCTGCGGAACACGCGGTACGAGTCGGCCGGGGCCCAGGTGGCGTCGTAGACGATCTGGCCGTCCGCCGAAAACTCGGTCACCCGACCGCGGCTGCCCCACCCGACCAGCAGGCCGCCGCCAGGCATGACCTGCACGTTGCCCTGGCTGCCGGACAGCACGCCCTCGGGGTGGGTGACGTCGCGGACCACGGCGGCGGTGCCGGCGGCCACGTCGACGTCGAGCACGAGCGCCCGGGACGCGTCGCCGACCGGCGGGTCCGCCTCGTTGTCGAACAAGCTGATGGTGCCGTCGTCGAGCAGGCGGGCGTCGTGCTGCCAGGCGAAGGGCCGGGCGTCCTCGACGACCACGTCGGGGTCCCGCCCACCCATCTGCCAGCGGACCTCCCCGCTCTCGCGGTCCAGGGCATAGACGGCGTGGGTGTTGCGGGCGGAGACGAGCAGCGTGCCGTCCGGTCCCTCGGACACGGAGTTGGCGTGGAACCAGTCGAACGGAGCCTCGGCGCTGCCGTCGTCGTCGAGCCGGTCGGCCGTCGCCGCGGCGTCGGCGACGAGCTCCTCGTAGGTGTCGGTGAGCGGCGAGTGGTCGAGGGCGCTCCAGTCGAACAGGAGCTCGCCGGTCTCGACGTCGACCTCCTGCACGCGGTTGTCGAGGACGTAGCCCTCGGCGGGGCCGCCGACGTCGCTGAGGTCGGCGGGCTCGCGGGGGTACGCGAGGATCAGCGCCGTTCCGTCCTCGGTGAGCTGGAACTCGTGCTGGTCTCCCTCGAGCCCGTCGCCGGCCTGGACCCGGGCGACCTCGCGGTAGGCGTTGTCGACGATGACGAAGTCGCCGTTGCCGTAGCCGCCCAGCGCGTCGCCCTCCCACCAGGTCAACACGGGCTCGCCGCGGTAGGTCTGCACCCGGAAGTCCGTCACCGTGACGGGCCGGGGATTGCTCCACACGACCTCGCCGGCGTGGTCGACGATCAGCGGGCCGGTCTGGGCTCGGGCCTGCTTGGGCGCGAGGAACAGGTAGCCCGGCGTCATCGAGCGGTCCGTGGTGACCTCGATGACCGGGGGCGTGAGGTCGGGCCGGGTGACCAGCTCCCGCGACCGGACGGGAGTCTCGTCCGGCGGGGGCGGCGGCGCCGTCACCGGCGGCGGTTCGGTGGCCGCCGTGTCGTCGCCCTCGTCGTCTCCCGCGCAGCCGGCGATGCCGCCCACGAGGGCCAGCGTCACCGCCGCAGCCGCGAGGCGCCGGCAGGGACCTCGGGATTCTTCGTGCCGGCTCATCGGCGCGGACGTCCGTACAACCCGGCGAGCAAGGTCCGCGTGATCGGGGCCCGCAACTGTTCGCCGGCGTCGATGAACGCGGCGCGGACGATCTCCTGGAGTCTGGCGTTGCTCATGAAGTCCGAGCCAAGCACAGCGGTCACCTCGGCGCCCGGCTCGATGACCACCGAGGGGATGCCGGCCTGGCGCAGGCGCTCGCATTCGTGCCGCAGCTGGCGCCGGGCCCGGCGCCGGATGGCGTCGCCGGCACCCAGGCCGAGCTCGCGGCCGGACATGGGCGAGATCACGACGGCCAGGTCGAGCTCCCGGCGCCGTAGGACGTCGGCGTTGGTCGGTGAGCGCACGCCGCCGTCGATGTAGGGCCGGCCGTCGATGCGGACCGGGCGGAAGTAGCCGGGCACGGCGCACGAGGCGCCGACCGCGGCGGGCAGCGACGCCCACGCGTCGCGGCCGAACACGACGCGCCGCAGGTCGTCCTGGCGCACCGTGCACACCCAGAGGTCGTCCTCCGGCCAGTCGGTGCCGAGGAGGCCGTCGACGGCGACCGTGTGCTCGGAGAGGTCGATCTTGCCGTCGGGCAGCACGCTCGCCAGCGCGCCGAACGGGTCGACGCGCCAGGGGCGGCGCGCCCACGCGGTGACGAGCGCCAGGCTCGGCAGGCGCGGCACGCCGAACATGTGCCCGAGCCGGACGGGCGGCAGGTTGGGGCGCGCCCGGAGCGCCTCGGCAGTGCCCGGCGGGCTGGAGCGGGGCTCGGCTCCGACGGTGATGGCCGACAGGTCCGAGGCCGGGACGCCGCGGCGCAGCAGCGCGCCGGCGAGCGAACCGGCCGAGGTCCCGACGACCACGTCGGCCGTACGGGGATCCCAGCCCAGATCCAGCTCCATCGCTGCGAGGGAGGCCGCGTGGTACGCGAGGCCGATCACTCCGCCACCGCCGAGGACCAGGCCGACACGCACCGCACCTCGCCTGCCCGTTCCCCGTCGCCCCTAGACCGCGACGGGCCGGCGATCCGTGCAGTCGTGTTTGTTGCGATCCGCCGGGTAGCCCGTGATCACACCCGATCAGGAGGGTATCCATGAGCAGCACCGAGACCGGTGACATCACTGGCACGAAGGACAAGGACTACAACATCATCTGGTTCACCGAGGCGTGCCTCAGCAACGCCCTGCGCCTGGAGACCTACGTGAAGGATGCAGAGCGCGAGGGAGACTCGGAGCTGGCCGACTTCTTCCGGCGAGCCCAGGCGGAGAGCCGCAAGGGTGCCGACCAGGGCAAGGAGCTGCTGGCACAGCGCCTCGGCCGTTGAGGGCCGCGTCGGGCGCCGGCGGACGGACGTGCCGTTCGCCGGCGCCCGTACCGTCGATGCCCGCCACGGGATCACCGACACCCGCGAGGAGCAGCTCGGCCAGGACCGTCTCGAGTTCGTCGACTCCTGAGGTCGCCGGTCGGGAGTCAGCGCAGCAGCGCGACGAGGGAGTCGACGTCGTAACGCTCGAAGGCGTCGACGTAGCGGGCCAGCAGGCGACGTTCGGCCTCGTCCATCGGTTCGTCGGGCCGGGAGCCCGAGACGGCGGCAGCGACGCGCCCGGCGGCGCGGTGAGGGCCGGTCCCCGCCAGCGTGGACCGGGCCCGCTGCAGCGCACTGTTCACGGAGGCCACGGAGGTGTCGAGCACGTCGGCGACCTCCGCGGCCCGCCAGCGGAGCACCTCGCACAGGATGAGCACGGCGCGCTGGCGGGGCGGGAGGAGCCGCAGCGCGGCGACGAACGCCAGGCGGACCGCCTCGCGGGAGATGGCAACCTCGCCAGGGTCGCCGGCGTCGCACGGGGACATCGACCCGGTGGACGGCAACGCCCACGTGGGCCCCGGTTCGGCGGGCTCCAGGGCCCGGTCGGCGGCAGTCGACGAGTGCAGGTCCACCGGATCGGGGCGGCGCCGCCGCGCCCGCAGGTGATCCACGCACACGTTCGTGGCGATGCGGTACAGCCAGGACCGCACCCCGGCCCGGCCCTCGAAGCGGTGGAACCCACGCCAGGCGCGCACCAGCGTCTCCTGGACGGCGTCCTCCGCTTCGGAGGCCGACCCCAGCACGCGGCGGCAGTGCGACGTGAGCTCGACCCGGTGGTCCTCGAGCAGGCGCTCCAGGTCCTCGGGGGCGCCGGCGATCGCCGGCGCGGAGCACCGGGCGGAGGTGAGCTCAACCATCGTGGGTCGTCCCCTCCGCCGCCAGGGCCGTGCGCAGCGCCTGCGCGAGCCCGGGGAGGGCGCAGTCCAGCGGGCCGTCGTCGCGGTGTTCGTCGACCTCGACCCCGGCCTGGCGGAGCCCGTCCACGTACCGACGTGTGTCGTCGGCCCCGGGGCCGTGGGTGTACCTGAGGACCGTCGCGGGCGCCACCCCGGCGAGCGACGGCCCGGCCGGTCCGTCCGGTGCGACACGGGTGCCGAGGACGGGGTGGATCAGCAGTTGCCGCATCAGCGGCGGCCACTCCTCGTCCCGGGCCAGCCGCGCCACGGCCGCGGCGACGCCGCCGCCGGGGCCGGCTCCCCCGACGACCAGCCGCCCGGAGTCGGCGCCGAGCTCCGCGGCGTGGTCCGCCGCCCACTGCGTCGCCGTCGTGCCGTCCTCCGCCGTGGCTGCGGTGGGCAGGACGGGCGGCCCGGCGAGAGGCCGGTGCGACGCGGCCAGCACCACGACGCCGGCCAGCGCGCACATGCTGCGTCCCACGCCGTCGCCCGCGTCGTCGAGGTCGGGGCCGCCAGGCGGGAGGTACACGAGCAGGGCGGGGGCGGCGGCGCGCCCCGTGGGCGCGGGCCAGTGCACCCGGCAGCGGAGCGGCCCGGCGCGGCCCCGCAGCTGCAGGTCGGCGACCCGGTGCACCGCGCCATGCGGCTCGGCTCCGGACGACGGGAGGATCATGGGCGCACCGTCGCACCGGCACCCCCGCGGAGGGAAAGGCCGAGTGTGCATCGCGGCAGTGCGCCGATCGCATGACCACGGCGGGGGTCGCCGGGTCATGATGGTGTCCATGGAGGACGCACGCAGGACGCCCGCCGGCAAGGTGCTGCCGATGCCGAAGGCACCCGACGGGGTCGAGCTGCGCCACCTCCGGGCCTTCGTGGCCGTCGCCGAGGAGCTGAACTTCGGGCGGGCCGCCACGCGGCTCTACCTCTCGCAGCCGGCGCTCAGCCGGCAGATCCGGGCCCTGGAGCGGTTGATCGGTTGCGACCTGCTGCGCCGCTCGACCCACAGGGTGGAGCTCACGGTGGCCGGCGAGGCGCTGCTCGACCGCACCCGCCGGCTGCTCGACGACGTGGACGACGCCGTCGCCACGACCCGCTCGGTCGGCGGCGAGACCGAGGGGCGCCTCGCCCGCATCTGGGAGCCGGTCAACGACCTGACCTCGGCCGGCAGCGACCTCCAGACACTGCGGAACGTGTGCGAGGAGCTGCACGCGCAGTTCCCGCTGCCCGACGTCGATGTGCGCCCCGTGAACGCCGGGGGCGTGCCGTCCCTGGTGGTCGGGCCGCCCCCGGCCGCGCCGGCCACGCTTCTCTACCTCCACGGCGGGGGCTATGTCATGGGCTCGGCGTTCGGGTACCGGCACCTGGCGGGAGCCCTGGCCCTGGCCGCCGAGGCGACCGCGTTGGTCCCCGAGTACCGCCTGGCGCCCGAGCACCCGTTCCCCGCCGCGCTCGAGGACGCCCTACGCGCCTACCAGTGGATGCTCGACAGCGGTGCGGCACCGGACGAGGTCACCGTCGCCGGCGACTCCTCCGGCGCGGGCCTCGCCCTGTCGCTGCTGCTCACCCTGAAGGCGCAGGGTCTCCCGATGCCGGGCGGCGCGGCCCTGCTCTGTCCCGGCGTCGACCTCACCTTCGACGACGACCTCGAACCCTCGAACGAGATCCAGCCCACCCTCACGGTCGAGCAGCTGCGCAGCTTCGCCGAGTCGTACCTCGGCGGGCACCCCGCCGACGACGGCGTGGTGCACCCGCTCGGCGCCGACCTCACGGGCCTGCCACCGCTGCTGATCCAGGGCGGCACCGGCGACGTGATCGTCGAGGACGCCCATCGGCTGGCCGACCGCGCCCGCCGGCACGGCGTCGACACGCGCCTCGAGCTCTACCCGGTCGACACCCACGATTTCCAGGTCTTCTGGTCGTTCCTGCCGGAGGCGGCCGACGCGGTGGAGCAGGCCGGACGCTTCGCCCACGACACCCGCGCCGCCCGGGACACCGGCGCCGGCGCCCCGAGCCCCCGCTAGTGCCCCCGCCGGCCGGCGCACACCGGTGGGGCCGCTCGGCGCGTCACCCGCGCGACCACGCCGCGACGGTGACATCGACCCGGGCGCCGTCGCGGCGGCTGAGGTCTTGCGGGCTCGGCGGTGCCGGCGGCGTGACGTCCCGCGGCCTCAGGGGTGGCTGCGGATGAGCACGGCGGCCACGTCGTCGTCGAGGGGCACGCCCGCGTCGTCGGGACGGCGCGCGGCGACGACGAGGTCCTGGAGCAGGGCGTCGATCGGCCGGTCGGCCGCGGCGGCGCCGAGCTCGTCGGCCAGGAGGGCGATGCGCTCGGGCATCGGTCGCATGCGGCGCTCGACCAGCCCGTCGGTGTAGGCGAGCACCAGCGAGCCGGGCGGCATCTCGAGGTACCCGAGCCGGGACGGCTGCAGCGGCAGGCCGATGAGGGGCTGGCGGGCGTCGTCCAGGGTCGTCACATCGCCGTTCGGGAGCCGGAGCAGGGCCGGTGGGTGCCCGGCGCTGAGGTAGCCGACGCGACGCCACCGGTGGTCCACGTGGATGAGCTGGGCGGTGGCGTAGATGGCGTCGCCCTCCGCGAGCATCGAGTTGGCCTGGGCGAAGACCCTGTCGAGGGGTGTGTCGGTGCGGATGAGGCCCGCGATGAGGTGCTGGAGCTGGGCCATGGCGGCGACCGCCTCGACCCCGTGGCCCGTGACGTCGCCGACGACGACCACGAGGCTGCCGTCGTCGAGGGCGATGGTGTCGTACCAATCGCCGCCGATGCCGACCGCACCGCTGGCCGGCTCGTAATGCACCGCGATGTCGAGGCCCGCCACGGTGGGCGTGGGCGTCAGCAGGCGGCGCTGGAGCGCGGCGACGACCGCGTGCTCGCCCTCGTGCAGCGTGGCGCGCTCGAGCGTCTGGCCGATCAGGTCGGCCACAGTGTTGAGCAGGGCCAGCAGTGTCGGGTCGAACGCCACGGGCGCCGACCACCCGATCGACAGCACGCCGATGACCTGGGCCTCCGGGTCGCGCAGGGGCAGGTGAGCCGTGGCGTCGAGGCCTGGGGCCACGGCCCGCCCCTCGAGATGGGGATAGCGGTCGGCGGCGCTCGACGCGTCGGGGAACGTGACGAGGTCGCCGCTCCAGAAGGCGTCGGTCTCGGGTGTGCCCTCGTCGAGGGGCCGGGGCCCCGCCTCCACCGCCGGGTCGGTGCCCTCCCCGGCCGTGCTGCCGTCGGTGGCGGCCGCGTCGTCCGCTCCGGGCGGGTACAGCGGCTCGAGGAACCGAGCGCCGGCGTCCCCGACGGCGATGACCGCCTGGCGGGCCTCGACGAGCCGGGGCACGTTCTCCGCGACGGCCGCCGCCACGCCGGCCCGGGTCACGGTCGTGGCCAGGGCCTGGGCGAGGGTTCCCAGGGCCTCGGCCCGGCGCTGATGGACACCGGCGAGACGGGTGCGCTCCAAGGTCTGGGCGGCCACGTCGGTGACGGTCGAGACGGCCGACACCAGCGCGCTGTCGAACACCATCGCGTCGGCCCAGGCGAAGGCCGCTGCCCCGATGGCCGTGCCGCTGCTGTCGTGGAGCGGGAGGACGGCGGCGGCGGCGAAGCCGGCCCGCCGGGCGTCATCGACGGCCTCGGGGTAGCGCGCGGCGTATTCGTCGAGGTCGGCGATCCACACGGCGGCGTCACGGCGGACGGCATCGGCGAGGGGCACCGGTGCGTCGAGCGGCACGTGCAGGTAGCGGTCGTCGAGGTCGGCGGGCGGCCCGGAAGGGACGACCGAGCCGAGGCGGCCCGCCGCCGGGTCGAGCACGCGGACGTTGGCGTGGACGGCCCGGAGGGCGTATCGGGCGTGGTCGCGCAGCCGGTCGGCCACGTCGCCCGCCGAGGCCGCCACCGCCATCGCGGCGGCCAGCTCCGCGAGCTGGGTCGTCCGCTCGGCCAGCTCGGTGCGGCGCAGCGTCTGGCCGCACAGGCGGGCCAGGGTCTCGACCATGCTCCGTGTGCTCGCGTCGATGGCGACGGGCGCCGTCCACCCGAAGGCCAGCACGCCACTGACCGCGCCGCCGGTCCCGTACAGCGGGGAGGCCGCTGCGGCGGTGACGCCCGCAGCCCGGACGGCGGCCAGCAGCTCCGGGTGGTGCCGCTGGTAGGCGACGAGGTCCTCGACGACCACCGTCCGCCCCTCGCGCACGGCCTCGGCGGTGGGAACGTGCAGATCGAGCGAGACCCGCTCGTAGGAGCCGAGCGTCGCGGCGTCGAGGGGGGTGCCCCGGTTGCTCATCGTGATGTGCTCGGCGTCGCGCAGCAGGCCCACGTCCGCGTAGTCGGCCCCGATCACGGCCGCCACCTCGGACGAGACGACCTCGATCACCGTGTCGGTGTCCGCGGCGAACGACAGCCGCCGGGCGACCATCGCCAGAACCGCGTCGCGGGAGGCGTCGTCGGCCAGGCGCTGCGTGAGCCGCTCGCTCGTCTCCTGGTAGCGGCGGTCGAGGCGGGCTGAGTAGACGAGCAGCCCGGCGAGCAGCAGCGTGGCGATCCCGATCGCGACCGGTATGCCGAGCCCGGGTCCACCGGGGTGGTCGGCCACGACGGTCCAGGAGCGGTCGCCCGCCCGCACCCGGGCGGATCCGCCCTGCACGGCGTCCCCGGCGAGGGCGGTGTCGCCGTCGAACAGCGTCACGCGCGTGCCGTCGGGCACGCGGTCCCGCGCGGAGGCCACAAGGTCGTCGGCCGCGAGGGCGCTCGACACGAACCCGACGAGCCGGTCCTCGGAACCCCGGCTGCGGGCGAAGAGCGGCTGGACGAGGACGAAGCCGGCCCGGCCGTCGGTCGACAGCGAGCTGGCCGGCGCGAGGACCGGTTGACGCTGCTCGGTCGCGGCCGTCGTCACCGCCGCCCCGACCGGATCACCGGCGAAGTCGAAGCCGAGCAGGGCGGCGGCCTCGGCGTCGTCGGGCACCACGTCCACGACCGGCAGGTAGCGGCGGCGCTCGGCGGCGGGGACCAGCTCGTCGCCCTCCCGGTCCTCGATCGCGATGCCGGTCCCGTCCTCGAACACCTCGCGCTCCGGACCAGGCACGACCTGCACCAGCTGCAGCGACGGGAAGTCGGTGGCCCCGACGACGTCGGTGGCGTACGCCTCGAACTCGTCGGGGGTGACCGTCCCGTCGACGCCGAGGGCGGCCGCACCCCGCAACGCGGCCATGCTGCGAACGACCTGGTCTTCGATGGCGGTGGCGGCCTGGCTCGCGGCCTGACCGTCGCGCCGCTCGGCCCGGCTCCGTTCGTGGGCGAATCCCACGCCCGCGGCCCCGGCGCCGAACGCGAGTATTCCGGCCACCGCCGAGGCGGCGACCACCCGTTGCAGCCGGGGACGGGGCGGCCGTGCGGGGACGACCACGGTGCGTGCCGGCTGCGCCTCCCGCTCCGGAGCCGACGCCGGCTCAGGGGCCGGCGCCGGCGCCTCCCCACCCACGTCCACCGGGGACGCCTCGTCGTCGCTCGTCGTCGCGGCCACGGCCGACGGCTCAATCCTCGTCCCGCACCTGGGCCATGTCGGCCGCACGGTAGCGCCCCTCGCGCTCGGGCGAGGCCTCCGGCGGGTCGCGGGGCGACCACCCGTCCCGACGCGCCACGGCGTGGATGGCCGCCAGCACCACCGACCCCAGGACGAGGCCGGCGACCACCTCGGAGATGCGGTGGTGACCCCGGGCGAGCCGGCTCAGGCCCACGCCGACCGCGGCGAGGCCGGCGATCACCTGCGCCGCCCGGCGGGCCTGCGGGCGCCCCACCGGGACGAGCGCGGCGAGCGCGCCGAAGCCGACCATCGCGGCGGCGGCGTGCCCGGAGGGAAACGAGCCGGTGGCGGGCGGCGCGTCGGCGGCCGGTACGGGTGGGCGGTCGCGGCCGACGGCGGTCGCCACCGCCATGAACACAGTGAGCTCCAGCGTCAGGGCCACGCCGACGAAGGCCAGGTCCCGCCATCGCCGCCGGTGTCTCGACACGACCGCCGCCACGACGACGACCAGCACGACCCCGGTGATGTCACCGGACTGGGAGACCGTGAGCGTCACCAGCTCCACGGCCCGGCCGCCGCGCCCGGCGAGGTCCTCGGTGAGCGCCTCGTCCGTGTCGGCGGCCGCCGCCTCGAGGACCGACCCGGCCAGCACCAGCACCGCGGCGAGCAGCACGGCGACGGCCAGCAGGGTGCGGGCGGAGCGACGCGCGCGCGCCTCGATCGGGGTGTGGTCGGTGTCGGATCCGATGCCGGTGCGTACCCACCCGCGGGCCGGTCCACCCCCGTTAAGGCCGTCCCGGCGCGTCCGGTCTCAGCCGTACACGAGTCGTGTGACCCAGTCGGCCACCACGGCGGGCTTGTCCTCCCCGTCGATCTCGACCGTGACCGTGCGGGTGAGGTGCAGGGTGTTGGCGTCGCGCAGATCGACGGAGGTGAGCACGCTGGAGGCCCGGATGCGCGAGTCGACCTTCACCGGGTTGATGAACCGGACGCGGTCGAAGCCGTAGTTCACGCCCATGACGATGCCGGCGAGCCGGCTCATGTCCTGTGGGATCGAGCCGGACAGGTGGGTGAGCATCGACAGCGTCAGGAACCCGTGGGCAATCGTGACCTTCCACGGCGAGAGCTGAGCGGCCTGCTCGGGGTCGACGTGGATGAACTGGTGGTCGTGCGTGACGTCGGCGAACGCGTCGATCTGGTCCTGGGTGACCTGGAACCAGTCGCCGGCGCCCTCGGGCGTTCCGACGGCCTCGTGGAACAGCTCGTACGCGTTCTCGGCGGCGGTGGCCATGGGCCGGAGCGTACTTGTGGCCCCTCCCGCCGGCGGCAACCGCCGGCCGCCCCGGGGCCATGGGACCCCGGGGCGGCGGCGCGCGGGCGGCGCCACGCCAGGCGTTCGTCACGGTGGCGAAGCACCGCAACGCCAGCGGCACGCACATGGCGATCACGAGGACGCACCGGCCCACCATGGCGGGCGCGGACGAGGCCCAGCGACAGGCCCGCCGCGACCTTAAGCCGGCCCCAGCAGGCCCAGGGCGAACGCCAGGACGCCCCGGCGAGAGCGCCAGCGCCTCCAGGGCGAGCGGCTCCGCGACCGCCAGTCCGAGGAGGCCCGGCGCCAGGCCCCGATCCGCCGGGGCACCGACGCCGGCGGACCGGGCGGCCCGACGCGCTAGGTGGTGTGCCCCGCGGTCGTGGTGGTCTCGGCGTCGAGGGTCTCCCCGGTCTCCAGCAGCGTCTTGAGACCGGCGAGGAGCTCGGGCCAACCTCCCGACTCGGGGTTTCGCCCGCTGACGGCACGCAGCATCTCGCTCCCCGGAGCGAAGCCGTCGTGGGTCACGGTCAGCTTCACGACCGGGCCGGCCGGTTCGATGTCGAAGCTGACCCGGGACCGCTGCTCCTTCACGAGCTCGGCGAGGCGCTCCTCCGACCAGCCGAACCGGTCGGCATGCTCGGGCTGGAAGGTGTGCCACGTGTAGGCGAGCCGCCGGTACGGCTCCGACTCGAGCACGACCTGGTCGCGGTCCTCGGGCGCCCCATCCTCTCCCGTCTGCCACAGGACCGGCGAGCCGACCTGCCAGTCGGAGTGCAGCGCCGAGCCCCAGTACCGCAGGGTGAACGCGGGTTCCGTGAGCGCCCTCCACAGCTGCTCGGGGGTGGTCTTGATGTACGTCGAGTACACGAACTCGGTCTCGTCCATGGCGCTGTCCTCCAGTGCCCGTCTCAGGTCCGCGAGCGCCTGGGCCCGCGGGCGGTCGTACCGGCCGATCCATCGGTCGGCGATGTCGTTGATGGGCGCCGTGTTCAGGTGGTGCAGCTTCTGCCGGCCGCGCCGGCTCGTTGTGACGAGGTTCGCCGCCTCGAGCACGGCGAGGTGCTTCGTCACCGACTGCCGGGCCATGACCAGCCCCTCGCACAGCTCCCCGAGGCTCTGCCCGTTGCGGGCGTTCAGGCGGTCGAGCAGCTCGCGGCGGCTGGGGTCGGCAAGTGCCTTGAAGACGGCGTCCATCGTGATCCTCGACATGCAGCCGGATGGCTGCCTCTTCCACCATAGGCAGCCATGCGGCTGCATGTCAACCGTCGGCCGTCGAGGTGATCGCGTCGCGGCCTTCGCCGTCGAGGGCGACGTTGCCGACAGCCGGCGTCGTGCCGCGGCGCCGTCCTTCCACCCGACATCCGGGCACCGGCCGATTGGGGACGAAGCCGAGCGACCAGTGGACGGCGACGCTCGCCGGGCGCTGAGACGCGACAGCCCGTCTGCCGGTGTGTCGACCGACGCGAGCCAACGCGGCGAGGCGCCCGGCTGGGCCGCTAGCTGATCCGGCGGTAGATCGCCTGCCGGGCATCCGCCGCGTACGACGGGCCCGCCCGGTCGATGAGGGCGACCCAGCTCTCATCGGCCATCAGAGCCGACTCGGCCCGCTCGAGAGCACCGATGTCGGCGAACCCGGTCGTCCATCGGCAGCCGCCGTATGCCCCGGTGGCGTCGACGAGGAACATCGTGGGTGCACCGGTGATCCGGGTCGCCGCCTCGGCGATCTCCACGCCGTTGGCCAGGGCAGCGCTCAACTGGCCGTTGGCCGCTCTCGCTCTCGCCGTCGTGACGTACTGCGGCCTCGGCGCCGAGGGTTCGGGCTGACCGGACACGACCTGCGCCAAGCCGTCGGAGACCGGCCCGGCGAACAGCCGAGCTCCCCCCTCGACCAGGTCGATGTAGCTGTCGGACGTCGCCAGCTTGTCGTTCGCCTCCTCGAGGTGCTCGAGGTCCTCGACGAACGCCGCCCACACGGTTGTGCCCTGCTCGGGGGACATGGTCGACGCCCATGCCTGGATGTCGAGCCCCGTCTCCTGCTGGACCTTCTCGGTGACCGCCCTGACGAAGCCCATGGCGTCACGGATTGAGCCGGGAGCGAACCGCCCGGCGCGAGTGAACAGGAACATGCGCCCTCCTTTCACCCTGCGTGACCTCATTGGGCCACGCGGGGTGATTGTCGCGCCGCGCCCGCGGGCTGACAACGAGTTCCGCCGGCGAACCGAACAACACCCGTGTCCCCGACAGCCCGCTCGACGGACCGTCCGTCAGGACCCCGACCCGACGTCCTTCACGTAGCGATGCGACGGCACCGAGATGGGTCCCTGCTCGGCCGACGCCGAGTAGTCGAACGGCCCGTCGTCGACCCACCCCTGGCGCTCGTAGAACCGACGCGCCCGCGCGTTCCCCGCCACGACCGCAAGCCATGCTGCCGGGTGCCCGGCCTCCCTGACCAGCCGCTCGGCCTCCGCGAGTAGCCGGTCGGCCACCCCCGTGCCGCGGTGGCGCCCCGAGACGTAGACCTGCTCGACCTCGTCGTCGACGACCATCACGAACCCGGCCACGACGCCATCGAGGGTCGCCACGGTTGTGTCGTCGACCCGTTCGGCAGCCCTTTTCCGGAACGACGGCCCGGTCCGGGCCGCGACCAGTTCGTCCGGGACGAACCCGAGGTGTCCATCACGCCAACCGAGGTGCCAGATCTCGGCGATCTCGGCTGCGTCGGCGTCCGTCGCCGGTCGCATCACGAGAGTCGTGCGAGGTTCAGTCACCGGCGCCCAGATCACTCGCCGGGCGGTCGACCAGCTCGACCAGCTTCTTCGGCGCGAGGACGCAGTAGCTCTCGGTGAGGAGCTCCGCGACCTCGTCCCAGTCGACGTCGGCATCGAGCACCATGCCGACGACGTCGCGCCCCCACCCGGCCCAGAAGAACGGATGGCCGGCGCTGCGGAGTGCCTCGAGCTCGGGACCCGACGACCGGAACGTCAGCACGATGATCGGGCCGGACGCCTCCGCGGCGCGGGCGTAGGCCGGGGGCCGCCCCGTGTCCACCGTCAGGACGTGCGCGAAGGTCCGCTTGCGGATCCGCCAACGCGTACCGACCCATGCCGGCTCCTCGTACGCCTCCGGCAGCCCGAGGCACACGGGCCGGAGCTCGGCGAGGATCTCCGGCGGGACGTCCTCGTACTCGGTCACCCCGTCACCCCCTTCGCTCGACGCTACCGGCGCCGTGGTTGGGAGGCTGTCGCGATGCACCTGGGCGTGCTGTCGGACGTGCACGGCAACCGCGTGAAGGCAGCGTCGGCAATCCGATCACCGACCACCTCCGCGCCAGCTGCGTGATCGTCCACGCCGACCGCCACGGCCACCGACTCGAGCACCGACGGGTCGCCTACGACCGGGCCGCCTTCCTGCGGCGCCTCAGGGACTCCCGACACCCTGCCCACGACCACATCGCCTCGTTCCAGCGTGGCGAGCAGGTCCGGTACCCGTCACGACGTCCGGGCGCCCCCGTCGCCACCTGAAGCGATGGCGACGCCGCGCGAGGCTGGCGCCATGGGACTGCAGGACTACGTGGCGTGGCACGACGGCTACGGGGAACCGGGGTCCCACCTGCACCTCCGCCTCCTCGTCGTCCAGAGCCTCATCGCCGAGGCGCTCGATCACCTGGCGCCCGGACCGGTCCGGGTTGTCAGCATCTGCGCAGGGCAGGGCCACGACATCCTCACCGTGGCCCGTCGCCAGCGACGAGCAGACCTGAGCGGCCGCCTGGTCGAGCTCGACCCGACCAACGCGGCCGCCGCCCGACGCGCCATTGACGCCGCTGGCCTCGACGGCTTCGAGGTCGTCGAGGCGGACGCCGGCAGCTCCGACGCCTACGCCGGTGCGGTGCCGGCCGAGCTGGTGCTGGCCTGTGGCGTCTTCGGCAACATCAGCGACGACGACATCGAGGCCACGGTGCGGTTCCTGCCTGCGCTCTGCGCTCCCGGCGCCTGGGTCGTCTGGACGCGGCACCCGAGGGACCCGGCGATCATCGACGCCCTCCAGGGTTGGCTCGTCGACGCCGGCTTCGAGCCGCGACAGGTCGTGATACCCGCCGATCGCAGCTTCGGCGTGGGCGCCGCCCGCCTGGTCACGACGCCGAAACCGTTCCGGCCCGGCCAGCACCTCTTCACATTCGTCCGCTGACGGCCGGCTCCGGGTTCCCGTCACTAGGGTGTCGCAGGCGGCGAGCCTCGTGGGCGGCCCGGCGCGGAGGTGGGGACGTGGGGGCGACGCTGCGACGGCCGATCGTTCGGTGCGTGATGGCGCTGGTGGCCGCGGTCACCGTGGCCGCCTCGTGTGCGGTGCCGTCGGCCGGCGCCTCCCGGCCGCCGGACGGAACGGATCTGGTGCCGACCGGCGTCAGCCGGGCCGAGGCGCTCGCCGCGGAGGGGCTCGGTCCGGGTGGCACCGGCGTGCCAGGCGCGACCGGAGGCCCGGGCGACCCCGGCGCGGTCCCGCCCGGCGTGCCCGACGGAGTGCCGGGCCTGCCTGCGGCGGGTGGCGTGCCGGGCGATCCGGCCGCGCAGGCGGCGCAGCTGGGCCCGGGCGGCGCTCTCGCCTCGGCCGAGCCCTCCGCTGCAGCAGGGAACACCGCCGCGGCGACGGCCGACGCCGTCACCGTGACCGCGACGCCCTCGTCCGGCCTCGTCGACGGGACCGTGGTGACCGTGACGACGACCGGTCTGCCCGCCGGCGCATGGGTGGTGCTCGGGCAGTGCCCGGCTGGGGCCATGGACGTGACGGCCTGCCTGATCGGCGCGGACGCCTACGGCCAGGCGAGCTCCGCCGGCACCGCGACGCTCACGCTCGAGGCCAGCACACTCCTGCCCACCGCCGGCGAGCCGGTCGACTGCCGCGCCGAGGGCGCGTGCGTGGCTGGCGTCGCCCTCGCGGACGTCGCAGGGTGGGAGATCGTCGGGTCGGCCCCGTTGGCGTTCGACCCGGCGGTCGAGCCGCTTCCGCTCCCGTCCGCGACGGTGTCACCGTCGCAAGATCTCACCGATGGCCAGGTCGTCCGGGTCACCGGCGTCGGGTTCGGTCGCTCCGACTACGTCGGCGTGCGGCAGTGCGTTGCGGGGCCGGCGGGGGCGGATCTCGCGTGCGACTGGGACCTCGGTGAGTACGCGCCGGTGGAGCCCGACGGCACGTTCACGCTCGACATCGCGGCGTACATGCTGATCGAGGTCGGCGGCAGCCGGCAGGTGGACTGCCGGCGGGCAGGGTCGTGCCTCCTGGTCGCGTTCTACGGGGACTCGCCGCTCGCCACGGTGCGGCTGCCGATCGCGTTCGACCCGGACGCAGCGCCGGCCCCACCGCCGGTCGTGTCGGTGACGCCCGCGAGCGGGCTCGTCGACGGGCAGCTCGTCGACGTCCGGGCCTCGGGCCTGCCGACCGTCAGCGCCGGTGCCGCCGTCTACCAGTGCGCCCCCGCCGATCCCGGCTGGGAGAGGTGCGTCTACCTGTCCTTCGGGAGCGAGGTGTCCCCCGACGGCACGCTGGTGACCCAGGTTGCCGTGGCGGCACGGGTGCCCACCTACGCCGGGGCGGTCGACTGCCGGACATCGTCGGAGCCGTGCGCCGTCGTCGTGGGCCCGTCCCCGGGGTCGCCCCGGTCGGGGCGCGCCGAGGTGTCGTTCGACCCGACGGGACCGCTCCTGCCGGACCCGTCCATCACGGTCGCGCCCGACGAGGATCTCACGGACGGGTCCACCGTCACCGTGACCGGCGCCAATTTCCCGCGGCTGGGCTACGTCGACGTCTCGCTGTGCTCGGCGGGCGACGAGTCCCTGTGCGACCCCGCCGCCTACGCCTTCCCGGAGGTCGACGACTCCGGGGCGTTCACCGCGACGCTCGTCGTCGAGGGCCGCTTCGACGTCGAGTTCGACGACCTGTCCGTCGACTGTCGGCAGGCGCCCGGGTGCGCCATCGTCGCCCGGGACTACCTCCGCGGCGCGACGGTGTCGGCACGGGTCACGTTCGCCCCGCCGCCGCCGTCGCGGGGCCGTTACCGCGACCAGGTCTTCACCGAGGTCGACGTCGACCTCGACATCGCCTACCGGCAGACGGTCGACCACCACGGCAACCCCGTCGAGCTGCACATGGACATCTACCGCCCGGCCGGCGACACGGCGACCCAGCGGCCGGTCGTCCTCTGGATGCACGGCGGCTACTTCATCTTCGGCGACAAGTCGAACATGGCCGGCTACGCCCGCGACTCCGCCCGCCGAGGCTATGTGGCCGTGTCCCTGCAGTACCGGCTGCGGTCGGACATCCCCACGAGCGACGTCGCCGGCATCGTGGCCGCGGCCTACGACGCCTACGACGATGCGACGGCGGCGCTCGCCTGGCTGCGCGAGCACGCCGCCGAGTACGGCATCGATCCCGACGCCATCGTGGCCGGCGGCTATTCGGCCGGCGCCGTCACGGCGTTCAACCTCGCGTACCTCCCGGGACAGTCGGGGCCGGCGACCTCGCCGGTGCAGGCCGCCCTGTCGGTGGCCGGCGCCACCTTCGGGGTGCCCGAGGTCGGCGAGCCGCCCGTGCTCGCCTTCCACGGCACCGACGACACCACCCTCGCGATCGGGAACGCCCGGTCGACCTGCACGGCCGCGCGGGCCATCGGCCTGATCTGCGACCTCGTCGAGTACGAAGGTGCCGGCCACGAGATCTTCGGCACCCAGCAGCGCGACATCCTGCGGCGCTCCGCGGACTTCGTGGCCGACCACGTGCTCGAGCCGCAGGGCTACTTCGACCTGACGGCCGACGCCGGAGGCCCCTACGAGGTGGTCGAGGGATCGACGATCACCCTGTCCGGGACGGCCACGACCGGCGACGGCCGGCCGGCGCACGCCGCCCTGGCGTGGGCGCCGCCCGAGCGGGTAGACGACGCGTCCTCGGCGACGCCCACCCTCGCCGGCGTGGACGACGCCACCGAGACCCTCGCGCTCACCGCGACCACGACGACCGGGGCCACCGACACCGACACTGCCGAGGTCGTCACCGTGAACGCCGCCCCGGCGACCGCGGGCCTCACGCTCGACGGCGTGCCCGCGGGCACCGCCGCCGGCCTCACCGCCACCGTGACCGATCCCGGGCTCGCCGACACCCACACCGCCCAGGCCGACTGGGGTGACGGGACGGTCGAGCCGGTGACCGTCACACCCACCGGGCCGGGGACGGCCACGGTGACGGGCGCCCACACCTACGCGCAGCCGGGCGCCTACGCCGTGACGCTGACGGTCACCGACGACGACGGCGGCACCGCCACGACCGAGGCCATTGCGACGGTCGGTTGCACGATCACCGGCACCGAAGGGGACGACGTCCTCGTCGGTAGCCCGCGGGCGGACGTCGTGTGCGGCCTCGGCGGGAACGATCTGCTCTGGGGCGGGCCCGGCGCCGACGTGCTCATCGGGGGACCAGGCGACGACTGGCTGTTCGGCGGCCCCGGCAACGACCGCAACCTCGGCGGCCCGGGCCACGACGTGGCCGTCGACCGGGCCGGGCGCAACACCTGCGAGGCGGAGCTGGCGTTGTGTCGCAGCGCCCGGTGACCAGGATCAGGCGGCGCGGGCTGGCCTCGAGTCCCTGCGAGATGACCTGTCGAAGGCGACCGGACGCGGCCTGCGGCCGCCGCGGACCGGAACCGGGCGCGGTGGCGCTCGCCGGGGAAGACACGGGCCGCCAGCGTCGCGTCGACGCCCTCAGCGCTCGTGGATCGGGTGGATGGTGCCGAAGGCGATCGACGCGACCAGGCCGCACAGGATGCCGAGGCCGGCCCCGCCCACCACATCGAGGGGCAGGTGGGCGCCGTAGTAGATGCGCGCCAGGCCGACGGCCGACGCCAGCGCGTACGGCGCCACGCGCCAGCGCCCGGGCAGCAGGGGCGTGACCACGGTGGCGAGGGCGAAGGCGGTGGTCGTGTGGCCGGAGACGTAGCCCCGGCCGTGCACGCCCGCCTCCCGCAGCTGGACCTGTTCGAGTAGGTCCTCCGGCCGCCCTCGCTGGACGGCGTGCTTCACGACCTTGGCCACGACCCAGCCGAGCAGCACCGCCGACGAGGCGGCCAGGGCGGGCCGCGCCCGCCGCGTGAACGCGTAGACCCCGATGCCGCCCGCGACGACCATCCAGAAATTGCCGAGCTGCATGACAGGCCAGACCGGCCAGCGCCACGCCCCGGGAAGGCCGTTCACGATGTCGAAGACGCGGACCTCCCAGTCCGCCACAGTGTCCGTCCTTGCGGCCAGCAGCCAGCTCACCCCCAGGAGGCCGACGCCGGCCGCCGCCTCGGTGTGGTGACGCCCCCACGGCCGCGCGCCGACGAGGCGCCGAGCGCGCTCGGACGGAGGGGACGTTCGGGCCATGGGAACGCTCGCGATCAGGCGACCGGGGACATCAGCAGTGTGAACCTAGGGCGTCCCGCGCCGGATGCGTCGTCCCGGCACGCCCAGGGCCAGGTTGAGGCACGAACCGATGACCACGCCGAGGGCCGCCCCGCAGATCACGTCGAGCGGGTTGTGGGCGCCGACGTAGACCCGGCCGACCATGACGAGGACGACGAGCACCCACGCGACCGGTCTCCAGCGACGCGGCAGGTAGGGCACGACGAGGCAGGCGATGGCGGCGATCATCACTGCGTGGCCCGAGACGAAGCTCTCGCCGCGGGCGCTCACGTCACCTCGCAGCTCCGCCTCCGGGCCGACGGAGGTCCCGGGGCGTTCGCGGCTGACGAGGGCCTTGACCACCCGCTCGAGGACGAGCTTGGCAACGGTGGCCAAGAGGAGGCCCGCCGCCAGGCGGTAGCGCCGGAGGATCGCTGCGACGACCGCCGCGAGCGGCGCGACCACGAGAACGCCCAGCTGCTGGAAGGGCCAGAGCACCGGGTACAGCCAATCGGGGAGGCCGTTGACCGCCTCGAACGTGCTCTCCTCCCAGCCCGGCACCGTCCCGTCCCTGACCACGGCCATGCCGGCGGCGAGCACCGCGACACCCGCGGCCGCGGCCAGCGCGTCACCCCGTCGCCGCGTCCAGGTCGTCGGGGCGGTGCCCGTGTCGACGTCGCTCACGGGCGGCACCTCTCCACGGCGGATGGCGACCCGGGCGCGTCGATCATCCGGTGCACTCGGTCCCGGCGCCGCACAGCTCGAGACCGCTCCGGTCAAGGACCTCGTCGGCCAGCGCCGCCCGCGGCTCGAAGGCGAGCGCCTGCTCGGCGCTGAACATGAGCGCCGGGTCCGCCCCCTCGTCGAACGCGAACCGGTACGTCACGCAGCCGCCCGGGAACAGGTAGTAGCGGGTGCTCCGCAGATCGGGCGGCAGCCGTTCCGGCTGCTCGAACCTCTCGGTCCCCAACTCGTCGCTGGGCACCTGGGTCGCGTTCGACACGTCGCAGTCGTCGCGCGGGGACAGCGTGACCTTGACCGCCTCGTCTCCGCCGAGATCGGAGTCGAGCGAGAAGGTGGCCCGATGGCGCTTGACGTGGACGCTGCCCTGCTCCCACCCGGCGGGCAGCGTCGCGATGCAGGGCACCTGCGTGGCGTCCGGCACCGACTGGGCCACGAGGATCATCAGGCGGCCGGTGCCGCAGTCGGGTGCCGCACCCAGGGGGAGGTTGTTGGTCGGTGCGAACATGTCCACGGCCTCAGTGGTGGCGAAGACCAGAGCCGCGGCGACGGCCAGGGCCAACCCGACGCGGCGGAGGCTCCATCGCTGGATGGCGATGCGCGGTCGCTCCGGTGCCAGCCGGCGGAACTGGCCGATCAGATCCCTGCCGTCGCGCTTCATCACGGCACGGAGCTGGGTGGGGCTGGCCACACCCCGGGTGGCGGCGAAGGCCTCCGCGATGTCGTCGGGCGTGAAGTACCGCAGGGCCCGCTCGTAGACGCGCTCGGCGTCGGTCCTGACTGCGAGGACGAGCATCATGTTGCCGAGGTCGACGGCCTGGCGCCACGGCGACGGTCGGACCTGGACGAAGAAGGCGTCGATGAGGAAGACCTCGCCGTCGCGCACGAGCAGGTTGGCCGGCTTGATGTCGCGGTGCGCCAGGCCGGCGTCCCACAGCCGGCGCATGATCTGGAGGGCCTTGTCGATCACGCCGTCGTCGAGTTCCGCCTCGCCGATCTCGCGTGCGCCCTCGATGAAGCTGGTCACGAGCATGTACTCGCGCTCCGGGGTGATCTCGACGATCCCGTAGGAGGACGCCGTGGGGACGCCCGCGTCGCGCAGCAGCCGCAGGGCGTAGTCCTCGTACTCGACGAGGCGACGGACGCTGTCGAAGCGGCCCTCGTCCTCGAGCCGCCCGTAGAGGAGCTTCCGGCCCAGCTTGTACCACCGGTCTGCCCGGACGTGGTTCATGGCGAAGAGCTTGGCGAACACGTACCAGTCGGCCGGGGGGCCGGCGATGCGGAGCCGCAGGGGCGTGGAGCCGCCGGAGCCCTCGAGCCCGACCGGTTGGGCGTCGAGCACGGTCAGCCCCAGTTGGTCGCTCACGGCCTGGCGGATGGCCTCGCCGCGCCTGCCGCCGACGTCGAGATGCGCCGTCTTGCCCTGCCGATAGGCGACGGGCACGAACTCGTTCGGCGTGAACAGGCGGAAGCCGGCGAGAGGGATGGCGACGCCGAGCGCCAGGCCGACGAGTACGTCGAAGGGATGGTCGATGCCGAGGTACAGGCGCGCCGCGCCGACGACGGCCAGCACCACGGCGACGGCCAGCTTCGCCCGGCCGCGGGCGCGGCCGGCCGGGACGAGGCTGTAGAGGACCCCGACGAGGACGGCGGCGAGCACCGTCACGGGCGGGGAGGGGGACGAGAACCCGGCCCACCGGCCGATCGCCGTCACGTCGTAGGGACGCGGCCGCGAGAACGTCTGGTAGAGCTGGATGCCGAGCGTCTCGACGACGAAGATGCTGGCGAGGAAGGTGAACAGGTGCCGCCAGCGCCGGAACACCATCTGCGCCACGAGCATCGACACCGCCACGACGGTCAACGTCCACCCCGTGGCCATGCGGTCGACAGCGCCGGCCACGTCCGTCAGCCACGCCGTCCGCCCGCGGGCGATCTGGCGGAGGATGGCGGCGTCGACCTGGTCGGTGAGCCGCCGAGCCGCCGGCGACGCCAACAGCACCACGATCCACCCGATCAGCACGGCGAGCACGACCAGCCACAACGTGCCCGTGGTGCCCAGGCTCTTCGGAAGGGGTGGAGGCGCACCCGTCGGGCGCCGGCGCCGTCGCCCCCGTGCTTCCGCGGCGATCGGCGGGGGCGCCGCGGTGTCGACGGCGACGACTTCGCCGGGTGCCGCCGCCTCCCCGAACGGGCTCACGTCAGACCCTCGGTGGCGAGCCAGTCTGCTGCCACGTCGGTGGCGGGCTCCCCACCGTCCACGCGGGCGTTCAGCGCCCGGAGCCGACCGGTCGTCAGCCGGGCCGACACGCCGTCCACCACAGCAACGAGCCGGTCGCCCCACCGCTCGACGACCTCGGTGCGGACGACGGGGATCACGTTCTCGGCGGGCTGCATGCCGCGGTCGTCCTCCAGCACGACCAGGCCCTCGGCCGTGATGCGTGGATCGGTCGTGAACAGCAGCGCCACGTCGATGTGCCCGCCGACGAGCGCCTGGTGGGTGAGCGGTCCGCCGACGTCGAGGGGGAGGAAGCTCTCGAACGCCAGGCCGTAGATCCGCTCCAGACCGGCCAGGCACAACGGGCGGTCGGGGCACCCGGGCGGGCCCCCGAAGGTGAGGCGGGGGGCCACGGCCCGCAGGTCGCTGATGTCGTGGAGGCCGTACCGGTGGGCGAGCTCACGCGTGACGACGACCGCGTTGGCGTTCTGCGCGAGCGCCGGGGCGAGCGACACCAGGCCCTGGTCGTCGAGGAAGCGCCGGAGCAGGGTTCGGGTGGCGGCGAGGTCGTCGGAGGGCGGGCTCGTACCGCGGCTCAGGAACTGCAGTGCGGTGCCCGCGTACTCCGGGACGAACTCCACCAGTCCTCCCGCCAGCGCGGGTTGCACGAACTCGCGCTGACCCAATCCCAGCTCCATCCGCACGTCCACGCCTGAGGCCCGCAGCGCCTGGCCGTAGACCTCGGCCAGCAGCTCGCTCTCGGGGAAGTCGAACGAGGCGACGGTGACCGCGCTGTCGTCGAGCGCGTTGTCGGGGCCGGCCGGCGCCGTGTCGGCCCCGCAGCCGGCGAGCGCGAGCGTGCTCACGACGACGATTGCGACTGCCCTCCGGGCTCCCACTCGGTGAGACCCCCTGTCCTTTCAGGCGAGGAACTGCGGCGGCAGCAGGTTCAGCCTCCCACAGGACGCCCCTCCTGGGAACCGGCACGAGCGCTGCCCGTGGCGGCTCGAGTCGGCGCCGTTGCCAGGAGAGACGACGAGGTAGAGACTGCGGCGAGGCGTCCTCGCGGCGCCGAGGAGGACGGGCCGTGTCGTCGACAGAGCCGCAAGCCGGTATCCGGCGCCGCAGGGACCGTGCCGACGACGATGCCGGCGCCGTCGGTGGCGAAGAGCCGGCCGGGGACGCGGCAGCCCCGTCTTCCGCCACCGCGGCAACCGATGCAGGCGATGCGCCGCGCGGGGGCTGGCGCGACCCACGCGTCCGCAAGGTGATCCAGGCGGCGATCTCGATCGGCCTCGTGGTCGGCATCTTCTGGTACGTCCTGGGACAGTTCGCCGACCTCTCCGACGTGTGGGACGCCGCGCGCACCCTCACCTGGCGCGAGGCGGCCGTGCTGGTCGCCGCTGCGGTGTGGAACCTCGTCACCTACTGGATCGTGAACGTCATCGCCACGCCCGGGCTCACCTATCCACAGTCCATGGTGCTCACGGAGACGACGACCGCCGTCTCGAACTCGCTGCCCGCCGGTGGCGCGCTGGGCGTCGGACTGACCTACTCCATGCTTTCCTCGTGGGGCTTCTCGAAGTCGCGCTCGACCCTGTCGGTCCTGGTGACCGGCATCTGGAACAACATCACCAAGCTCGGCATGCCGATCCTGGCGCTCGCGATCCTGGCGCTGCAGGGAGAACCGGGTGGCGGCCGGCTCGTCGCCGCCGTGCTGGGACTGGCCGGACTGGTGGGCGCCGTCACCGTGTTCGCCCTCATCCTGCACAGCGAGGACTTCGCCCGACGGGCCGGTCTCGTCGGCCAGCGACTGATGTCGTCGCTGCGCCGAGTCGCGCGCAGAGGGCCGGTCGATGGGTGGGACGATGCAGTGGTCACGTTCCGGCGCCGCGTGATCGGTCTCGTCCGCCACCGTTGGGTGGCCCTCACGGTCAGCACGATCGTGGGACACCTCTCGCTGTACGCGGTCCTCCTCGTGACGTTGCGGGCGATGGGCGTGTCCGACGCGGAGGTTCCATGGGCCGAGGTGCTGGCCGCGTTCGCGTTCGCCCGGCTGCTCACGGCCATCCCGCTGACCCCGGGCGGGATGGGCATCATCGAGCTCGCGCTGATCACGGCGCTGACCGAGGCGGGCGGGGACGACGCCGAGGTGGTGGCCTCGGTCCTCATCTTCCGGCTGCTGACCTACGTGCTGCCGATCGCCTTCGGCGCACTGACCTACCTCTATTGGCGGCGCAACCGGTCGTGGCGCAACTCCGCCCCACCCATGCCGGGATCGCTCGCACCCGCGGCCGGCTCGGTGAACTGAAACCCGTTCTAGCATCGCCCGCGTGACGTACCGCGTGATCCAGTGGGCGACCGGCGGTGTCGGCCGGGCGGCGATCGAGGGCGTCCTCGCCCACCCTGAGCTCGAACTCGTCGGGTGCTGGGTGCACAGCCCCGACAAGCACGGGCGCGACGTCGGCGAGCTGATCGGCCGGCAGCCCATCGGCGTCATCGCGACGTCCGACGTCGACGAGCTGCTCGGCCTCGATGCCGACTGCGTCGTCTACTCGCCGATCCTCGCCGACGCGTCGATCGTGGGGCGGATCCTCCGCTCGGGCATGAGCGTCGTGACACCGGTGGGCTGGGTCTACCCGTCTCCGGCCGAGGCGGGCGTCCTCGAGGCCGCCTGCCGGGAGGGCGGCGCGACCCTGCACGGGACGGGCATCCACCCCGGCGGCATCACCGAGCGGTTCCCGTTGACGGTCTCGGCGCTGTCGAAGGACATCACGCATGTGCGCGCCGAGGAGTTCTCCGACATCCGGACCTACGACGCGCCGGACGTCGTGCGGGACATCATGTTGTTCGGCGCGGCGCCGGACGAGGCGCGCTCGAGCATCATGACGACGATCCTGGGGGTCGGGTTCGGCCAGGCGGTCCGCATGGTCGCCGCCGAGTTGGGGTTCGCCATCGAGGCGGAGCTCCGCACGACCCACGAGGTCGCCGTCGCCACGACGCCCATCGAGTCGCCGATCGGGCCGATCCAGCCCGGGACCGTCGCCGCCCAGCGGTTCCGGTGGGAGGCGGTCGTCGGCGGCACGCCGGTGGTGACCGCGGCGGTGAACTGGTACATGGGCGAGGAACACCTGGAGCCGCCGTGGTCGTTCGGGCCCGAGGGCGAGCGCTTCGAGGTGTCGATCAGCGGCGACCCGCCCGTGCACGTGACGTTCCAGGGGTTGCACCCCGAGTCGGTCGCCGCCGGCCTCGCCCGCAACCCCGGGATCGTGGCGACCGCGAACCACTGCGTCAGCGCCGTGCCCTACGTGTGCCGGGCCGAGCCGGGGATCGCCACCTACCTCGACCTGCCACTGATCGCCGGCCGGGCGGCGCCCTCCCTGCGCGGTGGAGGGTCACATGGGGTGCACAACCTGCGGCGCAGACCTAGGTTGGTGTAGGGAGAGAAGGGCTGACCAGTGCGGGTGCACGTCGATCCGGAGAAATGCCAGGGCCACAACCGGTGCTACGCACTGGCGCCCGAGCTCTTCGACGTCGACGACCTGGGCAACGCGTCCGAGCGCAACGACGGCGTCGTCCCGGAGGGGCTCGGGGACAAGGCCCGCAAAGCCGTGGCCAACTGCCCCGAGTACGCGATCTCGATCTCGGAGTGAGGCGATGACGATCCAACGTGCACGGGTGGACGACTGGGCCACCGACTTCGATCACACCGACCCGGAGTGGGTGGCAGATCCGTATCCCATCTGGCAGGACCTCCGGGCCCGGTGCCCGGTGGCCCACAGCGACCGCTACGGCGGGACCTGGCTGCCGGTGCGCCACGAGGACGTCTCCGCCGTCGCCTATGACACCGAGCACTTCACTTCGCGATCGGTGGTCGTGAGCGAGGTGCGGCCCGGTCCGGACGACCTGCCGGCGCCCATCGGCGTGGCGCCGCCCATCACCTCCGACCCGCCGTTCCACGGCCTGGCGAGGCGCCTGCTGCTGCCGGCGTTCTCGCCCAAGCGCATCCAGGAGTACGAGCCCTTCACCCGGGCCCTGTGCACCGAGCTGCTGGACGCCACCGCGGGGCGGACCGAGGTCGACGCCGCGATCGACTACGCCCAGCACATCCCGCTCCGGGTGATCGTGCGAATGCTCGGCTTCCCGCAGGAGGACGCCGACCTGTTCAGGCGCTTCATCCGCATGGTCCTCGAGGACGTCGACCAGTCGGCCGAGGAGCGCCAGGCTCAGGTCGAGGAGGGCGAGCTGGACGCCTACATGGACGCCCGCATCGCCGAGCACATGGCCGAACCGCAGGACGACCTGACCACCTTCCTGCTCGAGGCCGAGCTGGACGGCCAGAAGCTCGATCCCGACCACGTGCGCGGGACCATGGTGCTGCTGATGATCGCGGGGATCGACACGACGTGGTCGGCCATCGGCGCATCGCTGTGGCACCTCGCCCAGAACCCCGCCGACCGTCGGCGGCTGGCGGCCGAACCCGACCTCATGACCACGGCCGTCGAGGAGTTCCTGCGGGCGTACGCACCGGTCACCATGGCCCGCCTCGTGGCCAAGGACGTCGACTTCAACGGCCGCCACATGAAGGAAGGCGACTGGCTGCTCCTCCCCTTCCCTGCGGCCAACCGCGACCCGGACTTCTTCCCCGACGCCGACGAGGTCCGCCTCGACCGGCAGGAGAACCGCCACGCCGCCTTCGGGCTGGGCATCCACCGCTGCATCGGGTCCAACCTGGCCCGCATGGAGCTGCGTGTCGCCCTGGAGGAGTGGATGAAGCGCTACCCCGACTTCGAGCTGTCCGAGCCGGAACGGGTCACGTGGTCCGCCGGCCAGGTGCGCGGGCCCCGCTGCGTCCCGGTCCGGATCCCCGGGGGCTCCTAGCCCACCGGGCGGAGGGCGGCGCCGGCCGCGGTGATCCGATGGCGGAGCGCCGCCTTGCCGGAGTCGTCGAGCCAGCACGCCTCCACCCCGTCGAGGGCGATGGCGACCATGTCGTCCCACCCCCACCCGAAGGCGGCGGCCACCGAGGCGTACTCGTATCCCAGGTCGAGGTCGGTGAGGGCGGGATCGTCGGTGTTCAGCGTGGCGAGGAGACCGGCCGCTCGCATGGCCGGGTAGACGTGGTCGGCCAGGGTCGGGAAGGCGTTCGCGATCCGGATGTTGGAGTTCGGGCACACGGTCAGCGGGATGCGCTGGTCGGCGAAGCGGGCGGTGACCTCCGGTGAGTCGAGGATCGACATGCCGTGGTCGATCCGCTCGGCCCCGAGCACGTCCACGCAGGCGGCGATGGCCTCGGGCCCGGAGTTCTCGCCCTGGTGGGCCGTCCGCCGGAACCCGGCGGCCGCGGCGACCGCGAACGCCTCGCCGTAGGCCGCCGGCTCCTGGCCGATCTCGGTGGAGTCGTAGCCGACACCGATCACCCGCGCCGCCCCCGGTGACCCGGCACGCCGCAGTCCGACCAGCGTCTCGGCCAGGTCGCGGGCTGCGCCCGGGCCGAAGTCGCGGTCGAAGTCGCAGATCAGATTGACCTCGACGCCGGTCTCGGCGGCCGCGTCGGACAGGCCCTCGTCGAGGCCGGCGACGATGTCACCGAGGCGCTGGCCGGCCGCCAGGTGGCGCGCGGGCGTAAAGAAGGACTCGCGGTAGGCGAGTCCGTGCGCCGCTCCGTCGGCCACGGACTCGCGTGCCAGCCGGGCCCAGTCGCCCCTGTCGCCGAGCACCGACTGGACCAGCCAGAACACGCGGAGGAACCCGTCGAGCGACTCGTAACGGAACAGCGCGGCGGGGTCCGAGGCCGGGAGCGCGACGCCGTTCTTGGCCGCCAGCTCGACCACGGTCGTGGCACGCATGGTCCCCTCCACGTGGCAGTGCAGCTCGACCTTGGGCAGCTGGTCCAGCGCCCGCGCCAGCGGCGTGTCCAGGTCGACGGTTCCGTGCGCATCCGCCACGCGCCCAAGGCTAGGGGCCTGAGGTGGCGCATCTAGAGCAGAAGGCCCCTGTTCGGGCGCCCGGCGGCCCGGGCAGATTGGGTGCGCGGCGGTGACGAAGGGAGAACGAGGACATGGCTGACACCAGGCAGGCGTGGAGCGAGGTCGCGGACCGGTTCGGCGAGCTGGGACTCAAGCTGAAGCTCCACTACGAGCAGGCGGCCGGGGGCCGCCCGGACGATGCCTCGCTGAAGAAGGCGTTGGAAGATCTCCGGGATTCGGTCGACGGCGCGTTCGACGCCGTAGGCAACGCGGTGAAGGACCCCGCCGTGAAGGACGATGCCCGCGACGTCGCCCGGGCGATGCGCGAGGCTCTGTCCACGACGTTCGCCGAGGCGAGCGAGGACCTTCGGGGCTGCTTCAAGCGGCAGGGCAGGTAACCGGCCTGCGGGGCCCGGCCATCGGAGCGGTCCCGAGGACGACCGAACGAGAGGGCAGCGATGGCCGAGCGTCCGAACCCCCGCGAGGGAATCCTCCTCACCCACTTCATCGTCGCCGATGACGTCGAGCGGTCGCGCGCCTTCTACGCCGACGTGCTCGGCGGCGAGACGGTCCGTGAGGGCGAGCCGTCGATCGTCCAGCTCGCCAACTCGTGGATCATCATCAACGTCGGTGGCGGGCCGACCGTCGACAAGCCGGACGTGATCCTCGAGACGCCCCCGGACCCGACACGCACAGACAGCTTCCTCAACATCCGCGTCGCGGACATCAACGCCGTCTACGACGCGTGGCGCTCCCGCGGAGCGGAGTTCATCACCTCGCCGAAGGACCTGGGCAACGAGATCCGCTGTTACATGCGTGATCCCGACGGGCACCTGATCGAGGTCGGACAGACCACGGGAGCCCTGCCAGATTGACGCGTCCGCGGGAGCGCCGGACGGGAGGACGGGGCTACGAGGCCTCGAACACCTCCGCCTGGCCGGGGATGAGGGCGTTCCTCGTCGCCCACAGGGCTCCCTCCTTGCCGAAGGTGATGGCAGTGAGGATGGGGATCCCGGTCGCCACCTCGTCACAGGCCTGGGTGGCGACGTCGCATGCGTTGATCGTCCCGCCCGCCGGCGTCTGGAAGATCTCCACGGCGGCCCAGCTGGCCTCGTCGAGCTCGGCGACGTAGAGCGACCCGTCCGGCCCGAACGCCAGGTCGATGATCGAGGTGAACCCACCGTCGAACACGAGGGCGCAGTCGGGGCTGACGCCGCACTCCGCCGACGACGCACCAGGAGCGACCCTCCAGATGCGCGACTCGCCGGTCGGAGCCGGGAAGCCCTTCAGCTCGCCGACGTAGTAGGAGCCGTCGGGGCCGATCGCGACGCTGGTCGGCACCGCCTGCGCAGGAATCATGCCGGGTAGCCCACAGAAGTCCGGCGGGCCGGCGGGGCATCCCGCCAGCGCCTTGATGTTGGCGGTCGAGACCAACTCGTCCGGGAAGACTGCGAGCACGTCGACATTGCCCTGCCTGTCCACCCGGAGCAGGTCGTTGCCGCCGGCATCGACGACGAGCGCCGCGCCACCACCCAGCGACTGGACGTCGAAGGGGTTCGAATCCGGCGGGTCGTTCCCGTCGGGGTTCACCGTCGCCTCGAACTCGAAGAGATCGACCACCTTGTGGCTGGTCCCCCTCGAGACCCGGTAGAGACCCTGCCCGGTGTCTGCCTCGGGGTCTTCGCCCGCCCCCGTCGAGACCCAGAACGATCCCCGACCGATGGCGCTCACGTCCGTGGCACCCGGGATCGAGGCTTGGAGGGACGCCTGGCCGTCGCGGATCGCGAGTACGCCCGTGCTCGCATCCGCCACGAGGATGTCACCGTTCGGAGCGGTGCCGATCCCGAAGATCGGTCCTTGGAAACCACCGACTGCTCCCGCGGCCGTCGGAGCCGCCAAAGCCGCGGCGAGAACCGCACACAACGGCACGAGCCCTTTGAGGAGCCTCATCGCACGCCCGCCCTCCTGCCGACACTGCCAGTGATAGCCAGCATCGTCGTTGACACTCAGCCTGGCAAGGGGTCCTCCTGGAGAGAGGCGGCAGGTCCCCGAGGGCCGGTCAACCCGGCCGCTCGCCGTTCGTGGTCTCGAACAGGTGGGCCCAGCAGGCCGGGTCACCGCCCTCATCGACCGGGGCCTCACTCTCGCCGAGCCCGCCCGACCGGCCCGGCCTGATCTCGAGCGGGCCGCGGCGGCGGTGGATGCTCAAGTAGTCGAGGCCCTCGGCGCCGGCGGCCCGCACGTTGCGCCGGGCGCCACGCGGCACATGGGCGACGACGTGGGTGGTCAGGGCGGTGCTGCGACCGCCGATCGAGAGCCACCCCTCGCCGGCCAGCACGACCATCACCACGTCGACCGCATCGTTCACGTGGTCTCCGATGGCGTGGCCGGCATCGAGGTGGACGAGGCTCACGTTGAGCTCACCGGGCGGCTCGAGGAACCACAGCACCCCGTCACCCTCGGCGCCCCGCAGGAGCCCGCTCAGATCGGTCATGGTGCTCCTTCCCACCGCGATCATGGTGTCCCCACCGCTTGGCCTCGACCGTCCTGATCATGCTCTGGCGATCGCGGGCGCACGACCCGACGATCACGGCCCCCGTCACGCCTCGTCCGCCCGCGGCATCGGCGCCTCGGCCGAGGACGAGCGCGCCCAGTCCCTCGCCCACGCGTCGAGCGGCTCGATGGCCGTCCCGAGCGACCGGCCGAGCGCGGTGAGCTCGTAGCGGTCGCCGTCCCGGCCGACGAGCCCGGCGGCCTCCAACTCGCGCAGGCGCTGGTAGAGGACGCTCGACGACATCGCGTCGCACCGGTCCCGCAGTGCCCGCGCGCCAAGCGGACCAGCGCGCAGCTCCCACAGCACCCGCAGGGCCCACCGCCGGCCGAGCAGGTCGAGAGCCGCCATGATCGGGCGGCCCGTGAGCGAACCGCGCACCGCACGGCCGGGCCGGGGGGTCTGCACCATCGCCACCTCGTTCGGACGCGGGTGTTTTGGGAACAGGAACGCTACCCTCGTCGCTGTCCGTTCCGGAAACAGAAACGCACGTGGAGCGCTCGTGACCCGCATCACCCCACTCACCCCGCCGTACGGCTCCGACGCCAGCACCCGCCTCGCCCGGATGACGCCGCCCGGCACCGAGCCGATCGCCTTGTTCCGCACCCTTGTCCGCAACCCGGCGATGGCCGACGCCATGGCCGCCTGGGGCCGGTACGAGCTCGGTCGTGACCTCAGCCTTACCCGCCGTGACCGCGAGATCGTCATCGACCGGACGTGCGCCCGCTGCGGCTGCGAGTACGAGTGGGGAGTACACGTCGCGTACTTCGCCGAGCGCGTGGGCCTGACCGCCGACCAGATCGCGTCGCTGACCAGTGGCGACGCCAGCGACGCGTGCTGGACCGACGAGCGCGACCGCGTACTCGTCGAGGCCGCCGATGCCCTCCACGACACCCATGACATCGACGACGCACTCTGGGCACGCCTCGCCGCGACGTTCGACGACGCCCAGCTGCTCGACCTCCTCGCCCTGGCCGGCTGGTACCACGCCGTCAGCTACCTCGCCCGTGCCACCCGTCTCGCCAACGAGCCCGGCGCGCCCACGTTCGGCGACACCACCGGCGCCGGCCCGGCCGGCGGATAGCGGTGCGGGATCAGGACCCGTTCGCCTGCGACCCGGCAGGCGAGCTCATGTACGTCGCCAGCTCCTCCAGGGAGACGAGCCCGTCGCCGTCCGCGTCCATCATCTCGATGGCCTTGGCCGCAGTCTCGTCGGTGAACTTCACCCCCAGGGCGCCCATGAGCTCCTTGAACTCCGCCGCCGAGACACGGCCGTCGCCGTCTCTGTCGAGCATGGCGAAGGTCGCTGCGTACTTGTCGGTGTCAACCATCGTCGGCCTCCCAGCCTGCTGAACGGCTCCGGAAGTCGTACCCACGACGGCCACGCCCAACCGTCGTGGTCCGGCTGCCGGTGCCACCGGAGGCAGAACGTGCACGTCACACTGCCGTGAATGCGTTGTGGCAGTGGCGGAGCAGGGCCCTCAGTGCGGGGCCGGGCGCCGGTCGCCAGACGAGGCTGCGCACGGCGACGACGTCGGCGTCCCCGATCGTGAGGCCGATCAGACCCTCGGACCCGGTGAGCATGGATTCACTGAGGATGCCGACGCCGAGGCCGCGCCGGGCGAGGTCTGTCACGGCCGTGGGGGCGCTCGCCTGGAGTGCGACCGTCGGGTGTTGGCCCAGCGCTGCGCAGGACCGGTCCAACGCGGTGCGGACGCCGGTGCCGGCCGGCAGGCAGACGAGGGGGTGAGCGGCGATGAGCGGGGCACCGAGCTCGCGTTCGAGCTGTTTGACCTGGGCGCTCACGCCCGACTGGCTGATGTGGACGCGCTCCGCGGCCCGGGTGAAGTTGGCTTCCTCGGCCACGGCGACGAAGTCCACGGCGCGGCGACCGCGAAGGGGCGTCTCCGGCAACCGGCGGCCAGAGCCCCGGTCAGGCGGTCGCCAAGAAGCGCTCGACCCCGGGCGTCGCCAATCGGCCGAAGATCGCATGGATCTCCCGGGCCGAGAACGCGACCTCCTCGTGGTCGAGCCACCAGACGAGGAGACCCATGCAGGCGCCGACCACGAACTGCACGGCGGGTTCGAGCTGGGTCGAGTCGGCCGCCGACTCGGGGAACCGCGACCGGAGATGCTCTCGCACGAGGTCGTCGACGCTCTCCCGGAGCATGCCGCCGATGATGTTGGTGCCTCCCTTGCGGGACATCGGTTCCCAGAAGCGCCGGTGCGCCTCGACGTGCGTGAAGACGACGATCAGCGGCTCGAGCAACGCGCCCGCGCCTCCCGCGTCGCTCTCGCTCGCATGCCCCTCGGCGGCGAGGGCTGCACGTATGTCCTCGAACCCGGCGTGGAGCAGGTCCTCCTTGTCGCGGTAGTGCGCGTAGAAGGTCGATCGCCCGACGTCGGCCTTGTCGAGGATGTCCTGCACGGTGATGCGGTCGTAGCCCTTCTCGAGGATGAGCGAGAGGAAGGCGCTGCGTAGCAGCTCGCGGGTCCGCCGCACTCGCCGATCCGTCGGGGACGGGCTCATCGCCGACCTGCCTTTCCCGGACACTGGCCCGATCCTGTCCCGATCCGAACGGACTCGGGGCGATTGGTTGTTGACACCGCCCTGGGACCCTAGCAGAGAATCGAACACGTTGTTCGATATCGGATGTGCGTCCGTTAAAGGATGGATGTGCGGATCCCGCTGCGCAGCCGCAACGGGCACCGACGAGGAGGTCCCCATGTTCAGCAGACTCGCCTGGTTCAGGCTGTCGATGGACTACGAGGTCTTCCTCCTGTCCCGCATCAAGGAGGAATACGACCGCAGCGGCGACAACACCGCCTCGGTCGCCCTCGGCCTCGAGCGCACCGGGCGGATCGTCAGTGCGGCCGCCGCCCTGCTGGCGATCACCTTCATCGCCTTCGGCACCGCCGACGTGTCGTTCCTGAAGCTGTTCGGCCTGGGCCTCGCGCTGGCCGTGCTGATGGACGCGACCGTCATCAGAGGGCTGCTCGTGCCGGCCTTCATGCGACTGGCCGGGCGCGCCAACTGGTGGGCGCCGGCACCGTTGCGCCGGATCCACGACCGGTTCGGCATCCGCGAGGCGCCAACGGCCCTCGTCACCGAGGCGGCGCCCGAGCCCGCCATCGAACAAGCGGCTTGACCAGGACCGACAGACATCCCTGCACACAAGGAAGAGACATCGATGATCACACGATCAGACGCTTTGAACGACGCACTCGACCGGCTCGACGGCTACGGGTACCTGGACGCGCCGGGCTTCGCCTTCCACGGTCCGATGGGGGCCGAGACCCTGAGCACGCTGGGCCACGACGATCTCGTCGGGTCCTGGGTCGAGGCCTACAAGGCGCGGCACGAGGCGCTGGACGTGCCGGCGACCACCGGACGGATCGATGCCCACGACGAGGCCGGCTGGCGGTCGGCACTGGGTGACATGTCCCGCGTCTCGGACTGGGCCCAGCTGTTCCGGCGAGAGCTCGCAGGCCAACCGTGGCCGGACGTGCTCCAGCGTTGGCTGCCCCGCCTGCTGGCGGGCTACGGCGGCGCCCTGACGCACGGGCTGATCCGGGTCGCACACGGCGTGCGCGCCCTGCCGGTCGACGCCCCACCGTCCGGGCTCCTACTCGACGAGCTCGCCAAGGGCCTTGCCTTCTGGGCCGCGAGCTTCACGGCCCTGCCCGGCCGGCCCGACCTCCACGGGTCGCTCGCGCTGCCGGACGCCCTCGCCGGGGTCCCTCGTCCAGAGGAGACCTGGTCGCCGATCGAGGCCGGCACGTTCGCCCGGATGGGCGAGTTGCGTCGCTTCCCGTCCGCCGTCGAGGCGCTGGCGCGTCCCGGGTCCATCGACGGCGCGCTGAGCGACCTCACCGCGGCGTTCTGCCGGGCGGTGCTGACGGCATCGGGCCCGACGGCCAACGCGCTGGTGCACACCGTCACGCCGGTGGCGGCGGCGCGGACGCTGCTCCCCTACATGGCCGGGGTGTCCATCGAGACCGTGTACGCCCAGCTCTGGCACGTGAGCGCAGCCATCGTGTGCGGTTTCGCGCCGCCCCTGGCGTCGGCTGCGACGACCGGCGCCCCCGGCCTCGACACCCCCGGCCGCCCGGAGATCCTGGCGCGCGCCGTCGAGCACCGGGACACCCACGTGCTCAAGTTCGCCGAGGCGTGCGCTCGCGAAGACGCGCTCCGTCCCGACCCCGTCTACATGCGTGCGGCCCACCACGTCCTCGGACAGCTGCCCGCGTGGCGACCGGCATGAGGCAAGGAGCGCGTCGCATGGCCTCCACGAACACGGACGTCGCCGCGCGGCCGAGCATCGTGGTCGAGCAGATCACGAAGCGCTACGGCCGCCGCAGTGCCCTCGACGACGTCTCGATCGAGGTGCCGAGGGGCTCGGTCCTCGCGCTGCTCGGCCCGAACGGCGCGGGCAAGACGACCCTGGTCCGGGTGCTCACCACCCTGATCCGGCCCGACCAGGGCCGAGCGCTCGTGGCCGGACACGACGTCGTGGCTCGTCCGGCCGAGGTGCGCCGGGCGATAGGCCTGGTCGGTCAGCACGCGGCGGTCGACGAGTACCTCACCGGTCGCGAGAACCTCACACTCGTCGCCCGCCTCCTCCGCTTCGACAGGACCGAGGCCCGGGCGCGGGTCGCGGCGGCGCTGGAGAGGTTCTCGTTGGCCGACGTGGCCGACGCCCCCGCCGCCACCTACTCGGGCGGCCTCCGCCGCCGCCTCGACCTCGCCGTCACGCTCCTGGCGGACCCGGCCGTGATCTTCCTGGACGAGCCCACCACGGGCCTGGACCCCGCGAGCCGGCAAGGGCTGTGGGCGCTGATCGACGTGCTCGTCGCCGGCGGCACGACGGTCCTGCTCACCACGCAGTACCTCGAGGAGGCCGATCGGCTCGCCGACACCGTCGCCGTGATCGACCGCGGGCACCTCATCGCGACGGGGACATCCGACGACCTCAAGTCCCGCCTCGGCGGCGACACGGTGCACATCCGGCTCGCCGACCCCGCCGACCTGCCCCGGGCGCTGGCTGCGCTCGGCGAGCACGGCGCCATCGCCGCGGACGAGCCGGACCACAGCAGCCTGGAGCTCCGGGCCCCGGACGGTGCCTCGCTGCTCCCCACGGCCCTGCGCCACCTCGACGGCCGCGGTGTGTCCGTGACGGCCGCCGAAGTGCGCCGACCCAGCCTCGACGACGTGTTCCTCGCGCTCACCGGCGAGCGCGCCGTCCCCACCCCCGACGCCCGCGAGCCCGTCACGGCCTCCGGCGGCGGGGCGCATCGCCACGGCAGGAGGAGGCACACATGACAGCCCTGACATCTCCCCGGAGCGCGCGGCGCGAGGGGGTGGCCCACGACGCGCTCCTTCTCGCCTGGCGCAACTACAAGCACCACGTCCGGGTCCCGAGCCTGATCGTGTTCTCGGCCATCACGCCGCTGATCTTCCTGCTGCTGTTCCGCTACGTCCTCGGCGGCTCGGTCGTGATTCCGGGGGTCAGCTACGTCGACTACCTGGTGCCGGGCGTGGTCGTCCAGGCGATCGCGTTCGGCGCTACCCAGACCGGCGTGGGCCTCGCCCTCGATGTCGGCCGCGGCATCACCGATCGCTTCCGCTCTCTCCCCATCGCCCGGTCCGCAGTCCTCACCGGGCGGGCACTGACCGACACGGGCCGCAACCTCGTCGTCGCGGCCGTCGTCGTCGTCGCCGGCCTCGTCATCGGCTTCCGCCCCGACGCCAACCCCGCCGCCGTCGTCGCCGCCATCGGGATCGCCCTGGCGTTCGGGTTCGCGTTCTCCTGGGTGGCCGCCTTCATCGGCGTCACGGTCCGACACGCCGAATCGGTCCACGACGCCGGCTTCGTGTGGGTCGTCCCGCTCACGTTCGCGAGCTCCGCCCTCGTCTCCGTGGACACGATGCCCGCAGGCGTGCGGTGGTTGGCCGAGGGCAACCCCATGACCAGCGTGGCCGACGCCACCCGGGCGCTCATGCTCGGCAACCCCGCCGGCGGTGCCGTCGCGCGTTCCGTGGCCTGGATCGCCGCCCTGCTGGTGGTGTTCGTGCCCCTGGCCGTACGCGCCTACCAACGCCGGTGATCGCGGTCAGCCCGGTCCGTCGAGGCTGACCGCACCGGTGTCGACGGCCCGGATGAGCTCGAGCCGCGAGGCGCAGCCGGTCTTCGCATACACCCGCGACAGGTACACCTCGATGGTCTTCGGGCTGTAGTGCATGGCCGCCGCGATCTGGCGGTTCGTCAGGTTGTCCCGTACGAGCCGCACGAGCTGCACCTCGGTCTCGGTCAGGTCGGACGCCGGTTGGGCGGCGCGGCGCGGCACGGTGAACCCTCGGGCGCGTAGGCCCGCCGCCGCCCGCCTCCGCCAGGGCGCGGCGCCGAACCCGTCGAACGCCCGGTACGCGTCGGCGAGGTGGCGGCCCGGGTCGTCACCCAGCTCGCCCAGCAGCAGCAGCGCGTGCGCCCGCTCGACCGTCCACGTCTCGCACTCGGCGAGGTCGCGGTAGGCGCGGGCCGCGTCGACGTCGGCAGCGACGAGCGCCCGGGCGCGCAGCGCCGGCAGCTGGCACTCGAGCCATCCGGTCCGGTCCGCCAGTGCGTCCAGCTCGGCGGCGGCCCCCTCGGCCTCGGCGTTCCGACCCATTTCCAGGTCGACGTCGACCGCCAGCCGCAGCACGTCGGCCAGCTTCCACACGCTGCCGCCAGGCTCGGACGCGGCGGCCCGCTCGGCGTCGAGCCGGGCCAGCGCGGCCGGGCCGTCGCCCAGGGCATGGTCGATGCGGGCGCGGGCGATGGCCTCGTGCCGGCCCACGGAGACGATCGGTGCCCCGAACCGCGCCGCGGCCGCGGCGGCGGCGTCGAGGTCGCCCCTGTCGACGTGGATCTCGCAGGCCGCCGCGGCCAGCAGCTGGGCGGTGGTGACCATGCCCCGCTGCTCCAGGTCGAAGCCGGCGCTGCGGATCAGCTCGAGCGCGTGGTCCCACTCGCCCCGCATCCACAGCAGGCGGACGCGGACGCTCTCCGAGCTGCCTCCGATCGACTGCGCCGCTGCGTCCGGCCGCAGCTCCGCCGCCGCGGTGAGATGCTGCTCGATCCGGCGGGCGAGGCCCGGGCGCCAGTCGGCGAAGGCCACAAGCTCGTGGGCGGCCAGCGCCACCGTCCTGGAGGCGCCGTCGGCCAGCGCGTCGACGCGCCGCAGCAGGTCGGCCGCCACGGCGACTCGCCCGACGTGGTTGGCGTACTGGGCCAGGTGGGCCAGCGCCATGAGTTGGGCCGCGGCCGTCACCGGGGCGCCGCGGGCATCGAGGCCCGCCATCGCCGCCGGGAACGTCGCCGCCGCCTCCCCGTAGCGGCCGAGCTGGAGCAACAGGTTGGTGCGGATGGCGAGGAGCGGGCACGAATCGCCGCCGGCCGCCAGCTCGGCGTCGACGACCTCGAACGCCTCCCCGGCGCGGCCCTCGAGGTAGAGGTCGTTGATGACCAGCGCCACCGAGGCCGGCCGCGCCGGGTGCCCGGGAGGCAGGGTGGCGAGCGCCTCCCGCCCCACCGCCGCCGCCTCCCGGGGCCGGGCGCCGACGTGGAGGGCACGGGCCTGCCCGGCGAGGGCCTCGGCGCGGCGCGGCGAGTCCCTCGGCAGCACCTCGACGGCGCGGCGGTGGTAGTCGGCCGCCACGAGGGGCGCCGAGGCGCCGACGGCCCGCCCGGCGTCGAGGAGGACCAGCGCCGCTCCCTCGTCCCCGGGGGTGGCGGAGGCGGCGACATGGGTGGCCAGCTCCAGCACATCGAGCAGGACGCCTGCCCGACGCTCGGCGGCCAGCTCGGTGGCGATGGCACCGTGGATGCGGCGGCGCTCGGCCGGGCCGATGTCCTCGTAGAGGGTCGCCCGCACGATGGCGTGCGTGAACTCGTAGCCGCCGTCCGCCGCCGGTGCCACCAGCCCGGAGGCGACCAGCCGGTCGAACGACGCCGCCACCGCGCCACCCGTCAGCCCGGTCAGCCGCTCGGCCACGCCCAGGTGGCGGAGGGAGAATCGGCTGAAGGCGGCCATGACCTTCGCCAGCTCGACGTCGTTGGGCGACCCGAGGAACAGGCGCCGGAGCAGGGCCGTCGAGGGGCGCAGCTGCACCGCGGGCGATCCGGCCTCCAGCCGGGCCCGCCCCTCCTCGACCACGACCGCCCCGCCCTCCAGCAGCGACTGGACCACCTCCCCGGCGAAGAAGGGGTTGCCGCGGCTCCCGTCGGCCACCGCCGCGGTCAGGTCGTCGTCAGGGACGGCGCCGAGGGCGGCCGTGACCAGCTCACGGGTGGCGTTCCGGTCGAGCGGTTCGAGGTCGATCACCGACCCGCGCCCGTCGAATGCCATCCGCTCGCACAGCCGCTCGAGGCCGGCGCCGCCGGGGCCGGGCCGCAGCGTGACCACGGTCAGGACGGGCAGGTCGGCCAGCCGGATCACCAGCGCCGCCAGAGCCAGCGACTCGCCGTCGGCCACGTGCAGGTCCTCGAGCACGAGCACCACAGGCCGCCCACCCCCCGCGGCCGCCAGCAGGTGCAGCACGGCCGTGAAGGCGGTGGACAGGTGCTCGGCGCCGGGCTCGTCGGGACCGCCTTCGACGGCGGCCCGGAGCGCGTCGGCCTCGGCCTCGATACCGGCCGCCGGGGCGAGGCGGGCGAGAACGTCCCGGAAGACGGCGAAGGGGATGCCGTGGTCGAGGTCGTCGGCCCGGCCGGCCACGACCCGATGGCCCATCTCCTCGGCGCGCACCGCCAGCTCGGCGACCAGCCGGGACTTGCCGATCCCGGCCTCGCCCCGCACGAGGAGCGCCGCCGCCGTCCGGCGCTCGACCCGTTCGAGCTGGCCGAGGGCGACGGCCAGGTCGAGGTCGCGCCCCACCAGCGGTGGTGTCCGTACCGTCGCCACGGTCCCCTCCTCGACGGGAGTGTATGGCGATCGTCCCGTCCCGGCCGGCGAGCCGGGCCATGTGTAGGGCATCCCCCACTACGCCCGCCGGCGCCCGAAAGGCACGATGGCGACGGAGTCCGCCGGAGGGGGTCGAGGCCATGGACGTGCAGGGGCACTGCGTCGAGCGGTTCGCCGAGGTGGGCGCGGAGTTCGAGCGCAACCTCGACGTGCGGGGCGAGCTGGGAGCGTCCGTGTCCGTCACTGTGGGAGGCGAGACGGTCGTCGACCTCTGGGGCGGTTACGCCGACCCCGGCCGAAGCCGGCCGTGGGAGAAGGACACGTTGTGCGTGGCCATGTCGTCGACCAAGGGCGCCACGGCGCTCGCCGCCCACCTCCTGGCCGGCGCCGGCGAGCTCGACGTGGACGCCCCCGTCGCCACCTACTGGCCGGAGTTCGCGGCCGCCCGGAAGGACCGGGTGCTGGTCCGGCACGTGCTGGCCCACCAGGCCGGCCTGCCCGCTCTGCGCGATCCCGTGCCGGCCGGTGGCTTCTACGACTGGGACTACGTCGTCGAACGGCTGGCGGCCGAGGCCCCGTTCTGGGAGCCCGGTACCCGGCACGGGTACCACGCGCTGACGTTCGGATTCCTGGTCGGGGAGCTGGTCCGCCGGATCACGGGCCGCAGCCTGGGTCGCTTCGTCGCCGAGGAGATCGCCGAGCCGCTCGGCCTCGACCTGTACGTCGGCCTACCCGATGGGCTCGACGGCCGCGTGGCCACCCTCGTCCCCCCGCCGCCGCCGGAGCCCGGCGCGGCGGTCCCGTCCTTCCTGCTCCGGGCGATGACGGAGCCCGGGTCGATCCCCGGACTGGTCATGCTCAACAACGGGGGCTACCTCGTGCCCGGCGAGTGGGACTCGCCCCGCGCGCTCGCCGCCGAACTGCCGGCGTCCGGCGGCGTCATGAACGCTCGCGCCCTCGCCGGCCTGTACCGGGCGATCGTCCACGACCGGAGGATCGGCCGCTTCACGATCGACGCCGAGGACCTCGCCCGCATGGGCGCCGTGCAGTCCGCCGGCGGCGCGGACGCCGTGCTCGACGGCCCCGGCCGGTGGACGCTGGGTTTCCTCAAGGCGGGCGCGACGCCGCGGGGGGTCGAGCCACCGATCCGGATCTCGCTCAGTGAGGAGGCCTTCGGCCACACGGGCAACGGCGGGTCGATCGGGTTCGCCGACCCCGGGTGCGACCTGTCGTTCGGCTACGTCATGAACCAGATGGCCGCCGACATGGGCCTGGGCCCGACGGGACAGAGCCTGGTCGACGCCACGTACCGGGCCCTGGGCTACCGACGGGCCCGCTACGAGACCTGGGTGCGTTGAAGGGGCGACCATGCCACTGCTCTCGCTGGACATCCGCCTCGACGAGGACCCGCCGCTCTCCGCTACCGCGGAGCGTGACGGGCTCCGGGTGCGGGGCACGCTCGCCGGCCCCGACGGCACCGAGGTGCCTTTCGTGGGGTGGGTCGGCCTGCTGGCCCTGCTGCAGCGAGCGCTCAGCACCCCGGGCCGGGAGGTCGGCTGATGCTCCTACGGATCCACTCGCTGAGCGTCGCCTACGGCGGCGTGCGTGCGGTCGACGGCGTCTCGATCGACGTCGAGGCGGGCACGCTCGTCGGGCTGATCGGCCCCAACGGAGCGGGCAAGACCAGCCTCATCGACGCGCTCTCGGGGTTCGTCGCCTACGACGGCGGGGTGACGCTCGACGGTGCCGCCCTCGACGACCTCGCCCCCCACCAGAGAGTGCGCCACGGGCTGGCGCGCAGCTTCCAGACGGTCGAGCTGTTCGACGACCTCGACGTGCGGGGCAATCTCCTGGTGGCCACCGAGCGCCTGACCGTAGGGCGGGCGCTGCGCGACCTGGTGGCCCCCCGTCGGCCCGGGACGCCCGGCGCGCTGGAGCGCGCGGTCGACGTCGTGGGGATCCGCCCACTGCTCGACCGCTCCACCGCCGAGCTGTCGGAGGGCGAGCGCAAGCTGGTGGGCGTCTGCCGGGCGCTGGTGACCGAGCCGCGGGTTCTGCTGCTCGACGAGCCGGCCGCCGGGCTGGACACCGAGGAGAGCCGACGACTGGGCGATCGGTTGCGGGCGGTCGTCGCCGCCGGCACGACCGTCGTGCTCGTCGACCACGACATGGACCTCGTCCTCGGCGTGTGCGACGTCGTGCACGTCATCGAGGGCGGCCGGCACATCGCCACCGGGCCACCGGACGAGATCCGCCGCGACCCGCGGGTCGCGGCTGCCTACCTGGGGACCGCCGTCGTGGGAGGTGCGGGCCGATGACCGGAACGGTCGCCCCGATGCACGCCGGCCGCGGGTCGCCCCACGGCGAAGGTGCCGGCCCGCTGCTCGAGCTGCGCGGCCTGCACGCGGGCTACGGACGCAGCGTGGTCGTGCGGGACCTGTCGCTCACGGTCGGGCCCGGCGACGTCGTGGCGCTGCTGGGTCCCAACGGCGCCGGCAAGACCACCACGCTGACGACGGTCGCCGGGCTGCTGCCGTCGCTGGGCGGCGAGATCGTGCTGCTCGGTGGGCCGGTCGATGCGGTGCGGCCTCACCGCAACGCCCGGCGCGGCCTGCGGTGCGTCACCGAGGACCGAGCACTCTTCCCGGGGCTGACCGTACGGGAGAACCTGCGGCTGGGGGCGCCCAGGCGTGACCGCTCGGGGGCGGGGACGATCGCTGACGAGCTGGCCGCCCGCTTCCCCGCCCTCGGGCCGCTGCTCGACCGCAGCACCGGGTTGCTCTCGGGCGGCGAGCAGCAGATGCTGGCGATCGCCCGGGCGCTGGTGGGCCGGCCGCGGCTGCTGCTGGTGGACGAGATGAGCATGGGCCTGGCGCCGATCATCGCTCAGGGCCTGGCCCGGTCCATCCGCCGGGTCGCCGACGAGCTGGGCATCGGCGTGCTTCTGGTCGAGCAGCACGTGCCGGTGGCCTTGGCGGTGGCTGATCGGGCGGTCGTGCTGGTCCATGGCGAGGTCGTGGCGGCCGGCCCGGCCGCCGAGCTGGCCGAGTCCCCCGACCTGCTCCGGGCGAACTACCTCGGCATCTGACCCTGGACGCTCGGTCCGGGCAGGGCGCACAGTCACGGGCGCGGGCTCGAGCAGGACCAGACGCGAACTGACGCACGACGGCGCAGCCGACGCCCATCTCGTGGTGTCCCGCCGGCTGGAGGGCGGCTCGGACGGGGTGGCACTGACGTTCGACGACTGCGACGACGGCGACGCGTGGGATCGGATCCTCGACGTGCTCGCCGGCGAGGCGGTGCCCGCCGCCTTCTTCGGTCTCGGCATGCGCGTCGAGCAGTTCCCCGGACCGGCTCGGCGGACCGTGGTCGATGGCCACGTCCTCGGTGCCCACGGGTGGGACCACACCGACCTCACCCGCCTGGAACCCGAGGACGTGGTGTGGCGCCTTGTGGCGGACCGTGCGGCATGGCGCAAGGCCGGCGCCACCGACGTGGTCGCCTTCCGGCCACCTTTCGGTCGGTACGACGACTCGACGCTGGAGGCCGCATTCCGTGCGGGCTACCGGCGCATGGTCCTCTGGGACGTCGACCCCCGGGACTGGCAGTCGCCGAGCCCGCGCCTCATCGTCGCCCGGACCCTGGCGGCGTGCTCCGCGGGGAGCGTCGTCGACCTCCATGTGACGGCCTCGACGGCCGACGCCCTTCCCGACCTCATCGCCGGCCTCCGGCGTCGCGGCCTGCGGTGCACGACGCTGCCCGTCGGCTGAGGCCAGGCCCGGCTCGTCCTCCGGTGCCGCCCCCGCCGGACGGCCGCGGCTCACTGCAGGCGCCACTCGCCCGGCAGCATGAGCGGCCCGCCCGCCGGTAGACCGAGGCGGGTCGCCAGGTCCGCGAACCCGCTCCAGGCCTCCAGCCGAATCTGCGCGCGGGCTGCGGCCGGGTCGTCGCTCGATTCGGCGGCGCGCAACCGCGCGACGACCGGCACCCTCGGGTACGCCCGCAGCGCGGGTTCGGCCGATGGCGGCAGGCCCGCCGCCTCCCGCGCCGTCTCCACCGCCAGGTCGAGGCCGCCGAGCTCGTCGACGAGTCCGCGATCCTTGGCATCGGCGCCGGTCCACGCCCGGCCACGCGCGATCTCGTGCACCCGTTGGACCGGCAGTCCCCTGCCGTCCGCCACCTTGGCCGTGAAGACCTCGTAGACCCTGTCGAGCCAGGCGTTCAGCCGTTCCCACTCGTCGTCGCTGAACTGGCGGAACGGCGAGAACATGAGCCCGTGCTTGGCCGGGGACACACCCTCGTGGCCGATGCCGATCCGGTCCACCAGCCCGTCGACCACCTGCTTGCCGGAGAGCACACCGATCGAACCGGTGATCGTGGCCGGCTCGGCCACGATCACATCGGCCCCCATCGCAACGAAGTACCCACCGGAGGCCGCGACATCCCCCATGGACGCCACCACCGGCTTGCCCGCTTCGCGGCTGAGGCCGACCTGGTGCCAGATGGCGTCGGATGCCACGTACGAGCCGCCGGGGCTCGCCACTCGGAGGACGATGGCGCGGACATCCTCCGCCTCGGTCGCCGCCCGGAGGGCGGCCACCACCGTGTTCGAGCCCGCCGACCCGCCGGCGATGGGCAGGCGACCGCTCCGCCCCAGGTGGATCGGTCCCGACACGTGGACCACCGCAACGACGTCCCGTCGGGCGGCGGTGAGGCGCGCCGGGAGCTCCCCCAGCTTGGGACGGCCATAGCGGCCGACGTACTGCAGGACGGCGTCCGAGCCGGCGCGCTCGCGCACCGCGGCATACACCTCGTCGCGGTACCCGAGACGATCGACGAGCCCGGCCCCGAGCGCCTCCGTGGCGAACACGGGCGCCCGGTCGACCAGGGCACGCGCCTCGCCGCCGTCGAGTCCTCGGCTCTCCGCGATGCCTCCGACCAGCTGCTCCATCACCGAATCGATCAGGCGCTCGGTCGCCTCGCGGTGGGCGGGCGTGAAGCCCTGCTCGGTGAACAGGTTGGCGGCGGTCTTGTACTCGTGGCGCTGGCCGATCTGCGGCGTGATGCCGGCCCGGTCGAGGGTGCCCCGAAGGAACGGCACCTGGGCGGCCACCCCGGTGAGGCACACGTCGCCGGACGGTTGGAGCCAGACCTCGTCGCACGCGCTCGCGAGGTAGTACGGGATGCTGCCGTTCCCCATCTCGCCGAAGGTCTCGGCCCACGCGACGACGAGCTTGTCCTGGCGCCGGAACCGCCGTACGGCCTCCCGCAGCTCCTGGGCTCGCGCCAAGGTGAGAGGCGATCGCGTCCCACCGAGCTTGACGACGAGCGCCCGGACCCTCGGATCGCGTCCCGCCCGTCGCAGGCGCTCGAGCACCACCCCCAGCGGGAGCCGTCGCCGGGCGAGCACCGCGCTCACGGGATCGGTGGCGCTTCGCTCGACCAGCGGTTCGGTGAGGTCGAGCTCGAGGATGAGAGCCGCCGTGCGGCGGCGCCTCGCTTCCTCGATCTGGGTTACCGCCTCGTGGGTGGCGTGCGCCGCGCGCTCGAACATGCGGGCGAGGCTAGGGCCGTGGGGACAGGTGGATGCGGCGCTCCGCTCCGCACCGTTTGAGCTCAGCCCCGGTTGCGCCAGCCGTTCCAGTACGTCACGGCCTCGACCGGCTTGCGGTCAGCGGGAGTGAAGTCGCCGCCGGTGGTGTAGGCGACGGGCAGCAGGGCGACCTGGGTGACCGTGTCGGGGATGCCGAGCAGCTCGGCGGCCTCGCGCTCCCGGTGGAGGTGCAGCGTGGTGAACACCGAGCCGAGGCCCCGGCTGCGCAGTGCCAGCATGAAGCTCCACACCGCGGGCAGGATCGACCCGTAGAAGCCGGCGGTGTCGGCCTGGCTCGCGTCCGCGGGCAGCCGGGCGAGCAGGCAGGGGATGACGAACACCGGCACCTCGTGCAGGTGCGCAGCCAGGTAGTCGGAGCTGCGAACGATGGCGCTGTCGGGGTCGCCACCGGCCTGGGCGATCGCCGCCTTCTGCATCTCGAGGTACGGCCCGTAGGCCTGGCGGTACAGCTCGGCCAGACCACGCCGGACCTCGGGCTCGTCGACGGCCAGCCAGCGCCACGGCTGGCTGTTCCCGCCGGATGGCGCGTGCGTGGCGATGCGCAGGCACTCGAGGACGACGTCGCGGCCGACGGGCCGGCCCAGATCGAGGCGCCGCCGCACGGCGCGGGTCGTGGTCAGCAGCCGGTCGGCCGCCGCCAGGTCGAAGCCGGAGGGGCTCGTGGCCCCGGGGTCCGTGGGGAGGGAGGTGGTCATGGGCGTGCTCCTGCGGTGGCGGCGGGCCGGACGTCCGTCCGGGGATGGGAAGGGGCGAGCCCCGGTTCGTCGGCGCCACGGCGGCGCCTGAGGGAGGCCATGTTGTCGCGGACGGTGCCGGCGATGCCCCGGGGGTTGAGCACGGCCGTGGCCACCAGCAGGACGCCCGAGACGAGCAGGTAGTTCTCGCCGAGGTCGAAGGCCCGGTCGAGCACCACGTAACCGATGCCGAGCGGCGCCAGGGTGCCGGCGACGAGCGCGCCGCCGACGCTGGTGATGCCTCCCAGGTAGGCGAACGCCAGGAGCGCCAGGCTCACCGACACGGTGAACGAGTCGGCCGAGAGCTGCCCGCGGCTGTAACCGATCAGCGCCCCGCCCAGCCCGGCGAGGAACGCGGACACGCCGAACGCGATGAGCTTGGCCGCGGCGACGTCGACGCCGACGGCGGCCGCGGCCCGCTCGTTGGAGCGCACGGCGAGGAGCGCCCGGCCGGTGCCGCTGCGGACGAGGTTGGCGACGGCCAACGCCGCCAGGGTCAGCACGACGAGCACGAGGGCGCCGAACTGCCAGCGCGCCAGCTCGGCGCCGCGACGGACCGCAAGGTCGACGCCGAGGAACTTCGGGTCGGGGATGACGTGGCCACCGGGCGGCGTCAGCTCGGGGTTCTGGAACACGAACTGCTCGATGGCCACTCCCGCGGCAAGCGTGACGACGGCGAGCTGGACGCCCCGGATGCGCAACGCCGGTACGGCCACGAGGAGGCCCAGCGCCGTGGCGGCCAGCGCGGCGACCAGCAACGACAGCGGGAACGGCAGGCCTGTGCCCACCTTCGACAGGGCGAAGCCGGCCGACCCGGCGAGCGCCGCCTGGGCGAGCGAGATCTGGCCGACGAGTCCGGTGAGCACCGTCAGCGACAACGCGATGATGGCCACGACCATCGAGGTGATCACGCCGAACCGGTAGCTCCCCCCGGTCAGGAGGAGCGCGGCCAAGCCACCGGCGACGAGGGCCACCACGACCGGCGGGCGCACACGCGGCGTCGGCACCGGCGGCAGCGGCTCGACGGTCAGCGAGCCCCGGGTGGGCAGGCGTCGACCGAGCACCACCAGGACGGCCACGATCACCACGAGCGGCAGGCTCTCCGCGACCCCTACCGTGGCCCAGTCTGGCCACCACGACCGCGCCGACAGCAGCGTGATCTCGGACTCCAGTGCGCCCAGCGCCAGGCCGGCGGCACAGGCGACACCGACCGAGGCGAGTCTGCCCACCAGTGCGCAGGCCAGGCCCGGCACGACCATGAGGGTCCAGCTCACCGGCTCGAGGCCGATCGACGGCGCCACCAGGACGGCCATGGCGCCACCCACCACCGCCGCCAGCACCCATGTGCCGGCGGCCAGGGCGTCGGGCGACCAGCCCAGCAGGACCGCACCGCGCTCGCTCTCGGCGGCGGCTCGGGTCGCCAGGCCCAGGCTCGTGAAGCGCCCGAAGGCCCACAGCGCGACCGCGAGCAGGACCGCCACCGCCGCGAACCAGATACGGTCCTGGGAGAAGGTGACCGACCCGACGTGCACGGTGTCGTCGGGCAGCATGGCCGGCACGGCCCGGCGGCCCGTCCCGAAGCGCAACACGACCAGGGCCTGCAGCGTGATCGCCACGCCCACCGACGCAACGACCTTCGCCAGGGGCGGTGCCGACCGCAGCGGGCGGAACACCGCGAGGTGCAGGACGAAGCCGATCACCGCCGCCGACGCCACGCCGACGACGAGCGCCGGCACCCCCGGCCACCCGATGCCGAGGTCGACCCGCCCGACCGGTAGCACGAGGTCGCCCGTGCGCCGCAACTCGTCGTAGGTGAACGCCGCCCACATCGCCATGGCGCCCTGGGCGATGTTGACGACACCGGTGCCCCGGTACGTCGTGACCAGTGCCATGGCGATGGCGGCGTAGGCGGCGCCCGCCCCGAGGCCGACGATCAGGAACAGCAGGTGCTCGGTCACAGCAACCCGGTCACGTCGACGAAGTCGTCGGTCACGGCCTTCACCGACCCGTCCTCCTGGACCTGGAAGAACAGGAGGTCGGTGCTGCACGCCGAGTTGCCGGGGATCGCCGTGTGGTCGCAGGCGATGGTCGGCCCGGCGAAGCTGTCGAAGTCGCGGGCGGACCGCAGCGCCTCGGCCACGGCCGCGCCGTCGACGGTGCCGTCGATCGTGCCCATGATCCGCGTGAGGTTGATCAGGTCGGCGAACGTGATGACGGCGTTGCCGCCGACGAGGTCCTCGTGCCCCGCGTCCGTCATCACCGCGGCGTACTCGCTCAGCTCCTCCTGCTTGGCGGCGGGGGCGGACTCCAGGTCGCCCGGGTGCCAGTGGTCGGCGTCGGTGTCGACCCCGACGGCGTCCTCCCCCAGCGCGTCGTGCAGCCCGACGCAGGAGGCGGCGAGGATGCGGCCCTGATAGCCGGCATCACGCAACGCACCGATCATCTCGACGCACTGGGCGTCGGTCGCGGCGATGCTGCCGCTGACGTCCGGGTGGTCAGACACGGCCGTAGCGGCCAGGACGGCCCAGTTGGGGGAGGCCGCGTCGTAGTAGACGGTCGTGTAGTCCATGCCCAGCTCAGCGGCCGTTGGCTCGAGCACCGTGTCGGTGAAGGCGTGGCTCGACGGCTCGTCGGGCAGGAACCAGCTCACGCTGGTCGCCCCCTCGTCGGCGTAGAACTGAAGCGCGGCGGCACCGTAGGCGAGCGCGGCCGCCCCGAAGTAGAAGGCGTTGTCGTCGAACATGCGCCCGGGACCGAACTGGACGTGGCCGACCAACGGGATGCCGGCGTCGGACAGGATCGGCAGCATGGCGTCGCCGCCCAGGTCGGTGCCCTCCACGACCGCGACGACGCCCGCCTCGACGAGCTGGTTCGCGCAGTCGATGGAGCTCTCGGGTGATCCGTCGGTGGCGCAGCGCTCGACCTCGAGGGGTCGGCCGGCCACGCCGCCGAGGTGGTTGTTGACGTAGTCCGCGGCCACCTCGTTGCCGACCCGTAGCTCGGGCACCGAGAAGGCGCCGCCCTCGCTGTTGACGAAACCGATCGTGATGGGCTCGCCGGTCGGCTGGGCGGCGCTCGTCGACGTCGTACCGCCGATCTCCGGGCCGGACGCCGGTGCGTCCGTGTCCGCGTCGTCGCCCGAGCAGGCGGCGCCGACGGTGAGCGCCACCACCAGGGTCACCGCCGCGATCGGGACGGGCCGTCGAGCCTGAGAGACGCCTCGCATCATGTCTTCCCCCTCCAATGGGCCGGCCCCGATGGGCCTGTTCCGGCCGTTGTCCCGAGGGTCCGCGGCGGCCGCCGCGGGCGCCAGTAGGGGCCGCCCTACAGACCGCCGCCCGGGCCCCTCATCGCAGCTCGTACACCTCGTAGGTGAGGCGGTCGCCCGTGAGGTGCCCCTTGGCCACGGCCTGGATGCGGTTGAGCCAGCGGTAGCGCTCGTCGCCCGTGTCGAACCGGGGCGTGGCGTACAGCGGGGCGCCGGGTTCACCGGCGGCGACGCGGCCCGTGTAGTGCACGTACACCAGGGCGCCGTCGTGGGTCTCCACCAGCACGCGCACGTCGAGGCTTCCGGTGCCGTCGGGGCCCAGGAGGAACCAGTCGGCGTTGGCCTGGCCCCGGACGGTAGCCCGCAGCCGGTCCCCCTCGAACGAGCCCTCGACGACCTCGAAGATCCACCGATCGCCGGCCGGCGTGCCGGCCAGCACGTGCGGGGAGCGCAGGGTCGCCGCCATGCGACCGAGGGGCACCAGCTGGAGCGGGGCCGCCTCGGACGGCGGCTCGGACGCAGTCGCGGACGCAGTCGCGGTCGCCGCCTCGGACGCCGCCGGGGGCCCCGTGCCTTTCGCGGGGCTGCTGTCGCCGGCCGCGGTCACCACATCGACACGCCGCCGCTCACGGCGAGCGTGTGGCCGGTGACGAAGGAGGCGTCGTCCGATGCGAGGTACGCGATCGCGGCCGCCACCTCGTGGGGTCGCCCGGACCGCCCGAGCACCGTGGCGTCGATCATGCCCTGGCGCAGGGCCGCGCCGAACCGGTCCGCCGCCAGGCCGTCCAGCAGCGGGGTGTCGACAGGCCCAGGCGCCACGGCGTTGCAGCGGACCCCGTAGCGAGCGCTCTCGCGGGCGATCGCCTTGGTGAACCCGACGACGCCGGCCTTGGCCGCCGAGTACAGCGCACCGCCGACCATGCCCATCCGCCCCGCCTCGCTCGAGACGTTGACGATCGCACCGCGCCGGCGCGTGTACATGGCTCCCAGCACGGCGTGGGTGCACGCGATGACGCCCTTGAGGTTGACGTCGAGCACGGCATCCCAGGCGTCCTCGTCGGTGTCGAGGAACAGGGCCGGGCGGTCGCCGCCGGCGTTGTTCACGAGCACGTCGACGGGGCCGACCGTGCGTTCCACGTCGGTGAACGCCGCCCGCACGCCCTCTACATCGGTGACGTCCACTGCCACGGCGTACCCGCCCAGCTCGCCGGCCGTCGACTTGGCGCCGTCGCCATCGCGGTCGGCGAGCACAACCAGCGCTCCCTCCGTCGCCAGGCGCCGCGCGGTGGCCTCGCCGATGCCCGAGGCGCCCCCGGTGACGAGCACCGTCGTGTGGTCGAACCGGTGAGGAGGGATCGGCATGACCGGATGATCGGCGACGCCGCGCCCGGCGGGCAGTAGGGAACGCCCTATCAACCCCCGAGGTGTTCGAGGTGCCGCTCGCTCGGGGGCAGGACTCGAACCTGCAAGTTTCGGCTCCAAAGGCCCCTTCGGATCATCCAGCCGGTCACGCCCGGTCCGTCCACTAGGCGCTTTCCAGGTGCTCGTCCCGATCGAGTTGTTGAGCCCGCCGGGGGCATGCCCTTGCATCGAAGGTGACATCTTCGACGTGGCATCGGTGGCCTGACGCGGCGGTACGACCGGCCTGTCTCGAGGCCGGTCGTACCTAGCGGCCCCGCCGCGTCAGTGGCCGCTGTGGTCGTCGGTGTGGCCGTCGACCTCTTCGGTACCGTCGTCGTGTCCGGCGCCGCCGTGGTCGTGCTCGTCGCTGGAGGCGGCGACCATGCCCCACGCGCTCACGGCGGCAACGACGATGGCCGCGGTGCCGAGGAGGGCCTCCTGGTGATGGCGTGCCCAGTCGATGCTGCTGAGCCACCAGACCAGGCCGAGGACCACGGCGATCGCGGCGAAGCCGGCGGCGATGGCGTCGGCGAACTCGACGCCCTCGGCGGCTTCGAGGCCGTCCACGAAGCTGATGCCGCTGGTCTTGGACAGGTACCAGCCGCCGACCGCGACGGTGTTGCCGACCGCGCCGACGGCGCCGAGCCATCGCCACGGGCGCACGACGGCCGCGATGCCCCACCCGATCTGGAAGGCGGCGAGGACGGCGAAGGCGATCGCGGCCTGGCGGGCCGCGCTGTGGACGCCGACCGCCGTGGCGTGCAGCGCGCCGGCGCCCAACGACGTCAGCCCGGCGTACACCAGCGCACCCGCCCGTGGTACCGCATCGACGCTGGTCGGGCGCTGGTCTTCGGAGAGCGTTTCGACGGTTGTCATCGTGGTTTCCCCAGTCTCTCCGCCGGTGGTCGCCGGCCGTTGTCCTGCATTGGTAGGGAGTCGTGGCGCGGGTGCTCGTCATCGGGTCCCGGCCGGTCGTGACAGGTGAGCCACCAGGCGACGAGTCCGGCAACGACAAGCGCAAGGAGCGCGACGACGGTCGACCCGAGCGGCACGCCGCCGCTGGTTTCGCCGCTTGGGATCTCGTGGCCGAACTGGCCCCGGCCGGTCCCTTCGACGTCGGAGGCGGCCCGGGCCGCCGACCGACTGCCGTCACGCGTGACCCCCAGCGACCGACAATCCCTGGTGGGGATCGGTGGGCACCGGGTCGGGTCAGGCGGCGACGGACAGGGTGGGAGGTCCTCGCCGCGACGCCCAGCGGGCCGGTACGTCCCCGAGAACATGGTCGACCGCCGCCGCGCGGCGCGGTGGCGAGGCCAGGCAGCGCGTGCGCGGCCGGGGCGCTCGAGCGAACAGGCCGCCGGCGGTGTGAGCCGCCTGCAGCAACAGAACGGCTCCGGCCGCCACGAGAAGCTGGCCGACGACGCCCCACAGCAGCGACGGCTCACGCAATGCGTGCGTCCACTCGACGCCGACCTGGGCGTGCTCGATCAGCTCGACTGTCACGTAGGCGACGACGAGCTGCGGGGCCAGCGTGGCCCAACGCGGCCCGTCAGGCCGCCCCTGGCGGGCGCCACGCCCGAAGGCGCGGAGGACCAAGGTGAACAGCGAGGGAACCGCCACCCGCAGGAGCACACCGAGGTAGTCGTGCCCGATGGCCTCGCCGCTCGGGGCGCCGTACCACAAGCCCGCCACGAAGTAGCCGAAGGCGTGCCCCACGGCCAAGCCGCCGGGCAGCACGAGCAATGAGGTCGAGCGCGAGGCCCGCATAACTACCGAGAGTAGATTGCCGGGCTGCGGCCCGCACGCGGGCCCATCGGCCTCACTCGTTCACGGCGGGCGCACCGCTGGCCGAGCGCCGAGAGGGCTCGCCGTCGGCGACAGTGCCGGTGGCGTGCTCGCCATGGTGCCGGATGGCGGCCAGTAACTCGCCCACATGGTCGTCGTGCAGCCGGTAGCGCACATGGCGGCCGTCACGGCGGCCCTTGACCAGCCGGAACAGGCGCAGCACCCGCAGCTGCTGGGAGACCACGCTCGGTGCCAGCTCACACTCGGCGGCCAGCTCTTCGACCGTGCGCTCCACCCCGTAGAGCCCATACAGCAGGCGAACACGGCTGGCCGTCGCGAAGGCTGCCATCAGCTCGGCGAGACCCGCGGCCTCGTGGGCGTCGACCGGCCGCGACGCCGCCGGGTGGTGCTCGCTGCTCGGCATGCCGTCACCGTAGCAGTCTCTATATCCGCACAGGTATGCAGACGTGCGGTAGCAGGCCTAGAGTGCGTAGGTGCCGGCTATCGACGTCCGGAGGTGGTCGTGACTGCTCACACGAAACATGACCGCGAGCACGGCCATCGGGCCCACGACGGCCGCGACCACGGTCACTCCCACGAGCACGGCGCCACCCTCCGCGGCCTGCTCGGCGCCCTCCGCCACGCCCTCAGCCCCCACAGCCACGATCACGCCGAGATCATCGACACCGCCACCGCGGATCGCGAGGGCATGCGGGCCCTGGCCATCAGCCTGGCCGCCCTGGGCACCACCGCGGCACTGCAGGTCGTCATCGTCGTCGTGTCCGGGTCGGTGGCCCTGTTGGCCGACACCATCCACAACTTCTCCGACGCCCTCACCGCCGTTCCGCTTGGCATCGCGTTCTGGCTCGGGCGCCGGCCGCCCGACCGCCGCTACACCTACGGCTACGGGCGCGCCGAGGATCTCGCCGGCGTGTTCGTCGTCGCGGTCATGACCCTCTCGGCCGTCGTCGCCGCCTGGGAAGCGATCGGACGGCTGCTCGACCCGCGAGCCATCGACCGACCCGTGTGGGTCGCGCTCGCCGGGCTGGTCGGCTTCGCCGGCAACGAGCTGGTCGCCCACTACCGCATCCGCGTCGGGCGCCGCATCGGCTCCGCCGCCCTCGTCGCCGACGGGCTGCACGCTCGCACCGACGGGTTCACGTCGCTCGCCGTCCTCGGCGCCGCGCTGGGCAGCATGGCCGGCTGGGATCACGCCGACCCGATCATCGGCCTCGCCATCAGCGTCGCCATCGTCAACGTCCTGCGTCACGCCGCCCGCGACATCTACCGGCGGCTGATGGACCGCATCGACCCCGCCCTCGTCGAGCGCGTCACCCACGACCTCGGGCACGTCACCGGCATCACGTCCGTCGACCGTGTGCGAGTCCGGTGGATCGGCCACGAGCTCCACGCCGACGCCGAGGTCGGCCTCTCCCCCACACTGACCCTCACCCAGGCCCACGACATCCTTGAGCACGCCCGCCACCAGCTGCTCCACACCATCCCCCGCCTCGCCGACGTCCTCCTGCACGCCAACCCGGCGGAAACACCCGACGCCCACCAGCGAACCGCCCACCATCGACCGTCGTCAACCTGAGGGCCTCCTAGAACCCGCCGCTGGTCATGGCGGCGGTCGCGAGCAGGACGCCCAGGGCGATGAACAGCACCTCGACCACCATGGCCTGCCGGAGGTGCCGCCACACAGCCGGCTCGTCCCACCACACGATGGCCGGGACGAGCCGCTGCCGGTTGTAGCCGCGGATCGCTCCTGGAACTCGGCTACGAGGCCACGACTGTGCGAGGCATCGCCCGGCGCGCCACGTCTCGAGACTCCGCCTATAACCGGCGAATCAGCTGGTAGCTCTGGGCTCGGGGGGCAGGACTCGAACCTGCAACTTTCGGCTCCAAAGGCCGCTGTTCTGCCGATTGAACTACCCCCGACCGGAGCCCCCACCGTAGCCCCGGCCTGCGGCCGGCCAGGGCCGGGAGCGCTCGGTGGGCGCGGCGGTGCGCACGGAGCGGGCTTGGAGGGCGACCGGGGCGAGGCTAGGGTCGTCGGCCTCATGGGCTCGCTGATCAAGAAGCGCCGCAAGCGGATGCGCAAGAAGAAGCACAAGAAGATGCTCAAGCGCACTCGCTGGCAGCGCCGCGCCGCCGGCAAGTAGCCGGCCCGCCAGCCGCAAAACCCCGCCCGACCGAGCGCCCCGAGACCGGGCGCTCGGTGCGCGTCCGGACGCACCTCCGGCCACCCGCCCCCGCGATCCGCCCCGGCGGGCTGTACGCGCGCCCGTTCGGCTGCGCGCCGGGTCTCAGGCGTGGGCCGGGATCGTGCGTACGACGATGCGGTCGTCGCCGGGGTGGGCACCCTCGACGAACCACGTCGACCCCGACCCCGCTAGGACCGGCACGCGGCCGGTCGCCTCGGCGAGCCGGTCCCGCCAGGGGGCCAGGCGGGGCTCGAGGGCGAGGGCCGCCGGCTCCAGGTCGTTGGGGCCCTCGGCCCGCGGACCGCCCATCTCGTCCCACGCCCGGTAGACGGCCGGTGTCGAGCAGCCGAACGGCGGCACGGCCAGCGTGAAGGTCCGCTCGACGAACGGCAGCCGCTCGATCACCTCGCCCACGCCGCGGACCCGGGCCCGGCCGCCCCGCACGCAGAACGGCACGTCGGCGCCGAGCGCCACCGCGACGTCGACGTCGTCGCAACCGGCCCAGCGCAGCACGGCGGCCGCGTCGCTCGACCCGCCACCCAGCCCGCCCCCGACGGGGATGCGCTTGAGCAACCGGACATCGGCCGTCCGCCCCACCGCCCGCAGCGCCCGGCACACCAGGTTGCGGTCGAGGTCACCGCGCAGCGCCGGTGGTCCGCCGAGAACCGTCAACCCGTCGCCGGGGCCGAACGTCAGCGCGTCGGCCAGGTCCAGGCTGACCATCTCGGCATCGATCAGGTGGTAGCCGTCGGCGCGCACGCCCGTGACCCGCAGCGAGACCGTGAGCTTCGCGGGGGCCGCCACCGTGACGACCCCACCCTCGCCGTCCCCGCCGGCGGGAACGGCGGCGGGCGGGTCGGGGCGGGGGTGCGGCCTCACGGCGCCAGGCTGACACACGGTGCCCCCGGGAGCGGGCGGCCCGGTGGGCGGCCGGCGGCGGCACGGTCAGCCAGCGGCGGTGGCCACGAGGCGCGGCGGCGGGCGGCGTGGCCCCCTGGCGGGCGCGGCCCGGTGGGCGGCCGGCGGCGGCACGGTCAGCGGGGGGCGGCGGCCACGAGGCGGGCCCAGTCGTCGAGGCCCAGTTCCTCGGCTCGGGCGGTGGGAGCCACGCCGGCCCGGGCGAACGCCTCGGCGTCGACGGTGGCGGCCAGCGACCGGCGCAGCATCTTCCGGCGCTGCCCGAACCCCGCCTCCACGAGTCGGAACAGCCGCGCCGCATCCGCGTCGACCGCCGGCTGCTGCAACCGCTCGAGCCGGACCAGCACCGAGTCGACCCGCGGTTGGGGGACGAACACGGTCCGCGGCACCCGCCCGACGACCTCGGCGGTCGCCCGGTACGCCCGCTTCACCGACGGGATGCCGTAGGCGGGGTCCCCGACGGATGCCGCCAGCCGCTCCCCCACCTCGCGCTGCACCATCACGAGCATGCAACGGATGGCCGGGACGTTGGCGAGCAGGTCGAGCACGAGCGGCGTGGCGATGTTGTACGGCAGGTTGGCGACGAGCGACCACGCCGGGGCCCCACCGAGCAGCTCCTCCCAGTCGAGCGCCATGGCGTCGCCCTGCACGACCCGCACGCCCGCCGGCTCGACGACCTCGCGCAGGACGGGCACGAGGTGGCGGTCCAGCTCGACGGCGGTGACGGCGGCGCCGGTCTCGGCGAGGGCGAGCGTGAGCGACCCCAGGCCCGGTCCCACCTCGACCACGTGGTCGCCGGCGCCGACAGCGGCCAGCCGGGCGATGCGCCGCACGGTGTTGGGATCGGCGACGAAGTTCTGGCCGAGCGCCCGGCTGGGGCGCAGGCCGTGCGCCTCGAGCAGCTCGCGCACCTGCCGGGGCGAGAGCGTCACGCGGGCAGGCCGTAGACGCGGGCAGCGTTGCCCCACGAGGCGGCGGCCACCGCCCCGACGTCCGTCCCAACGGCCGCCGCCACGGCCGCGCCGACCAGCGGCACGAGCGCCGGCCGGTTCGGCCGGCCCCGGTGGGGCACGGGCGCCAGGTAGGGGCTGTCCGTCTCGACGAGCACCCGGTCGAGCGGGCACAGCGCCGCCGCCGCCCGCACGTCGTGGGCCGCCTTGAACGTCACGATCCCCGAGAACGACAGGTGTGCACCCAGGTCGAGGCAGCGCCGGGCCTCCTCGGGACCGCCGGTGAAGCAGTGCAGCACCGTGCGCTCGGGCACCCCCTCGGCGGCGAGGACGTCGAAGGTGTCCGCCCAGGCGTCGCGGGTGTGGATCACGAGCGCCATGTCGTGCTCGTGCGCCAGGGCGATCTGGCCGGCGAACGACCGGCGCTGCACGTCGCGTGGCGAATGCTCGTAGTAGTAGTCGAGCCCACACTCGCCCACCGCCACGACCTCGGGCTCGGCGAGCAGCTCGGCGAGACCGTCGAGGCCCTGGACGGCGTCGTGGGGGTGGAGGCCCACGGTGGCCCATACCGTGCCGGCATGGCGGCGGGCGACGGCGATGGCCGCAGCGCTGTGGGCGAGGTCGGTGCCCACGGTGACCATGCGCTCGACCCCCGCCTCGCGGGCCTCGGCCACGTGTGGGTCGGCCAGCGCCGGATGGGGCACGCCGTCACCGTCCCACCCCAGGTGGCAGTGGTCGTCGGTCCAGCGGAGGGCCACGACGGGCGAGGCTACCCGGCGGTCGGGAACCGGCTCGCCGGGGCCCGGAGCGCTTGCTAGCAACGGGGCGCATGCCCTTCGCCCTGCGCGCCGCACGGCCCGACGACGAACCCTTCCTCTGGGCGATGCTCCACGAGGCGGCGCACGCCGCCGAGGAGGGCATCGCGGACCCGTCCGGCCTGCGGGCGGTGCCCGAGCTGGCCCGCTACGTGGACGGGTGGGGCCGCCCGGCCGACCTGGGCGTCGTCGGCGGGGACGCCGTCCTGCTCGGCGCCGCCTGGCTGCGGCTGCTGACGGGCGAAGAGCCCGGTTACGGCTACGTCGACGACGCCACGCCCGAGCTCGCCGTGGCGGTCGCTCCCGAGGTGCGCGGCGCAGGACTGGGAACCTCGTTGCTCACGCGGCTGCTCGACGACGCCGCCGAGCGGTTCGACGCGGTGTGCCTCAGCGTGCGGGGCGACAACCCGGCCCGCCGCCTCTACGAGCGCCTGGGCTTCGTGGCGATGGGCGAGCACGAGGTGGCGGACCGGGGACGCAACCCGCTCGCGTCGGTCACGATGGTCCGCCGGCTGCGACACCGCGCCTGAGCCGCTCCGTGCCGCCGCCACTCTGGCGCGGCCCGCACCGCAAGGTAGGTAGTCTTTGCCGACCGACGTGGCGGGCGCGCCCTGGGCCAATAGCCGGCGTGAACCGCCGGTACGGATTCTGGAGGAATCACACTGACCGCTGCGCGACCGCCGTCGCACCGACCGGAACCCGGTGACGGCGCTGGGGATCGACGGCCGGACGGGCGACGCAGCGGCGACGCCGGCCCCCCCGGTTCGGGGGAACGGCCCCCGGCACGCCGGCGCCAGGGCGAGCAACCCCGGCGGCCACGGGCATGGGACCGCAGCGATCCCGCGGGTCCGCCGCTCGAGGAGTGGCCCGCCGACGAGCCGCCCGAGGCCCCGGGCGGCCGTTCCGGCGAGCGTTGGTCGAGCGGCGCTGGCACGGCCGGACCTGCGGGTGGGCCTGCCGGTGCCGGCCCCGGTGCCGGTCAACCGGGCGGGGCCGGCGACGTCTCCGGGCGCGGCTACGGCGGCGCGGCGGCCGGGCCCATGTACCGCCCGCCCGCTGCCCCCGGTGACGATCGGCCCTCCCGGCGGTCGCTGCGATCGCCCGGCGACCCGGCCGGCGGCGCCGGCGGTCCGGGCGGCGACGGGCCGAGCGGCCCGATCTACCGGTCGCCCGATCGCGAGGGCCGGGCACGGGGGACCGACCGGCGGGCCGACGACTCGAGCCGCAACGCGGCCTACCGGGCCCGCGAGGAGAGCGGCCGGTCCGGGGCATACCGCTCCCCCGACGACATCGGCGCTTCGCGCGCCTACCGCGCGCCGGGCGCCGGCGGTCCGGGGTCCGGCCGCGCTGCCGGCGACACGGGCTCGGCGCGGGCGTACCGCCCTCCCGGCTCCGACCGGCCCGGGGTGTACCGGGGAGCGGGCGACTCCGGCCCGGGTGCCGCCGACCGGCCCGGGGTGTACCGGGGAGCGGGCGACTCCGGCCCGGGTGCCGGCTCGACCGGCTGGTCCTCCCGCGACGCCGGGCGACGTCCCGACCGCGGCGAGGGCCGCGACGACCAGGGCCGCGTGGGGCGCGACCCCGGCGTCCCGCCGGCACCGTCCGGGCGCTCGTCGACGCGGGCCGACAGGCCCGGCGACGCGGAGAGCGTCTGGCCGGACCTCGACGATCTCCCCACCGCTCCGCCCGCCCGATCGCCCGGTGCCGCCGAGGGCCCCACCGGCCGCCCCAACCGCCTTCCGGGCGGCGGTGACGAGCCCGTCCCGGCCCTGCCCTCGGGTCGGAACCGACTCTTCGGCGGCGCGGCCCGCTCGTCCGCGCGGCGCGACGACACGGCCGGCGACCGCTCCCCCGGGCGCCGCGACGACACGGCCGGCGGACGCTCTCCCGGGCGCCGCGACGACACGGCCGGCGGCCGCACGAGCCGCTGGTCCACACCGCCGGGCCACACCGGCACGGGCCCCGCCGCGCCCGCCGCCGAGGATCCCGGCGAGGGCGTGCGGCCGTACGGGGGGCCGGGACAGGGGCTCGACGAGCTGCGCGGGCGCAGCCGGGGCGACAGGGGCCGGGACGACACGGGCGCCGGTGCCCGCGGCCGGAGCGGCGCCCGCAGCCCGGGCGACGACCGGTGGCCCCCGCCGGTGGACCAGCGCCCGGGCGGGCCGGCCGCTCCCGGCGGCCAGGGTGCCCTCGGCCGGGACCGGCCCGAGGACACGACCGGCCCGCACACGTGGCCACCGACCCTGCGCACCGGCGACGCCAGCGATCCGCTCGCCGACACGGCCCGCGGCGCCGACCCCGGGGCGACGAGCGGGTTCCACGCCGGGTCGGGCGGCGGCCCCTCCGGGAGACGCCCCGAGGCCGGCGACGAGCCGTCCCGGCGCCCCGGCGCGACCCGCGACGCCGGCTACGGCGGCCCGTCCGGGCGCGGCTACGACCCGCGGCGCACGACGGGCGCCAGCTATGACAGAGGCACCGACCCCCGCTACGGCCGCGGACCCGCGACCGGCCCCGGCGACGACACCGGCACCGGCGACCTCGGGTACGGCGGCGCAGCCGGCGCCGGGGCGGCGTTTGGGCCGGGCGCACCGTCGCCGACGGGCGCCCGCAGCATGACCCGCGGGTGGCAGCCCGACCTCCACGCGGCGCCCTCCGCGTGGCCGCCCGACGCCCCGCCACTGCCGGGACCGCCGCCCGCACCGGGCGGACCGCTGGCACCCGGCCGCCCGGACGGGCCCGGCGGACCGCCGGCACCCGGCGGGTGGGACCCGTACGCCCCGCCGCCCTACGGCACCGATCCGGACACGGGCTCCGAGACCGGGCTCGCCAACGGCGTCGATCTCGACGAACGCTACGGCGGCACGGGCGTCGATCTCGACCAGCCCTACGGCGGCACCGGCGTCGATCTCGACCAGCGCTACGGCGGCACGGGCGTCGACGAGCTCGAGTACAGCGGCGCCGGGCATGGCCCCGACGACGACGCCGACGACGGAGACGGCGCCGACCACCGGCGGCGCCCGACGGGCCCCAAGGCTCCCGCCGAGCTCGACGACGCCCCCCGCCTCCCCGACATCGCCGGCTTCGACGGCCTCCGCGGCCTCGCCCTGATCGCCGTGCTGCTGTTCCATCAGGGCTGGGACGCGGCCCGGGGCGGCTTCCTCGGCATCTCGTCGTTCTTCACGCTGTCCGGATTCCTGCTCGCCACGCTGGCCCTCGCCGAGTGGGCGCAGACCGGCCGGCTGGCTCTCGGCCGCCTCTGGGAGCGGCGCGCCCGCCGCCTCGTCCCCGCCTACGTGGCCGTGCTCGCGCTCGTGATCGTCCTGCAGTTCACGCTGCGTGTCGGCACCGGGCCCGGCTTCCGAGCCGACATGCTCTGGGCGGCCGCGTGGGCCACGAACTGGCACGCGGTCCTCGCCGACCGAGACGTCGCCGGCATCTTCCTCGACCCCTCCCCGGTGCAGCACCTGTGGTCGCTCGCCGTTCTGGCCCAGCTCGTCGTCGTCATGCCCCTGCTCTTCGTGGGCCTCATGAAGGTGGCGGGGCGCCACTGGCGGCTGGGCGGCGCGGTGTTCGGACTCGTGGCCGTCCTGTCGTTCGTACTCGCCAAGGCCACCGCCGAGGTCGACGGCAACGGCGGCCTCGCCTACTACGGCACCCACACCCGGGCCGGCGAGGTCCTGGTCGGTGTCGCGCTGGCCTACTGCGTGCTCAGCCCCGCGATGCGCCGCGTGCTGGGGAGCGAGCTGGGCGTGGCCGCCGCCCGATACGGCGCCGTGGGTGCGCTGGCGGCCCTCGCCGTGCTGTGGAGCCGGACGTCGCTCGGCGACCCGAACCTCTTCGCCGGCATCACCGCGCTCAACGCCGTGCTGACGGCGCTCGTGATCCTGGCGGTCACCGCCCCCGGCCCGGCGGCCACGTTCCTCGGCACGTGGCCGCTGCGCATGCTCGGGCGCATCAGCTACACCGCCTACCTGGCGCACTGGCCGATCTACCTCCTCATCGACGAGCCGCGCCTCGACCTGCCGGGTCCGGCCCTGTTCGGGTTGCGGGTGGCCGCCACGCTGGCCGTCGCGACCGCGCTCCACGTGGCCCTCGAGCAACCGTTCCGCACGAAGCTGCGCATGCCGCGGCGCCGGCTCGCCGGAGCGCTGATGGGGGCGACGGCCGTGGTGCTCGTGGTCGCCGTGATCGTGCCGCTCAAGCCGCCGGTGGGTGTGAGTCTGGCGATCGACGACGGCGAGGGTCCGGGCGACCTCGACGTGGTCGTGCCGACGGCCTCGGAGGTGGCGTCGGTCGCCCTCGTGGGCGACGCGCTGGCCTCGTCGATCGTGCCGGGCTTCGCCGTCTGGAACGATGAGCACGCCGACGACCAGATGCGCCTCGACACCCACGTCACCGACGACTGCCCTCCCGGCGCGCCAGGTCCCGTGCGCCTGGCCGGCGAGACGATCGGCGAGCAGACCGGGTGCACCGGCTGGGAGCCCCGCCTACCCGAGCTGCTCGACGCCACCAGTGCGGACGTCGTCGTGGTGGTCACGGGCCTGGGCGAGCTGGGCGACCGCGAGATCGACGGTGCCTGGCGCCACCTCGGCGACCCGCTCTACGACTCGTGGCTGGCCACGCAGCTCGACGAGCTGGCCGGTGAGCTGGCCGACGCCGGTGTGCCGGTCCTGTGGGCCACGATCCCCCACGTGCGGCTGCCCGGCGCGAACGGCGACTGGACCCGCTGGGAGGAGAACGATCCCCAGCGCGTCGACCGCTACAACGAGCTGGTGCGAGCGGCGGCGGACGGCCACGACCTCGAGGTTGTGGACATGACCGCCTGGGCCCAGGAGCTGCCGCGTGGGGGCGAGTTCAGCACCGACTACCGCCAGGACGGTGCGACGTTCACCGAGACCGGTGCCCGGGTGGCCGCCGACTGGATCGCCCGAGAGGTCCTGCGCATCATCGACTCATGAGGGACCGACGCGGTCCACGTCACGATGGACGGCTCCGGCGCGGCCCGCCGAGTGGCTCGTGCCCGAGGTGCGGCGGCGGTCGAGCCCACGGGCGAGCGCCCGGGTGAGCCGACCACCACCGCCGGTGGGTGACCGGCTGTGACCCGGGTAGCGTCCAGCATGCCGAAGGTCCGCGTCACCCAGCTGGTCGATGCGTCGGTGGGTGAGGTGTGGCGCCACCTCAGCGACATCACCGACCACGTCTCGTGGATGGCGGACGCCACGTCGATCCGCTTCACGGGCGACCGGCAGGAGGGGGTCGGGACCACGTTCGCGTGCGACACGCAGATCGGTCCCCTGCGCACACAGGACCTCATGGAGGTGACCGAGTGGGAGCCGGCCCGGGCCATGGGCGTGCGCCACTCCGGCATCGTCACCGGCACCGGGCGCTTCACGTTGGAGCCCGCGGCCGGCGATCGCACCGAGCTGGTGTGGGAGGAGGACCTGGCCTTTCCCTGGTACCTCGGCGGGCCGGTCACGGCCACGCTGGCGGCACCCGTGCTGCGCCGCGTCTGGGCCGGCAACCTGCGCCGCTTCGCCCGTCGCGTCGTCCCGTCGTCCGGCTGACCGCTACCGGGCGCGAACCCCGACCGAGGGCCGCCTGTGGGGCGGTACCGCCTGGCGCGTCAGGCCACCGCGAGGCAGCCGGCGTAGAGCACACCGGCCAGCGCGAGGCAGACGAGCGGTGGCACGGTCCGGGCGAGCGGGGGCCCGAGGCGCGGCGCCCACACCCAGAGCAGCCAACCGCCCACCGCCCCGGTGATCAGGCCGCCCACGTGGCCGCCGACCGAGATGCCTGGCACGGCAAAGGTCAACACGAGGTTCAGCACGATCAGCGGACCGATACCCGTGCTGAACGGGTCGATGCCCCGCGACCGCATGGCTACGAACGCGGCCGCCATCAGCCCGAACACGGCCCCGGATGCTCCGACCGTCACCTCGTTGGGCGAGATCAGCAGCACGGCCAGCGAGCCGCCGACGAGCGACATGACGTAGAGAGCGACGAACCCGGTCCACTTCACGGCCGGTTCCAGGATCTGCGCCAGGCGCCACAGCAGGAACATGTTGAACCCGACGTGCAGTGGGCCGGCGTGGACGAAGCCCGCGGTGAGCGGGCGCCACCAGTCGCCGGCGGCCACGGCCGGGCCGTAGAGCGCAGCGTCGCCACCGATGCGCCCGATGCCGTTCATGACGTCGTTCACGCTCGGCAGGTCGGCGAACCAGACCGCCAGGTTGACCGCGATGATGGCGAGCGCCGCGACGGGGCGGGACGCGCCCGCCAACGACCGGGCGCTGACGACCCGCTGGGGCGCCGCCCTGGTGCACTCGGGGCAGTGGAAGCCGACCGACGCCTGGTGCATGCAGGCGGGGCAGATGGGGCGGTCGCAGCGCTGGCACCGCACGCCGGCGCGCCGATCGTCGTGGCGGTAGCAGGTCTGGACGTCGGTCTCCACGGGGGCCGAGGGTACCGGCGGTCGCTGGGAACGAGCTGTGGGCCCGCCGGACGCCCGACGCCCGACGGCGGCCGCTCGCCCGCGCGCCGGTCGGGCCGGGCGCCGGTCGCCCGACGGCCACACGCGGGCGCGCCGGGCGGCGGAGTGCTCAGGCCGATGTCTGCACGGCGCCGGACGGGTCGCGCCGGACGCCTGCCGCTCGCCCGCGCGCCGGTCGGGCCGGCGCCGGTCGCCCGACGGCCACACGCCGGTGCGCCGGGCGGCGGAGTGCTCAGGCCGATGTGTCGAACGCGCCCGACCGGTCGCGCCGGCCCGCCGGGCGGACGCCGCCGTCCGCCGGGCCGTCACCGGGCGGCGACGGCGCCAGGCCGGGGGCCACGCCCAGCACACGGGCCAGTGGTGCCAGGCGCTCGCGGTCGTCGGGAGGGACCCGCTCGTCGCGCAGGGCGTCGTAGACCAGCTCCTCGGCGACGGTGAGGTCGACCTCGAGTCCCAGTTCCTGGGCGAGGGCGACCATGCCCACGGCCCGGGCCACCGTGGTCTCGGTCGCCTCGAGCGAGGCCCGGTCGACCGCCCGGGACACCGCCCGGCCGAGCGACAGGGCGGCGCGCGGCGACGCCAGCCGCACGCCCTCCTCGCGGGCCGTGCGCACTACGGCCAGCGCCCGGAGGTACGCCTCGGGGTCGGTGACCCCGCCGGCCTCGGCCACCGCCACGTCGAGCCGACGCGCGAGGGCCGCCTCGATCGGGCCCCGGAGCTCCGGCGGCAGGACCGTCTCGAGCACGGCCAGCGACGCGAGCGTGTCGTGGTTGTCGGCCCGAAGCCGCTCGTAGGCGGCGACGAACCGGTCCGCCAGGGCGCCGGCGGTGGCGTGGGCCACATCGCCGCCCTCGCTGGGCAGAGCGCTCTCCAAGCCGAACTCGCGCGGACCGAAGAGGGCGACGACCGAACGCAGCAGCTCGGTGACCCGGTCGCCCCGGCGCGTGGCCTCGACGAGGTTGAGCGCCGACGCGGCATCGGCCTCGAGGTCACGCGCCGGGCGCACCGCCCCGCTGACCTCGAGCCCGCCGAGATGCACGGCGCCGTACGCCCAGGAGGTGCGCCGCCCGGTGCGGCGGTGGGTGAGGGCCATGCGGCCGGCGCACACGGCGACGCCGCCGCGGTGGACGGCCTCGGCCACCTCGCGATCGACCGAGAACCCGCCGAGCTCGGCGCCGGCGGCGGCGCCGGCCAGCAGCTCGGTGAGCGCGAGATGGGCCACGACGCGGCCGGGATCGACCCGGCTCGGCGTGACGTGACGGTGCCACACGGCTCGGCCGTCGCCCTCCTCGGCCCGGTTGCTGCGGGCCCGGGCCAGCGTGTCGAGGACACGGTCGACCGGCGGGTGCTCGCCCAGCTCGTCGAGCAGGTCGAGGCAGCGGGCGGCGTAGCGCAGGATCTGGACCGTCTCCAGGGCTGCCAGGTCGTTGAAGAACCAGCCGCACGACGTGTACATCAGCAGCGCGTGGCGCTGGCTCTCGAGCAGCGTGAGCGCCTCGACCGGGTCGCCGATGACGTGCATGGCCACGAACTCCGGCCGCCCGACCGCGCCGAGCAGCACGTCGACGTACGCGTCGCGCGCCGCCCACGGGTCCCGCAGCACGGCGGGGCCCCGGCGCTCGAACACCTCGGCCGCCGCGTCCCGCACCACGTCGAGGGCCTCGCGCAGCGGGCGGCGCCAACCCTGGGTCCAGCCGGGCTCGCCGCCGGTGTGGCAACCGCAGTCGTCCTTCCAGCGGTCGACGCCGTGGGTGCAGGACCAGGCCGACAAGCGCACGCGGGCTTCGTCCCTGGGCGGGTGGGCGCGGATCCAGTCGGCCAGGCGGGGCAGCGCCACCGGCCGGCGGGCGGCCTCGACCGACAGGGCGTAGGCCACGCCGCGGTCCGCGAAGTGGTGGTGGTGCCC
>DATHAO010000015.1:0-133303 GCA_035296625.1 Acidimicrobiales bacterium | reverse complement strand
GTACTTTGACGTGCAGGCCTTCGGCACCCATGGAACAGACCGCCTCGTCAGCACATCCCAGCCGTACGCCGGCTCACGCCAAATCAGCGGAGGACCTCAGATCTTTGAGATCCAGGCCGTCGGTTCTTGGACAATCACCGTGAAGTAACGCACGAACTCCCGCCGGACGGACATTCTATCCCCCGTAAACATGCGGTAGACCCGCCCGAGACCGTCGTGCGAACTGGAGGGACTGTACCGCTGGCGGTCGCCGATCGATCCAGTGCAGCGCCTTCGGCCTCGGCCCCGGCCGTCGCGATACGGAAGGTCTGGCGCACGAGCTTCTCACGAAGCGGCACCAGCTAGACCAAGCACCCACGCTGGTACCGGAACCTCACCGGCGATCCCGACCACGCCTCGATGCAAGACGGGGCAACGCGATTCGACGTCGATGTCCGCCTGCTCGACGGCGAGGAGCGTGCGACCTGGCGGGAGCGGGCCGTCGCCGCCTATCCCGACTACGCCGACTACCAGTCGAGGACCCACCGGGTCATCCCCGTCTTCCTCGCCACCCGACCCTGACCCAGCACAGCGATCTTCCAGGTCCATGACGCGCCGCCTGGGCGCGGGGTACGACCCGTCGCCGGTCGACAACGCGTGTTACTCAGCGAGAAGTGCCAACGCGTTCTCGATGCCACGCTCGAGCACCTCGTCGGCGAGCTGCCGATCCGCCAGCGCGCGCGAGAGCTGCAGCGTGCCGATCAGCAGGGCGAAGAGGCTGAGCGTCGTGGTGCGCGCCGACTCGGGGTCGTCGGGGGCCAGGCGGGCAGCGATCTCGTCGGCGATGCCCAGCACGCCGTCGGTGTAGGCCTGTTTCGTGGAGGCCGGGCAGCGACCGATCTCATCCAGCAGAGCGGCGGAAGGGCAGCCGTGCTCGGGGTCGTCGCGGTGCCGGACCGAGAGGTACTCGCGCACGAGTTGCTCGACGCCGGCGCCCGGCCGCTGCCAGTAGCTCTCGCGCTGCTCGCGCAGTTGGTCGGCGACGGTGGTGGCGACGAGGTGTTCCTTGGAGTCGAAGTGGGCGTAGAAGGCGCCGTTGGTCAGATCCGCGTCCGCCATGAGCGTGGCGATGCCGGACCCGTCGATCCCGTCGCGCTTGAACCGCCGACCTGCCGCCTCGACGATCCGGCGCCTGGTCGCTTCCTTGTGTTCCTTGCCGTACCGGGCCACTCGCCCCTCCTGGTGTCCAACGACACATTGCCTTCGCTCCTCAGACCATTATAGTACGGTCATAATTCAATAGCGAGGAGCCCACGATGAAGGCCACGACGACGAGGTCCGACCAGGAGGAGGAGGAGGAGGGCGACGTGGTCACGTCGTACGCGGCGGCGCCGACCCGCACGGTCGCTGTCGGCGACGTCCATTTCGCCTACCGGCAACTCGGCCCGGCGACCGGCGTGCCCGTGATCTTCCTCACCCACCTGGCCGCCGTCCTGGACAACTGGGACCCCCGCGTCGTCGACGGCATCGCCGCGCGGCACCGGGTCATCACGTTCGACAACCGGGGCGTCGGCGCTTCGGGCGGTTCCACGCCCAAGACCATCGAGGCGATGGCGCGCGACGCTGTCAACTTCATCCGGGCGCTGGGCCTCGAGCAGGTCGACCTCCTCGGCTTCTCGATGGGCGGCATGATCGCCCAGCTGATCGCCGCCGACGAGCCGCAGCTCGTCCGCAAGGTCGTCCTCGCCGGTACCGGTCCCGCCGGCGGCGTCGGGATCACGAAGGTGACCCGGCTCTCGCACGTCGACACCCTGCGCGGGCTGCTCACCTTGCAGGACCCGAAGCAGTTCCTCTTCTTCACCCGGACACCCGAGGGTCGTCGAGCCGGCAAGGCGTTCCTGGTCCGCTTGAAGGAGCGCACCGAGCACCGCGACAAGCGCATCTCGTTGCGGTCCTACGGCGCCCAGCTCAAGGCCATCCACCGCTGGGGCCAACAGCCGCCCGCCGACCTCTCGGTCATCCACCAGCCGGCCCTCGTCGCCAACGGCGAGACCGACCGGATGGTCCCCACCAGCAACTCGGTCGACCTGGCGCAGCGCCTCCCGAACGCGGACCTGGTGATCTACCCCGACGCCGGCCACGGCGGCATCTTCCAGTTCCACCAGCAGTTCGTCGAGCGCGCCCTCCCCTTCCTCGGAGGGAACCGGTGAAGGTCGAAGGTGCAGCGGCACTCGTCACCGGAGCCAACCGCGGTCTCGGCGCCGCCATCGCGCAGGCGCTCGTCGACGCCGGCGCCAAGGTCTACGGCGCCGCCCGCGACAACACGACTTTCACCAACCCGGACGTGATCCCCGTCCTGCTCGACGTGAACAACGCCGATGACATCGCCAACGCGGCGCGCATCTGCGGTGACGTCTCCATCGTCGTCAACAACGCCGGCATCGGCCGCAGCTCCACATCGCTGGCGCCGGACGCCGCCGACGCGGCGCGAGCCGAGATGGAGACGAACTACTTCGGCCCCCTGCGCATGGCACGGGCGTTCGCGCCGATCCTGCGCGACAACGGCGGCGGCGCGCTGGTCAACGTCCTGTCGGTGCTGTCGTTCGTGTCCATGCCTCAAGCGGCGACCTACAGCGCGTCCAAGGCGGCCGCGTGGTCGCTCACCAACGCGCTGCGCATGGAGCTCCGCCGCCAAGGGACCCTCGTCGTTGCCGTGCACGCCGGGTTCATCGACACCGACATGGCCGCCGGCATCGACGCGGAGAACATCAGCCCCCAGTCGGTCGCAGCCCTGATCGTCGCAGCCATCGAAGCCGACGCCGAGCAGGTGCTGGCCGACCCGACGAGCCAGATGGTGAAGGCCGCGCTGGCCGACGACCTGACGGTGCTGTACCCGGCCCTGCAGGCGCAGTGGGACGCAGCGGCGGTCAGCCGATGATGCTGGCCGCCGCCGGCGCCGCGGTGCAGGTCGGGGCCGACCGCTGGACCGTCGCTGCCCGCGAGCTCGAGGACGGCCCCGAGCGGGACGCGTGCTGGTCGCTCGCCGCCGCCGTGTACCCCGGGTTCGACTCCTACCACCAGTTCACCGAACGCCGGATCCCCGTCGCAGTCCTCGAGCGCCGAGCAGCCTGATCCGTGAAGCAGCTGGAACGCCCAGGGATCCCATGGCCGGTCTTCGCCGTGACCGTCGCCGCCGCCTTCATGGTCGCCCTCGACCTGTCGATCGTGAACGTGGCGTTCCCGTCGATCCGCCAGTCGTTCCCCGAGGTCTCGACGGCCACGCTGTCCTGGGTCCTCGCCGGCTACAGCGTCGTGTTCGGCGCGCTGCTCCTCGGGGCAGGCAGGATCGCCGACCGCTCCGGGCGCCGGCGCATCTTCCTGGTCGGCCTGCTGATCTTCACCGCGGGGTCGCTGTTGTGCGGTATCGCGCCCTCGGCGTGGCTGCTCATCGCCGGACGGGTCGTCCAGGCCATCGGCGCGGCCCTCCTCATGCCGGCGTCACTCGCCCTGCTGCTCTCCGCCACCGCGCCGGCGGCCAGGGCCCAGGCGGTGGCGATGTGGGGCGGCGTGTCCGCGCTCGCGGTGGCCACCGGACCCTCGCTCGGCTCCGTCCTCATCGACGCCGGCGGGTGGCGCTGGGCGTTCTTCGTCAACCTGCCCGTCGCGCTCGTCGCCGCCGTCGCCGCCCGGCGGATGGTGCCCGAATCGGTCGTCGGCGGGCCGGTACCCGACCTCGTCGGTGTCGCCCTGCTCTCAGCCGCGGTGGCGGCCCTCGCCCTGGCGATCACCCAGGGCGGTGACTGGGGCTGGTCCAGCTCCCGCGTCATCGGCTCCTTCGCGGCCGCCGCCGTGCTGGGCCCCATCGCGATCCGTCGTTCCACGCGTCACGAAGCGCCCGCCATCGACCTCGACGTGTTCCGGTCCCGGACCGTCGTCCTCGCCAACGCCGCCACGCTCCTCTACTCGGTCGGCTTCTTTGGGATGCTGCTGGCCAACGTCCTGTTCCTGACCTCGGTGTGGGAGTACTCGACCCTGCAGGCGGGGCTGGCCATCACGCCCGGACCGTTGCTTGTCGCCGCGCTCAGCGGACCGAGCGGACGGCTCGCAGCACGCGTCGGCTACGGGCCGGTACTCGTCGCCGGCGGCGTCACGTTTGCGACCGGGCTCCTCTTCTACATCACGACCGTCGACACCGAGGCCAGATACCTCACGCACTGGCTCCCCGGGGCGCTCCTGGTCGGCGTCGGCGTCGCGCTGTCGTTCCCCGTGCTCAGCGCCGCCGCGGTCGCGGGCCTGCCCCAGGAGCGCTTCGGCACCGGTGGCGCCATCAACCAGACCGCCCGCCAGATCGGGGCCGTGCTCGGCGTCGCCCTACTCATCGCCATCGTCGGCACCCCATCCTCCCTCGACCAGGCTCTCGACCGCTTCCGTATCGCCTGGCTGGTCGGGGCCGGCGCCGCCCTCGGCTCAGCCGCCATCTCCTCGTTCCACCGCCGACCCGCCGAGACCACAGTTGCCGTCCCGGTCGTGCTCGCCCCGGCAGACGCGGCATGAGCTTCTCCGACGACATCGCCGTCACCCGGGTCGGTCCCGGCCGCTTCACCGCCGAGCTGCACGAGCGGTGGTCCTCGCTTGTCGGCATCCACGGCGGCTACACCGCCGCCATCGTGGTCAACGCCATGACCGCAGCGGTCGACGATCCTTCGCGGGCGCTTCGCAGCTTCGCCACCCAGTTCGCCTCCGTCCCTCGCCCGGGACCGGTGGACATCGAGGTGAGCGTGGAGCGCACCGGTAAGTCGATGACCACCACCAGCGCCCGCTTGCTCCAGGAGGGACGGGTGCTGCAGGTCGCCCACGCCGCGAGCTCGACGACCCGGCCCGGCCTCGCCTACGACGACCACGTCAGCCCCCGCGACGCCGACCCCGGCGACACACGACGGTTCGCGTCACCCGCCGGCGTCGGGCACTTCCAGAACGCCGACGTGCGCCTCGACCCAGACGTCGTCCCGTTCGGCGGCGGGGAGGAAGCGTGGGTCGCCGCGTGGCTGCGCCCACTGCACGGCGAACCGATCGACGCGGCCTGGCTGGTCACCATGTGCGACCTTCTCCCGCCCGCGGTCTTCAGCCGCACGACCGCCCCGGTCAAGGCGGCGACGATCGAGTACGTCGTGCACCTGGCCACCGACCAGCCTTCGGTCCCGCCCGGCGAGTACGTCTACCTCTCGTGCCGCTCACCCCTGTCGAACGAAGGGTTCGCCGTCGAGGACGCCACCATGTGGGCACCCGACGGTCGAGTCCTCGCGGTCGCCCGTCAGACCCGCCTCGCGGGGGCCTGAGCTCCTCGGCGATGCGGGCTCCTGTCCCGAACCCGTGCTCGCTTCTAGCGTCCATCATGTAACCACCGAGAGAGGTGCCGACCGTGGACGGAGTCTCCACATGACCTTCGACGTCGCCCAGATCGACGAGGTGCTCGCCACGACGCGCGCGGTTCGCCGCCGGCTCGACCCCGAACGGCCGGTCGACAACCAGCTCCTGCTCGACTGCATCGACCTCGCCGAGCAGGCACCGACCGGTGGCAACCTCGGCAGCCGGCGATGGATCATCGTGCGCGATCAGCGGGTGAAGGACCAGCTCGGCGAGCTGTATCGGGAGACCGCGCTGCCGTTCATGTCCGCCGCTGCCGAACGGCTGCAGGGCACCGGCCATCCCAGCGAGAGGGTGATGGCATCCGCGACGTACCTCGCCGAACATCTAGCCGAGGTCCCCGCCATCGTCATCCCTACTGTCATCGGGCGCCACGACGGCAGTGGGCGGCCCGGCCTGTTCGACTCCGTCATCCAGGCGGCCTGGAGCTTCTGCCTCGCCCTGCGCGCCCGCGGGCTCGGCACCTCGTGGGTGACGGCCGCGCTGCAGGACACGGCGAAGGTCAAGGAGATCCTCCGCATCCCGGAAGACATGACCGAGATCGTCTTGCTCCCCGTCGCCTACACGAAGGGCACCGACTTCAGGCGCGCCCAGCGCCACCCCGCCCGGTCGATCACCTATTTCGACCGTTTCGGCCTGACGACCGAGCGCGGCCCGAGCGACGAGCTTCGTTTCGAGGACGGTCCCGGCGCGATCGCCGAGGCCGACATCGCCGCCTCGCCGGCCACGGTGTGGTCGCTGGTGTCGGACATCAACCTCCCAGCACGGTTCTCCGACGAGTTTGCGGGCGCCGAGTGGGCGAGCGACGACCGCGGCGTCGGCGCCGTGTTCCACGGGCGCAACCAACACCCCGCGCTCGGGGAGTGGACGATCCCATGCTTCGTCGACACCTGCGACGAACATCGCGCGTTCGGCTGGCGCACCTCCGACCCAGACAACCCCGGGGCTCGGTGGCGGTTCGACCTCGAACCGCGAGAAGGCGGCACCCGCCTGCGCTTCTCGTACGTCATGGGACCCGGACCATCCGGCACGACCATGGCGATCACCAACAACCCCGGCAAGGAGGTCCGGGTGCTGCGCCGCCGCATCGGCGAGGTGCAGGCCAACATGCAGCTGACCGTTGAAGGCGTGAAGCAGCTCGCCGAAGCGACGCCATGACGCTGCGTGTCGGCATCGGCGCCGCGCCGTTCCGACCCGAAGCTGTCGAGTTCGTGCGCCAGGCCGAACGGCTCGGCGTCGACTCCGTGTGGTGTCCCGAGTTCTGGGCCGGCGACGCGTTTACCCCGCTCGCGTATCTCGCTGCCTGCACGTCCACGGTCAAGCTGGGCTCGGGCATCGCGCAGCTCGGGGCGCGCACACCGGCGATGCTCGCGATGACCGCGCAATCACTGCACGCTCTGTCAGGCGGACGGTGCCTCCTGGGTATCGGCACCAGCGGACCGCAGGTGATGGAAGGCTGGCACGGCGTCACGTTCGACAAGCCCGTGCGCCGCACCCGCGAGACCATCGAGATCATTCGCACCATCACCGCCGGCGAACGGCTCGACTACCACGGCGAGATCTACGAGCTGCCGCTCCCGGACAGCCAAGGCCGAGCGATCCGGTCACTGATGCCACCGACGCACCTGCCGGTCTACATCGCATCGCTCGGCCCCGCCAACCTCCGCCTCACCGGCGAGCTCGCCGACGGATGGATCGGCACCTCGTTCCTCCCCGAGACCGCAGACGTCTTCCTCGATCACATCCGCGAAGGTGCGGTGAGTGCAGGACGCGATCTCACCGACCTCGACCTCACCGTCGCGGTCGGAGTCGAGTTCACCGACGACGTCGAGGCCGCCAGCCGCCGCCACGCCGACGGCTACGCGTTCACCATCGGCGCCATGGGCTCGGCCGGCACCAACTTCTACAACAACGCGTTCGAGCGCCAGGGCTACGGCGACGACATCCGCGAGGTCCAACGGCTCTGGCTCGCCGGCGACAAGGACGCCGCCCGGCGACGAGTCCCCACCGCGATCGGCCTCGGCACCAACCTCATCGGCACCGACGACCTCGTGCGCGACCGGCTCCGCCTCTACCGCGACGCCGGCATCACCACGTTGCGCGCCAACCTCCACGGCGGCCCCGACGCTGATCTCGACCGGCAGCTCGGTGACCTCGAACGACTGCTCGACCTGGTGTGCCAAGTCAACGACGAGGCGACCGGAGCCAAGATCCGCTAACCCAGCCCGCCACGGCCGGAGGAGACACGCCCGATCGGTCCCTCCTTTCGACGACGAGGTGGGCTGGTGCACTTCCGCCAACGATCGACGTGCTCCTCGAGGCGGATCGAGACTCGAATGCGGTCACATCCGTCCGTCGCGATGTGTCAATACGAGTAGAGGCCGGCGTTAGCCAGCTCGACCCGAAGGAGTGGGAAGTTCGCGGACGGCGGGTGCCGGGTGCGGGATGCACTCGACCTCGAACACCTCCTCGTTCTCAGGCTGGGCTTGCGCTACAACCTCGGAGCTGATGCGGTCAGCGGTCGAGGACGCCCAGGTCCAGTTGCCGGAGCCGCTCAGGGTCGGCGATGACGTCGATGTCGGTGATCTTGCCGTCCCGTTCCTTGAGGTCGAGGACGACGAACAGTCGCCCGAGAGGAGCGACTACGACGCCCACGGCTCCGTTGACAAGCGCCGGTTGAGCGAACCGGGCCCGTGCCGAGAACGCCAGCGCCCCCCTAGCTACGGCCCGCGCACCGTGGACCTCACGCGATCCGCCTCGACCCACGGCTGCGCGATCGGCTCGAATGACGACGTCGGGGTCGAGAATCGCGACAAGCGCGTCGAAGTCGCCATCGCGGGAGGCGGCGAGGAAGGCATCGACAACTTCACGCTGGCGCACGCGATCGCCGTCGGGAATCGAGGTCGCGCCCTGCACACGGCGCCTTGCGCGGCTCGCGAGTTGCCGTGCGGCCGCCGAGGAGCGGTCAACGATCGGGGCGATCTCATCGAAGGGCACTGCGAACATGTCGTGGAGCACGAACGCGAGCCGCTCGGCGGGCTCGAGGGTGTCGAGTACGACCAGCAGGGCGAGACCGACCGAGTCGGCGAGCAACGCTTCGCCTTCAGGATCAGACTGGTCCTCGCCGCTCGCCGGCGAATCGGGCAGCTGCACGCCCCTGGGCTCCTCCACGTGCAGCCGGCGCGAGCGCAGCCTGTTCAAGCACACGCGGGCGACAACCGTTGTCAACCACCCGGCGAGGTTCTCGACGCCACTTGTATCGGAGCGGCTGATCCGTAGCCAGGAATCCTGGACGGCGTCGTCCGCCTCGCTCGCCGAGCCGAGCATGCGGTAGGCGACCGCTCTCAGGTGGGCGCGGTGCTCCTCGAAACGGTCCACTAGCCACGCCGGTTCGTCCATCCGTCACATTCCCTGGTCGCGTCGTGTCATAGCAATGACCCATGAAACGCGGCGGATGTGACAAGGAGGCAGACGAGATGCCCGTGTCGAGCTCGCAGGTGGACGAAGGGCACCCCAGCGCGCCGGCCCTCGTCGGCAACGGGCCCCAGCCCGTCGTGGCCCATGGGGTTGGCCCCGTAGGCACCGGAGTTCGGGCGCCCGGCGTCCGCAAGGAGATCCAATGACGACGATCATCGAGGCCCACGGCCTCGTCAAACGCTTCGGCAAGGTTTCGGCTCTCGACCATCTCGACCTCCTTGCCGAATCCGGCTACGTGACCGCCCTGCTCGGTCCGAACGGCGCGGGCAAGACAACTTTCGTGAGCGCGCTCGCGACCCTCCTTCGCCTCGACGCGGGCGAGCTGCGGGTGGCGAACGTCGACGTGAAATCCCAGCCAGCGCGCGTCCGTCGAATCATCGGGCTTGCCGGCCAGTACGCATCGGTCGAACCAGCGATGACCGGCCGTGAGAACCTGGAGATGATTGCCCGTCTGTTCGGTCTGGATCGGCGGTCTGCGCGATCGTCGGTCGAAGAGGTCCTCGAGCGTCTGGACCTCGTCGAAGCGGGCGGCCGACTTGTCCGCACCTATTCGGGGGGGATGCGCCGCCGCCTCGATCTTGGCGCGAGCCTCGTCGGGCGACCCCGGCTGCTCCTGCTCGACGAGCCGACCAGTGGTCTCGATCCTCGCAGCCGCATCGAGATCTGGGACAGCATCCGGAACTTGGTGGCGGACGGCACGGACGTGCTGCTCACCACGCAGTACCTCGAGGAGGCCGATCAACTCGCTCGAAACGTGGTGATCATCGACCATGGACGCGTCATCGCTGCCGGCCCCCCGGATGACTTGAAGAACCGCGCCGGACGCGATGTGATCGAAGTGCGACCTCGCGCCGCCGGCGACATGCCGGCCGTCGAGGGCGTTCTTGCCACCGTCGCCATCGAAACGCCGCGGTCCGATCTCGACACCCGACGCGTGTCGGCGGTAGTCGAAGGTGGTTCCGAGCAGCTCACACTCGTCGTGCGCTCGCTCGACGATCGGCACATCGCCGTCGACGACATCAGCCTGCGCCGACCGACACTCGACGAAGTGTTCCTCGCGCTGACAGGGAACGCTCCCACACGGGGCCCGGACGGCGACGAGTCGACTGCGGATGCCGCTTGATCATCGAGCAGGAGGGCCAATGACTGCTACCACGTCTCCTACAGGCACCAACGACGCAACGGAGTCCGGGCGCGGTGCCGGTGCCACGTTCGTCACGACCGTGTCGCAGACCGCACGGCGAACTGCTCTCCAGTTCGCCCGCACGCCACAGCTCCTCATTACCGGCACGATCAACGGTGCGGTGTACCTCTTCATGTTCCGCTACGTCATCGGAGGCGCGATCGAGACCGGAACCCGTCTCGACTACGTCGACTTCCTGGTCCCCGGCTTTCTGGTCACGATCATCCTGTGGAACGGCATGACCATCCCCGCCGGCGTCGCCGAGGACGCAGCATCTGGCGTCTTCGACCGTCTCCGTTCCTTGCCCATCCCCCGAGCGGCCGCCGTCGTCGGCCGATCGATCGCTGACACGGCACTCCTGTCGTGGGGACTTCTCGTCACGACGCTGTTCAGTTTGGCCATCGGATACCGCTTCCACGGCGATGCCGCTGACATCGTGCTCGCTTTCACGCTGCTGCTGCTCGCGACCTTTGCCTTCAGCTGGCTCTTCATCACCCTCGGCCTCCTCGCCCGCAACGCGCAGGCGGCCCAAGGGCTGACGATGCTGGTGATCCCGCTCGTGTTCATCTCCAGCGCCTACGTGCCGGTCAACTCGATGCCGGGATGGCTCCAACCAGTCGGGGACCATCAGCCGATCACGGTGATCAGCAACGCCCTGCGCAGCCTGATGCTCGGCGGTGCCAGTCCCGGCGTCGGCCACAACACGTCCTACTGGGTCGCACTCAGCGCCATCTGGTGTACGGGAATCCTTGCCGTGTTCGGCAGCGTCGCGATCTCCCGTTTCGCCCGTAGGCGATGAGGCGCCGCGCAAGTCGGCGCGTGACGGCGCACACGTTGCCGGCTATCGACGGCCCGCGAAACCAGATCCACGCCGTGTGAGGACACGTGCACCGGCAGCGGCAGGAGCTGCATCGGTCGATCGCTCGGCCCCGCACGCCCTCGAAGCCACGGGCGGACGCGGGGAGCCTTTACGGCTCACCGCGTCCGCCCGACCCGACCCGACACTCGACCGCCAACCGAGCGTCCGAAGGGGAAGAGGCTTCTGGCTGAGACACCAATCTCCCACGCGCCCGTGTCGCGGTCATCCGTACCGCGGCTACGTACGTGGGCGTCGTCGACTACGTAGCATGGCCGGGACGTCCACGAGGGAGGAGGGCGCTGGGTGCACCTTCGGTGGCCATTCGTCGGGCGCGAGTCCGAGCTAGACCACGTCGCGGGGGCGCTGGCGACCCGCCAGGGCGTCGTGCTCGTGGGAGAGGCAGGCGTGGGCAAGTCCCGGCTCCTGGCCGAGGCCGTCGAGCGGACCATCGCCGTCGACACCCGCGTTCTGAAGGTGCGGGCGACCCGATCGTCGGGTGTCGTGCCCCTCGGCGCCTTCGCCCCGCTGCTGCCCGTCGACCACGCTGCCGCGTCCCTGGCCGGGGCCCGGGAGGCCATCCTGGCGCGCGCTCCTGCCGTGCTGGCCATTGACGACGCCCACGCACTCGACGAAGCCTCGGCGGCTCTTGCCCACCAGCTCGTGACCCAGGACGGGGTGCGGGTGCTGGCGACCGTGCGGCGGGGCGAGGACGTCCCCGATGCCGTCGTCGGCCTGTGGAAGGACGGCCTCTGCGAGCGGCTCGACCTCGAGCCGCTCACGCGCGCCGCGCTCGATCAGCTGGTCATCGAGGCGCTGGGAGGGCCGGTAGACCGTCAGTTCCAGCACCTCATGTGGAGCCGCACACTGGGCAACGTCCTGTTCGCGCGCGAGCTCCTGGCCGCCGCAGTCGAGAGCGGAACCCTCGCGGCGCGAAGCGGCATCTGGACAGTGACGGGCCCGTTCACCGCTCCACCGCGCCTGCGCGAGCTGATCGCCGGCCGGCTCCTGGGCGTGCGGCCCGACGAGCGGACCGCCCTCGAACTCCTCGCCCTCGGGGAGCCACTGCCCGTCGACCTCCTGCTGGCGATCGTCGGCGAACAGACGCTCGAGCGCCTCGAGGAACGCGGGCTCCTGGTCCTCGACGGGTCGGCGCGGGCGGACGCCCGACTCAGCCACCCGCTGCTCGCCGACGTCCTGCTCGATGCGCTGGGACCGATCAGGAAACGCCGGCTGCTGCGCGATCTCGTTACCGCGGTGTCCGCCCAGCCGCTCCCCGTCGACGTCGGCGACCGCGTCGTCCGCTGGCGCATCGATGCGGGACTGGACGTGTCCGCCGGCGAGCTGCTGACCACGGCGCGGCGCTACGTCCTCGTGGACGCGCCGCTGGCGGAGTCGCTCACGCGCCGCGCCCTCGCGGCCGAAGGTGGGAACGACACAGCCACGATCATCACGCTGGCCGAGATCATGACGGTCTCCGGCCGCCCGGATGAGGCTGCGTCCCTCCTGGGCAGCCTGCCGTCCGGCTCGTCCCGCGAGCACTACCGCCGGGAGGTCGACCTGGCCCTGGTGCTCGCCTTCGGACTCAACCGATCGAGAGATGCCGCCGAGCGCCTGGAAGGGCTCCTCGACAACGTCGACGACAGCGGATGGGGCTACGTCGCCGGTCAGATCCCGCTCATGTGGCTCCTCGCGGGCGAGATCCACCGGGCTCGCCGGGCCGCCGAGGACGTCCTTGCCGACGAGCGGTCCTCGGAGACGGACCGGCTGAGCGCCGAGCTGGTGCTGATCCCCGCGCTGAACCTCCTCGGCAAGCCGGTCAGCGCGCTGGACCGGGCGACGGCCGTGCTCCCTCGGGTGGCGGACCACCCGGCGTTCAACGAGTACATGGTCGGTCAGTTGGAGACCGCGGTGCCGACCGGCCACCGCTACGCCGGCGACCTCGACCGTGCCGAGGAGGTGGCGCTGCGGGTCTACGACCGGGTCACGCAGCAAGGGGTGGGGCTCCTGCGCGGCGTCTACGCGCTCCGGCTCGGCCAGATCGCCCTCTGGCGCGGCGCGCTGGTGCGCGCCGAGCAGTACTTCCTGGAGGCGGCCATGCTGCTGGACGGGGATGCCATGACCCGCGCCAGCGCCGTCGACCACGTCCGTTACACCCGGGCCCTGACGGTGCGGCCGGACATGCCCAGTGCACTGCCCCCCAACGGCCTCTACGCCGTGGAGCACGGGTTCCTCTCGTCCGGCGTCGAAGCGGCGGCGGGCGACATCTCCTATGCCAGGGCTCTCGCCCTCGGCGCGGCCCGGCAGGCGGTCAGCACGGGCCATCTCTCCTACGCGATCTTCGCCCTCTACGAGGCGGCCCGTCACGGCGCGGCGCCGGCGGCCGCCGAGCTGCTCGGCCAGGTGCCGCCCGCCGAGGGGCGGTTGCTGCCGGCCCTCGTCGCCGCCATCGAGGCGCTGGCCGAGCGCGACGGCGGCCGGCTGGAGGCGGTCGGCGGCTGCCTGGAGGAGTTGGGCTGCTTCCTGCACGCCGCCGAGCTGACCGCCGCGGCAGCCACGGTGGCGGCCGCCCAGGGGCTGGCGACGGCGGCCGCCCGACTGCGGACCCGCGCTCAGCAGCTCGTGGAGCGGTGCGACGGCGCCACGACCGAGCTGCTGCGGAGCCCGGTCGGCGACGGGTTGACGTCCCGTGAACGGGAGGTCGCCGGCTTCGCGGCGCGTGGTCTCACCGACGTCGAGATCGCCGCCCGGCTGTCGGTCTCCCGCCGCACCGTGGAGACCCACCTGTACCGCGTCTACGCCAAGCTGGGCGTGTCGGGTCGCCGCGAGTTGGCGCCGCTGTTCCCCGGGCCGATGGCCTAGCCGCCGCCGGCCGATCGCAGCCGCGCGGGCCGCAAACACGATCAAGGTCCTGCCGAGCCCTGCCGGCCGTGGGCGCCGCATGGCGCTGCCGCCCTCGGGATCGTCGATCGGTTTGGTGCCCACCTCCTTGTCGACGGCGATGGGCTGGGGCCACACGCCGCCCTCCGGCAGCCCCGTCTCAGGGAGGTTGGTTGGTGGAGCCGCGCAGGATGGCGGTGATGGCATGGGCGAGCAGGTCGTCGGGCGCCGCGTCGGGGACGGTGAGACGTTCGATGGCGAAACCGTTGAACAGGGCGATGAGCGCGGTCGCGACTTGGTCCCGAGGGAGGACCAGCTCGGACCCGAGGTCGCGGACGATGCCTTCGACGATGCGCCCGATGAGGCTCCGGAGCCGGTCGTGCCGTTCGGCGAACCGCTGCGCTGCCACGGGGTCGCGCACTGCCTGGTTCCAGAAATCGACCAGCAGCAACAAGGCGTCGCGTTCCTGGTGGAGCATGGCCACGAACCGGCGGGCGGCTTCGGCGGGTTCGGTGCCGTGGCTGAGCTCTGCGTCGGCGGCTGCGTAGACCCGGGCGAGGCGGGCGTCGATGCGCTCCTCGACCAGGACGAGGAACAGATCGAGCTTGCCCTTGAAGTTCGAGTAGACGGCGCCGTGCGAGTACCCCGCTTCCTCGGCGATCGCCTCGACCGAAGCACCTCGGAAGCCGTCCCGGGCGAAGACCCTCTCGGCGGCATCGAGAAGCTGCGCCCTGGTCAGCTCCCGTCGCTCGGCGCGGCGGAGACGCCGGGCCGGTCTTGGCTCGCTCATAGCCCTTAGCTTGTCATTGGAGTTATGACATAATCATCTTGGTCCAGCGTGGGCCCGGCATGGGAGGTCGGCCACGAGATGATGGATGGGCTCGGCGGTCTGGCGCTCGTCGTGATGGTTCTCGTCATGATCGTGATGTGCGGCGGCATGGTGGTGGGCGTCCGTTGGGGGATCTTGCGTCGTCAGCGATCGCGGCGAGACGACCGCGCTCACTGACCCGACAGGGGAGGGCCGCCGTGTGGTTGGTGACGTTGCGGGATCTGCAGTGGCGGCGGTGGCGGGTGCTGATCGGTGTGGTCGCGGCTGGCCTGGTGTTCGCGATCACCTTGTTGTTGACGGGGATGAGCAGCAGCTTTCACAACGAGGTAGGCCGCACCGTCGGCGCGTTCCGGGCCGACGGATGGTTGGTGCCCGGCCGCACGTCGGGGCCGTTCACCAGCGTGAGGGCCTTTCCGGAATCGGTGGTCGACGATGTGGCCCGCGGCGAGGGGGTGCGTGAGGCGAGTCCCGTGGTGATCACCGCTTCGACGGTCGATGTCTCCGGTGTTACGAGCGTGAACGTGATCGGCGTCGAGTCCGGCGTGATCGACGCGGACGTCGTCGACGGGCGGGGGGTACGCCGGTCGGGCGAAGTCGTCGCCGATGGGAGCCTGGGTGCGCACCTCGGTGACCGCTTCGAGCTGGGTGACGGGCGCATCGAGGTGGTGGGAACGGTCGATGGGTTGACCTACTTCGCCGGTACCCCGACGCTGTTCGTCTCGGTAGGGGATGCTCAGGCGCTGACGTCCGCGGGCCAGCCGGTGGCGACCGCGGCGGTCGTGCGCGGTGAGTTGGCGAGTCCGCCGCGGGGTTTCAAGGTTTTGACCAACGCGGAGGTTGAAGCCGATCTGGCTCGACCGTTGCGCAAGGCCACTCAGACGATCGATTTCATGAAGGTGCTGTTGTGGTTGGTAGCGGCAGGGATCGTCGGATCGATGGTCTACCTGTCGGTGCTGGAACGGACCCGGGACTTCGCCGTGCTGAAAGCGACCGGTGCCGCCAACCGGGCGTTGCTGGGTGGGCTGGTGCTCCAGGCCGTGGTGCTGGCCGGAGCGGCCTCCCTGGTGGCAGAGGTTCTGGCGCTGGCGCTCGGTCCGGCGCTCGCGATGCGAGCGGAGATCTCGGGCTTCACGCTGGTCACGTTGCCGCTGGTTGCGGTGGCGGTGAGCCTGCTGGCCAGCGCCGTGGGGCTGCGGCGCACGGTCAGCACAGATCCAGCGCTGGCGTTCAGTTGAGGCTCGTGCGATGACCCGGAGCGGCGTCGATCTCGAGGTCCGGGAGCTGACCATCGAGTACACGAGCGGCGGATATGTGGTCCGCCCGATCCAGGGTCTCGGTCTCGAGGCCGCCAGGGGCGAGATCGTGCTGCTCCTCGGCGCCAGCGGGTGCGGTAAGACGACGTTGCTGTCGGTCCTGGCGGCCATCCTGACCCCGACCGCGGGTCGGGTGCGTTTCGATGACATCGACGTGACCGGGCTGCGAGGCGCCACGCTGACCCGCTACCGGCGGCACACGGTCGGGGTCGTGTTCCAGGCCTTCAACCTCGTCCCGTCGCTGACGGCCAGGGAGAACGTCCAGGTCCCCATGGGCACGGCTGGTCTGTCGGGCCGGCCGGCACGCCAGCGAGCTGAGAGCCTGCTGGCCGAGGTCGGTCTCGCCACCCGTGCTCGCCATCGACCGGGGGACCTCTCGGGCGGCGAGCAACAGCGCGTCGCGATCGCCCGGGCCTTGGCCAACGATCCGCCCCTGGTGCTGGCAGACGAATCCACCGCCCATCTGGACTACATCCAGGTCGACGGGGTGCTGCGCCTCCTGCGCCAGATCGCTGACGCCGGACGTCTGGTCGTCGTGGCCACCCATGACGACCGCATGCTGCCGTTGGCGGACCGGGTCGTGAACCTGACCCCGCGGCGGGACACCGAGTCTCGTCCACCGGAGACCGTCACGCTGGATGACGGCGACCTGCTCTTTGACCAGGGCGACACCGGCGAACTGGTCTATGTCGTGGACAGGGGCGCGATCGACATCGTGCGCCGCCAGGGCGACGGCAGCGAGGAGCTGCTCACGACCGTGGTCGAGGGCGGGTACTTCGGTGAGCTCGCGCCCACGTTCGGGCTGCGCCGCTCGGCCACCGCCCGGGCCGCGGCGTCCAGCACGGTCACGGGCTACACGGTGCGCGACTTCCGGGACCGGGTCCGACCGGGCACCCTCGCCGACGCGGTGACCGACCAAGGATTGTAACGATGAGCATGGACCGGCCCGACACCAACCCCGACGGGGGGCTGACCATCGACCAGCTTGCCGACGCTACCGGCATCGCGCCCGAGGTGCTGCGAGAGTGGCGAGCCCTCGGGCTGCTCACCGGCGCCGGCAACCGGTTCGACGCCCTCGACATCGAACGGGTCCGGCTCATCACGTTCGTAGAACGACGGGGCATCACGGCGGAGGCCATCGCCGCCGCCAGCAAGGCCCAGGGCGACATGCTCGGCGATCGCCTGGACATGCTGCCAGGCCGCGACCTCCCCCGGCTGGGTCGCCCCGTGGACGAAGCCGCGCAGGCTGTGGGCTTGACTACCGAGGTCGTCCGACAGTTGTGGTCCGCGTTGGGACTCGACGATCAGCCCGAGGCCTACGACGAGGACATCGAGGCCCTCGGTCGACTCCGTGTCGCCCTCGACGCGGGACTGCCCGAGACGGCGCTCACCCAAATCGTTCGGGTGTTCGCCGACGCCGCGGGCCGCATCGCCGAGGCCGAGTCCCGGTTGTTCCACTACTACGTCCACGAACGCTTCCGCGCCCACGGTCTCACCGGCACCGACCTCACCACCGCGACCGCGACGGTCGCTGAGCCCCTTATCGAGCTGATCGAACCAACCCTGTTGTACTTCCACAGCAAGGCCTGGGAACGCGCCCAACGCGACGACCTGCTTGTCCACCTCACCGAAGACACCACCACGCCCGGTGAGGTCCCGGGAAACGTCGAGGCGACGATCCTCTTCGTCGACCTGTCCGGCTTCACACCCCTCACCGAAGCCATGGGTGATCCCGCAGCCGCCAGTCTCGTCGAGCGGTTCTCCCACCTCGTCCGAGCCGCGGCCGGTCGCCACCACGGCACAGTGGTCAAGCAGATCGGCGACGAGTTCATGCTCGTCTTCACCGACCCGACCTCTGCCGTGTCGTGTGGCCTGGCCATCGAAGCCGCGGTCTGCGCCGAGCCACAGTTCCCCGCCGTCCGCCAAGGCGCCCACACCGGACGGGTCCTGTACCGCGAAGGCGACTACATCGGCGCCACGGTCAACGTCGCCGCCCGCGTCGCCGCCGAAGCCGACCGCCACCAGCTGCTCATCACACCCACCCTCCGAGCCCAAGCGACGGACCTCGATGACGTGACCTTCACGCCCATCGGGGCCAGGACGCTCAAAGGCATCGCCCACCCGATCGAACTGTTCGACGTCCACCCCACCGGCGACCGACCGCTCCGTGTCATCGACCCGGTATGCCTCATGGAGCTCGATCCCGCCCAGTGCGAGTACCAACTCACCTGGCGAGGTACCCAGCTCTACTTCTGCTCCCAAGAATGCCTCACCCGATTCGTCGCCGCCCCCGAGACCCATCGAGCACCGCCCCCGCCATGATGACCAAACGCCACCGTCTGGCCGCCCACCAGCGCTCGGAGGCGCTACACGTAGGGCCCGGCTGCCTACCCCCCGTCGGCGAGGACGTCGTCGTGGTCGCCGGCCATGTCCACGCGCACCAGCGCCGCCACCAGGCGGGGAAGGTCTCTCTTTGGCATGTAGCCGGCCAGCGCCTCGGCGTCGTCGCCCAGGCCGAGCTTCGCGGCCGCCGCCAGCGCCCGTCGGTCGACGAACGGCGCGACCTCGGTCCACGCACCCTGCACCTCGCGGAAGAAGATGTCGGCGCCCGTGTCGCCGATGCCCTTGAACTCCTTGAGGAGCGCGCGCTCACGGGCCGCATCGCGCTTGGCGGCCTCGCGCAGCACGCGGAGGTCGCCGCGATAGCGGTCGAGGATCATCTCGGCGGTGTCGCCGAGCATCCGTGAGGTCCGCTCGTCGTAGCGTGCATAGCCGCTCTGGTTCAGGATCCTGGTGCGGCGCTCCCAGCCAGCGCCGGCCATCTTCTCGGCGGTCGTCAGCCCTTCCTCGGCGAGCGCGCGGGCGGCGTTCATGGCGATACCGCCACGGATGCGGGCACTGAGCAGCAGCGCCAGGCACAGGAGGCGGAACAGCGGCGACGGCGTGTTCTTGGCGACGTCGATGCCCAGCTCGTCGGCGAACGTCGTCCCATGGCGGCGCAGCAGCGCCTTCACGACGGCCTTCCTGTCGGCCGTGGCGTCGGTCTTCGGCATCGCGACCTCCTCGTCGATGCTCGCTCGCCAGCAGCACCGTCCGCCCGCCCGTCCCGGGCCGTCAACCCCGGGGGCGAACCCGCCGGTACAACCAGGTCGTCGACCCGGACGGTCGATGCGCCTCCTGAGGAGCGCCTTCCGTTTCCGCCCGATGACCCGCAGCCGGTCGTGCGTCGCGCGGCGCGGACGAGGAGCTGCCCTTGATCCTCGCCAGCACGGGCGTGGGCGGGGAGATGGCGTCGGCGTGGGGGACGCCCCGGGCCTCGATCGCCTCGCGTCCGCGTTGGCGGGTCGGGCGCGGTCACCCTGCGGTGGGGCATGTCACGTCACCCACCCCGGGCGTTAGGTGTCGTCTGTCGATCGCCGACCCAGGACAGGGAGGGGATGGTCATGAACTCTGAGCAGCCCGTACCGCTGACGACCGAGCAGTTGTCCGGCTTCTTGCGACTGGTCCGGGGCGCCGACAGCGTCGAGTTGAAGCTCACCGTGCCGGACACCGATCGGGCTGAAGTTCTCGCCGAGCGGCTATGACCGACGCCTGGTCGCCGAGCTGTGGCTGTACCCCAACGGCTCGCGCATCCTCGAGTTGTCCACGAAGTGCGCGCCCTGGGAGGCGTTCGACGTAGCCGCGGAGACCAGGGCGTTTCTCGGTGAGCGAGGCGTCGACCTCTCTGGCGAGCAGCAGACGAAGACCCGCACCGCCCTCGAGTTCTTCTCACGCGAGCTGCTCGGCACGGCGTCGTGATCGCGGCGTGGAGGTCTGCGCCTCTTGGTCTGCCTGTTGCCGGCCTGCCGCGCCCGACCGAAGGTGGATCGTGGCCGACCTCGCGACGGCACCCTGCGCCCGCCCGGTACGCACGATCGCGTCACGTGCCGGCCAGGAACCGCTCGACGGCCGTCGCCTCGCTGGCGAAGTGCTCGCGCAGTCCTGACACGATCGCCTTCTCGACGGCGCGTGCAACCAGTGGCGCCTTGACCCGCAGGCTGCCCTCGACCGTGCGAATGGCGCCACCCGAGGGGCCGCGCCGGGTCGTGCACTTGGCGGAGGCCCGGAGGCGGTCGGCGTAGTTGTCCGGCACGAGCCGGTAGTCGACATGCCGGCGGGCGACCTCGTGGGTCGAGTGCTCAACCCAGCTCAGCTTCTCCGGGGCGAGCACGGCGCGGGCGGCCGAGTTGAGCCCGCCGGCGAAGCGGTAGCGGATCTGGAGCTGAACCTTGCCACCGTGGTCGACGGTGCGGGCGAGGATCTCGGGCCGAGCACGTGATGACATCTCGCCGATCAACTCGTAGAGGTCGGACTGGGTGTAGGCCTGGGCCACATCGTCCGGATCGGCCGCGTAGGTCTGCTCGATGACGAAGTCCACACCGCCAGTTTCGTCCGCCCGCAGTCCGTCGGGCGCTGTTCCCGAACGCCGGGGGCCGCGAGCGCTCTTCGCTGCCCGGCGAATCTCCTCGCATCGCACATCCCCGAGCTGGGAGTGCGTCCGGGGAGCGCTCAGGGGTGCTGCGCCGATCGTGGCGGTCGATGTCAGGCATCGACGTCACGGCCGCCCGCGGACAGTGCGGATGAGCCAACGGATCAGACGGTTGGGGGTTCGGGTCCTCTGGCGGGAGGGCCCGTCCTCAGTCCCGGAACTCCGGGATGACGTGCCGGCCCATCAGTTCGATCGTCTGCATGCACGCCTCGTGGGGCACGGAATACGGGTTCACGAGGCACAGCAGCAGGTCGACGCCGGCCTCGTCGTACCGCCGGCAGGCCTCGATGCAGTCCTCGGGCGTACCGAGGGCGCAGGCGCCGGAGTCGGTCAGGTACTCGAGTGTGAGGAGGTCGAGCGACCCGTCGTCGTCGACCTTGGCGAGGTCGGCGGCGTAGCTGTAGTTGCCCAGATCCTGGCCGCGTTCGGCCATCATGCCGGCCATCGAAGCGATGAGCCGGGCGCCGTGCTTGGGGTACCACTCGAAGCTCTCGCGGGCGCCGGCCCACGCCTCCTCGCGGGTGGGGGCACAGAGCGTCATGGTGAACGTGGCGGCCTGGTCGTGCACGTAGGCGCCGATGGGGTTGGTGCACGCGCCAACGGCGTCACGGTAGATGTCGATCTTCGCCTTGACCTCCTCGGGGGGCACGCCGACCGCGAACGAACACAGGCCGAGCCCCAGTGAGCCGACCTGGCGGTGGCCGTCCTCGCTGCTCGTCGCTCCCCACAGGGGTGGATGCGGAGACTGGAGCGGTTTGGGCAGCACTCGTCGGGGCGGCATCTGCCAGTAGCGACCGTCGAAGCTGTGCTCGTCGTCGAGCCAGCACCCGACCATGTGCTCGATGGCCTCCTGCCACATGGCCCGCGTCTGCGACGGATCGATGCCGAAGCCTTCCAGTTCGGGCCGGGTGGACGAGCGGCCGGTGCCGACGTCCACCCGGCCCCCGGAGATCAGGTCGAGCACGGCCACGGACTCCGCCGTGCGGACCGGGTGGTTGTAGGGCTGCGGCATGAGCCGGACGCCGTAGCCGAGGCGGATGTGCTCGGTGCGAGCGGCGATGGCTCCGTAGAGCACCTCGGGGTTCGAGCAGTGGCTGAACTCCTCGAGGAAGTGGTGCTCGACCGTCCAGAACGCATCCCAACCCCAGCGGTCGCCGGCCACGGCCTGCTCGATCGTGTTCTGGTAAGCGGCGCGCTCGGTGTCGGGCCCCCACGGCCGAGGGACCGGGATCTCGTAGAAGAGGGCGAAGCGCATAATCAACCTCCCAAGCCGCGGACCAGGTGGTCGCGGATGAACGAGCGGATGTCGTCGTGGTCGTCCAGGACGACCGCCGCCGACGGCATCAGTGCGAACGACAGCAGCAGGCGGACGATCCACTCGCCGGCCCGACGGTGGTCGAGCCCTGGCCGAAGCTCGCCACGCAGCTCGGCGGCCGCCAGGCGCGGCTGCCAGAACTCGACCCAACGCTCGACGAGGATCGGTGCGCTGGCCGCCAGCACGGTAGCCAGCAGCCCTTCGCTGTCGGCCGTGTCGGCGTGCACGTGGATGTAGACGGCGGCTTCGCCTACCTGCCCGGCCAACGTGCGGCGGCCGTCGACGGCGGGGACGCTGGCGGCGACGAAGCGGTCGGCGGCTCGCTCCAACACGGCGTCGACCAGCGTCGCTCGGTCGCCGAAGCGGTTGTAGATCGTCCGCCGCGACAGCCCGGCCTCGGCGGCGACATCGGCCATCGACACACGGCGCAGCCCGTAACGCTCGACGCAACGCTCGGCGGCATCGAGGATCGCGGCGTCGGCTGTCGCAACCCCTTGCACGGATGCACAACCTGCGTCATGTTGTGCACCATGTCAAGGTTCCACGGGAGGACCATCGTCGTCACGGGCGCGGCCTCAGGGATCGGCGAAGCCACCGCCGACCGCCTTCGCGCCGAGGGTGCGACGGTCGTGGGGGTCGACATGGCCGCCGGCGCCGACGTGGCGTGTGACGTCACCGACGAGGCGGCGGTCGACGAGCTCTTCGCCGGCGTCACGGGGCGGGTCGACGGCGTCGTACACGCCGCCGGGGTCGCGGGTGGTGGCGCAGTGCACCAACTCGCGCTCGCCGAGTGGGATCGAATCGTTGGGACCAACCTGACCGGCACGTTCCTCGTGCTGCGTGCGGCGCTTCGGCGCATGGTCGAACAGGAGCCGGTCCGGGGGGAGCGCGGCTCGCTGGTCACGCTCGCCAGCATCGAGGGCCTCGAGGGCACCGCCGGCGGCAGCCCGTACAACGCCTCCAAGGGCGGGGTCGTGCTGCTGACGAAGTGTGTGGCCATCGACTACGCCGGCCTGGGCATCCGGGCCAACGCCATCTGCCCGGGCTTCGTGCGCACTCCGATGATGGCGGGCGTGCTCGGCATGCCCGGCCTGGAGGCGTTCGAGCAGTCCCTACTCCACGAGCACAAACTGCGGCGCACGGGCGAACCGGACGAGATCGCCGCCGTCGCCGCCTTCCTGCTCTCGGGCGACGCATCATTCGTCACTGGGCAGGCCCTCGCAGTCGACGGCGGCTACACGGCCGGTCGCGACCACGGCATCACCGAGCTCATGGGCCTGCGACCGCAGGCGACCACAGCCTCGTGAAGGTTCCCGGCGACGGGGACGACGACGAGGGCCCGCGACCGGGGCCCCGTACTCGAGGAACCGGCCGAGGTCGCGGAAGCCGACCGACGCGTAGACGCGCTCGGCCAGCCGGGCGAACCGCGGGCGTACTCCTGCCATGAGGCCACGAGCGTGGCCACTCCGCGTCGGTACAGATCGTTGTCTGTCGTGAGAGTCATGAGTCCGGCTGGCCGTCCCAGCTTTCGGGCACGAGGACGACCCCGAAGCCGTCGGGATCCCGGAAGGTCATCCCGTGCTCGTCCCAGTAGGGGTTGGCGGGAGTGATCGGATCGATGCCGAGGCGCGCCGCGGTCGCTTGCACCGCCTGGTCGTCGCCCAGGTAGAGCACGAGCAGCGATTCAGGATGCGGCGCCGGAGCGCCGTGTCCGCCGCCCGTCGTCAGCTCAAGGTGCGCGCCGGTTCCCGGCACCGCGAGGAACACGCCGTCGTAGCCGTCGTGATCCCGGAAGCCGCCGATCTCGGTCAGCCCGATGCCGTCTCGGTAGAACGCGACGGCCTCGTCCAGGCGCTCGGTGTGGCGGGCGACGCGCAGTTGCATCACTCAACCCTGCCCGGTGGCGTGGATACGCCAGGCCCATGGTGTTCGACGCCTCGGGCGACCGCTCGAGCGTGCGGTTGACGACAGTGCCCGCAGGTCGGCGTAGTCGGCAGCGCGTCGCGGGATAGCGCTCCCTGCTTCTCGTTCAGGGTCATGGGTCTCCTTCGGCCGGTCCGGGTGGCTGCGGCACTGTCCAGTTTGGGGCTGCGTTCGTTACAGAGGACGTGTTTCTAGGCACGGCGTCGCCGACCGAGAGCGATCCAGCTGGCGGCGAGGAGCCACGTGAGGGCGAGAGCGGCGAGGAGCCCGGTGGCGTAGTTGCGGGGGAGGAGGGACGGGACGCCGGCGTTGCGGCCGTAGCCGCGAACGAAGGGCACGCCACGGGAGGCTGGTTCGCAGGACGTAAGCAGGACGTAAGCACCTCGCCGGGCCGAAGCCACGCACGCGTCACTCTTCATCGCCTACGGCGAGCCGATCAAGGTTGTCGTCGGGCGCAGCTGACCATCCTGGGTGCGTCCGGAAGAGGGCGTGATAAGGCCCCACGTCGGTTCAGAGCCCACAACAGCGGCGCCTTGCCGGCACCGGGGGTGAAATCGGTGCGGCTCGGGCCGAGCCGCACTGCTAGGCATCGAGGCCGTGGCGGACCAGCTGATCGAGCGCCTGCGCGACCGCTTGCCGGTCAACCCGCCCTACGAGGGACTGGTGGCCGACGGCTACGACGCCTGGCTGCCGGTCGACGAGGTGCTCGACGACGAGGGCTGGTACACCCGGCTCGTCGAGCGGACCGACGGCCCGGTGCTCGAGCTCGGCTGCGGCACCGGGCGGCCGCTGCTGCGGTGGCTGGCCGCCGGACACGATGTCGAGGGCGTCGACGGCTCGACCGACATGCTGGCGATGCTGCGGCGCCACGCCGCCGAGCGGGGGATCGACCCGGTCGTCCACCACGGCGACTTCGCCCCGCTGGCGCTCGGCCGCACGTATGCGGCGATCGTGTGCCCGGCCGGCTCGTTCACGCTCGTGGACGACCCCGACCGGGCCCGGGCGGCCGTGGCGAGCTACGTCGAGCACCTGCGACCGGGCGGCGTGCTGGCGCTGAGTCTGTTCGTCCCGCCGCACGACGACGACCAGGCGCTCGGCTGGCGTCTGCGCCGCACGGGCACGACCCCAGCAGGCGTGACGATCGTGGTCCACGAGGCCGTGCGCAACGACCGCGACGCCCAGGTGCAGGTGGCCTACGACCGGGTCGAGGCCTACGACGCCGGCGGCCGCCTGACCGAGACGTGGCTACGCGTCCACCACCTGCGGTGGTGGACGAACCCCAGGCCGTGGAGCTGTTCACGACCGCAGGCCTGGTCGACGTGGCGTCCCGCGGCCCCGACCTCGCCTGGATCACCTCCGGGCGCCGCCCGGCCTGAACCGACCGCCCGACGATTCGGTTCTCGTAGCCAGACTCGCGGAACGAAGCATCGCGGAACGGATCCGCGACCTGCGTCACGTGCTGGAGGTGTCGTCGAAGGTCTTGCGGTACGGGCCCGACAGATCCAGCACGCCGAAGCGGATCGCGGGCGCCAGTCCTCAGCGCGCTCGTCGAGCCAGGCGCTCGGGCCGGCGGCGCTGCGACCAGCGACGACATCGAGGAGCTGGGTGTGGCTGGGACTCACGTCGACGATCGAGGTGCACCACTGCTGGGTCCGCCAGCGGCCGGTCCGGCAGAACAACGTCTCATCCAGACCGAGCGCGCTCACCTCACCGATGCGACCGGCGCCGGCGTGATGAGCGCGGCGCCACAGGCCACCACCGCGTCGATCCACCAGCTCCACCGCCGGCCGGTCCTTCACCCACGCCGGCGTGTCACAGCACGGACAGCCCGGCCGCCTCGCACACGACTCGACGTGCACCACCACCGACCCGTCGCGTTCGTCATCGAGGCCGAGCACGTTGATCGCGGGCAAGCCGATCATCAGCTCGCACATGCGCGTAGGGTCGACCTCCACAGGGGCTCTCCGGATCCAAAGGCGTCAGAACTCGGATCCTCCGAGCCCCTGTCCGCGCCCGGTGGACCCTCAGCGGGCGCTCACACCCCGCTCAGAGGACGTGGGCATCGACGGCGGTGCGGCGTCGGCCGAAGAGGCCGCGGTGCACATCGTCGAGCCCTGACGTTTTGAGCAGAGCCAGGCGCCCCGGTTCTTGTGAACCGGGGCGCCTCGATGGAAACGAACTCGCTGTGAGGAGTCCGGCTAGACGTCGATGCTGAGCATCGCGGCCGGGACGCCGGGGGCCTCGACCTGACGCCAGGTCGTGCGCCAGCGTGGCACTTCGTGGTAGCGGCGCAGCTCGGCGACGCCAGCGAGCCAGCCGGCCCAGCCCGGGTAGGGCCGGTTGTCCACGTCGAACCCGCTCTGCACGAACGTGAGCCGGGTCCGGCCGTCGGAGCCGTCCAGCTCCCAGCTGGTGGTTTCGCCGTCGGCGAACCGTAGCGTTGCTTTGCGGCCCGGCTCGAATTCGACGAACTTGATCCCCCGGGGTCCAGCTCGAAGCCGCCCATCGCGAACCGGCCGCCCACATAGGGTTCGATGTCGACGTTGGCGCCGAACCACTTGCGGAACTGCTCGGGCTGGGTGAGCGAGTCGAACACCGCCTCGGGTGCGGCGTCGATGACGACCGAGGCCCGCAGCTGCGGTGAGGTGTAGTCGCACTTCGGTGTCAGCTCGCGGCCCGAAAGGTGTCGGACACGTTCGCGATCGCGAGCGACCAGAACGTCTGCAGCTCACCGCGTGGCCCCGCCTTGACGGTCAGCGGCAGGGTCACGTCGGCGAACGCCTCGTCGATCGGGAGCCGCCACAGAGGATCGGGGACGAAGATGGGCCGGCCGCGCCGGAGCGGACGCTCGGTGAAAGTGATGTGGGGCTCGGCGGTCAGCTCGTAACCGGCGTTCTCGAGCAGACGCGACACCGTGCCTGCTCGCCGAAGACCTGAACGCTCACCCGTGGAGGGCCCGGAATCGCCTCGGATCGGTTCGCTGCAGCTCGTCTTGCAGGCTGATCATCCGTTTTGGAGGAGGCGGGCGCGCTCGATCCGTGGGGTAGTGGTCGGCATGGACTCCGGGGGAAGCGCGTTGCCTACGGCGATGACAGAGCTGCGTCGCGACGTCTCACGGCGCCAGCGCGCCTTCGCGTTGGTCTCGTTGGGTTCGGCGCTGCTGTTGGTGGTCGCCCTGGGCGCCTTCCTGGCCCGCAACGCCGCGCTCCTGGTGATCGGGATCCTGGGTCTGGCGTTCGTCGGCGCCGGCGGATGGTGGCTGATCACCGAGGGCATGCCACGGCGGGCGATCGGGTTGGTCGGGTTCCTCGTGGGTGTAGGGGCGATCGGGGCGGCGGTCGTCACGGCGGCCTCCGGGGCTGACCGGCCCGTCCTTCGCCTGGCGCTCGTCGCAGCGCTGACCGCGCTTGCCGCCGGCTCGGCGCGGGTCGCCCTCGTGCGGGACATCCATGAGCACGACCGGCATCGACCCCACCACATCAGGCGCCCGAGCCATCCCGTCCTCATCTGCAACCCCTGGTCGGGGGGCGGCAAGGTCGAGAAGTTCGGACTGTGGAGCTGGCCAACGACCTCGGGATCGAGACGATCCTCCTCGATCGCGGCCTGGACCTCGAGCAACTTGCCCGAGATGCGGTCGCTCGCGGTGCGGACTGCTTGGGGATGGCGGGCGGCGACGGCTCGCAAGCGCTTGTGGCCTCGATCGCCGTCGAGCACGGCCTCCCCTTCGTCTGTGTGTCGGCCGGAACCCGCAACCACTTCGCCCTCGACCTGGGAATCGACCGCGACGACCCGCGCAACAGCGTCTACGCATTCCGCGACGCCGTCGAACGGCGCATCGACTACGCGGTGGTCAACGGCCGGTTCTTCGTCAACAACGTGTCGCTCGGCATCTACGCGACGATCGTCCAGCAAGAGGGTTACCGCGACGCCAAGGTCGATACCTCCAAGGCGCTGCTCCCCGAGATGCTGGGAAACACCGACAAGCCGTTCGACCTGCAGTTCACGACACCTGACGGAACCGAGGTCGACGGCGCCTTCCTCATACAGGTGTCGAACAACCCCTATGTCTTGGGGGTCTCCCTCGACGCCTCGCAGCGCAGGAGCCTCGACACCGGCAGGCTCGGTGTGGTCGCCATCAGCGCCGCCACCGGAAGAGACGCGGCGAAGGTCGTGACCCTGTCCGCCTTCGGCCAGCGCCACAAGAGCAGCAACTGGCACGAGTTCACGGCCCAGTCCTTTCAGGTGCGATCGAGGTCCGGCACGGCCATGGCCGGAGTCGACGGTGAAGCACTCGAGCTGATGACCCCGCTCGACTTCCGCATCCACCCCGCTGGCCTACGCCTCCTCGTGCCCGAGGGCAACCTCGAAGCCGCGGAGAAGCGTCGGGCCCGGAACGTCCACATTCAAGACCTCGTCGCCGTGGCACGAGGCACGGACCCCAGGGCCGCGCAGCCGGCCGAGTGAACAGGTGACTGTGGACATGTTGACACCGCAGGAGATCGCAAGGCAGCGCGGGACACCCCAGGAGCGGGCCGAGAGAGGTCGAGCGGCGCGATCCGGTGTGCCGCGCTCGAGCCACCGCCTGTGGGAGGCGCCGGGTGGGCGCCCCGACCCGGTGCGCCTGCTCGAGGAGCAGAACGAGCAGCGTGTGCCCTGGCTCGTGCCGCTGCGCCACGGACGAATGAGCGTCTCGCCGTTCACCTTCTACCGGGGCACAGCCCGGATCATGGCGGCCGACCTCGCGACGACGCCCAACAGCGGGCTCACCGTGCAGCTCGGCGGTGACGCACACCTCTCCAACTTCGGTGCCTATGCCTCGGCGGAGCGGCAGCTCGTGTTCGACGCCAACGACTTCGACGAGACCCTTCCCGGGCCCTGGGAGTGGGACCTGAAGCGGCTCGCGGCGAGCTTCATGGTGGCTGCCGGGCACCTCGGGTTCGATCGGACGGCGTGCCGGAAAGTCACGGCTAGGGCGGTCAAGGCGTACCGCACGAGCATGATCCGCTACGCGGGCATGGGCTACCTCGATCTCTGGTACGACCACGTCACGAGCGGTGATGTTCGGCAGAGCAAGGGCCTGGACCCGGTCGAGCTAGCCGCGCGGGTCGGCCGGTTCGAACGCAAGGCCCGGTCGCGGACCAGCCTGCAGGCGCTCCAAAAGCTGGCCGTGGAGGAGAACGGCCGCTACCGCATCCGGAGCGATCCACCGGTCCTGTTCCCCTTGCGCGACCTCCAGCCGCGTACGACCCCCCCACGCTTGAAGCGGCGGCCTACGCCGGCCTGGAAGCGTACAAGCACACGCTTTCCGACGATCGACGCTGCGTACTCGAACGGTTCACTCCCGTGGACGTCGGGGTCAAGGTCGTCGGCGTGGGGAGCGTCGGGACGCGATGTTTCGTCGTGCTGTTCCAGGGCCGCGATCACGGTGACGCCCTCGTCCTTCAGATCAAGGAGGCCGGAGCGTCCGTGCTCGAGCAGCACCTCGGCGAGAGCGTGTACGACAACCACGGCCGCCGGGTGGTCGAGGGCCAGAGGTTGATCCAGGCCCAGTCAGACATCTTCCTCGGTTGGTCCGAGGGGGGCCTGGAGGGCCGCCACTACTACGTCCGTCAGCTCCGCGACTGGAAGGGCTCGGTCGCGCTCGACACCGCGACGCCCCAGCAACTCGAGTTCTACGCGCGGCTCTGTGGCATGACCCTGGCACGTGGCCATGGGCGGTCGGGTGACCCCATCGCCATCGCGTCGTACATGGGGAACGGCGACGCCCTGGATCGTGCCATCACCGACTTCAGCGAGGCCTACGCTGCCCAGAACCTCAGCGACTACCACGCGTTCCTCGCCGCAATCGACGCGGGACGTCTTGAGGCTGTCGATCCGATCACCTACGTGCCGGCGCCCCGCCGTCACCCCGACGCTGCCACGACGGCCGTGTGATCGGTCGCTGGCAGTGCTGGCGCCGCAGGTCATCGTCCCCACGCACTGCACCGGCTGGGACGCCTCCCACGCCATCGCCGCCCGGCTACCCGACGCGTTCATCCAGAACAGCGTCGGCACCCGCTACGACCTGGCCACCACCACCTGAGGGCGGCCCCGAGCCGCCGCAGGCGCGCTTCGACGAGATCGTCAGCCCGGTCTCTTGTCAGTCAGGACGTCCCGGTCGAGAGGACGTCCGGGACGTTCGCGCTCAACGAGGGTCCTCTTCCTCTGTTCGCGCGAGTCGAAGGGCCTCCAGTGATGCGGCCGAGCGTGAGCTCGCAGGGACGGACAGCAGGGGTCGGCGACGTCGAAGCGCAGGAGAGCCGTCAGCTGCTGGCGTCCTCCTCGCTGCGAAGCCCTGCGCTCGGGATTCATTTCTCTAGTCGATGATAGAGAAAATCGAGCGGCTCAGTAGGGGCGATGGTCCTGAACGCGCGGAACACGGATGGCTCCGGGCGTAACAGCTTCCGCTTCTACCGGACCGTGATGGCGCGCTCGGGACATCGCATGGCGGCGGACCGAACCGCCTCTTCGAGCTCCACAGGGACCTCGGGCGTCTGCACCATGGCGTATCCGTCGTCGGTCAGGACGAACACGTCGGGGCAGAGCGAGCAGCAGACCGCGTGCCCCCGGCACAGGTCCTCGTCGACCGAGACCTTCATCGAACGTCGTCCTGGGCGAGGGTGAACTCCAGGTGCAGCCTGGTCAGACCCCGGAGGATGAAGGTCGGCACGTATCGGTAGCGGCGGGCATCGGCCGGGCCGTGCATGCGCTCCGAGATCCTGATGTCCGCGGTGCGGTCGAGGAGCCGCTCGATGGCCACCCGGGCCTCGGCCCGGGCGAGAGGCGCGCCCGGGCACGTGTGGACGCCGCGTCCGAACGCGAGGTGCTGACGGGCGCTGGTGCGGGCCGGGTCGAACGTCGCGGGCTCGTCGAAGTGGCGCGGATCTCGGTTCGCGGCACCGTTCAGCACCATCACCATGGTGCCGGCGGGCACCTCGATCCCGGCCACCGTGGTCGGAACGCGGGACAGCCGGAAGTCCCCCTTGATAGGGCTCTCGATCCGCAACGTCTCCTCGATGAAGTTCGGGATGCGCTCGCGCTCGCTCCGCAGCAGCCGCTGGACGTCGGGGCGCTCGGCGATCAGCTTGAGCGCGGAGCTGAGGAGACGGACGGTGGTCTCCTGGCCTGCTGCGAAGAGGTTGGCGGCAACGCGCACGACGTCCAGGACATCGGGCGTCGCGCCGTCGGGGAACGTGGCGGTGGCCAGGCCCGTGAGGACGTCGTCACGGGGCTCGCGGCGACGGTCCTCGATGTAGCCGGTGAACCGGCGATACAGGTACTCCAGTGGCGTGTGGGCCAGGGTGCCCTCGCCGGTGCTCCCGATGCCGCCGCCCGACGACGGCCGGTGCTGGAGCGCCTCGGCGAAGTCGTCCCGGTCCTCCTCGGGGACGCCGAGAAGGTCGGCGATGACGAGCATCGTGAAGGGGCCCGCGAACTCCTTGATGTACTCGCCCTCGCCGTTGGCGAGGAACGTGTCCAGCAGGCGATCGGCGAGTTGCCACATGGACGCCTCGTTCTCCTTGAGGCGCTTCGGTGTGATCAACCGCATCAGCAGCCCGCGGTGATCCGTGTGCACGGGCGGGTCGAGCGTCGGGAGCTGGTCGCTCATCGGCAGCTCGTCACGGTGCTGCTCGATCAGCTCGCTCACGTCGTCGCCCTCGAGCGGGACCGGGAACCCGGGGAACGGACCGGTCACCGAGATGCACGACGAGAAGGTCTCGGTGTCGTTGTACACCTGGACCGCCTCGTCGTACCCCGTCACCATCAGCACGTCGTGGTGCGGCTCCCGCCAGACAGGGCACTGCCCGCGCAGAGCGTCGAAGTACGGGTAGGGGTCCGCCAGGAGACCGTCGTCGCGGAAGAAGTCGATCGCCTCGAAGTCCTTCACGGCTTGCAGCGCCGCCTTCGGGTCATCGAACGGGTCACGGCAGCGCCTCGCCGTGGACTGCTGCGTCGGCACTGCCGTGGGACACGACGCTCGTCCCGACATGCGGGTCGTGCCCGGTACGACTGCGCTCGGCAGGCTTCGGATAGAGCGCCATCGCGTCGAACCCCCACGGTGACGGACACGCCGGCAGGCCCACTCACGATATCCGAAAAGATCATTCTCGTCTAGTGGAGACGGCGCTAGCGTGCGGCGATGGTTTCGAATGGGCGCTGTAGTGACGGGAGCGCACATGCCCAAGGGGTACGTCATCATGACCGAGGTCATCCGCGACCCGGAGGGCATGCGTGCCTACAGCCGCGCCGCCGCGCCGGCGCTGGCGGAGCGCGGGGCGAAGGTGCTCGTCGCCGACCGGCAGCCCGAGATCCTCGAAGGCGAGTGGCCAGCCACCCAGACGGTCGTGCTCGAGTTCGAATCTGTCGAGGCGGCGCGCGCCTGGTACACGTCGGACGCGTACCAGACAGCCGCCAAGCTCCGTCGTGCCGCGGCCGCCAGCGACGCGGTCATCGTCTCGGGGTTCGAACCGCGCGCCGGATGACGCCGCACGGATCACGACGGGCGCCACAGAGGCCTCGCCACGCGGGCCCCAGCGGGATGGCCCGGCCGTCATCGACGACCGACGTGTAGGACGCCGGGGTGTCGACCCGCTGGACGATGTCGTTGCCCTCCGCCGCGGCGTCCTCCATGTGCTTGGCGCGGGCCGTGACGTCCATGATCGACACGCTGCCGGTGTGGGACGGTCAGCAGGTCGGTGTCGTCGTCGATCGTCGCCGGATCGATGCCGTAGTGCTGCACCAGCGAGGGCGTGGCGCCGCGGGCGGCTCTGCCCTGATCTCGACGCCCGAGGTCCTTCGGTGACCAGCCGGCAGAGGAAGCCTTCGCCACCCGGCTACATCGCCGACCTACGCCGGATGGGCAGAGCGGGCGGGGGCCAGGTACGAGGCGATGCTGGCGGAAATGGCGGATGCGTAGCGTCTCTCGAACTCGGCCCGCTTGAGAGGCAGTGCGCGGTGGATCTCGAGGGCGACGAGTCCGTGCGCGAGCGCCCACATGTGGTAGGCCACGTCCTCAGGGTCCGTGTCGGACCGGAACGCTCCCGCTTCGACACAGCGGGAGACGGCGACGAGCAGCGGCTGAAATGCGCGCCTCGCGACTGCGATGGCGCCCGGAGACGGCTTGAACCCCGGTACGGGCCTCCCGAACATCAGCTCGTACAGGTGGCGGCTCCGTAGCGCTGCGCGCCTGTACGCGCCGCCCATCGCGAGCAGATCCTGCACCGGGTCGGCCGTCGCGGGCGAGGCGGCGACGGTGTGCGTGAGCCGCCTGAACCCCTCGATGTACATCTGATCGATGAGCCCGGCTTTGTCGCCGAAGAGGGTGTAGACCGCCGCGGTCGATGTGCCTGTGGCGCGCGCGAGCCGGCGAAGCGTGACCGCGCCAGGGCCCTCCGTACGGAGGACCCTTCCGGCCTCGTCGATGAGAGCGGCACGTAGCTCCTCCGTGTGGGTCTTGACCGCGGGCACGGGTGCAATGTACAACACTGTTATCCATAACATCGTTAGCGATCACTTCGACATACGACTGAGGATGCGCACGACGGCTCCGCTGGAGCCCGGACGAGGAGGCGTCATGATCGATGAGGTCGTCGAGAGATGGCACCGGGTCGTCACGGGCGAGTCGTGGGAAGAGCTGGACCGGCTGCTGTCGGACGACGTCGTCTTCTACTCGCCGATCGTCTACGTGCCGCAGCGCGGCAGGGACATCACGGCGATGTACATCCAGGCGGCTGCGCAGACACTGCTCGGTGAGGGTGGCGAGGGCGCGTTCCGCTACACCAGACAGGTGCTGGCGGGCGACGTCGCGGTGCTGGAGTTCGAGACGACCGTCGAAGGCAAGTACGTCAACGGCGTCGACATCATCCGCTGCGACGACACAGGGCGCATCGTCGAGCTGCGGGTCATGATCCGGCCACTGCAGGCCGTCAACGTCATCCACGAACAGATGCGAGAAATGCTCGCGTCCATGCAGCCGTAATTGGGATCTGCTCTGAGGCGGGCCGCCCGAACGACGACAACCGACGCGTGACGATTCGAAACAGCGTCGACCTCTGCCCCGCCTGGGCCGACCACCCGCCTGGGCCGACCATCGGAGCACCTATGACCCTCCCGCATTCGCTTCCCCCGGGCCAGCGCAGGGTCGACGGGTTCCCGCGCTTCGGTACGCACCTCGACCGACCCCCTCCCGTCGTCCCCATCGATCCCGTCATCGAGATCGGCGGCGCCGTGGCCCCGTTCGCTCTGCCCTTGGCCGAGCTCGCCACCCTTCCCCGGCGAGAACTCACCGCCGACTTCCACTGCGTGGCGGGATGGTCGGCCACCGACCTGCAGTGGGAAGGGGTCCCGTTCGAAACGTTGTATCGGATGATCATCGAGCCGTCCGTTCCGCCAGCCATGACGATCACTCACGTCGTGTTCGAAGGTCTCGACCGCTTCCGGTCGGTCGTCTCGATCGAGGACGCTCTTGCCGACGACGTGCTGATCGCCGAGCGTCTCAACGGGCGGCCGCTCGACGGGGACCACGGCGCGCCAGCCAGATTGGTGAGCCCCAACCAGTACGGATACGTCAACACGAAACATCTGGCCCGCATCGAGGTTCACACCGTCGACTCGTCGGTGCCTCTTGCAACCGCGACTCCGTTCCGCCGCGTCACGTTTCGGACGCGATTGCTGAGGCGCCACCCGAGGGCGAGGGTGTGGGAGGAGGAGCGCCATCCCGACCTCCCCGTCTGGTTCGTGAGGCCGCTCTACCGGCTCTTCATCCCCCCGATCACCTTCTTAAGCGCCCGGGGCAGCCGTCGGACCCCACCGCCATCGGAGCGGCCCCCCGAACCATGACCCGAGACGCCTCGGCGTGCCGTGCCTCTGGCGTCGATCGACGGATGTGCGGCCGTGTCACGTCGGTGGCTCGGCCGACACCGGCGCCTCGCTCACGCCGGCGCCGGTGCGGGTGCCCGTGCCGCGCAGCGCCCGGCTGGCGGTGTCGACGAGCACGCGGCCGTCCTCGACCTTCGTCGCGTGTGGGCTGGCACTCGCCCATGACCGTCCGAGAGGGCCGGTTGGGCCGCGATGATGCGTGCGTGCAACGAGCGCTGCTGGCTCAGGGATTTAAGTTCGTCGAGGGACCGCGATGGCATGACGGCCGCCTGGTCTTCTCCGACATGGGGTCGAAGCAGGTCCTGACGGTCGATCTCCGTGGGGAGGTCGAGGAGGTCTGCGTCGTCGGTGGGCGCCCGTCCGGCATCGGATGGCTCCCCGACGGCCGGATGCTCGTCGTGTCGATGATCGACCGGCGAATCGTCCGACTCGAACCCGACGGCACGCTGACCGAGCACGCCGATCTCTCGGATCTGGCGTCCGCCCCGTGCAACGACATGGTCGTCGATGGGCGGGGCAACGCGTATGTCGGCAATCCCGGCTACGACATGCGGAACCCGCCGTCGCCGCTGCCGGCCGCGGAGGTCGTGCTCGTACGGCCGGACGGATCGGCTCAGGTCGTCGACCGCTCCCTCCTGTTCCCGAACGGGCCGGCAGTGACGCCCGACGGGCGCACGCTCGTGGTCGCCGAGACGATAGGCAGCCGGCTCTCCGCGTTCGACATCGCCGAGGACGGAACGCTGTCGAACCGGCGGGTCTATGCGGACCTGCCGGGCCGCTCGCCGGACGGGATCGCGCTCGACGCCGAGGGTGCGGTGTGGGTGGCCGACGCCAGCGGCAACGCGTGCGTGCGGGTGCGCGAGGGTGGCGAGATCGCCGACGTGGTCGACACCGGCCGCGGTTGCTACGCCTGCGCCCTGGGCGGTTCCGATCGCACGACCCTGTTCCTGCTCACGGGCGAGGGGTTCAGCGGTGCGGCGATGAGGAAGCGGACCGGCGCGATCGAGACGGTCGAGGTCGCGGTGGCCGGGGCTGGACTGCCGTGACGATGGACAGGATCGTCGCACCCGGGGGAGCGGGTGGCGCCCGGACGGCCGTCTCCGACATGACGCTCGCGGTCAGCACCGGCTCCGTCGATCCATGAGCGCACAACCGCCGGTTCCGGCCCATCGTCGCACCCAGTGGCGGGGAGTGACACTGGCAGGCGCGCGCGACCCCGGCCGGTCGCAGGATGAGCTCGTCGGCATCCTCTCCGGCGGTCGGCTACGACCCGCGGCGGCGAACGCGGACGCTGAGCAGGTCCCGGAGGCTCACGATGCCGACCACAGCGTTTCCCTCGACCACGGGCAGATGGCGAAACCCGCGGCCCAGCATGATCTCGGCCGCCCGGTCCGAATCGACATCGGGACCCGCGGTCTCCGGGTCGCGGGTCATCCACCGGGACACGGGTGAGCCGGTGAGATCAATGCCCGAGGCCGCCGCCCGCAAGACATCTCGCTCGGTGAAGATTCCGACCAGCATTCGCCCCTGCATGACGACCGCCGAACCAAAGCGACCCTTCATCATGGATCTTGCCGTGTCCGCCACCGGGTTCTCCGGTGCGACGGTGAAGACGTCAGCTGTCATGATCTCGGCGAGCTCGACCACCAGTACCTCCCCCGACACGCGGGCTCCGTCTCGGTTCCGACGTCCCTCAGCCGCCCTCGCCACCCACCTCGTCGAGCTCCGGTTCGTGCGCGGCCGACGATGGTCCCGCCAAATCCTCGTTGAGCTGTCGCCACAAGGCTCCCGCCCACGAGCCCAGCCCGGGCCAGTCACGCCAGAAGACCTGCAGCGCAGCGTCGTTGAGCGTCGCCGCCGCCTCGTCGGGCGTCACCTCGCCGGCCACATCCTCGAGGGCCGAAAGAGCTCCGAGGAACCGCTCCGAGACATCATCCATCGTGCGCTCCCCTCCGTGGCCCACCCGAGATATACCACCGCCGGGCGGATCATTGCTGGGCTGCGGGCCGAGCTTCTGCATCAGACTGGAGCCAGAACGACGCCGGCAAGTCGACGATCGCCCCGTACTCGCTCCGGGGCCTCTGGATCGCCTGGGACAGCGACCGTCACGCCCCGCGCCTGTTCCGCGCCGACCGCATCAGCGACCCCGAGGTGACCAGCAGAACCTTCGTCGCCCGCCCGCATGACCTCGTCACAGGCGTCTGCCCCGATGCCCGCGTCGCCGCCCGGTCATGACGCGTCGGCCGCCATCGCCCGTCGCGTCCTAGCGTCGGTTCTTGGGCGTCTTCGTCGCTTTCGGGGGCGCCGCGCTGACGTGGTCGAGCGCTCTGGTGATCCACGGTTCGGCGCGGGCGGGTGCCGTGCGCCACGCCGGCGGCAGCGCGACGTAGCCACCCATCGGCCGCTCCTCAGGGCCGAAAGGCCCGGCGCCCTCTTCGCCGAGCAGGGCCTCTCGGTCGGCTTCAGGGAGCTTGATGCCGACGTCCGCGCCGAACAGGCCCATGAACATGTTGCCGTTCACGAAGGCGCCGAGGTTGCCGAACATCGGCTTGACCTCGACGCGGGGATCATCGGGCACCAACGAGCGGAAGAGGTCCTTGTCCTCATCGGTGGGCTTGGGCATCTCCAAGGCTGTACCTCCGGTCGATCGATCAACGTCCCTGCACGTGGGTCACGAGCCCGCGGTGCAGCGGGGCGAGGGCGGTTGGCCTCGAACCCGACCTTTCGTGTTGTCGCGGCGTAGCTCGTCGAGGAAGGCCAGCGTGTCGGACGGGAACGCGAATGACCCTGCGCTGCGTGCGTCGTGGCTCACGGCGGATCTCCCTGTCCCGTGCTCGGCGGTGAACGCGGTCACCGTCCCCCAGCTTGACGGGCCAGTCAGAGCAGTGCTGCCCGTTCGTCGGGAAATCCCTGACAGGATCCCGCTCTTGAGCCGTTGCCCAACGGACCTGAGCCCTGAGCAGCGCCCGCCCGGCCGCTCAGGACGGGTCGGTCATACCCATCGACACGGAGTAGGGGAACCGGGCGAGGTGCCCGAGGAAGCGGTCGATCTCGCGGGCCGACCCGACGAGCTCGATGCCGGGCGGATCGGCGGGACGCTCGTGGGGTGGTGTCATCAGAAACCGTGTCCATGCGTCGGTATCGGTGGTGATCACGACGCTGGGAGTCGCGTCCCGGTCGACACCGTGAACCACGGACCAGCCGCCATCCCCGAAGCTGAGGGTGTAGGAACCGTCGTCGACGAAGTCGAGATGCCAGACGAGCGGGCGGCCGGGCGTCGGCGCCTGCTCGAGCACGATGCGCAGAGCCGAGAGCAGATGCTCGGCATGCACCGCCTCGCCTGGGATCGGTGGGCGTCCTGCGTGGCGCAGACCCCAGAGGAAGAGCGACTCGATCACGGGGGCGAGGTCTTCGCCGGCGGGTGTGAGCCGGTACCGGACCTCCCGGCGACCGGGCTGGCGGTCGGCCTCGACGATTCCGGCGTCCTGCAGCTCGCGGAGGCGCTGGGTGAGCGTCTTGGGGGTGATGCCACCGAGCAGCGCCATCAGGTCGGTGAAGCGCCGGGGTGCGGCGAGCAGGTCCCGCACGACCAGAAGGGTCCAGCGGTCACCGACCTGCTCGAGGGCACGGGCGAGCATGCAGAAATGCTCGTAGGTGCGAACGTTGCGGCTCACGACCGCGAGTCTAGTAGTTGGCAATTACTATCTCCTAGATACTCTCTGAGGATGACCCACAGGACAGGACGTGTGGAGATCGTGCGGGAGGCAGACGCCAGCGGTGAGGTCGCAGAGCTCTACGGCGAGCTGCGCGACCTGTTCGCCGGTTTCGTGCCCGACGTGTTCAAGCTGGTGAGCACTCGCCCAGACATGCTCGGCGCCTTCGTCGCCGGCTACCGCAGCATGTTCGGCGGCGGCCATCTGCCCCGGGAGGCGAAGGAGGTCATCGCCTTGACAGTGGCCCGGGTGGCGTCGTGCCAGTACTGCACGACCGCCCACGACTCGCTGCTCCGCCTGCTCGGCACCGACAGCACGTACGCCGACGCCGTGCTCAACGGTGCCCTCGACGACCCCGCGATCCCCACCGAGGTCCGGGCGCTGGCCGAGCTGGCGACGACCATCACGCAGCACGCCTATCGCATCACCGACGACGACCTGGACCGGATGCGGTCCCACGGCTGGACCGGCCCGCAGGTGCTCGAGGCGGTCTGGGTCGCGTGTCTCTTCAACGCCATCGTCCGGCTCGCCGACACGTTCGGGTTGCGTGACCTGGGGCAGCTCGCCGATGACGCCGACGACCGCGACAGCCTGTCAACTCGCGGATGAGCGCGGTCTTTCGGGGCAGCGCCGAGGCCGAGGCGTCGCGCCGTGCGCTCGAGCGGCGGCTCGCTGAAGGCCCGCCGCGGGCGGCGCCGCCCCGCCTGAGTGCGGCACGGCTCGGCGAGTTGTGCCGGGAGCTGGGCGCCGACGACGTCGGGTTCGTGGACGTCGACCGGGCTGCGCTCGGCACCCAGCGCGAGACCGCCGAGCGGCTGCTGCCCGGGGCGCGGACGCTCATCTCGCTCGTGATCGCCACCAACCGCGACAACCTCGTGTCGCCGCCCCGCTCGATCGCGAACACGGCCTTCCACCACGACGGCGAACGGCTCGCCACGGTCGCCCACGAGATCGCGCGGGCCCTCCACCGCCTCGGGGCACGGGCGGTGGTGACTTCGGTCGGGTTCCCCATGGAGGCAGGCCGGTGGGGCAGCGGCGCCGTCTGGGAGATCTCCCACAAGACCGTCGCCGTCGAGGCCGGCCTCGGCCACATGGGCATCAACCGCAACGTCATCCACCCGCGGTTCGGGAACTTCGTGCTCCTCGACACGCTCGTCGTCGACGCCGAGCTCGACACCTACGACGATCCGCTCGACTACAACCCCTGCGCCGACTGCACAAGCGACCGGCGCGGCTACGTCGCGACCCACCAGCATCGACAACGCACTTCGCGGGCTCCAGCACATGTTCGACGGCACCCGAGCCGATCTCGACGGCATCTCGATCCGGTGCGTCGTCGAAGACCCCGCCGCCAGCGCCCACGGGTTCCTGCTCAGCGTGCAGAACGGCTCGCTAGGTGTCCTGGAAGCCGAGGCCGACCACCCCGAGCCGGCGGCCACGGTGAGCGGCCCGCTCTCGGCGTGGATGGACCTGCTCGTCCACGCCGCCGCGGGCAACCCGACCAGCCAGGACGATCTCACCGTGAGCGGTGACGCCCGCATCTTCGACGCGCTGGTCCACGCCCTCCACTGAACGGACGGCCGCCGCCTGCGAGCCTGCGGAAGCTACGTTGCGCGCGCGGGCCGAAACCCGGGCAGGCGCGCTTCGCGAAGGCTGACCACGCAGACCAGTCCGGCGACCGCGGTCGTGGCCCACGGGAAGTCGATCCACACGTCCAAGATGTCGGACCGGGTCACTCGGTCTGCGAGGACCAACCGGATCGCGACGACGCCCAGCGGTATGGCCGTGCCGAGCGGCGCGGCCAGCCCCGGGAGGACCCGACCCGCCAAGCACCCCGCCGACAGGCCGATCGCGGCCAGAGCCAACAGCGGCCCGACCGACAGCCCGGCCGACTCCCGCGGGTCCACGACGAGCGGTGCCAGCAGCACCCAGGCCACGAGCAGGACGGGGAGCAACAGGACCAGGCGGTGGCCGACCCGGCGCCGCCGGCTCTGGGGGATCGCCGACAGAAGGTCGCGAGCGGGGTCCTCGAGGACCTGAGGGGCGGCAGCGGCCATCGCCGCCAGAGCGGCCACGCCGACCTGGTCGGGCACCGCGCCACCGGCCAACCGAACGAGGAGCCCGACCAGGCCGGACAGACCCGCCGGAAGCAGCAGACCCCACCAGGGAATCAGCCGCAGGGTGGGACGCACCCAGGCGACACCCGTCAGGCGAGACATCACGGGATCTGCCCCTCGCCCGTGCCGCCCGGTGTGAGGGCGAAGCCGGTCGACCAAAGCTGGATCAGGATGCCGCCCGCCACGCAGGCCCACCCGATCCAACGCAGACGCCGCCACAGCACGGCCGGCGGCGTGGCCGCACCCCCGCCCCGCACGCGTAGCGCGAAGCCGACGCACAAGACGGTGAGGCCGATCAGGTACAGGACGTGACCGCCGGCGAGCGCCTGATCCACGTACTGGCGGGCCCAGAACCTCTCGTAGTCGTCGTAGCTGACGAGCCAGTGATCCGGGAACGAGGACGCGCCGGCCGAGGCCGGACCGGCCCACTGCGAGATCGGCTGGGTCTGGACGAACGACACCACGAACATGGGCGGCCACTGGAAGACCCAATACGCGCCCCACGACAGGAAGGTCATGACCCCGGCGAGGACGGCGATCGGCGTTCGGTGCCTGAACCGGCGCCCGGCCGCGACCCCGGCCGCGCCGGCGAAGGCGACCAGGGCGATGGGCTGGAGCAGCTCGAACGGCGTGTGAAGGGCGGTGTCCGTTCGCCACGGGGCGTCGCCGATCCAGTAGCCGCCCTCGATCCGGCTGGCCACCTCGACCACGAGCACGCCGGCCGCGGCGATGGCGGGAAAGACCGCCAGGCCCAGCAGCCGGCCGGCCATCCGCACCGGCTCGTCGAGGGCGCAGTCCTCCGCCAACGGCGGGACGTCAGCCCGGTGGTCTCGGCCGGCCGAGCGAAGGCCCAGGAAGAACGTGCCGCCCGCGAGGGGCACGAAGTACAGCGGGAGGTCCGCGTAGGTTCCGCCGCTCCAATCGGCCGAGTTCATGCTCAGGACGCTGAGTGCGCTGAAGGCCAGCACCACCAGCAGCAGGGGGCTGCGCAGGTTCCGCCGGGCTTCGACGCCGGCCAGCGCCAGTATGGACCTCCGCTCGACGGTCGCTCCGAGGGGGGCTGATGCGACGGGAGCGGCGACGGCGCTCATGTCATCGCCCCCCGCCGATCGAGGCCAGCCGCCGACCGAGCCGACGCCCCACGCCGGCACGGGACCGGCCGGCAGGCCCGGAAGCTTCGTGGCGGCTGGTGAGGAGCAGGTATCCGTCGTCGATGCTGGGTTCGACCAGGTCGGCGCCGGCCGGAGGCTCGCCGATGTTGCGGATCCGCCCCTCGGACGTGACCCACGACTGGACCCGACCGGCACGATCGACGGAGACAGGAGTGTCGTCCACCCAGACCTTGTCCTGGGCAAGGGCGGCCAGGCCTGCCGGTGGCCCGGTGAAGCACACCCGGCCGCCCAGCATCACCATCACCTGCTGGCACAGCGCGGCCGCCTCGGCCGTGTGGTGGGTGGCAACGATCACGGTCCCGCGAGTGCCCGCCTCGGACAGGATCGAGCGCAGCTGGAGACGGTGCTCCGGATCGAGGCCGGCGGCCGGCTCGTCCATCAGCAACAGTCGTGGAGAACCGAGCAGCGAGGCGGCCAGGGCCACCCGATGACGCGTGCCTCCCGACAGCGTGCGGATGCGACGGTGCATGTCATCGCTGAGGCCGACCAGGTCGAGAACGCGGCGCACCTCGTCGCGACGCGCGTTCCGATCGCTCATCTCCTTGAGCACGGCGACGTAGTCGACGAGGTCGAACGCGCTGAAGCCCGGGTAGAGACCGGGCTCCTGGGGCAGGTAGCCCAACTGGCGGCGGATGCCGAGGCGGTCACCGGGCCGCGCCGGGTCCAAGCCGAGCAGTCGCGTGTCTCCTCTGTCGGGCACCAGGACCGTGGCCAGCATCCGGAGCAGCGTGGTCTTGCCGGCACCGTTGGGCCCGAGCAGGCCCACCACGCCTCCGACGACGGCCATGTCGACGCCGTCCACGGCGGGAGTACCGCCGAAGTGCTTGGCGAGCGCGTGCGTCGAGACGGTGAGGTTCATGGTTCGCTCCAGGCGACCGGGTCGTCGCGCCGGGCGGCGAGTACGAGCCCGGCCGCAAGCGCCACGAGGGCGAATGTGATCTGCGTCGCGGGCTGGTTGACCACCCAATCGGACAGAGCGGCGGTGGTGCTGCCCCGGTGCATGTCGCGGGCCAGCATCGACACGAGGACGCCCCAGCCCAGGGCCAGGGAAATGGCCAACCGGCCGACCTCGACCCGGGTGCCAACGGCCAGGGTCACGGCGCACAGGGCGAGCCCCGGCAGCACCCAGCCGACCAACAGCGAGGTCCGCACCGGCAGCAGGACTGCCACCAGCAGACCTATCGGGATCGACGCGGTCGCCACCACCAGCGTGCGGAGCAGGACCAGGCGCATGGTGGCGACCGGCGTGGCCAGCGTGATCTCGCCGGCCGGATCGTACGACGGACGGAAGGCGGCGACGACACCCAACAGAGGGGCCAGTGGCGCGAACGCCAGCAGCGCCGTCACCCCCGCCCGGGGCGACATGGCATCGGCCAGCAACGGTACGGCCAGTGCCAACAGAAGGGCGACGACGGCCGCGCCCGCGAGGGGCGGGCTACCGAAGGTGGCCCGAGCCCACACGCTCTCGAAGCGCGCCTGTGGGCCCGGCCGGTCGACGGCGTCGGCGATGCGCGCCCACATCCGGTCCTGGCGCTCGAGTCCGCCGGCGTCGGCGCCGGCGGCGAGCGCCTGGCGGCAGCCCGCGCACGAGACCAGGTGCGCCTCCACCGAGGCGGCGTGCGTCCTGCCGATCGTTCCGGTCCGGAACGCCTCCAGCTGCGGGGCGGAAACGTGCCACTCGGTCATGCCAACGCCTCCCTCATCTGGGCCTTGGCTCGCATCATCCGTGTCTTCACCGTGCCTGCCGGGATTCCCAGCAGCCTGGCCGCCTCCCTCGTCGTCAAGCCGTCCAGAACTGTGGCTTGGACGACGGCCCCGAGCTCCGGCGAGAGGCCCCCCATGGCCGTGCCGAGCTCTCCGTGCTGAACACCCAGGAGAACCTGCTCCTCCGCCGAGGCGAGGGTGTCGGAACGAATCATCCGGAGCCGGTCCAGCAGCGGCTTGCGGGGACGCAGCCTGTGGAGGAGCTCGTGGATGGCGATGCCCCACATCCACGCCGCCACTTCGCCCCGGCCCTCGTAGCGATCGGCCGATCGCCAGACGGCCACGAAGGTGTCCTGTACGACCTCCTCGGCCATCTGGCGATCGGCGCAACGGCGGGCGACCCGGGCCATGATCCACGGCTCGTGACGCTCGTAGAGCATGCGCAGGGCACCTCGGTCCTGCCGGGCGACGGCGGCCAGGAGCTCGGCATCGGTGCGCTCCGCGCCGCCTGGATCCATACCCGTCTGTGCCACCGCACCGCCCGTTCGGTTCAGGACCATGGTGGTCCTGCTCGCCCCGTCACGCCAGGTCGGCGCAGGCGATCTTGTTGGGCACCGGGCCCGGTCGGTGCACGACCACCGAAACCGCCGTCGGTCCGGCGGTGAACTCGGCCACCGTCTGGCCACTGGCCAACCCCGCCTGATTGGCGGAGATGGGCCCCGGCCAGATCTCGTTGGGCGGGGTGGCCGCGCCGGCCGGATCGAGCTTGTAGTGGCCGTCGGCCTCGCCCACTGAGCAGGGCGCGGCGTGGACATGAGATGCGTAGGTGACACCCGGCTCGAGCCCGGACACGTGGATCATCACGTGGGTGCGGCCATCGGCTGAGCGGACCATCTCGGCATGGCCCCCGATGTCGAGGCCGGTACCGACGGCGAAGGAATGGAACTCGCCGCGTGTGACGGTGGCGTCCTGCGCCCCTGCGGGGCTCGTCGCCGTCAGCGACGCGACAACCAGGCCCAACGCAGCGGCTCCGGTCACCACGATCCTGTGAACTCTCATACGCCCTCCTTCTCGCACGCCCCGTCGACATGCTCGGAAGGTCTGGGCCGGCGGCGGTGCCGATCGGTTCACGCCGATACGGTCCCGCTCCTGGGGTGCACCGAGGCCAGAGTTCAGCGAAGAAAATCACACGGGCCTGTGTCGAAACCGGCACGGCCGTTCGTAGTAGCGATGTCGGCACGAGGTCGACTCGGTGATGCGACCCAGGTCGCGAAGGGGAACGACCATGAGCAAGATTTCGATGATGGGCACGTTCACGTGCCAGGACGGCAAAGCCCAGGAGATGGAGGCCGTGCTCGCCGCGATGGTCGAGGCGGCCACCGACGAGCCCGGGGTCGAGATCTACTCGTACCACCGCGGCGAGGAGAACAGCTTCTGGTTCTTCGCCCTGATGGCCGACGAGAAGTCGATGCAGAACCACGGCCAGAGCGAGGCGATGCAGGCGGCCATGTCGGCGTTCGGCCCGCTGGTCGCCCGACCGCCGCAGATGACGGTCACCACCCCGGTCGCCGCCCTCGGCCTCGACCTCTGATGCCGCAGTACCTGCTGTCGGTCTTCCAGGAAGAAGGCGCGGAACCACCCTCGCCCGAGCAGGCCGAGGACATCATGGCGCGGGTCGCCGCAGTCCAGGACGAGATGAAGGCGGCCGGCGTCTGGATCTTCTTCGGCGCCCTCACGGACGCCTCGTCGGCGACCGTCGTGCGTGCGGCCGGCGGCGAGGTGTCGATGACCGACGGTCCGTATGCGGAGGCCAAGGAGCAGATCGGTGGGTTCACCGTGATCGAGGCCGCCGATCTCGACGAGGCCCTCGAGTGGGCCCGCAAGGGCTCCGAGGCCTGCATGTGGCCGGTCGAGGTGCGTCCCTTCCTCGGCGCCCCGCCTGCGTGAGCCTCGCCCCGCACGAGCTCGCCGCCATCTACCGACGAGAAGTCGGTCGGTGCACGGCCACGCTCGTGCGGGTCCTGGGCGACATCGATCAGGCCGAGGACGCGGTCGCCGACGCGTTCGCCCTCGCCGCTGGCCGGTGGACGGTCGACGGGGTGCCGCCCAACCCCGGCGGCTGGATCACCACCACGGCGCGCAACCGGGCGATCGACCGTCTCCGGCGCGAGTCGAGGCGTGACGCCCGGGAGCGGGAAGCCATGACGTTGCACGATCCCGCGGCCGATGCTCCGGCCGGGATGGGCGACATCGACACGGTGCCGGACGACCAGCTCCGGCTGATCTTCCTGTGCTGCCATCCCGCACTCGGTACCGACGCCCAGGTCGCGTTGACACTGCGGCTCCTGGGCGGGCTGACCACGGCCGAGATCGCCCATGGCTTCCTGGTGCCCGAACCGACCATGGGGCAACGCCTGAGCCGGGCCAAGCGGAAGATCCGGGACACCCACATGGCCTACCGGATCCCCGTGGCGGACGAGCTCCACGAGCGGCTGGGCCCCGTCCTCGCCACCATCTACCTCATCTACACCGAGGGCCACTCGGCGACCGCGGGCGACGATCTGCTCCGCCCGGCCCTCACCGGCGAGGCGATACGCATCGGACGTACCCTGGTCGCCCTGCTCCCCGACGAGCCCGAGGCCGTCGGGCTCCTGGCCCTGATGGTGCTGACCGAGGCCCGGGCGCCGGCCCGGCTCGGCGACGGCGGCGAGCTCGTACGCCTCGCGGACCAGGACCGGTCACGGTGGGACCGTGAGCTGATCGCCGAAGGCCACGAACTCGTACGAGCGTGTCTCGATCGCAACCAGCCGGGGCCGTACCAGATCCAAGCCGCCATCGCCGCCGTCCATGCCGATGCGACGACGGCGGCCCAAACCGACTGGGCTCAGATCGTCGCCCTCTACGAGCACCTGCAGCGGTTGCGGCCCAACGCCGTGGTGGCGCTCAACCGGGCGATCGCCTTGATGGAGCACCGTGGCCCGGCGGCGGCACTCGACGCCCTCGACGAGATCGACCTGCCGCACTACCACCTGTTCCACGCCACGCGGGCCGAGGTGCTCCGGCGGGCCGGACGAGACGACGAGGCCGCCGACGCCCTCCGCCGGGCAATCGCCCTCACCAGCAACGCCGCCGAGCGGCGCCACCTCGAGCGCGAGCTGGCCCGTCTCGGCTGACACGGTGCCGGCCGCTCAGACGTTCCGACCGTCCCGCAGCAGGTCGTCGTCGCGGTTGCCGACGAAGCGCACCAGCACTGAGGACAGCTCGCTCGGCTAGGAGTGCTGCCGGGCCCGGTGGTCAACGACTGTGGCGTGCCTCGGTGTGTTGATCGCGGTCATGGTGTTGCGCCGTTGTCGCAGACGCAGAACTCGTTGCCTTCGGGGTCGGCCATGAGGATCCAGGTGGTGCCGTGCTCGTGGATGTGGTCGGCGCGGACTCGTTGGGCGCCGAGGGCTTCGAGCCGGGCTGCCTCGGCTTCGATGTCGGGGGCTTCGATGTCGAGGTGCATGCGGTTCTTGGTGGTCTTGGGCTCCGGGACGTGTTGGAGCAGCAGCTTGGGACCGGGTCGGGCGTCGGGTAGGAGCAGGGCGTAGGACCCGATCATGCCGAGGTTGACGTAGCTGAGTGCCGGTGCCCAAAACTCGGCGAGGCGTTGAGGGTCGGCGCAGTCAAGGACGAGGCCCATGCTCGGCGCGGGGGTGGTGGTCACCGGTGGTCAGCGTTCCCGTTGGCGGCGACGCCGAGGATGTGGGGAGAGGTCGGCCCGGTCTGGGGGATGCGGAGCTGGTCGATCTCCTCGATGCTGAACCCGGCGGCTTCGAGGGCGGCGCGGGTGTCGCGGTGGGCGTGGCATCCACCACCGAGCGTCGGCCACACCGTGGCGTCGAGGACGCGTTGGACGCGGGCCAGACCGGGGGTGTCGGCGCGGACGTGTTCGAAGAACCGCAGCTGCCCGCCGGGCCGCAGGACTCGGCGGATCTCGGCGAGGGCGGCGGGTACGTCGGGGACCGAGCACAGCACGAGCGACGCGATGGCGGCGTCGAAGCTGGCGTCGTCGGCCGGAAGCCGGTCGGCGGTGCCGTCGACGACCTCGATCGACACCGATGCCTCGGTCGCTCGGGCCTCGGCGAGCTCTCGGAGGCGGGGTTCGGGTTCGACCGCGAGGACGTGGGTGACCTCGGACGGGTAGTGCGGGAAGTTCATGCCGTTGCCCGCGCCGACTTCCATGACGCGCCCGCTGAGCCCCGCGAGGAGCTGGTCGCGGAGCTCACCGAAGCCGGCCTTCTCCATCCGGGGGCTCATCCACGCGTAGAAGCGGGCGAAGATCGGGTGGCTCACCTCATTGCTCGACATCGTGTGTCCCCTGTGGTGTGAGTCTCGGTGAGGAGCGGTGCCGCATTGAGACCGCTGGTGGCGATGAGCACGGCATCAGTCTGCATCGGCGGTCCACCGAGGGGCACTGCGCTCGGTGGCTCCCCGGAAGCCCGCATCGGCCGGGTGCGCCGATCGGCGCACCGCCCTACGGTGGTGCCATGCGGGTCCGGGCCGGATCGCTGCCGGAGTTGAGAGACGCTGGCCGACTGCGGACGAAGGTGGGCACGGTCCCCGTGGTGGTCTTCTGGCACGACGGCCGGGCGTGGGCGATCGATGATCGGTGCCCACACATGGGGTTCCCGTTGCACCGGGGCACCGTCGAGGACGGGCTGGTGACCTGCCATTGGCATCACGCCCGTTTCGACCTCAGCTCGGGTTGCACGCTCGACCTCTTCGCCGACGACGCCCGCGCCTTCGATGTGGCGATCGAGAACGGGGACGTCATGGTCGCGTCCCGGCCGGACGGCGACAGGGTCGAGCACCTACGAGCTCGCCTGCGGGACGGGCTCGAGGAGGGGCTCACCCTGGTCATCGCCAAGTCGGTGCTCGGTCTCCTCGCTGCCGGTGTGGAGGCGGACGAGGTGGTGCGGATCGGCATCGACTTCGGCACGACCTATCGGGAGGCGGGGTGGGGTGCGGGCCTCACGGTGCTGGTGGCGATGGCGAACCTGTTGCCCGATCTCGACGAGGACGACCGCCCGCTCGCGCTGGTCCACGGCCTCGCGTTCGTCTCTCGTGACACCCGCAACCGCCCGCCCCGGTTCGCGATCGACCGACTGGGGGACGCCGACATCCCCGCCGACCGCCTGGCCGGCTGGTATCGGCGGTTCATCGACACCCGGTCCAGTGATGCCGCCGAACGGGTGCTGGCCACCGCGCTCGCCACGGCGCCCGGCTACAGCGCCTCGGACACGGTCGAGCGGATGATGTTCGCCGCGGTCACCGACCACGTGTTCATCGACGGGGGGCACACGCTCGACTTCACGAACAAGGCGTTCGAGTCGCTCTCCCACGTCGGGGCGTCGGCCGCGCCCCAGGTGCTCCCCACGCTGGTCCGCCAGACGGCGGCGGCCCGCCGACAGGAGGAGACGGCCTCTTGGCGCCATCCCCATGATCTCGCCGGGCTCGTCCGGCAGACGGTCGAGCGTCTGCCCGCGCTGCTCGACGAGGGCCGCCAGAACCGGGGCAGATTCGACGACGTCGGTGGACTCGGCTGGCGGATCCTCTCCGGCGACCCCGATGACGTGGTCGGATCCTTGTGCGACGCCATCACCTCGGGTGCGACGCCGGAGCAGCTCGGCCGCGGTCTCGCCTACGCGGCGGCCCTGCGGATCGTGCGGTTCCACCCGCAGAACGACTTCGGCGACTGGGACACGGTCCACCACGCCTTCACGACGGCGAACGCCCTGCATCAGGCCCTGACTCGCAACCCGTCGGTCGAGCTGTTGCGAGGCGTGATCCACGGTGCCCTCCGCGTCTACCTCGACCGGTTCCTCAACGTGCCCGCGTCACAGCTCCCCCGGACCGGAGCCGCCGACCTCGCGGACCTGCGGTCATGTTGGGAGGTGCAGGGCCAGATCGACCGAGCCGGCGCCATCGCCTACGGGTTCCTGCAGGGGGGCGGCGATCCCGGCCACTTGCTCGCCGACATGGGCGCGGCGCTGCTCGCCGAGGACGCGGAGTTCCACTGGTTCCAGGTGCTCGAGGCCGGCGTCCGGCAGTTCCACGCCTGGCCGAGCGGTTCGGAGGAGGGCCCGCTGGTCCTCGCCGGCGTCGCCCGCTTCCTCGCCGCGCACACGCCGACCCGGCGCGAGCTGCCACAGGTCGTCCAGATCGCCACGCGCCTCGGCAGAGGCGAGACCCTCTACGGGGACATGGCCGACCTGTCGGAGACGTGAGGGCACCACGTCGCGCACCTCGGACGGGCGTCCGGACGGGCCGACACGACCCCGGGGGTTGGCGACGGCACGTCGGTCGCGGCGCTAGACCTTCAGCCGATGATGGTCCCGTCGCCGACGGCGTATCACCGCTGGCTGGGCTGGCATGCACCGGACCTGCGGCGTGTGGTCGTCGCCGCCGCCGTGGGGGTGGCCACGGGGCTCGTGCTCGCGGCCGTCGTCACGTGGCAGCTGGCTGTGCTGGGCGGGTGGGACGCGACCGCGCTCATCTTCCTCTCCACGGTCGCGCCGATCATCATGCGAGCCGACGGGGCCGGGACCGCGCACGTCGCTGTTCGCGAGGACCTGAACCGTGATACGGCCCGCCTGCTGCTCCTCGCGGTCAGCGGCGCCAGCCTCGTGGCCGTCGGCTTCGCGCTCGGGCTGGCCCAGCAGGAGGGAGGAGCTGAACGTGTGCTCCTCGTCTCCACGGCGGCCGTCACGGTCGTCATCTCGTGGGCGGTGCTCAACGTCGTCTTCACGCTGCGCTACGCCCACCTCTACTACGTCGCGGGGGCCGGCATCGACTTCGGCGACCCCTCGTCCGGGCAGCCCGACTACCGCGACTTCGCCTACCTCGCCTTCACGATCGGCATGACTTACCAGGTGTCCGACACGGCCCTTCACGACCGCCGGCTGCGGCGTGCCGTCCTGGTCCACGCGATCTTCTCGTACATCTTCGGCATCGTCATCGTGTCCGCCGGCGTCAACATCGTCGCCGGCCTCCTCGGCTGAGCCGCCCGACGCCTCCCCCGGTCGCTGGGCGGCTCGACCGCGGCGATCGCCAGCCGCGTGCCCGTCCGCGTCGGCGTGGCTCAATCGCCCGCGGGTCGGTAGGTGCAGATCAGCACTCCCGTCTTCGACGTCGAGGTCGAGTCCAGCCGCAGCGTGCGTGCCCGGCCGTCGTCGGGGAACAGGCGCTTGCCGCCGCCGAGCACGATCGGTTCGATCATCAGGCGGTACTCATCGACGAGATCGTTGTTGATGAGCTGCGAGGCGAGGGCGGCGCTGCCCATGACCTGGATGCCACTGCCGTCGCGCTCGCGAAGCTGCCGCACCGCGCCGATGACATCGTCCGGTGGGAGCAACGTGGAGTTGGCCCAGTCGAGGTCGTTCTCGGTGAGCGTTCGAGAGGCGACGTACTTCGGGATCTCGTTCATCCGGTCGGCGAACGGATCGCCGGCGCGGCCCGGCCAGGCGGCGGCCATCGTCTGATACGTGCGACGGCCGAACATCAGCGCCTCGGTGTCCTGCATCACCTCGTCTATGGCCGGCCCCATGGTGTCCGCGTCGAAGAACGGCATGGACCATCCGCCGTTCTCGAAACCGCCGTCGGTGTCCTCGTTGCGGCCACCGGGAGCCTGCACGACGCCGTCGAGGCTCATGAAGTCACTGATGATGATGCGCATCTCGTCTCCTTGGGTCCGTCCGGTCCACCTGCGCCCCCGCGTGGAGCCGCGCGCACACACTGGCACGCCGCCGAGCCCTGTTTGTCCGCTCGGATCGGGGTACTGGGACATCCTCCGCCAACGAGACCCTGCAGACGTCGATCTGCAACTCCGTGGCCACGTTGGCGCCGGACCTGCACCACGTCGAGTCCATGTCGACGTGCTCGGGTGATCCCCTGGCCGTCCTCCAAGCGGGGCAGACGGTGAGGCTGCACAGCATCTACGACAGCCCGCACCCGGCCGACGACGTCATGGGCATCATGCTCGCCTACGTCCACCCCGCTTGACGAGCCGAAGGCGATCGAGCGCCCTCGGTTCGAACCGGTCTGCCAGCCGCTCGAGGCGGAAGAACGGCGCGAAGGCGACGCCGCTGAGTTGGTAGGCGAACAAGATCGCCATCAGCGCGAGCACGCCGACGTGGAACACCCAGGCGGCAACGACCCACACCGTGCGCCGGCGTCCACCGAGAAGAGCCACCCAGGCGCCGAGCTCGACGGCGAGAGTGGCGATCGCCAGTGGAGGGAACACCCAGGCGTGGCCCACGAGGCCGGTGCCGAGCGGGGAGTACCGGTCACCGAGCAGCTCCTTGCGGAGGTTGTCGTAGGCCACGAGATTGCGCAGGGCGCTGCCGTCCGCCCAGTCGAAGCCCGAGTAACGCAGCTTGGCCAGACCGGCCACGACGTAGGTGATCACCGCCACGAGCGCGCACAGTCGGACCGGCCAGCCGTAAGCACCGTCGGCCTCCGGTGGGGCCGCGCTCCGGCGGTTGACTGCCAAGGCGTCAGCAGCGCCTGGAGCGAGCGCCAGTATCCCCACATGGAGCACCATCAGGTTCTCGGTGTGGAAGACCTGCCCCCATGAGCTGTCGAGCGTGGCGAGCACCAAGACGGCGACCGCGAAGGCGGGGGCGACGGCGCGGAACCGCCAACCCGCGACGAACAGCAGCCCGAGCACCGGGGTGCCGACGGCCAGGCCGACCAGGATCAGGTCGGGAGGTGGGGCGTCACGCAGCGCCCACACCCCGGGCGGCTCCCAGCGATGCGCCGGCTGCCTGGTGTGCGCGAGGTGCTCCCCGAGCCTCGCCACCGACCAGCCGACGGCATAGACGCCGACCAGGATGCGGAGCACGGCGAGCCGTTCGGCCGGCGCAGGCGCAACGAGCCGGTCGAGAGCCGCCGTCATCCGTGCGCCCGACAGCGAGCCAGCGTGCGTCGTTCCTGCGGCTGCGCACCCGGGTCCGACGCCCACTCCAGAGTGTCATATCGCTCGATGACGACGGCGATCGAGGCCGGCCCGTCGACGCGCCCGGCGACCTCTTCACATAGCTCGTCGGTCGCATCCGGTCCGCGGGCGACAGCGGCGCGAATCGCCTCCCACGCCTGAATGACCTGGTCTGTTCCAGCGATCAACGGCGGCGACAGGCGTTCCGTACCATCGGTCGTCACTGCCACGACCGTGGGCAGCTCGATCACGTGGCCCGGGTCCTCGTTGAACATCGGGTACGTCGACAGGGGGAACCCGTCGCCGGCCTCTCGCTCCACCAGCACCCGCACACCGGGGAGCGCCACCGCGGCGGCGAGCGCCATGGATACGAGCACGGCGCGACGCCGCTCACCCGGTATCTCAACCATCGTGCCCGGGGAGTCGGGAGGAAACCGCGGCTCGCCACCGTTCGTACACCGGATACCGCCTCTCGGGTGCCTGCAGGCTCGACGGGGCCGCCAGCCGTCCCAGTCAGTTTGGCCGTGCCGCGTCCTCGTGCAGCGCACTCGCCACAACTCGGCGTGCGAGGAACCACGAGAACGTCACGGCTTGGTGGCGATCACGTCGTCGACGATGTCCCGTGATCGGCGTTCCGGCCTTCGCCGGCGCCGCCGCCGCCGGAGCCAGCATCGGCGCCGCGGAGACCCCGCGCGATTCGCCGACCGTGCTCACGTGGGTGGCGGGCTGGCGCCCAGCCAGGCCTCGTTGGCTTCGGCGAACTGGCGGCGCGCTTCGTCCAGGTCGTAGGGCCGCTCGTCGAGCGGGCCGGGTCCCCACTGGCTGCGAGGCTCGTTGACGAAGTCGCCGCCGTAGACGTGGATCGCCCCGGTGAGCTTGGCCTCCGGGTTGGCGACGGCGTGGATGGTGTCGTCACCCAGGGCGAGAACCTCGCCGACCCCCAGGGTCTTGCCGCCGGATCCGGTGAGCGTGCGCCGCCGGGGTCCGGAGCGACGGTAGAAGCTGTTGTCCTCGAGTCCCGTGTAGATCCCGATCGTGGCCCACATGCGGTGATCGTGCGGGTAGAGGCGCATCCGCGGGGCCCACACGATGTGCAGCACGGTGAGGTCGGCAGCGTTGTGAAGGATCGTGATGCCGCCTTCGGTCGGCCGCAGGGTGGCGGCCACCTCGCCGGGGCGGTCGAGGGCACGGGCCATCACCTCTCGCATCGCTCGGTGCGGTTCGGTCTCGGCTCGGGCGGCCTGGCAGTCGTCGAGGAAGTGGTCGATGTCGAACATGAGCCCAACGTCGCACGCGGACACTCGCTACGTCACTCGATCGTCCCCGACTTGGCAGTCCCGACGCGAGAGACTGCTCCGGTGGAGGACGTGGCGATCCGGTGCGAGGGGGTCGTGAAGCGGTTCGGACCGGTCGTCGCCCTCGACCACCTCGACCTGGAGGTGCCTGCGGGGCAGATCGTCGGGTACCTGGGTCCGAACGGCGCCGGCAAGTCGACGACCATCCGTCTCCTGCTCGACCTCGCACGGCCCGACGACGGTCGCATCGACGTCCTCGGTGAGGAACCGCGAGCCGGGGGCGAGGCGCTCCGGCGCCGCATCGGCTACGTCCCCGGCGAGCTTCGCCTCGACGACCGGTTGACGGTCGACGAGACGTTTCGGTCCTGGGCCCGCTTGCGGGGCGGGGGCGTCGACGAGCGCTACCTCGCCGAGCTGTGCGAGCGGTTCGACCTCGACCCCAGCCGCCACACGAAGGGACTGTCGTCGGGCAACCGCCGGAAGGTCGGGGTCGTCGGCGCGTTCATGTCCCGCCCGGAGCTGCTCATCCTGGACGAGCCCACCGGGGGCCTCGATCCGCTCGTGCAGGCGGAGTTCCTGGCGCTCGTCCGGGAGGTACGTGACGAGGGCACCAGCATCTTCCTCTCGTCCCACATCCTCAGCGAGGTGCAGCACATCGCCGACCACGTGATCGTGATCCGCCGCGGTCAGGTGGTCTCGACGGGCGCGGTCGACGAGCTGCGGCGCGCAGCTCGCCAGCCGTTCATCGCGTGGTTCGACGACGACCCGTCGGAGGCCGAGCTGCTCGCCGTGCCCGGCGTCGCCCAGCTGGAGGTGCGAGGTCGCCAGGTCAAGGGTGTGGTGGAGGGATCGCCCACGCCATTGATGCAGGTCCTCGGACACCACCGGCTGGAGCACGTGCTGATGCCCGAGCCCGACCTCGAAGAGGCGTTCCTCGAGCTGTACAAGGACGACGGGGCGGAGGACAGGAGCCGGTGAGCGCCTCGACGACCGAGCTCCTGCGACGGGGACTCCACGCCCTCCGCCGGTCGGGCTTCTGGTGGGCCGTCGGCATCGTCACGCTGGCGGCCGTGTCCGTCGCGTTCTGGCCGAGCCTCGAGGGCACGGATTCCCTCACCGACCTCGTCGACTCCTCCGAGGACATGATGCAGGCGTTCGGGGTACAGGACATGTCGACCGCCGCCGGCTACCTCGACGCCCAGATGTACGCGTTGATGCTGCCGCTGCTGCTGTCCGGGCTCGCCATCGCGTCCACGTCGGCGATCACGGCGGGGGACGAGGACGCCGGCCGGCTCGAGCTCCTGCACGCGCTGCCGGTGCGGCGGGAGACGGTGTGGCTGACCCGGCTCGTCTCGGCGCTCGCCGTCGTCACGATCGTGAGCGCGCTCACCGCCGCGGTCGTCGCCGTCTCCATCGGCCCCTTCTCGCTCGACGGGATCACCGTGGGACGCGTCGTCGCGGTCACGTTCGCCTGCGGCGCGCTCGCCGCCTTCCACGGCGCAGTCGCCTACGCCGTCGCGGGTCTCGGGGGGTCGCGGGGGCTCGCGGCAGGGATCGCCGCGGCCGTGCTCGTCATCGGTTACGTGGCCAGCTACCTGTTACCGCTCTCCGATGCGCTCGAGGGGTTCCGCCGGCTGTCGCCGTGGTACTGGGCGATCGGCACCCAACCGATGAGCGACGGGATCTCCGGCCTGTGGCTCCTGCCGCTCATAGCGTTCTTCGTCGCGCTCGTCGCCGTCGGCACGGTCGCCATCGGCCGCCGCGACATCCGCAGCGCGTAGCGGCCCCCGTTCGGCGTTCGACCGTCCGTCCTCGACAGGCCGGGGTGGCGCCGCGTGGGCCTACCCTCGGTCGTCGTGGGGCGACCGACGGACGACGGAGAGGTGACCCAGGACAACGCACTGGCGGCCGGCGCGTTTTCGACCTGGCTAGTGGGGATGCAGCGCGCCCTGCGCGGCGAGGCCGGGTCCGACGTGCCCTGCGATGGCTGCACGGCCTGCTGCACCTCGTCCCAGTTCGTCCACATCGCTCCCGACGAGACCGAGACGCTCGCGCACATCCCGGCCGAGCTGCAGTTCCCGGCCCCGCGGTTGCCGAGGGGGAACGTCCTGCTCGGTTATGACGAGGACGGCCGCTGCCCCATGCTGGTCGACGGGGCGTGCTCGATCTACGAGCATCGCCCGAAGACCTGCCGCACCTACGACTGCCGGGTCTTTCCGGCCTCCGGGGTCGAGGTCGACGACGCGGACCAGCCAGCGATCGCCCGCCGGGTACGGCGCTGGCACTTCGACCACCCGACCGAGGCCGACCGGGTGGAGCACGAGGCCGTGCGGGCCGCCGCCCGGTTCGTCCGCGAGCGCGGGGATGTCCTGCCCGATGGGACCGTCCCGGCGAACGCCACCCAGCACGCGGTCCTCGCCGTGCTACTGCACCACCGGTTCCTCGGGCACGACGACACCGGCCGGCCCGCGGTCGTCGAGCCGGAGCCCGAGGCGGTGCGCGTGGCCCTGTCCCCGCGGGACCGCTCACGCCGCCGAGCCGGCTGAGCGGGGCATCCGGCCCGCGGGCCTCGCTGGTCAGGCGTGGCCGGTGGCGTCGACGACCCAACTGAGATCCGCCGTGTCGAGGCGCCGGTGCCAGGCCGGCGGGGCGGCGGTCATGAGCGTCTGCAGGTCCCAGTAGTCCTTCCAGAGCGCGATGACGCCGTGCTCGATGCGCTGCACCGAGACGAACGGCAGGGCGACCGTCTCGCCGGTCTCCCACGTCCATACCTCGGTGTGCTCGGTGACGACCACGCCGCCGGGAGCGGTGGCGACGACGCCGGGCCGGTGCTCGTAGCCCGCGAGGCCCTCGAGGCCGAGCCGCAACCGCGCCTCGATGCTCGCCGGGCCGACGCCAGCGGTCGACGGTCCGGTGGGGACGTCGTAGTAGATCGACTCCGGCCCGAAGAACGAGCGGATCCGTGGCCAGTCGCGGGCGTAGAGCGCCGCCCAGAACGCCGCCGCCGTCTCCTGCGGCGACGCGGGCCTGGGCCCGTCGCTCACCGTGCGCCTCGCAGGAGCGTGCCCGGGCGGGCGCCCGTGTCGTGCCCGCCCTCGAAGGTGAGCTCCCCCGACTTGATCGTCGCCGCGTAGCCGTCGGCCCGCTGCACGAGCCGGCCGGCGCCGCCGGGCAGGTCCGCCACGAGCTCGGGCCGCCGCAGCTGCAGCGCCGCGTGGTCGATCACGTTCGCGTCGCCGACGTACCCGGGCGCCAGCACACCCCGGTCGCCGAGCCCGTACAGGCATGCCGTGGCCTGCGTCATCTTGTGGACGGCCTCCTCGACGGACAGGCGGCCGTGCCCCCGGTCCCGCGCCCAGTGGGTGAGCAGGAACGTGGTGGTCGACGCGTCGCACGTCTGGCCGGCGTGCGCCCCGCCGTCGCCCAGGCCGAACGCGGAGGTCGGGTGGCGCAGCATCTCGCCCACCGCGTCGAGGTTGCCCTCCGTGTAGTTGAGGACCGGCGCGTTGAGCAGCTCCCGGCCGTCGTCGCCGAGCAGCAGGTCCAGCAGCAGCGCCCACACGTCGACGCCCCCGACGGCGGCCATCGCGGTCACGCTGCGCTCGACCCCGGGCTCGTAGACCGGCGGGTCGCCGAGCAGGAAGATCCTGTCCGGGTGCATGAAGCCGCTGACGATCGGGTCGTCGGCCAGGCCGGCGGCGTCGGCCACGATCCGGGCCCGCAGGTCGGGCTCGCCCCGGAGCCGGGCGACCTGGTCCCGCCACGGCAGCAGGCCGAGCCCCGCCGCGCCCCACGCCGCGGTGAACGCCAGCGGGTGGAACGTCTGGAGGCCCAGCAGCAGCGACACCGTCCGCCCGTGCACCTGCGGCCGCACGGGCACGGACTCGGCGTGCGCGGCGGCCGCCAGGTCGAGGAGGCGCCGCCACGCCACGGGGTCGGCGTTGTTCTGGCTCAGCGCGAACGTCACCGGTCGGCCGATGGCGGCGGCCAGCCGGCGCATCCAGTCCATCTCGCGCTCCGGCGCTGCGAGGTCCTCGCCCAGCGCCCCGGCCGGCGCCAGCTCGAACACGCCGGTGCCCAGCTCGCCCAGCACCCGGCCGATGCCGAACAGCTCGTCCTCGGCGGCGAACGTGCCGGGCACGGGCTCGCCGTCGATGGCCCGGTGCGCCAGCGTGCGGCTCGTGGAGAAGCCGAGGGCGCCGGCCACGACCCCGGCACGCACGACCGCAGCCATGGCCTCGACGTCCTCGGGCATGGCCGGCTCGTTGCGGGCGCCCCGCTCGCCCATGATGTAGCCCCGCACGGCCCCGTGGGGCACCTGTGTGCCGAGGTCCATCACGTAGCGGCGGGCGTCGAGCGCGTCGAGGAACTCGCCGAAGCTCTCCCAGCCCCACTCGATGCCGGCGGAGAGCGCCGCCCCGGGGATGTCCTCCACGCCCTCCATCAGCCCGATCAGCCACTCGTGGCGGTCGGGCGCCACCGGCGCGAACCCTACGCCGCAGTTGCCCATGACGACGGTGGTCACGCCGTGCCAGCACGACGGGGTGAGCCGCTCGTCCCACGTCGCCTGGCCGTCGTAGTGCGTGTGGATGTCGACGAAGCCCGGCGTCACGAGCGCACCGTCCGCGTCGACCTCCCGGCGTCCCCGGCCGTCGACCCGGCCCACTTCGGTGACGACGCCGCCGGTGATGGCAACGTCGGCCGTACGGGCCGGCGTCCCGGTCCCGTCGACGACGGTGCCCCCTCGGACGACCAGGTCGGCTGCGGTCATGTGTCCCCCCCGAACGCTCGACGCCGGGCCGGGCGGCGGTGGCGGGCCCGCCCGGTTCTGACGCACCGTCAGCTTACCGCTCGGCCTGACGCTGCGTCAGGGCACCGGGCTCATGCCGCCGTCGAGATTGATCGCCGTGCCGGTGACGTACGACGAGCGAGGGGACAGGAGGTACGCGGCGAGGTCGGCGAACTCCTGGGCCCGGCCCACGCGGCCGAGCGGCACGTCTGCCGAGCCCGCGAGCTCGTCGAGCATCGTGGCGAGCGGCACGCCCCGGGCCTCCGCCCGGCGGCGCCACTGGCCGCTCTCGACCAGCCCGACGCACACGGCGTTGACCCGCACGCCGTCGCCGCCGACCTCGGAGGCGAGCGCCTTCGTGAGCGCCAGGCCCGCCGCCCGCGTCACCGAGGTCGGGACCGAGCGGGCCGGCGGTGCCTTCGCCGTCACGCTCAGCACGTTGAGGACGGACGCACCGGCGCCCGCCGTCGCGCCGGGGCCCGGGGGTCCGGCGGGCGCACCCGAGGCCCGCAGGTCCGGGAGGAGCGCCCGAGTCAGCCGCACGGCGGCCAGCAGCTTGAGGTCGATGTCGGCCTGCCAGTCGGCGTCGGACGCGTCCCCGAACGCCGCAGCCCGGGCCGCCCCCGCGTTGTTCACCAGGCCGTCGACCCGGCCCCACGCCGAGCGCACGGCGTCGGCGAAGCGCTCCAGGTCGTCGGGGCGCGTCACGTCGGCCGAGATCGCCAGCACGCGGTCGGTCCTCCCCGCCGCCCACGGCGCCGCCCGGACCGCCTCGACGCGGCCCTCGTCGCGCCCGCACACGGCGACCCGTGCGCCCTCGGCCACCAGCCGCTCGGCGAGCGCCAGGCCGAGGCCGTCCGTCCCCCCGGTGATCGCCACCACCCTGCCGTCAAGGTCGAGATCCATGGCGCGAGCTTCACACAGGCCTGGCAGACCGCCGCGTGATCGGCCAGGCTCGCATCGGGCGGGGCCGTCGCCGCCCGCAGCACCCGAACCGGAGGGGGATGCATGGCCTGGGACTTCTCGACCGAGCCCGAGTTCGAGGAGAAGCTCGAGTGGATGCGCGGCTTCGTCCGCACCGAGATCGAGCCACTCGAGACCCTGGACCTCGACGCAGCCGAGCTGGCACGCCTGACCGCTCCGCTCAAGCAGCAGGTCAAGGACCAGGGCCTGTGGGCCGCCCACCTGCCGCCCGAACTGGGCGGCGGCGGGTTCGGCCAGGTGAAGCTGGGCCTGATGCACGAGATCCTCGGCCGCTGCATCTACGCCCCGTCGGTCTTCGGCAACAACGCCCCCGACTCGGGCAACAGCGAGCTGCTGGCCGAGGGCGGCACCGACGAGCAGAAGGAGCGCTGGATGCGCCCCCTTCTCGCCGGCGAGCTGCGCTCGGCGTTCTCGATGACCGAGCCGGGCGCCGGCGCCGACCCCACGCTGATCTCGACCCGGGCCGTGCGCGACGGCGACGAGTGGGTGATCGACGGCCACAAGTGGTTCACCTCCAACGGCTCGGTGGCCGACTTCCTCGTCGTCATGGCCGTCACGAACCCCGACGTGCACCCCTACCAGGGCAGCTCCATGTTCATCGTGCCGGTCGGCACGCCCGGCGTGGACATCCTGCGGGACGTGGCCACGATGGGCGAGCCTCACCACGTCACCGGCCAGCCGGGCGGCCACGCCGAGATCGTGTACCGTAGCGTGCGGGTCCCGTTCGACCACGTGGTTGGCGGCGAGGCCGGCATCGGCCAGGGCTTCACGCTCGCCCAGAAGCGCCTGGGGCCGGGCCGCATCCACCACGCCATGCGGTGGCTGGGCCAGGGCCGGCGGGCCTTCGACATGCTCTGCGAGCGGGCCCTGTCGCGCTACACGCACGGCTCGACGCTGGCCGACAAGCAGATGGTGCAGGACTGGATCGCCACCTCGGCCACCGAGATGCAGGCCGCCCGCCTGCTCACCCTGCACGCCGCCTGGAAGATGGACCAGGTCGGCGCCAGCCGCTCCCGGGTCGAGATCGCCATGATCAAGTGGTGGGGCGCCAAGGTGCTCTACGAGGTGATCGACCGGGCGATCCAGGTCCACGGCAGCCTCGGCTACACGACCGACCTGCCGCTCGAGTCGATGTACCGCCACGCCCGGGCCGCCCGGATCTACGACGGCCCCGACGAGGTGCACAAGGTCACGATCGCGCGCCAGGTGCTGAAGGGCTACAGCCCGTCCGAGGTGCCCACCGAGCACGTCCCCACCCGCCGGGCCGCAGCCGTCGAGCGGTTCGCCGACCAGCTCGAGGCCGCGAGCCTGAACAGCTAGCTGGAGCTCGTCCGGCCATCGAGGTGGCCGAGCTGCTCGAGACGAGCGCCGCGGCCGTCAACAGCACGCTTCGCCGGGCCCGCGCCACCCTCGCTGCGGCGAACCGCGGCCTATCCCGCGCCCGGTCGACCGATGCGACCGACACCGACCAGGAGCTGGTGGCCCGCTACGTCGAGGCCTTCGAGCGCTTCGACGTCGACGCGCTCGTCGCCCTGTTGCGCGAGGACGCGACGCTCGCCATGCCGCCCTTCGAGCTGTGGCTGCAGGGCCGGGACGACATCCGCCGGTGGCTGCTCGCCACAGAGGACTGCCGCCACGATCGGTTCGTCCCCGTCTCCGCCAACGGCGGGCCTGCGGTGGCCATCTACAAGCCGACGGGATCGGACGGGGCGCTCCAACCGTTCGCCATCCACCTGCTCGAGGCGTCCGGCGATCGCATCGTCGCGATCCACGCCTTCCTCGACCCCAGCCTCTTCGAGACCTTCGGGCTCCCGACCGACCCCGACGCCCCGGCCGACAGCCCGGCCGACTAGCCCCGCCAGAAGTCGTCGCGGGAGGGCCCCCGTGCCGGCGAAATCGTTCGAGGCCTAGTCCATCTTCGTGGGTCAGAACGTGACGGACCACCGGCTAGCCGGGCACGCCCGGCGCGGCGGTCAGCGAGGCCGGCGTGAGGTCTCGCTGGCTGGCGTAGCCCGAGTGGTGCAGCGTGAGGTCGAGCTCGGCGAGCAGGCAGCGCAGCACGTGCTCGACGCCGGCCTGGCCGGCCAGCGCCAGACCGAAAAGGTAGGGACGGCCGACGAGCACGGCGTCGGCCCCGAGCGCCAGGGCCTTCACGATGTCCGCCCCGGTGCGGATGCCCGAGTCGAACAGGACGGTCATGTCCGAGCCGACCGCGGCCGCGATCGGGCCGAGGGCATCGAGAGCCCCGATCGCCCCGTCGACCTGCCGGCCGCCGTGGTTGGAGACGAGCACGCCGTCGACGCCGTGCTCGGCGGCGAGGCGGGCGTCGTCGACCGACAGAATGCCCTTGAGCACGATCGGGCCGTCCCAGTGCTCGCGCAGGAACGGCAACTGATCCCAGCTCAGGCCCGGGTTCGGGAACACCGACGCCCAACGCATGACCGCGGCGCCCATGTCCTCCTCGACCGGTTTGTCGAGGCCGGCCTGGAACACCGGGTCGGTGAGGAACGTGGCGATGCCCTCCCCCCGCAGGAACGGCAGGAAGCCGCGGTCGAGGTCGGCGGGGCGCCACCCGAGCGTGGTGGTGTCGAGCGTGACGACGAGGCCCGTGTAGCCGGCGGCCGCGGCCCGCCGGAGGAAGCTGGCGCACATCTCGGGCTCGTTCGGCCAGTAGAGCTGGTACCAGCGGGGACCCTCGCCGTTGGCCTCGGCCGCCTGCTCGATGGAGTGCGCCGCGGCCGTCGAGTGCACGTACGGCAGGCCGACGGCCGCCGCCGCGCGGGCGGTGGCCAGCTCGCCCTCCGGGTGGGCGAGCGTCTGCACGCCGATCGGGGCGAGCATCACCGGGGCGGGCAGGGCGGTGCCCAGCACCGTGCAGGACAGGTCCCGCTGGGGCGAGCCCCGCAGCATGCGGGGGACGATGCGCCACCGGTCGAACGCCTCACGGTTCGCCCGGGCCGTGGCCCCGCTGCCGGCGCTCGGCAGGATGTAGCCGGCCGCTTCGGGCGACAGCACCTCGCTGGCCCGGCTCTCCAGCCCCGCCAGGCCGGTCGGCACGTCGGGGACCTTGCCGCCGAACATGCCCTCCGCGTAGATGCCGGTCTGGTAGTCGCCGAAGTTCGCCACGGGTCCCTCCTCCGGCCCGCGTCCAGCCGGCGGCGCAGGCACGATCGCACCCTTCCAGGTCGCGGGAACGCTCGCCAGCACGAACGGGTGCTGGTGGAGCGCCGGCCGGGGCGGGGGCGGAGCGTCGCGGGGGGACACCGGCGCAGGGCCGGAGAAGTTACCGACCGCACGATCGCGCTGGCCCGGGGCTCATCACGCTGCTGACCGACGACAGCCACGACTTACACGGCGCTGCTGGCCGTCCGGCTGCGCGCTGCCCCCGACTGACCGTGGCCGCCGGTGCGGGCCTCCCGCCGGGGTCAGCGGGCGCTGCCGGGGCAGGCCTGGGCGAGGCGGCTGTAGGGGTTCACCGACGCCCCGCCCCCGGGCTTGAACTCGAAGTGCAGGTGGGGGGCGTCGGCGGCGGCGTTGCCGCTGGTGCCGACGTAGCCGATGACCGTGCCGCCGTCGACGTGCTCGACGCCCGTGCTCGCGTACTGCGAGAGGTGGGCGCCGTAGTAGGTGTTGCCGTCGTCGCCGTAGACGTACCAGGTCAAGCCGCCGAGGCTGCTCTGCTTGTGGACGACACGGCCGCTGACCGGCGCCACGGTGGGCGTTCCGGTGTCGGCCATCATGTCGGTCCCCTGATGCGTGCGGCCGCCCGAGCGGGCCGCCCCCCACGTGTCGGTGAAGTACACCTCGCCCCGCACAGGACACAGGAACCGGCCTTCGGCGATGGCCCGGCGCTCGGCCTCGGCCGCCTCGGCGGCGAGGCGGGCGGCCTCGCGCTCGGCGGCCATGTCGTCGAGCAGGGCCGTGAGCTCGGCCCGGCGGGCCGCCACCTGCGCGGCGACGTCCGGGTCGATGGCCGCGGCGGCCTCGGATGCCAGCTGCATCCGAACCTCGGCGACGAACAGGGTCCGCTGGCTGACCGCGGACCGCAGGTCGACCAGCGCGGTGTCTGCCTCCTGCTTGGCGGCGGTGGTGGCGGCGAGCGCCTCGTCCTGCGTGGCCTTCTGCTCCTCGAGCACCGCCCGCTGCTCGCCGAGCTGCTCGAGCACCGCCGCGGACTCGTCGGCCTGCATGTCGAGCAGCGCCTGCTTGATGGTGGCGTCGCCGACCGAGTCGGACTGCATGACATCCAACGCGTTCTCGGCCGGCGGGTTGATGAACGCCTCGATGACGACGGCGTCGCTGCGATCCACCAGCTCCTCGATGAGCAGCTCGGTGTTCGCCACCGCCGAGTCGGCCGTGGCCAGCGCGGCCGTCGTCTCGTCGACCTTCGCCTGCGCGGCGTCGAGCTGGTCCAACTGCTCGCTCACGTTCACGTTCATCGACTCGATCGCCTCGGCGACCACGGCGGTGTCGTCGGTCGGCGAGACGCCGCCGACCTCCGCGAGAGCTCGGTCCGACGAGGTGCGACCGTTCTCGGTCGGGTCCTCCTGGGCGACCTCGGCGCTCGCCGCCTCGGCGGCGGAGGGCGCGGCCACGAACGAGACGGCGGCGATGGCGGCGATCCAGCGTCGAGCGCGCCGGGTGCGGACGTCCAGCATCGTTCCCCTCGAGCGGCGGTTCCCTGGCGACCGGGCCGCATCGGCGGCCGGGGAGGGTGCTGCACATTCAAACCCATCGCGTGCCACCCTGCCCAGTCAGTCGCTATGGGCGGGACGCTGGGGCTCCGCCACGAGGGCGATAGCGACTGCGATGCTTGGGGTAGGCCTCCTACCGCGGGGAAGAGTCCTCGCGACACGCCGCCCGACGGAATCGGAGGGGTGCACCGTGGCCAAGAGCTCCGAGGGTTCGTCGCTGGGCACGATCGCCGTGCTGGTGCTCATCGCCGTCGTAGTCGCCGCGGTGTTCGGGCGCGACGACGTCGAGACGCCCGGGCCCGTGCTGCTCATCGGCGACTCGCTGCTCTTCTCCGCCGCCGACGAGCTGCACAACGCCCTGCGTGACGACGGGTGGAAGGCGCACATCGAGGCCCAGCCCGGCGCCGGCATCCGCGGCGGCGGCTACGCGGACGTGAACTGGCCCGACTACCTGAAGGTGGCCACCGCCACCACCGACTACAAGGTCGGCGTCATCGAGCTGGGGACCAACGGCTGCGACGGGTGCCGCTCCCTCGACGCCGCCATCGACGACATCATGGCGCCGCTCCGCGAGCTCGACGTCGTGCTGTGGCTCGACGTGCGGTCCGAGGCACCCGAGCCCGCCGACCCCGGGGCAATCAACGAGGCCCTGCGCCGGGCCACGACACGATGGCCGAACCTCGAGGTGCTGTCCTACGACGACTGGCTCGACGCCACCCCGGGAATGGTCGATGCGGACGGCGTGCACCTCACGCCGGCCGGCCAGCTCACCTTCACCGAGCACGTGCGCGACGCCCTGCGGGATCGCTCCGACGCCGGCCACCGCGCGGCGGGGGAGTAGCCGGGCCCGCGATCCGGTAGAACGCCTGACACGTGCCCGACCCTCGGAGGTCCGATGGACGACAAGCAGATCCTCGACCGCATCAACGCCCTGATGGAGGAGGAGCACTCGCTGCGCGGCGGCGGGGGCCCGCCCGACGACGAGCGCCTCCGCGACCTCGAGGAGACCCTCGACCAGTGCTGGGACTTGCTCCGCCAGCGCCGCGCCCGCCGCCAGTACGGCGACGACGCCGAGGCCGCCCAGGTGCGCAGCGCCGACACCGTCGAGCACTACCAGCAGTGACGGTCATCCACGAAGAGACCGCCAGCCGCTTCTCCCACACCGAGGACGGCCACGTCGCCGAGCTCGTCTACCGGCTGCATGGCGGCCGCCTGGTGCTGGTCCACACCGGCGTGCCCGCGGCGCTGGAGGGTAAGGGTGTCGGCGGCGAGCTGGTGAGCGCCGCCCTCGACTACGCCGCCGCGGACGGGCTCACGGTGGTGCCCCTCTGCCCGTTCGCCCGGCGCTGGCTGGAGCAGCACCCGGACGAGGCCGGACGTGTCCCCGTCGCGTGGCCGGCGTGATGCTCCCGTGCAGGGGAGAGGCCCGGCACCGGCCACCGGGGATTGACCCCCACGTCGGTATGGATAGCTGTGCGGCTGGATCGTGTCAGCAGTCCGGTCGTAGGCTGTGACGATGCCGTTCCGGACCCGCCTGCGTTTCGACCCGGTCGCCGAGGCCGAGCGCCAGTGGCGCATCCACGGCTGGGGCGACGCGGCGGACGGCATGGCGGTGGTCACGTCGATCATGCGGGTCCAGCAGCTCTACATGGGCATCGTCGACGCCGTGCTGCGCCCGCACGAGCTGACCTTCGCCCGGTTCGAGGTGCTTCGGTTGCTCGCCTTCACCCGCGAGGGGTCGCTCCCGCTCGGCAAGATCGGCTCGCGGCTCCAGGTCCACCCCGCCAGCGTGACCAGTGCGATCGACCGCCTCGAGCGCCAGGGCTTCGTCGTGCGGGTACCGCATCCGACCGACGGACGAGCGGTGCTCGCCGAGATCACCCCGACCGGGCGGGCGGTGGTCGAGCGGGCCACCCTCGACCTCAACGAGCAGGCGTTCTCGCAGATGCCCGTGCCCGACAGCGACGTGGCCGAGCTGGTCCGCATCATGCGTGAGATCCGGCGGGTGGCCGGCGACTTCGACCAGGCCCAGGCCGACCAGCCCGCCTGACGCGGCCGGCCCGCTTGACCGCATCCGGCCCGCTTGATCGCATCCGGACCGCGTAGAACGAATCCGGACCGCGCAGAACCTCGACTTAACTGTACGTCGAGCGTGGGCGGGCCAGGTGGCGCCGGGCGTGTCAGCCTGGGGCGATGACCGCACGACAGCCCTACCTGGCAGCACGGCTCCAGGGCTTCGGCACCACGATCTTCGCCGAGATGTCCGCGCTGGCCGTGCGCACCGGAGCCATCAACCTCGGGCAGGGGTTCCCGGACACCGACGGGCCGGCGGCGGTGGCCGACGCCGCCGTGGCCGCCATCCGGGCGGGACACAACCAGTACCCGCCCGGGCCCGGCATCCCCGAGCTGCGGGCGGCGATCGCCCGCCACCAGAAGCGCTTCTGGGGGCTAGACGTCGACCCCGACGCCGAGGTGCTCGTCACCGCCGGCGCCACCGAGGCGGTGGCCGCCGCCCTGCTGGCGCTGTGCGAGGTGGGCGACGAGGTCGTGGCGTTCGAGCCCACCTACGACTCGTACACGGCCTGTGCTGCCATGGCCGGTGCTCGCCTCCGGCCGGTGACGTTGCTGCCGCCGGGCTACCGGGTGGACCTCGACGCCCTGGCGGCCGCCATCACGCCCCGCACCCGGGTCGTGCTGGTCAACTCGCCGCACAACCCGACGGGCATGATCCTCACCGACGCCGAGCTGGCGGCCATCGCCCGGCTCTGCGTCGAGCACGACCTCGTGGCCGTCACCGACGAGGTCTATGAGCACCTCGTCTACGAGGGCGAGCACCGGCCGCTGGCCGCCTACCCGGGGATGGCCGAGCGGACCCTCACGATCTCCTCCGCTGGCAAGACGTTCTCGTTCACCGGGTGGAAGGTGGGGTGGGCCGTGGGTCCCGCCCCGCTGGTGAGCGCCGTGCGGACCGCCAAGCAGTTCCTCACCTACGTCAACGCGGCGCCGTTCCAGCACGCCGTCGTCGTGGGTCTCGAGCTGGGCGACGACTACTACGACGGGCTCCGGGCCGAGCTCGCGGCCAAGCGCGACCTGCTGTGCGCCGGGTTGGCCGCCGCCGGCTTCGACGTGTACCGGCCCGCCGGGACGTACTTCGTGACCGTCGACGTGCGTCCGCTCGGCGTCGAGGACGGGGTGGCGCTGTGCCGCTCCCTGCCCGAGCGCTGCGGGGTGGTGGCGGTGCCGAACGCCGTCTTCTACGCCGATCCGGCGCGGGGGCGCCACCTCGTGCGCTTCGCCTTCTGCAAGCGGTCCGACGTGCTGGCCGAGGCGGTGGAGCGCCTGGCCGGACTGCGCCCGGGGTGACACCGCCGCCCGGCGGACCTGGCATGGTTGGGGCATGGAGCGTCGCGAGGTCGACGGCTGGGAGCTGCTCGAAGGCGGGGCCACCGAGCGGATCCGCCACCGGGTGCTGCTGCTGCCCGCCAACATGGCGACCGCCGAGTTCTACCGGGGCATGCTGGAGGACCCGGCGCTGGCGCACGCGGGCGTGCAGGCGCTGGCCGCCACCCCGCCCGGCTTCGGCGGCCGTCCCGCCCCAGTGGGCTTTCCGTTCACGGTCGACGCCTATGCCGAGCTGGTCGACGAGATGGCCCGACGCGAGAGCGTCGACCTGCTGCTCGGACACAGCCTGTCGGCGCACGCGCTCATCGACGTCGCCACCTACGGCCGCTGGCGCGGCGCGCTCGTGCTCGTCGCCCCGGCGCTGCGTCCGCGCGACGAGGAGGCGTCGAGCCGGTCCCTCGACCGCGTCAGCCGGGTGCCGGTCATGGCGGGCGCGGCCTGGTGGGCGATGCTGCGCGCTCTCGACTTCGGCATGCGGGGCCAGCTCCCCGAGACCCGGCGCGAGGCCCTGGTGGCCGAGATGCGCCGCAACCCCGGCCGGGTGCACCGCCGCTGGTTGATCGCCGGGTTCAACCACCTGACCCGCCACCGCGACCTGACCCCGGCGGTGGTGGCGGCCGCCCGCCCGCATCCGGTCGCCCTGGTGCGCGGCACCGACGACCGGGTCACGCTCGCCGACGACGCCCGCGTGACGCTCGCCACGGCCGGCGTGCGCATTGTGGAGGTGGCCGACGCCGGCCACTTCGTGGTGGTGCAGCGTCCCGAAGCCGTCAACGCCGTCGTGCTCGGCACGCTCGAGCGCGGCGTGCCGACCTAGCGGCACCGCGCCGTCCGGTTACGACGGCTGAGGGCCGATGTCCTCGGGGCGGAACGGCTTCTGCTCGACGAGCACGAGCCAGTTGCCCGAGTTGTCCCGCAGGATGGCCTCGACGCCGTACGGGCGGTCGGACGGGTCCTGGATGAACGTGACCCCCTTGGCCACGAGCTCCTCGTAGGTCTTGCGGCAGTCGTCGGTGGCGAGGCCGACGGCGCCGAGAGAGCCTTTGTCCAGCATGCGCCGGAAGGCGTCGGCCGACTCCTCGTCGAGCGGCGGTCCGGGCTTCATGAGCGTGAGCTCGAGCTCGGGGTGGTCGGGGTGGCTCACCGTGACCCAGCGGTAGCCGTCGCCCATGCTGACGTCGGTGGATTCGCGGAAGCCGAGCTTGTCCACGTAGAAGGCCTTGGCCTCGTCCTGGTCGGTGACCCACACGGTGGCGAGCGAGACGTTAGTGATCATGCGGGCAACGTAGGGGCCGGTTCGGGCGCGGTGCTTCTCCGAGCTTGCTCTCCTGCGCCGGGCAAGGCGTCGACGCCCCGCATGAACAGGAAGCAGCCCGGGATGTGCGGCCCGCCCCGCGCCGCCCAGCGGTCGCGGTAGCGCGTCGGCGTCTCGCCGACGAGCTCGCGGAAGCGGGAGGAGAACGACCCGAGGCTCGAGAACCCGACGAGCATGCAGACCTCGGTCACCGTGAGGTTGGCGGAACGCAGCAGGTCCTGGGCCCGCTCGATGCGCCGCCGGGTCAGGTAGCGCATCGGCGTCTCGCCGTAGGTCTCGGCGAAGCACCGGCAGAAGTGATATTTCGACACGTGGGCCGCCGCCGCCAGGGCGTCCAGGTCGAGTGGATCGGCGTAGTGGCGGTCCGCCAGGTCACGGGCCTGGCGTAGGTGCGGCAGCAGCACGGGGGGGACCACGCCCGCAGTGTGCCAGCCACCGGCCAGTGGGTGTGCCGAGCCGTCCGCCGCCAGTAGGGTCGGCGGCGGAGAAGGGGAGTAGCCCCGCAACGGTCGTTCGACATGCTGGCCGACATCGGCCCGGGCGGCCGGCCCGCACACCAGCGGGCGGGCGAGACCTTCGACCTCCAGGTAGCCGTCGCTGCCGGGGTCGGGGTCGCGCGTTGGTCCCCGCCCCCGGTCGGCGTGATCGAGGGAGATGTTCGTGGGATCACTGCTCGCCGCCCTCGGCTTGGTGTTCATCGCCGAGCTGGGCGACAAGACGCAGCTCGTGGCGCTGGGCTTCGGCGCCCGGCACCGCTTGGCGCCCGTACTGGTCGGCGTCGCACTGGCCTATGCGGCCTGCAACCTGCTGTCGGTGCTCGTCGGCGGCCTGCTTGGCGCCGCCCTGCCGACCCGGGCGATCGGCCTGGCGGGCGGCGCGCTGTTCCTCGGCTTCGCGCTGTGGAACCTGCGGGCCGAGCCCGAGGACGACGAGGCGGAGGACGCCCACGGCGGCGACGGTTGCTCGATCGTGACGTCCGTGGCACTCGCCATGTTCGTGGCCGAGCTGGGCGACAAGACGATGGTGGCGACCGCCACGCTGGCCGCGCAGGGCAACCCGGTGCTCGTGTGGATCGGCGCCACGCTCGGCATCATCGCCAGCGGCACGCTGGGGGTGCTGCTCGGCCGGTACTTCGGGACCAAGCTGCCGGAGCGGGCCACCCGCCTGGGCTCGACCGTGCTGTTCGCCGTGTTCGGCGTCGTGCTGATCACCACGAACCTCTGACCCGCCCGGGTCGCGCCCCGGCGCGGTCGCTGTCCGCCCGGTCGGACCCACCGGCCGCGCTCGGGCCTGCGGGACCCGCGGACCCGCCGGGCCGCCTGGCCGCCGGGCGTTCGCCGCCCGGCGCGGCCGGTCCCTAGAAGATGCGGACGGCGTCGAGCAGCGCCGCGGCCGCTGCCTCGTCGCCCGAGAGCGTGACGTGATCGCGCCAGTCGGCCCGCCCGGTGGCCCACCACGCCACGTCCTCCGAGCGGCCGGTGGCCGTTGCGACGGGCCGGTCGTCGCCCGGCTCGGTGACGGTGAGCGCCGTGCCGTCGGCCCGCACGGCGACCGTGCGCCCGCCGGGTCCGGCGAACGTGAGGTGCACCGCGCCGTCGTAGCGCGGGATCCCTGCGGTGACCTGCTGGGGCAGCGCGGCGACGATCCAGGCCACGGTGGCCGCCAGGACGACCTCGTTGGCGGGGGGCAGGTCGCGCGCCACCGAGCCCCGGGGACGCACGAGATCGGCGCGCAGATGGGTGGTGTGGTCGAAGGGCAGCGAGCGGAGCACGACCGGCAGCGGATAGGTGCCGAGGTCGCCGCCGGGAACGACGACCTCCGTCTGGTCCACCAGGGCCGGCAGCACGGCGACGACGGCCCCCGAGGCGGTGGCGTACTCGTCGAGCACGGCGGCGTCGCTCCACGACCGGCGGTCGGCGACGTAGATCTCCTGCGCGGCCTCGGTCAGGGCCCCGCCGGTGTCTGGCAGCGAGGCCGGATCGGTGACGATCCGGCAGATGGCAGCCATGTGGGCTACGAGGTCGTGGGTGGACCAGCCGGGGCAGCCGCTTGGGGCGGACCACTCCTCGGGCGTGAGGGAGGTGATCACCTCGAGGGCCAACGCCTGCTCGGCGGCGAACGCGGCGGCGGGATCGACGCCCGCGGGCAGCGGGGCGGTGATGGGGTTTTCCGTTGATACATACATACTGCCTGTATGTATCGCGGATGGATCATCGCCTGTCAACGGGCGAGGCACCATGGAGGGACATGTCCGACCTCGACACGCCAGGGACCCGCAAGGCCGACCGGGCGCGCGCGACGCGCGCCGCCCTCGTGGCGGCCGGGCGCGAGCTGTTCGCCGACCAGGGCTTCGCCGCCACGAGCACCGAGCAGATCGTGCGCCACGCGCAAGTCACCCGCGGGGCGCTCTACCACCACTACCGCGACAAGACCGACCTGTTCCGGGCCGTGTTCGAGGCGATGGAGGAAGAGCTGACCGCGCGCCTGGTGAGGGCGGCCGCCGCCGGCGACGGCCCGCTCGACCAGCTGCAGCGCGGCTACGCGGCGTTCCTCGACGCCTGCGTCGAGCCGGCGGTCCGGCGGATCGTGCTCGTCGAGGGGCCGTCCGTGCTGGGGTGGGACGAGTGGCAGGAGATCGACGCCCGCCACATGTTCGGCCTGGTCGAAGCGAGCGTGGCCCAGGCGGTGGCCGCCGGCGAGATCGCCGAGCAGCCGGTCGAGCCGCTTGCCCACCTGGTGTTCGGTGCGGTCGTGCACGTCGGGCTCGTCGTCGCCCGCGACCCCGACCCGGCCACTGCGGCCGCCGCGATGGGCGGGGCGCTGCGCCAGCTGCTCGACGGGCTGCGTCCCCGGGCCGGATAGGTGGGTGACTGCTACGGTTCGCAGGACGACCACGGTTCTGGGAAGTCGGTGCGATTCCGACGCGGTCCCGCCACTGTGACCGGGGAGCAGACCTCGACGAACGCCACTGGGCCAACGACGGCCTGGGAAGGCCGGGGCGAGCGACGATCCGGGAGCCAGGAGACCGACCGTGGGGCCCGGTGGGCCGAGGCCCACGCCACGAGGATGGAGAGGTAGGAACCATGGCTGCGACCACCACCGCCGTGTCCCAGGCGCCCGAGGTCGGCGTCGCTCCGATCCCCCGCTGGGGGTTCGTGCTGCTGCTGGCGGCCGTGGGCGTGCTGTGGCTGGTCACGTTCGAGGGCGGACCGGTGTCCGAGGCGATCGGCCAGGCGGGCAGCTTCTTCCACGAGCTGTTCCACGACGGTCGCCACCTCATCGGCGTTCCCTGCCACTGAGCCGCAGGCCCGCATGACGATGGACGTGGCGCGCCGCGTCGATCCGGCGCGCCTGGGTTCCCTCGCTCTCACCGCCGCCGTCCTCGGGCTGCTGGCGGGTTTGGTCGCGGCCCTGTTCGCGACCGTGGCCGCCGAGCCGGCGGTCGACGAGGCGATCGCCATCGAGGAGGCGGCCGCCCAAGGCGACCCCATGACCGCCGGCGACGGGGCCGAGGCCGACGGGGGCCACGATGACGAGGCTGTCGTATCGCGCGACGACCAGCGCGGCGTGGGGCTGTTCGCCGCCTACGCGCTGAGCGGCACAGCGTTCGGGCTGCTGATGGCGCTCGCCACCCACGCCCTGCGCCACGGGCGGCCCCGCGTCGGGCACCGCGTCCTCGTCGCCGGGGCGATCCTGGCCGGGGCGATCACGGTGGCGCCCTGGCTGAAGTACCCGCCGAACCCACCCGCCGTCGGCGATCCCGACTCGCTCTCCCAGCGCCAGTCCCTCTACGTCACGGTCATCCTGGTCACGGCGATCGTCGGGGCGGCCGGCGCCGTGCTGGCCCGCCGCCTGCGCGAGCTGGGCTGGCCGGACCACCGGCGGATCGCCGCCGTCGTGGCGGCCGTGGGCGTGCCCCTCCTCGCCCTGTTCGCCGCCCTGCCGGGCGCGCCGGATGAGATTCCGGTTCCCGCCTCGCTCGTGTGGCGGTTCCGCGTCGGGTCGCTCGGCGCGAACATGACGCTGTGGACCGTGCTCACGCTGGCCCTCGCGTGGATCACTTCTGAGGCGGCGGCCCGCCGGGCGGCGGCCGGCGCGGCCGCGCCGATCACCGAGCCCGAGACCTCGCCCACCGGCTGAGCGAGCCCAGCCGACGCGCGCCGGTCAGTGGTCGAGAACGTCGAGCACGGTGCCCAGCGCGGCGTCGCCGGCCGCGACCATGCGCCCCACGGCCGCGAGGTGGCGCTGCCACAGGGCGGTGGCGGCCTGGCTCTCGCCGTCCACGACCAGGCGGACGAGCTGGGCGTGGTCGCGGAGCGCGCGGCGCCCGTCGAGGGCGGCGGCCCCCCGGTCGCGGCGCTGCAGGTAGGACCAGCCGGCATCGGCGTGCACCGCCTCGACCATGTCGACGAGCAGCGTGAGCACCGGGTTGCCGGCGATGGCCACGACCCGTCGGTGGAACTCGGCGTGCAGCGCCACGACCGCTTCGGGATCGTCGAGGTGCGCCGCGGTGTCCTCGATGACCTCGACGAGCGGCGCGACCGCCGCCTCGCGGTCGTGGAGCTCGGCCAGCAGCGCCGGCACCGGGCCCTCGAGCAGCACGCGGGCCTGCTGCAGGTCGCCGACCGTGGCGGACCGGTGCTGCAGGACGAGCGCCGCGAAGCGGCTCGCCACCTCGGGGGACGGCGGGTGCACCCGGGCCCCACCCCGGGCGCCGCGGCGCACGGTGATGAGGGCCTCGGCCTCGAGGATGCGGAACGCCTCGCGCAGCGTCGGCCGCGAGATGCCGAACTGTCTCATCAGCACGTTCTCGGCCGGGAGGGCATCGCCCTCGTTCAACTCGCCCCGGACGATGCGGTCGCGGATGTGCTTGGCGACGATCTCGGCCATCTTCGGCACGCGGATCGCATACGACCGATCGCTCAACGGCTGGGTCCCCACGGGCGGCCACTCTACGCCGATGTGACCCCACGGTAACTTGCAGGCACGGCAAGTTCCGCCGTACCGCCCCGGGATGACGGTCGGGCCTCGGAGGCCTCCCCTGGGAGGGGGAGGCGAAACCCCCGTGGGGCGGACGACGGCGTCACACCCCGTCCTTACGGTGGCCACATGGACGTCGATCCCGCCGGTCTCGCCGCCCTGTCGGCCTGGGCCTACGCCGTGGTGCTGCTCCTCGTGGCCGCCGACGCCGTCGTGCCGCTCCTTCCCGGCGAGAGCGTCGTCGTCGTCGGCGGCGTGCTGGCGGCCGAGGGCCACCTGCACCCGCTCGTACTACTGGCCGCAGCCGCCGTCGGGGCCGTGGCCGGCGACGCCGCCTCCTACGCCCTCGGACGCCGCGCCAATCGGGCCGGTCGGCCCGTGCACGACTACCGGGGCCGGGTCGGGTGGGTGCTCCGCTGGGCGTCCTCGGCGCTCGACCGGCGCGGCGCCTTGGTCATCGCGGCGGCCCGCTTCGTGCCCGGCGGGCGGACGGCTGCCACCGCGGTCGCCGGCTACGTGCGCTTCCCGCCAGGCCGCTTCCTCGTCGCCGCGTCGTGCGGCGGCGTCGTCTGGGCCGCCTACGGCACGGCGCTCGGCATCCTCGGCGGCCGAGCCTTCGAGGACCGCGCCGGCCTCGCCGTGGCGGCGGGCCTGGCCCTCGCCCTCGCCGTCACCGGGCTCGTCGAGGCCGCCCGGCGCTTTCGGGCCCGGCCGCCGGTCGCCGGTGGAATCTCGGACCCCCGCCCGGGCTCTAGGGTCCTGAACCCCTCTCTCGCCTCCGCCAGCGTGGGCCTCGTCGTCGCCTCCCCCGTCGACGGCGGGGCCCGCCCCCGGCCGGGGCCGCTCCCCGGGCTCGCACCCGACGTACGCCGAAGCAGAACGGATCCGCCTGCGATGAACGCCCTCCGCCGATCGTGCGCCCCCGTGCAGGTCACGGTGACCCATTCGTCCCCGGCGACCGTGCGGGTCCGCCTGGCCGGTGACCTCGACGTCACCGGTGAACCGCTGCTCGACGACGTGGTCGTCATGGTGCTGGCCGCCGACCCGGCCGAGGTCGACATCGACGCCGGCGACCTCGTGTTCGTCGACCTGCGGGGTCTGCGGGCGATAGGCGACCTGTGCGCCCGGCTGGGTCGGCACGCCACCGTGACCGTCTCCCGGACCAGCCGGCCGCTCGACCGTCTGGTGGCCGTGTGCGCGTCGTCTGGCGCTCTCACGGGCCTGCCGGCGAGCCTGGCGCCCGCAGGTCGAGGCCCCGCGACCGACGCGGGCGCCAGGACGGACGCAGGCGCCTGGACCGGCGCGGGCGCCGGCGTGTTCGTCGGTGCCTCGGCGACCGCGGATGCGGCTGCTGCCGGTGCCCGCGAGCGGTGGCTCGGTGACCGGCGCGGCCGATGCGGCCGCGTCGGGGGACGGCGTCGCCGGTCCGGCGCGGTGCCGCACCCACGCCCGCTGACTCGCGTCGGGAACCCGTCGCCGGTCCGGCCCGGTGCCGCACCCACGCCCGCTAAGTCGTGTCGGGAACCCGTCGCCGGTCCGGCCCGGTGACGCACCACGCCCGCTGAGGCGCGCCGCTGGGCGGCGTCGCCCGTCCGGCCGCGCGCCGGCGCGGTGCTGGACTGGCCGGCGCGCGCCGTAGGGTCGCTGCGTGAACCGCCCCTCCGCGTGCCGTCACGCCGCCGCCGCGGCCACGCTCCGTCCGGCCGGGCCCGACGACGCCGCCGCCCTGGCGGCCATGGGGGCCGCCACGTTCCTCGAAGCCTTCGGCGACCACCCCGGCAACCGCCGCTCCGACGTGGAGGAGTACGTGGCCGTCGCCTACGCGGTCGAGAAGGTGGCCCGTGACCTCGCCCACCCCGCCGAGTCGACGGTGCTGGCCGAGAGCGCGGCCGCCGGTGGGCTGGTGGGCTTCGCGTCGCTGTGGCAGGGCCCAAGGGCCGACGGCGTGGTCGGCGACCGGCCCGTCGAGCTCCGCCGGCTCTACGTGGCCGCCGGCCGCCGCGGCGCCGCGCTCGGCTCGACGCTCATGGCGTGGGCGCTCGACGAGGCCCGCCGGCTGCGGTCCGACGTCGTCTGGCTCGGCGTGTGGGAGCACAACCCGGCCGCCCAGCGCTTCTACCGGCGGTGGGGCTTCGAGAAGGTGGGGGAGACCGGCTTCCGGCTGGGCCCGACACCCCAGACCGACTGGGTCATGGCCCGGTCACTCGCGGACGACGCCGCCTGAGGCGCCGGCACCGACCCGGACCACCGTTCTGGCATCGCTCGTGCGCCGGGGACGAAGCCAGCGCTGCCAGAACGAGCGGCGACCCTCCGGCCGACCGGGCGGGGGGCCCGGACGCGCCGGACCCCGGCCCGTGGGGAGGCGGGCCGGGGTGGCTGGGGGGATCGTTCGCCGTCAGGCGGCGAGGTCGTGGTCGCGCCGGAGCGCGGTGCGCGGGCCCGGATCGGGGTCGCCGTCGGGGCAGGTTCCGCACAGCGTGAGGGCGGCGGGGGATGCGAGCGCCGCCGCAGCCGCTCGCATCCCCACTCCGCCGCGCTCGCCGGCCGCCGCAGCCGGCGAGCCGGCCGCCACCGGGGTGAGGGCGCCTGTCGCCGCCGCCACCCGGATCCTCCGCCGGGACCGCGCCGCCACCAGGGCGGCGAGGACGAGGAGCGCACCGACGACCACGAGGGTCGCCTGCGCCATGTGCTCGCCCGCCTGACGGACCGAGGCGCCCGCCAGCGCCCCGACCGCCACGTAGACCGTCGCCCAGCTGGCCGCACCTGCGGCGCTCCAGCCGAGGAACCGCCGCAGCGGCATGCGGAGCATGCCGGCCACGACGGGGAGGACGGCGTGCACGGCGGCGACGTAGCGGGCGCCGAACACCGCCCGGGCGCCGTGGCGCTCGACGAAGCCGCCGGCCCGCGCCCAGCGCTCGTCGCCGAGCGCCCGGCCCGCGCGGCTGCACCGCACGACGTCACCCCACCGGTGGCCGATCAGGTAGCCGAGAGCCTCGCCCGCGACCGAGCCGAGCGTGATCGCCGCCACGAGGACGAGGGCCCGGGGCAGCGACGACGACCCGCCGGTGCCGCCGGCCGCCGCCAGCAGCACGACCAGGTCGCCGGGGACCACGAGGCCGACCAGCAGCGACGACTCGCAGGCCACGGTGACGGCCACGGCCAGCGCCAGTGCCCACAGGGGCAGGCCGGCAATGCCGTCGACCAGGGGTGTGACGAGATCGCTCACGACCCGCCTCCCCGCTCGTCTCGCAGCCCGCTCGCCATGGGTGCCATCCTGAGCGCCGGGGACCCCGGTCCGAATCGGGGATCCCCCTGAGGGGAACCCCTAATTCCCCCGGCGCCCGGCCCAGGGCTGCACCGAAAAGGGCGGCCCCTCAGCGCCCGCCGCTCACGTCCACGAGGGCGGCGGTCGTGTAGCCGGCCTCGTCCGAGCACAGCCAGGCGATCGCCGCGGCGACCTCGTCGGCCGTGCCCGGGCGCTGCATGGGCACGCCGGTCCGGAGTTGCTCCGTGCGGTCGGGGCGCCCCCCGCTGGCGTGGATGTCGGTCTCGATCAGGCCCGGGCGGACGGCGTTGACACGGATGCCCTCGTCGGCGACCTCGCGGGCCAGGCCGACGGTCAGCGTGTCCACCGCGCCCTTCGACGCTGCGTAGTCGACGTACTCGCCGGCGCTGCCCAGGCGCGCCGCCGCCGACGAGACGTACACGATCGCCCCGCCCGTCCCGCCGTGGCGGGTCGACATGCGCCGCACCGCCTCGCGGGCGCACAGGAACGCCCCGGTGACGTTCACGGCGAGGATCCGCTCGATCCGCTGGGGGTCCAGCTCGTCGACCCGCGCCATGGGGGCGACGATCCCCGCGTTGCTGACCAGCACGTCGAGCCGGCCGAGCGCGTCGGCGCCGGCGAACAGGGCGGCCACGTCCTCGGCCGAGGCCACGTCGCCGGGCACGGCCACCGTCCTCGCGCCCGCCGCCTCGCACTGCGCCACGACGACGGCGGCGGACGCGGCGTCGCGCCGGTAGCCGAGGCAGACGTCCCAGCCCCGCGCGGCCAGGAGCCGGGCGGTGGCCGCCCCGATCCCCCGGCTTCCCCCGGTGACGACGGCGACCCCACGGCGGCTCAGCATGGCGGGAGCCTGGGCCACGCCGCCCCGCGGGGCAAGTACCCGGGCACGCTGTCGCCGCCCGGACGGCGGCGGTGCCCGTCGGGTGTGGGTCAGAGGAGGTCGAGCGTCGCCAGGTCCCGGACCTGGGCGCACGAGCGGGCCGCCATGGCCATGAACATGTCGTCGCCCCGGTCGGTGGGTGCCCCGTAGGCGGCGCCCAGCGCGGTGACGAGTGGGCCCTGCACGGCTCCGTACCTGTAGTCGGCGAGGCAGTCGTCGCGGGAGTAGCCCGCGACGCCGTGGCCGACGAGCGCGGCATGGTAGGCGGCGACGAGGTCGTCCTCGTGGCGGCGGCGCTCGCCGGGGTCGAGCCCGGTTCCGAGCAGGTAGGCGATGTCGCGGCCGGGCAGGCCGATGCTCAGGGTCTGCCAGTCGACGGCCGCCACGCCGGCGTCGCCCGCCGGACCGGCGCCCGCGTCGCCGCTCGCACCGGCGCCCGCAACGGCCGCCGGACCGGCGCCTGCAACGCCCGCCGGACCGGCGCTCGCGTCGGCGCTCCCACCGACGGGGGCGAACAGCAGGTTGTCGAGCCGGTAGTCGCCGTGGACGAGCCCGTAGGGGGTCGTACGGCCTAGCACCCAGTCGCCGATCGCCTCCGCCACCGCCCGGAGCGTGGCCACGTCGTCGCGGGCCAGGCGGGGCCCGTAGCGGTCGACGAAGGCGTCGGTGGCCGAGACGAGGACCTCGCTCAGCAGGACGGCGCCCTCGGCGTCGGGGGCGAGCAACCAGTCGTGGTCGTGCAGGGTGGGCGTCACCGGGCCACCCCGGCCACGGCCTCGCCCGGAACCTCTGGCGGCGGCCACCGCTCCGCACAGCGTGGCGGCCTCCTTCGTGGCGAACCGCTCGGACACGAACGCCGAGCCGAGCCCGAGCCGCTCGGGGTCGGCCACCTCGTCCAGCAGGTCGCGGGGCGTCGCGCTGTGCCCGGCCAGCGTGTAGAAGCCGAGCTCGTTCAGCTTCGGCACGTCACTGCCCTCCGGCTTGCGTGGGTGGGCGGTCTACGCGCGGCGGGCGGCCAGGGCCTCCTGCACGAGCCCGGCGACCGGCTGCCAGGGCTCGTCGCGGGTGGCGGCGATGCCAGCCAATGTGGTGGTGAGGCCTGCGCCCAACCCGTCGGGCCGCTCGGCGACCAGGCAGGCGAGCAGCCGCCGCAGGTAGGGCAGCTCGTCGGGACCATGCTGGTCGAGCACCCGGTGCTGCTCGGCGGCGTCGGAGCGCCCCCCGGCCCGGGCCCGCGCTTCGCGGACCGCCTTCACCGCGTTGCCGAGGGCGCACGAGCTGGTCGCCTGGTACGCGGCGTGGGCGTCGCCGATCGTGAAGCCCTGCCGCACGAGCACGCCGAGGATGGCGTCGGTGGTGCCGGCGATCGACTCGGCACTGATCGCCCCGGCGAGGAACTGGTCGAGCAGAAGTGGCTCGGCGACGAACGCGTCGAACGTGTAGGCCGCCCACTCGCTCAACCAGGCCGCCCATGGCTGGCCGTGGTCGAGGGGAACCTCGACGCGGCTGGCCGTGTGCTCGGCGGCCAGGCGCATCAGGTCGTCCTTGCCGCGGATGTGGTGGTACAGCCCGGCGACGCTAACCCCCAGGTGGTCGGCCACGGCCGTGAGCGTGAGATTGCCGAGCCCCACCTCATAGGCCGCCTCGGCGATGGCCTGGCGGCTGATCTGGGCGGGGCGGCCGACCCGGCGGCGCGGGGTGGGGGCGGCCGGGCGGCTGGGGGGCACGGGGCGGAGGTTAACCCCGGGCCCTTCGACGGCGCAGTATTTGAGTGTGGATTTCGGAGCCACGTTCGGAAATGGGGCCATGTCGGCGGATGGCCAGGGCCTCATGCTGCGTAGGCGTGTGACGACGCAAAGAGTGATTCGCCCGCCCGTCGGCGGGAAGCGCTCCGCCGGTCCAGCGGTGCGGCGGTCCGGACCGGTATTGCCGCGCCGATCGGAGATCGCCCGGACCCGGCGCCTCTGCCCACGGCGCCGGGTCCGGTGCATCCGTCTCGGGCCGGTCTGCCCTTCCCCCGGGTGGGGGCGGCCGCCCACGGCCACCTGGCCCCGGCCCGCCCGCGGCTGGGTTGTCCCCCGGGTGCCCATCTCACCCGAGGGCGGACGGCTAGCCGTCGAGCGTCGGGCGGCGGGCCCTCGGGCGGCCGGTCCGGCGGCGGTCCCGGGGGACGTCTTCGGGTGCGCTCAGACCATGACCTCGTCGACGTAGCACCACGCCCACGTCTCGCCGGGTTCGACCGAGCGCATCAGCGGGTGGTCGGTGGCCTCGAAGTGCTTCGTGGCGTGGGTGTTCGGCGAGCTGTCGCAGCAGCCGACGTTGCCGCACACCAGGCACATCCGCAGGTGGACCCAGGTGCTGCCCATGGCGATGCATTCATCGCAGACCCGCGAGCTGGGCGCGACGTCGTTGATCTGATCCAGGTGGGTGCATGCGGCCATTACCACCGAGCCTACGGGGGCCCGCAGCCGGCGGCTCAGGATCGGGCCACGGGCGCGGACGCCGCTCCCGACGTGTGGTTCAGCCGCCAGCCCGGTCGAGCAGCGCGCCAACGTCTCCGCGCCTCAGCCCGGGGCGAACGGCGGGCGCCCCATCTGGTCGCGCACGGTGACGACGGGCGGGTTCGTGAGGGTCCGGCGCTGCCAGTTGGCGCCGTCGACCACGAGCGTGTGCCCGGTCACGAACCGGGCGTAGGGCGAGGCGAGGAACGTGGCCGCCCAGCCCAGCTCGCGCCGCCGGCCGACCCGCAGCGCCGGCTGCGCGGTGTCCTTGTCGTGGGTACGGGTCAGGTTCGCCCGGATGTCCCGGGTCATGTCCTCGTGCGGGAACAGCCCGGGCACGAGGCCGTTCACCTGGATGCCGTACGGGCCCCACTCGACGGCCAGCGTCTCGGTCAGGGACTTCACGCCCGCCTTCGCCGCCGCGGAGTGGGCGAAGCCCGGCCCGCCCGTCCACGCGTAGGAGGCGCCCACGTTCACGATCGACCCGGGCGTGCCGGCCGTGAGGTGGCGGCGGCCGAACTCGCGGGCGCACAGGAACGTGCCGGTGAGCGTGATGTCGACCACCGAGCGCCAGGCGTTGGGCGACATGTCCTCGGCCGGCACGGGAAAGTTGGCGGCGGCGTTGTTCACCAGCACGTCGACCGGGCCGAACGCCGCCTCGGCGGCGTCGAACGCGGCGGCCACCCGGTCGGCGTCACGGATGTCGCAGGCCACCGTGGCCACGCGGTCGGCCCCGGCGATCGCCGCCAGCGCCGCCTCGCCGGCGGCGAGGTGCTCGGGCCGGCGGCTGGCCACGACGATCGCCGCCCCGAGGCGGGCGAACTCCGTACCGATGGCCAGTCCCAGACCGGTCCCGCCGCCGGTGACGAGCACGGTGCTGCGGGCAAACGTGCCGGCCGGCAGCGCCGAGGCGCCCTCGGGCGGCGGCTCCGGCAGGCCGGGCGGGCCGCCGCCACGGTCGGTGGGGTCGGCCATCGTCAGCTCCCCGTGTAGCGGGGCGGTCGGCCCTCGGCTCGGGCCGCCCGCATCTCCGCCATGTCGTCGGACCGGCTGATGAACGTCTGAGTGATCAGCTCCTCGGCCATCGATGACCGGATCGCGGGCTCCGCCAGGTGGGCGAGCACCCGTCGGGCCATCTTCACAGTGACGGCCGGCGCGGTGGCGATGCGCTCGGCCATCTCGCGCACGGTGGCGTCGAGCGCGTCACGGGCCACGACCCGGGACACCACGCCGTGGGCGAGGGCCTCGGCCGCGTCCATCACCCGGCCAGTGAGCACCATGTCGGCGGCGACGCCAGGCCCGCAGATCTGGAACAGCCGGCCGACACCACCGGTGTCGGGGATCACGCCGTGGCCGACCTCGGGCAGCATGAACTGGGCGTCGTCCGCCGCGACCCGCACGTCGCACAGCAGCGCGCGCTGGAAGCCGGCGCCGATCGCCCAGCCCTGAAGCGCCACGAGAACCGGGGCGTCGAGGTCGAAGAGCTGCTGGATGCCGCGGTGCCCGCGGCGCATCAGCTCGTGGTGGCTCATCGCCACCTGGCCACCCCCGAGCGCGGCGACGTCGCGCCCCGACGAGAACGAATGCCCCTCCCCCCGCCAGACGACGGCCCGGACGTCGGGCCGGCTCCGCAGCTCGGCCAGCACGTCGAACAGGCGCTGGTCCATGGCGTCGGTGAACGCGTTGCGCTTCGCCGGGTTGGCGTTCGTGATCGTGGCGATCGGCCCGTCGACCTCGAGCCGCACCGTGGGCGCCGCGCCGGCGGTCACGGCGTCGGTCATCGCACCCCCTCCCCCGGCGGCGAGTGCGCCGACCGATCGTTGCGAACGGAGCGTACGGGCGAATGAACGACAGTTCAAAGCCGCTCGGCGAGCTCATCCTTGAGGACCTTGCCGGCGGCGTTGCGCGGCAGCTCGTCACGGAAGGCGACCAGCTGGGGCACCTTGTAGCGGGCGAGTGCCCCAGCGGCCCACGCCCGCACGGCGGCGGCGTCGAGCGCGGCGCCGTGCCGTCCCGGCGCACGGACGACGACCGCCTTCACCTGCTGGCCGAGCGTGGCGTGGGCCACGCCCACCACGGCGGCATCGGCGATGCCGGGGTGCTCGACGAGGCGGTTCTCGATCTCGATCGGGTACACGTTCTCGCCGCCCCGGATGATCAGGTCGCGCCGCCGGCTCTCGAGTACCAGCACGCCCTCATCGATCCGGCCCACGTCGCCGGTGGCGTACCAGCGCCCCACGTCGAGGCAGGCGGCGGTGGCGTCGGGGTCGTCCCAGTAGCCGAGGAACACGGAGGCCGCCCGCACCCACACCTCGCCCACCTCGCCGTCGGGCAGCTCGCGCCCGTCGGGCCCGCGCACCGCCACCTCGGTGCCGGCCACCGGCCGGCCCACCGAGGCCCGCTGCCGGTCGGTGTACGGCGGTTCGAGCAGGGTGGCCGTGCCCGAGACCTCGGTCATGCCGTAGCCGACCCGCAGCGCCGTCGACACCTGGGGCAGCCGCTCGGCGGTTCGCCGCAGCAGCTCGGGTGGGAACGCCGCGCCCCCGCCTCCGACCATGACCAGCGACGACAGGTCGAAACGGTCGAGGTCGGGGTGGTCCACCAGGCGCCACAGCTGCGTGGGCACGACCGACCACGACGTCACCCGGTGGCGCTCGGTGAGGGCCAGGTGCTCGGTGGCGTCCCAGCGGTCGGGCGGGGCGAACACGATCGTGGTGCCCCACATGGCGGCGTTCGTCAGCTGGCCGAGCAGGCCCGACACGTGGAACAGCGGTGCCGAGCCGATCATCGCCGGCGCGTCGGCCGGCGGACCGCCCACCCCGTGGACGAGACCGTGCACCGCCGTGGTGGCGGCCGCCGCCAGCGAGAAGTGCACGGCGTTGCGGTGCGAGAGCGTGGCGCCCTTGGGGCGGCCGGTCGTGCCGCTCGTGAAGACGACGGCGAACGGGTCGTCCTCGGCGATCGCGATCCCCGGCAGCGGTGCCCGGGGCGGCTCGCCCGGATCGAGCGGCCCCACGACGTCGCCGAACGTCCGCAGGACGGGGCCCGGCTCTGCACCGCCGGACGTCGGGCCGTCCGTCCGCCCGCCGGCGCGGCCCATGCCGCCTGCGTGGGTGCCGGCGGCGGCCTCGCTGTCCGAGTCGGTGCCGCTTTGATGGACTGTGGCGCGGACGCGGGGAAGGACCGCCGGATCGGCGGCGACGACGAGCGGCCGGGTGACGGTCAGGGCGTGGGCCAGCTCGGGAGGCGTCCACGCCGGGTTCATGGTGACGACCACGGCGCCCAGCGCCACGGTGGCCCACATCACCAGCGCGTGCTCGAGGGAGGGTCGCCCGGCCAGGGCCACCCGGTCGCCGGCGCCGATCCCGTGCGCCCGGGCGAGCCGCTCGGCGACGGCGCCCACGATCCCCGGCACGTCGCCGAACGGCAGCATGACGTCGTCCCTGGCCCCGGGGCCACCGGCACCTTCCCCGGCCCGTGTGCCGGCCCCGGCGGCCACTAGGTACGGACGATCGGCGTGGGCCTCGGCCGCCCAGCGTCAGAACCTTTACCAGGGACGCCGGCCGCTGGGCGAAGACCGGGACGAGCACGTCGCCGACCTTGTCCTCCACCAGCTCGAAGACCGCCCCGGGGCCGAGCAGGCCGGCACGCCACGCCGGGTCGAGCTGGTCCCCCTCGGTCCAGCGCAGCACCATGGGCCGCCGCCTCAGACGGTGGCGCCGACAGCCACCGGCACGTTGACCCACCCCCGGACCGTGCTGGTGTGCAGCCGGCGGGCCCGCTGGTGGTCGACGGCCCAGCTCGGGTGGCGGGCAAGCGTCTCCTCGAGCGCGATGCGCCCTTCCATGCGGGCCAGCGCCGCCCCCAGGCAGTAGTGCACCCCGTAGCCGAACGACACGTGGTGGTCGAAGCGCCGGTGCACGTCGAAGAGGTCGGGGTCGGGGTACTTGCGCTCGTCACGCCCGGCCGACCCGGTGAGCAGCAGCACCTTCGACCCGGCCGGCAGCACGTGGCCGTGGAGCTCGACGTCGGTGGTGACCCACCGGCCCTGCACGGGCGACGGGGCCTCGTAGCGGAGCAGCTCCTCGACCGCGCCCCCGATCAGCCCGGGGTCGGCCGCCAGCTCGGTCCTCTGGTCGGGATGGGCGTCGAGCACGACGGCCGCCCAGCCGAGCAGGCGGGCGACGGTCTCGGTGCCGGCGCTGACAAGGAGGTTCGCGAACTCGGCGCTCTCCGTCACGGTCAGGCGGCGCACGGTCCCGTCGGGGTCCGCGATCTCGGCGGCGACGAGGTCGCTCAGCATGTCGTCCCGCCGTGTCCGGCGGCGCTCCTCGATCTGGTCGACCAGGTAGAGGTGGAGGTCGATGCGGGCCTGCAGCGAGGTGTCGTTGACCATCCCGACGTCGGGCTCGATGTGGAACATCGTGTCGATGAGGTGGCGCACGCTCTCCTGGTCGGCGTCCGGCACGCCGAGCAGGCTGGCGATCACCATGGCGGGCAACCTAGCCCCGAAGTCGGCCACGTAGTCGAACGTGGCGGCCCCGGCCTGGGCGTCGAGCAGGGTGCGGCACAGCTCGCGGATCCGGTCCTCGAGCCGGGCCATGCGCCGGGGCGTGAAGGCCCGCGACACCAGCGCCCGCAGCCGGGTGTGCTGCGGCGGGTCGAGGAAGATCATCTGGCCCGTCGACATCGGCCGGTCGCTCATGATCTCGAGCACCGTGCCGTGGCTGGAGCTGAACGTGGCCGGGTCTCGGTGGGCCGCCTCGACGTCGGCGAAGCGGCTGAGCGCCCAGAACCCGTACCGGTCGTTGCGGTACAGCGGCGCCTCGTCGCGCAGCCGGCGCCAGGTGGCATACGGGTCGGCGTCGATCGTGACGTCGAACGGGTCCCAGTACAGGTCGGTCACGCCCAGATCATATATTTCATCCATTCGGGGCGACGGAGGAAGGACGCGCCTCAGGCCACGGCGTCGGCGGTGGCCACGGCGGCCAGCGCGGCGATCACCGCCTGCTCGTAGGCGGGGACGAACGTCGGCGCGCCGTTCCCCGCCCGCACCCGGGGCGGAAGCTCGATCTGCACGCCGGCCCTCGGCGGCAGGTTCACCGGGTTGCGCGGGTGCAGCCCGCGCAGCTCGCGGGGGATGGCGTGCACGTCGTCAACCACGGTGAACCCGTCGCCCAGCTCGGTCCGCAGGGCCGCGCCGACGCGCCGGGCGAGCGGCCGGTTCTGCCCACCGAGCAGCAGCATCGTCCACATGTCGCGGCGGCCGTAGCCGTGCAGCGACACCGCCACCTCGACGTGGCCGACGAAGGCCCGCAGCGCCGGCGATGCCGCCGGGTCGAACGCCGTCGAGGGGATGTGCCAGCGCAGGTCGTCGGGCTGGCGGACGGCGTAGAGCGACGCGCCGGCCAGCTCGGCGGCGGCCGCGGCGATGGCATCGGTGCCCCGTTCGAGGTTGCCGCCGTGGAACGCCAGGAACCCGAACCGGCTGCGCAGCACGACGCACTCCTCGACACCGGGGTGGTCGAGGAGCTCGCGCAACGACATGGGAGGCCCATGGTGTGACACCGCGGGCGGGGTGCGCCACCCTCTGCGCGGAGTTCGCTCCCGGCGTCCGGCCCCCGCGGCTGCTTCCGTGATCACCGCCCTGGGCGGGGGCGGTCAGACCGGCCGCTCGCGCAGCTGGTACTTGAGCACCTTGCCGCTGGCATTCAGCGGCAGGGAACCAACCACGACCACCGAGCGCGGCACCTTGTAGTTCGCCATCTGATCGTGGCACCACGCCACCAGTGCCGCGTCGTCGATCGTCGCCCCCGGGCGGGGCACGACGAAGGCCCGGCCGACCTCGCCGAGCCGCTCGTCGGGCACGCCGACGACGGCCACCTGGCTGACGTCGGGATGACGCAGGATCATGCCCTCGATCTCGGCCGGGTAGGCGTTGAAGCCGCCCACCACGAACATGTCCTTCGTGCGGTCCGTGATCCTCAGGTTGCCGGCCTCGTCGAGCACGCCCACGTCACCGGTGTGCAGCCAGCCGTCGTCGTCGATCGTCGTGGCCGTGGCGCCGGCGTCCCCGAAGTATCCCGCCATCACGTTGTAGCCCCGGGCGACGACCTCGCCCGGCGTGCCGGTGCGCACGTCCTTGCCGTCGTCGTCGACCACCCGCACCTCGACGCCGGGGATCGGGCGGCCGGCCGTGGTGGCGATCGTCTCGAGGTCGTCGTCGTGGCGGCACATCGTCGTGATGCCCGTGGTCTCGGTCAGGCCGTAGCCGGTCACGATCGTGCGGAACGTCAGCTCGTCGCGCATGCGGCGGATCATCTCGACGGGCACGGTCGCGGCGCCCGTCACGGCCAGCCGCAGCGTCGACAGGTCGAAGCGGTCGAGCTCGGGGTGATCGAGGATCGTCTGGTAGATCGCCGGCGGGCCCGGCAGCATCGTGACCCGCTCCTCGTCGACCCGGCGCATCACGCTCGGCACGTCGAAGACCGCATGGGGGATGATCGTCGCCCCCTTGAGGAGGCAGGCGAGGATGCCGGCCAGCAGCCCGAAGCAGTGGAAGAACGGATTGACGACGAGGTAGCGGTCGCCCTCGCGCAGGCCGACGACGTCGGACCAGGCGGTGTAGGCCCGCACGGCCGCCCCATGGCGGAGCATCGCCCCCTTGGGGGCCCCGGTCGTGCCGGAGGTGAAGATGATCGTGCCCACGTCGTCGGGGCCGATCGCCGCCGCCCGGGCCGCGGCCCCGTCGCCCGGCACCTCCCCCGCCCGGCCGAGCAGGTCGGACCACGCCACCGCGCCGGCGTCGGGCGGCACCGGACCCCGCAGCACGACGATGCCCTCGAGGCTCGGCGGCCGGTCGACGGTACCGAGCAGGGCGACGTAGTCGGTGTCGAGGAAATCCGTGACGGTGAGCAGCAGGCGGGCGCCGGACGTGCAGATGACGTGGGCCGCCTCCCCGCCCTTGAACCGGGTGTTGACGGTCACGACGACGCCGCCCGCCCGGTACGTGCCGAGCGCGACGACGACCCACTCGGCCATGTTCGGGGCCCAGAGGGCGACCCGGTCGCCGGGTTCGAGGCCCCAGGCCACGAGCGCCCGGGCCGCCTCGTCGGCGGCGGCCGCGAGCGCCGGGAAGGTCAGCCGCACGTCGCCGTCGACGAGCGCCTCGCCGTCGGGGAAGCGCCTGGCGGCCTGCTCGAGCACGGCGGGGATGGTGAGCGCTGCGTCCTCGGCCATGGCCGCGAGCCTAGACCTGACGGAGCGTCAGATCCTGGCGACTCGGCCACCGTCGGCGCCACGATCTGGCCCGCTCATCCACGACGCCTCGGCGGTTACGTCCGAGACCAGCTTTTTCCGCCGATCAAGAGCCGCTCGTCCCCCGACAGGCCCATGGCCAGTGAGTGAACCACAGATCGCCGGTTTGAACTACCGTTCGATCGACTGCACTTAGGGTGGAAGAGCGTGGCGCTGACGCAGGGGCCCCGGTGGAGGTCCGTCGGAGTCGGCCTGTGAAGAGGGGGGACATCCATGCCCGACAGCGTCTGGATCGACGGCGATCGGTCCACCGTCGTCGCGCTGCTCCAGCGGCGGCTCGCCAACGACCCCGACGGCGGGTACCTCGACGTGTGCGGCACCGCGGTCACGGCCGCAGAGGTGGCCGGCACCGCCCATGGGCTGGCCGGCGCGCTCGCTGCGCTGGGTGTGGGCCCCGGCGACCGGGTCGCCACGCTGCTCGAGAACTCGGTCGAGGCCGTGCTCGCCTGGTGGGGCATCGTCACCCGCGGAGCCGTGGCCGTGCCCGTGAACACCGCCTACAAGGGCGAGTACCTGCGCCACCAGCTCGCCGACTCCGGGGCGATGGTGCTGATCGTGGCCGCGGACCTGGCCGAGCGCGCCGAGCGGGTGGTCGATCGGCTCGACGGCCTGGCGCATGTCGTGATCGTCGGCGGCGACGCCTCCGTGGCGGGGACGACCACGCACCGCTGGGCGGACCTGCTCGCCGAGGGGGCCGACGCCCCGCAGGTCACGGTCCGCCCGTCGGACCTGGCGACGTTCGTCTACACCGGCGGCACCACCGGCCCGTCGAAGGGCTGCATGCTCAGCCACAACTACCACGAGGCGCTCGCCCGCCAGATCGGCATCTGCTGGGGCCGCACGGCCGACGACGTCGTGTGGACGCCGCTGCCGCTGTTCCACTTCAACGCCATCGTCACCGCCGTGCTCGGCCCCCTGGTCTACGGCGGCCGGGCGGCGATCGACCGGCGCTTCTCGGTGTCGGGCTTCTGGCCCGAGATGAACCGCACCGGCGCCACCGTGACCTCGACTCTCGGCACGATGGCCTACCTGCTGGCCCATGACGTGGACCGGCCGGAGATGCCCCGGTCCGGCGCCCCCGCGGCGAACACCAGCCTGCGTCTGATCGGCGCCGCGCCGCTGCCGGTCGAGGTCGAGGACGTGCTGCGGACGCGGTTCGGGGTCGACACGTTCAGTGGCGCCTACGGCGTGACCGAGGCGAGCCTCATCTCGTGGCAGCCGCCGGGCGTGCGCAACCGGCCGAACGCCGCCGGCCTGGTCAACGACGAGTTCTTCGACGTGCGCATCGTCGACGACGACGACCGTGAGCGGCCCCGCGGCACCGACGGCGAGATCGTGGTGCGGCCGAAGCGTCCCCACGTGATGTTCGAGGGCTACTGGGGGCGGCCCGAGGCGACGGTCGCGGCCAGCCGCAACTGGTGGTACCACACCGGTGACGTGGGCCGGGTCGACGACGACGGCTTCCTGTACTTCGTCGACCGCAAGGCCGACTACCTGCGCCGGCGGGGGGAGAACATCTCCAGCTTCGAGGTGGAGCGCATCCTCATGGGGCACGGGGCGCTGGCCGACGTGGCCGTGCACGCCGTGCCCAGCGACCTGACCGAGGACGACCTCAAGGTGACGGCCACCCTCGTGGAGGGGGCGACCGTCACCGAGGAGGAGCTGTTCCGCTGGTGCATCGACGAGCTGCCGTACTTCGCCCTGCCCCGTTACGTGGAGTTCCGCGCCGAGCTTCCCCGTAGCCCGGTGGGGCGCGTGCTCAAGCGCGAGCTGCGTGCCGAGGGCCCCGGCGCAGCCTGGGACGCCGAGGACTCGGGGATCGCCTACGACCGGCGCTGATCAGTCGCGGGCCTTGCCCCGCCCGTGCAGGCGGTCCGAGATGGCGTCGAGCAGCAGGGCGGTGCCGATGCCCACCATCCAGACGTCCTTCGACACGGGGCCGCCGGCCTGGCTGGGGCGAAGGCTGCCCTCCTCGCGGAGGCCGGGTGTCTTCAGGTAGAGCCGCATGAGCATGCCCGAGAACGTCGACAGCGCCGCCCCGGCGGTGGCGGTGGGGACGAACGGGGTCAGCAGCGCAGCTCCCACGGCGATCTCGCCCGCGGAGAGCAGGGAGGCGAACCGCTCCGGCGGCATGTCGGCCACCTCGGGGAACGCCGAGCTGGCGAACCCGTGGAGGCCCGCCGCCGTCTCCTTGTCGGCGTTGCGCTTCTGCAGGCCCGAGTTGAGGATGTAGGCCCCCGTCGCCAGGCGGACGGGGACGTGCCATGCCTTGAACGCCATCGTGGGTCCTCCACTGGTCCGGTGTCCTGCCAGGATGCCCCCGCTCCGGGCTACGTAGCCACGTGGATCTGCTCCTCCGCCCACGGACCGGCGGCGTGCGTTGAGGATCGACTCAGTCCTCGCGATGGTCGTCAATGGTGTGGGGCCGTAAGGTCGCCGCCGTGCCCACGCGTCCTCCCGACTACGTCCCCGGCCACGGGCTGCTCGCCGGTCACACCGTGCTCGTCACCGCCGCGGCCGGCACCGGCATCGGCTCCGCCACCGCCCGGCGCTGCGTCGAGGAGGGGGCCGAGGTGCTGATCTCCGACGCCCACGAGCGGCGCCTGGCCGAGGCCGCCGAGTCGCTGGGCGTGCCCGCCATCGCCTGCGACGTCACCGACGAGGCGGCGGTGCGCGCCCTGGTCGCCGGCGCCGTCGAGCGGCTGGGCCGGCTCGACGTGGTCGTGAACAACGCCGGGCTCGGCGGCACCGCGGCGCTCGTGGACATGACCGACGAGCAGTGGTCCACCGTGCTGGACGTGACGCTCACCGGCACGTTCCGCATGACGCGGGCCGTCCTGCGGGCCATGCGCGACCGGGGCGGCGGCGTGCTCGTCAACAACGCCTCGGTGCTCGGTTGGAGGGCCCAGGCCGGCCAGGCCCACTACGCGGCGGCCAAGGCCGGCGTCATGGCGCTCACGCGATGCGCGGCGGTCGAGGCCGCCGGGTTCGGCGTCCGGGTCAACGCCGTCGCCCCGTCCCTCGCCATGCACCCGTTCCTCGCCAAGGTGACGAGCGACGAGCTGCTCGACGAGCTGACCGGGCGCGAGGCGTTCGGCCGGGCCGCGGAGCCGTGGGAGGTGGCGAACGTCATCGTATTCCTCGCCTCGCCCTACAGCTCGTACATGACCGGTGAGGTCGTGGCGGTCAGCTCGCAGCATCCCTGAACGGATGGTCCCGACGGGATGATCTGTTACGACGGGATATCTCCGACGTCGACCTCGCCACCGTCGACCGGCTGCGGTCGACCATGCGGGCCGTCCGCAAGCGCCTCGACCTGGGTGGACGAGGTCCTCTCCCGGGACCGGTTGGGGCGAGGCGGTCGCGGCGGCGCCCTAACCTCTGGCGCCATGGCCGATGACGAGTCCAACGTGACGGTTGCCGACGTGCTCGGCGCGCTCACGACCGAGCCCCTGACCGAGGGCGACCGGCCGCTGTCGGCCTGGATGATGGTGAAATCGATCGACGCCGGCGGCGACGCCGTGTGGGCGGTGCGCGAAGCCGGTGACCCGATCGCGCCGGAGGAGCTGCTCGGGTCGCTGACGGCCTACACCGAGTACCTGAAGGGGACGTTGGCGGCCGACTGGGGGGACTGACTCCGCTGCGTTCTCGCGTTCGGCCGGCGCTTCGCCCGTTCCCGGCGCCGGGCGGGGCCTGTCGCCTCGGCGCCGGCCTACCGCCGCCGCCGGACAGGGTGCCGGGGTGGCTAGAGGGACAGGAGGACGGCGGAGCCATGGCCGAAGAGGCCCTTGTTGGCGGTGACGCCGACCCGGGCGCCCTCGACCTGGCGGTCGGTGGCGTCGCCGCGGAGCTGCCAGGTCACCTCGCACACCTGGGCGATGGCCTGGGCCGGCACCGCCTCGCCGAAGCAGGCGAGGCCGCCGCTCGGGTTGACCGGGACACGGCCCCCGAGCGTGGTGGCGCCCGAGCGCAGCAGGTCCTCGGCGCCGCCCGGCTCGCACAGGGCGAGGTGCTCGTACCAGTCGAGCTCGAGCGACGTCGCCAGGTCGTAGACCTCCGCGACCGACAGGTCCTCGGGCCCGATGCCGGCCTGCTCGTACGCCGTGCGGGCGATCGAGTCCATGAACGTGCGGGGCGGCGCCGGCACCGCCACCGACGAATCGGTCGCGAAGTTCGGCATCTCGACGACCGTGTTGGGGTACGTCGGCGTCACCGTCGACACGGCCCGGATGCGCACGGCCGAACGCACGCCCAGCTCGCGGGCCTTACGGGCCGACACGAGCACGAGCGCGGCGCCGCCGTCGCTCGTCGCGCAGATGTCGAGCAGGTGCAACGGGTCGGCGACGACCGGCGACGCGAGAACGTCGTCGAGGCCCACCTCCTTGCGGTAGCGCGCCCGCCGGTTCGCCAGGCCGTGGCGGGCGTTCTTGACCTTCACCGCCGCGAAGTCGGCGGACGTGGCGCCGTGCAGGTCGATGCGCCGGCGGGCCGCCAGCGCGAAGTACGCGGGGTTCGTCGCCCCGAGCAGGCGGAACCGCAGCCAGTCGGGATCGTCCGGCCGGTCACCGGCGTTGGGTGCGAGGAAGCCCTTGGGCGTCGTGTCGGCCCCGACCACGAGCGCCAGGTCGCAGAGGCCGGCCAGGATGCGCGTGCGGGCGGCGTCGATGGCTTGGCTGCCCGACGCGCAGGCGCCGTAGCTCGTCGACAGCTGGGCGCCGGTCCACCCGAGCGCCTGGGCGATCGACGCCCCGGCCACGTAGCCCGCGTAGCCGTTGCGGACGGTCTCGCCGCCGGCGACGTACTGCACGTCGGGCCAGGCCACGCCGGCATCGGCCAGCGCCTCGCGGGCGGCGGCGACGCCGTGCTCGACGAAGCTGCGGCCCCACTTCCCCCACTCGGTCATGCCCGCGCCGGCCACGATCACGTCGTCGGTCATCGCTTCCGTCCCCCGTCAGGCTCCGGCCGGCACCGGGCGCCAGCGCCACATCGTGTAGGCGTGGTCGTCGTCCTCGAAGAGCGTGTCGACCATCAGCTCGACCCGCCCGCCCACCGCCAGGTCGTCGACCCCGACGCCGTCGACCACCTGGCCGAGCACGACCAGCCCCGCGCCGTCGAGCTCGACGGCGGCCAGCGTGAACGGCTCGTACGGGTCGGTGCGGGCCACGTACGGCGGAGGCGGGGCGTAGCGGGCGTCGGTGTACGACCAGATCGTGCCGGTCGAGCCCAACGTCGCGGGGGCCAGGTCGTCCGCCCCGCCCTCGCAACCCGGGTTCGGGCAGAACCGCGCGGTCGGGGGGAACGCCACCGTGCGACAGCGCCCACACCGGCACCCGACGAGCGCCGGCGGCTCGTCGGTGAACCAGCCCTCGGCGCCGAGCGCCGGAACCCTCGTCTTGGCCATGCCCCGACCCTAGCCAGCCCGTCGAGCGCGGTGACGATCGGTTCAGTGTTCGAGCGGAAAGTCACCGAGGGGCTGCGGTAGGGTGCCGACATGGGCGTCGTCACCGCCACCGTCGACGAGCACGGCATCGCCGAAGTGGTGGTCGACCATCCCCCGGTCAACGCCCTGCCCGTCGCCGGGTGGTTCGAGCTGGCCGACACGGTCGCCCGCCTGGGGCGCGACACGCAGGTGCGGGTGGTCGTGCTGCGGGCCGAAGGCCGGGGGTTCAACGCCGGCGTCGACATCAAGGAGATGCAGGCGTCCGAGGGCTTCGACGCCCTCATCGGCGCGAACAAGGGCTGCTTCGCGGCGTTCGCCGCCGTCTACGACTGCCCGGCGCCGGTGATCGCCGCCGTGCACGGCTACTGCCTGGGCGGCGGCATCGGGCTCGTGGGCAACGCGGACGTGATCGTGGCCAGCGACGACGCCACGTTCGGCCTGCCCGAGGTCGATCGCGGGGCGCTCGGCGCCGCCACGCACCTGTCCCGCCTGGTCCCCCAGCACAAGGTGCGGGCGATGGTCTACACGTCGGCCACGGCGACGGCCTCCGAGCTGGCGGCCTGGGGCAGCGTCGAGCGGGTCGTCCCCCGGGCCGAGCTGCGCGCCGCCGCCCGCGAGCTGGCCGGGCTGATCGCCGCGAAGTCGCCCACCGTCATCCGGGCCGCGAAGGAGTCGCTCAACGGCATCGACCCGTGGGACGTGAAGCGCAGCTACCGCTTCGAGCAGGGCTTCACGTTCGAGCTGAACCTGTCGGGGGTGGCCGACGAGCACCGCGACGCCTTCGTCGCCAAGCGCGACACCGAGGTCGACCGGTGACCGCCCCCGCACCGCGCTCGAAGCGCCTCACCGAGGACGACGTCGTCGCCCGGCTGCGGTCCGGCATGACGGTCGGCATCGGCGGGTGGGGCAGCCGGCGCAAGCCGATGTCGCTGGTCCGGGCGATCGTGCGGTCCGACCTGACCGACCTCACGATCGTCAGCTACGCCGGCCCCGACCTCGGGCTGCTGTGCGCGGCGGGCAAGGTGGCCCGGGCGGTCGTGGCCTTCGCGTCCCTCGACTCCATCGCACTCGAACCGCACTACCGGGCCGCCCGCCAGGCAGGCGCGATCGACGACGAGCCCCACGACGAGGGCACGTTCCTCCTGGGCCTGCAGGCCGCGGCCTGGCGGGTGCCGTTCCTGCCCACCCGGGTCGGGCTCGGCTCGAGCCTGCTGGAGGTGAACCCCCGCTTCGCCACCGTGCGGAACCCGTGGGACGAGGCCGAGGAGCTGGTGGCCGTGCCAGCATTGACGCTCGACGCCGCGCTGTGCCACCTCGACGTGGGCGACGAGCGGGGCAACGCTGCGTTCCTCGGGCCCGACCTCTACTTCGACGACCTCGTGCTGCGCGCCGCCTCCGGGCACCGCTACATCAGCGTCGAGCGGATCGTGCCCACCGCCGACCTCCTGGACGCGGCGGGCACCGAGCAGCGCCTCCGCATCAACCGGCTCATGGTCGACGGCGTGGTCGAGGCTCCGGGCGGCGCCCATTTCACGTCCTGTGTCCCGGGCTACGAGCGCGACGAGGCGTTCCAGAAGGCCTACGCGGCCAGCGCCGCCAGTCCCGCGGCCTGGGCCGAGTTCCGCGCGGCGTGGCTCGACATCGACGAGGCCGAGTACCAGCGCAAGGTGCGGGAGGAGCGATGACCGCCGATGCCGTCCGCCGGGCGGACGTGTGCGCCGTGGCCATCGCCGAGCTGTTCCGCCATGACGGCGAGACGCTCGCCAACCCGATCGGCACGATCCCGATGATCGGCGGGCGCCTGGCGCGGGCCAGCTTCGCCCCCGAGCTGATGATGACCGACGGCGAGGCTCAGCTCGTCGCGAACGACGAGGCCTTCACCTACCCCGACGGCAAGGTCGTCGAGGCCTACAACCCCTACCGGTCGATGTTCGACGTGGTCTGGTGGGGGCGGCGCCACGTGATCATGGGCGCCAGCCAGATCGACCGCTACGGCAACCAGAACTTCGCGGCGGTGGGGGGCGACTACGCCCGGCCCAAGGCGCAGCTGCTCGGGTTCCGAGGCGCGCCTGGCAACACCGTCAACGACCCCACGTCGTACTGGGTACCCCGGCACTCGCCCCGGGTGTTCGTCGAGAAGGTCGACGTGGTCACCGGCGTGGGGTGGGACCGGGCCGCCGCCGCGGGCCCGGGGGCGGCCCGCCACATCGACCTGCGGGCCGTGGTCACCGACCTGGCCGTGCTCGACTTCGCCACGCCCGACCACCGGCTGCGCCTGGCCTCTGTCCACCCCGGTGTGACGGTCGACGACGTGGTGGCCGCCACCGGCTTCGAGCTTGTCGTGCCCGATGACGTGCCGGTCAGCCGGAGCCCGACGCCCGACGAGCTGGCCCTGCTCGACGAGCGCATCGACCCGGCCGGCGCCCGCTACGCGGAGGTGCCCGACCCGGCATGACCCCTCGCGGCGCGCTGCACACCCGGTTCTGCGCCCTGGTGGGCTGCGAGCTGCCCGTCGTGCAGACCGGCATGGGGTGGGTGTCGGGCGCCCGCCTCACGGCGGCGACCAGCGCGGCGGGGGGCTTCGGCATCCTCGCCGCCGCGACGATGACCCCCGACCAGCTGCGCCAGCAGGTGGACGAGGTCAAGGCCCGCACCGGCCGGCCCTTCGGCGTGAACTTCCGGGCGGACCAACCCGACCTGGCCGAGCGGCTGGCGTTCGTGGTCGGCGAGGGCGTGCGGGTCGTCAGCTTCGCCGGAGCCCCCACGGCCGACGCCGTCGCCCGCTGCCACGACGCCGGCGTGCTGGTCGTGCCGACCTGCGGGGCCCGGCGCCACGCCGAGAAGGTGGCGGACATGGGGGTCGACGCCGTCATCGCCCAGGGCGGCGAGGGCGGCGGCCACACCGGCGTGGTGCCGACGAGCCTGCTGCTGCCCCAGGTCGTCGACGCCGTTGGCGACCGCATCCCCGTGCTCGGCGCCGGGGGATTCCACGACGGGCGGGGCCTGGTAGCGGCGCTCGCCTGGGGCGCCGACGGCATCGCCATGGGCACCCGCTTCCTGCTCACGGCCGAGAGCCGCGTGCCCGACGCGGTCAAGGCCGCCTACCTTGCGACCGGCCCGACGGGCACGGTGGTGACCACGGCCCTCGACGGCGCACCGCAGCGGGTCATCCGCACCGATCTGGTCGACCGCCTCGAGCGCAGCCCGGCGCTGCTGCGCCTCCCCCGTGCGGCGCGGGCCGCCTGGCGGTTCCGCTCGGTGACCGGCACCCCGGCCCGGCAGCTCGTGCGCGAGGGCCTGGCCATGAAGCGCAACCAGGACCTCACCTGGGCGCAGGTGGCGCTGGCGGCGAACGCCCCGATGCTGACCCGGGCGACGATGGTGGAGGGACGGCCCGAGGTGGGCGTCATGCCGACCGGACAGGTGACCGGCGTCGTCGACGAGATCCCGACGGTGGCCGAGCTGCTCGCGCGCATCCGCACCGAGGCCGAGGCGACGCTGAAGCGGTTGGGAGGGGCCTGAACGTGGACCTCACCTGGTCCGACGACGAGCAGGCGTTCCGGACCGAGGCCCGCGCCTGGCTCGAGGCCAACCTGGCCGAATGGCGCGCGGGATGCGGGGGCGAGCCCGCGTCCGGCGACACCCGCACGGGCTTCGCACAGCACCTGCTCTGGGAGCGGCGGCTCTTCGCCGACCGGTGGGCGGCGGTGTCGTGGCCCGAGCGCTACGGCGGGCGGGGCGCCTCGCTGTGGGAGTGGCTGCTGTTCGAGGAGGAGTACCACCGGGCCGGCGCGCCGCCCCGGGTCACCCAGAACGGCATCTTCCTGCTCGCCCCGTCGCTGTTCGAGTTCGGCACCCCCGATCAGCAGGACGGCATCCTGCCTCGCATGGCCGCCGCCGAGGACCTGTGGTGCCAGGGCTGGTCCGAGCCCGACGCCGGCAGCGACCTCGCCTCGGTGAGCAGCCGAGCTCGCCGGGTCGACGGCGGGTGGGTCCTCGACGGCCAGAAGACCTGGACGACGCGGGGCGCGTTCTGTACCCACCTGTTCGGCCTGTTCCGGTCGGACCCGGGGAGCGAGCGGCACCGGGGCCTCACCTACCTGCTCGTCCCGCTCGACACCCCCGGCGTGACCGTGCGGGGGTTCGGCCGCCTCGACGGCGACGAGGGATTCGCCGAAGTGTTCTTCGACGAGGCCTTCGTGCCCGACGATGCCGTCCCGGGCGGCGTGGTGTTGGGCGAGCCCGGGGCCGGGTGGAGGGTGGCGATGGCCACGGCCGGCTCGGAGCGAGGCCTGACGCTGCGGTCGCCCGGGCGCTTCCTTGCCACGGCCGAGCGGGTGCGTGCCCTCGTGGCGGACGTCGCCGGGGCCGGTGCGACCGCCACGTCGACCGGCGAGGACGTCGAGACGGGGCGTGCCGATCCCGCGGGTGGTGTTTGGCCGGACGTGCGATCGGGCACCGGTGCCGAAGACCACGGCGGTGCCGCCGGGCCCGCAACCGGGAGCAGCCCCTTCGCTGGAGACGGGCGCGCAAGGGTCAGCGCGGGTCCCGGTGGGCCGCTGTGGCGTCGCGCCGTCGACGCCTGGATGCGGGCCGAGGCGTACCAGCTCCACACGCTGCAGACCGTGACGCGCCTGGCCGCCGGCGAGAAGGCGGGGGCCGAGGCCAGCCTCACGAAGCTGTGGTGGTCCGAGCTCGACGTCGAGCTGCACGCCGTCGCTCTCGACGCCCTCGGCCCGGACGCGGAGCTGGAGGGCCCGTGGTCGAAGGGCTGGCAGTTCTCGCTGTCGGGCCCGATCTACGCCGGCACGAACGAGATCCAGCGCAACATCGCCGCCGAGCGCCTGCTCGGCCTGCCGAGGGCCTAGCCGTGCGCTTCGCCTGGACCGACGAGCAGCTGGCGTTCGCCGAGGCCACCCGCGACCTGCTCGCCAAGGAGTGCCCGCCGGCCGTGGTGCGCGCGGCCGGGGATGCGCCGCCGGGCGGCCTCGACCGGACCGTGTGGGAGGGGCTCGACGCCATGGGTGTGCTCGGCGTCGCGGCACCCGACGCGGTCGGTGGGCTCGGGCTCGACGAGACGACGCTCGTGCCGTTGCTCGAGGAGGCGGGCCGGGTCGCCCTGCCACACCCCCTCGTCGACACGGCCGCCGTCGCCGCGCCGCTCGGCGCCGCGGCCGGCGGCCGCCTCGTCCCCACCGACCTGGGCGGACCCCTGGTGGCCTGCGCCGCCGACGCCGATGCCTTCCTCCTGTGGCACCCGCCCCCCGCCCCCTCCACGCCAACCGCCATCCCGGCCTCCACCCCGACCGCCAATGCCACCTCCAGGCCGGGAATGTTCTGCACACCGTCGGACCCGGGCGACGGCTCATGCACGACCTTCGGGGAGGGGGACGGGCAGCGTGGCGCGCTGTACCTGGTCGAGGCCGGCGCCGTCACCGTCACGCCGGTCGCGACGGTCGACCGCGGGCGGCGGGCGGGGCGGGTGGCCTGGTCCGCCGGCGACGGCGAGCTGGTCAACGACGACCCGGCGGTCCTGACGCTCGCGGCCGACCGGGGAGTGCTCGGGACCGCCGCCGTGCTGTGCGGCCTGGCCGGCACCATGCTCGACCTGACGGTGGCCTACGTCGGGGAGCGCCGGCAGTTCGGCGTGCCGATCGGCAGCTTCCAGGCCGTCAAGCACCACCTGGCCGACGCCCTGGTCCGGCTGGAGTTCGCTCGGCCCGCCGTGGCTCGCGGCGCCTGGTCGTCCGCCCACCCGGAGCAGGTCGCGCCGCTCGTCCGCCAGCGCGACGTGTCGATGGCGAAGGCGCTCGCCATCGACGCCGCCGAGGCCTGCGGGCGAGCGGCCCTGCAGTGCCACGGCGCCATCGGGTACACGGTCGAAAGCGACCTGCACCTGTTCCTGAAACGGTCGTGGGCGCTCGCCCGCAGCTGGGGCGACCGCGGCTTCCACACCGACCGGGTGGGTCGGGCGCTGGAGGCGCTCGACGCACCGGCCCCCGACGCGCCCAGCCCCGACACTGCCACCCCCGTTGCCCAGGAGGATCCCTGATGCCCGAGGCCTACATCGTCGACGCCGTCCGCACCCCCGTCGGCAGGCGGGGCGGCGCCCTCAGCGCGGTCCACCCCGCCGACCTCGCTGCCCACACCCTGACCGCCCTGGTCGAGCGGACCGGCATCGACCCCGGCGCCGTGGAGGACGTGATCATGGGATGCCTCGACACGATCGGCCCGCAGGCCGGCGACATCGCCCGCACGGCCTGGCTGGCCGCCGGCTTTCCCGAGCACGTGCCCGGTACCACGATCGACCGGCAGTGCGGCTCGTCGCAGCAGGCCGTGCACTTCGCCGCCCAGTCCGTCATGTCGGGCACGGCCGACGTGGTCGTCGCCTCGGGCGTTCAGAACATGTCGATGATCCCGATCAGCTCTGCCATGACCGTGGCGGAGCCGCTCGGCTTCGCCGACCCGTTCTCGGGTTCCCAGCGCTGGACGAAGCGCTACGGCGACGCGGAGGTCAGCCAGTTCCGGGGCGCCGACATGATCGCCGAGGACTGGGACATCTCCCGCGACGACATGGAGGCGTTCGCCGTCACCTCCCACGAGCGGGCGATCACCGCTCGGACCGAGGGCCGCTTCGAGGCCGAGATCGTCCCGCTGGCCGGCCTCGCGCACGACGAGGGGCCCCGGGAGCCGAACTGGGACAAGATCCGCTCGCTGCCCACGCTGCGCGAGGGCGGCCGCATCACCGCGGCCGTGGCCAGCCAGATCAGCGACGCCTCGGCCGCCATGCTCGTCGTGTCCGAGCGGGCGCTGGCCGACCACGGGCTGACGCCGCGGGCCCGGGTGCACCACCTGTCGGTGCGGGGCGAGGACCCGATCCGCATGCTCAGCGCCCCCATCCCCGCCACCCGCCACGCCCTCGCGCGGACCGGCCTGACGCTCGACGACATCGACCGCGTCGAGATCAACGAGGCGTTCGCGTCGGTCGTGCTCGCCTGGCAGAAGGAGCTGGGCGCCGACCCCGACAGGGTCAACGTCAACGGCGGCGCGATCGCCCTCGGCCACCCGCTCGGCGCCACCGGCGTGCGGCTCATGACCACGCTGCTCGGCGAGCTCGAGCGCTCGGGCGGCCGCTACGGCCTGCAGACGATGTGCGAGGGCGGCGGCCAGGCCAACGTGACGATCCTCGAGCGCCTCTGATGGCCGGCATCTGCGACGGACGGGTGGCGATCGTCACCGGGGCGGCTCGCGGCCTCGGGCGCGCCCACGCCCTCGAGCTGGCCCGCCAGGGGGCAGCGGTCGTGGTCAACGACGTGGGCGCCGAGCTCGACGGCACCGGCGGCTCGCTCGGCCCGGCGCAGCAGGTCGTGGGCGAGATCGAGGTCGCCGGCGGCCGGGCCGTCGTGAACGGCGACGACGTGGCCGACTGGGCGGGCGCCGAGCGGCTGGTCCACCAGGCGATCGAGGCGTTCGGCGGGCTCGACGTGGTCGTGAACAACGCCGGCGTGGTGCGCGACCGAATGTTCGTGTCGTCGGAGGAACAAGAGTGGGACGCGGTGCTACGGGTCCACCTCAAAGGCCACGTGGCCGTCTCCCGCCACGCCGCCGCATGGTGGCGCGACCGCGCCAAGGCCGGCGAGCCGGTCGACGCCCGCATCGTGAACACGTCGTCGGGCGCCGGCATCCTCGGATCGGTCGGCCAGTCGGCGTACTCGGCCGCCAAGGCCGGCATCGCCACGCTCACGCTCGTCCAGGCCACCGAGCTGGGCCGCTACGGCATCACGGCGAACGCCCTCGCGCCCTCCGCCCGCACCCGCATGACCGAGACCGTGTTCGCCGACGCCATGGCGGCGCCCGACGTTCCCGAGGCGTTCGACGCCATGGCACCCGGGAACGTGAGCCCGCTGGTGGCGTGGCTGGCCTCCGCCGCCTCGGCGCACGTGACCGGCCAGATGTTCGAGGTCGAGGGCGGCAAGGTGTCGATCGCCGAGGGATGGCACCACGGTCCGGTCGTCGACCGGGGCGCCCGGTGGAACCCGGTCGACCTCGGCCCGGTGATCGACGAGCTGCTGACCAAGGCCCGGCCGGCCGACCCCGTCTACGGCGCCCGCTGACGTCTGGCCCCGGCCGGCAGGGTCAGGGGGCGGGGGCGAGCAGGCGCCACCAGCAATCGCGCAGTTGGATGGCGCCCTCGTCGGCCGGCGGGGCGTCGCCGAGGACGACCCACAGGTGGGTGGTCCGCTCCGTCAGCGCCCCGAGGCAGCCTCCGGCGAGGTCGACGTCGAGCCCGGCGTCGACCGCGCCCGTCGCCTGCCAGCGGGCGAACAGGGCGGCCAGGGCCAGCATCCACGCCTGGCGCTGCTCGTTGACGACCGCCCGGATCAGCGGCTCGGTCAGGGCCGCCTCCACGACCGAGCGCCACAGCCCCTCGTTCGCCGCCACGGCCGCCAGGTGGGCACGGATGAGGGCCAGCGCCGCGCCGGCCACGTCGTCACCGGCCTCGACGCGCTCGCCGGCCCCGGCGAGCACGTCGGCCGGCGTGGCGTAGAGCAGGCCCGGGCTCTCGTCCAGCAGCGCCGCCACCAGGTCGGACTTCGACGGGAAGTAGGTGTAGAAGCTGCCGACCGACACCCCGGCGGTGCCGGCGATGTCGCTGATCGGCACGTCACCGATGCCGCGGCGGGACAGCTCGGTCCGCCCGGCGGCGATCAGACGCTCGCGGGTCGTCGCCGGCGCCGCCTCATCTGGTGACGCATCTGGTTGGGAACCAACCAGATCCGTCACCGGAATCGGCGCAACGCCGGAGGCCGGCGCAGCGCCCGCAGCCGGCGCAGGGCCGGGAGCCGGCGCAACGCCCGGAGCCGGCCCGGCCGCGCGCGACCCGGGCGCGGGCGGGCGGCGGCCGGCGCCGAGGGCCCGCAGCCACACCGGCGTGAGATCGGGGATGGCGATCGGCCGGGGGGCGGTGAACCCGTAGCCCCGCCGCAGGCTGATGATCCACTCGGTCATGGCCGACAGTGCGGTCACCGTGCCCAGCACGTCGACGTCCGGCCCGATCACGCCGGCGTCGCGCCACGGGGCGAGCGCCGCGGCGGTGGCGTCCCAGTAGCGGCGCCAGCGGTCCCGGATCATCGCCCGGGGACCGGGGTGGCGCAGCGCCGCCTCCTCGACCACCGCCCACAGCCTCCCCTCGGCCGTGAACGCCCGGTAGTACCGCTGGTTGGCGTGCTGGATGCGCCGTTCGAGGCTGCGCAGGTCGTGGGCGGCGGGGCTGTCGCCGCTCGCGTCCTGCCCCGGCGGACGGGCCGCCACGTCGGTGCCGAGCTGGCCCATCACCTCGCGGAACGCGTCCTCCTTCGACTCGAAGTACGTGTAGAACGACCCGACGGCGTACTGGGCGGCGTCGGTGATGTCCTCGACCCGGGCGTTGGCGTAGCCCTTGGCCTCGAACACCTCGCGGGCGGCCCGCAGCAGGGCGGTGCGGGCCCGGGCGGCCTGGCGGGAAGGGGCGGGCGGAGCCACGGGTCAGCGCGGGTCGAGGTAGTCGTCGTCGATCGTGATGCCCCGGGCGGTCAGCACGGGCAGCGCCAGCGCCAGCACTTGGTCGCTGGCGATGACCACGCCGCGCAGGGCGTCCGCGCCGCCCAGCCGGTCGAGCGACGAGCCGTGCAGCGCCACCTCGTCGAGCTCGGCCGCCGACAGCTCGGCGCGGTCGAGCGTGCAGTGCAGGAACCGCGTGCGGGTGAGGCGGGCGCCGTAGAGGTCCGCGGCGGTGAGGTCGCAGCCCACGAGCTCGCAGAAGTCGAACGTCGCCGAGCGCAGCCACGCGCCGTCGAGCTGGCAGTCCGCGAAGCGCACGTGCCGGGCCCGCAGGTCCGAGGCCACGAGGCCCGACAGGCGGCAGCCCGTCAAGGCCACCCGCTCCCAGCGGGCACCGGTCAGCTGGGCGCCCGACAGCTCGCACCCGTCGAGCACGGTGTCGAGCAGCGTCAGCCCGTCGAGGTCGAGGCCGGTGAGCCGCACGTTGGACAGGCGCGAGGCGCTGATGGCCAGCTCCTGCGCCCCGCCGTCCGGGGTGCCTTCGGTCCAGAGCGCCCCGTCCACGCGGTCGTCGTCGCCCAGCGCCGCGCCGTCGACCGGTGTCAGGTCGTCGGGCAGGCGGGGCGCCTCGACGGCGGGCGGTCCGGGCGCGGGGCGGGGCACGACGACGATCATCCCAGGACGGGAACCCCCGCACCGGCCCGGCTGCCCTCGCCGCTCGGCTCCCGAGCCTCACGACTTCCTCCACCAGGAGCTACCGCCCCCAGCACATGCAGACCACGGACGTACCTTTGCGGTCGATCGGGGTGTCCAGCTCCGACGTGAGCCCCGCGTGCGTCCCGGCGGACCGTACGGCTTCGGCTTGGTCGGCCCCCACGAGGACTGATGCCCGGCCACCCGGGCGTAGGACGCGGGCGATCTCGGGAACGGCGCCGACCACCGTGTCGAGGGCCATCGGGTGATACGGCGGTTCGGTGGCTACCGCGTCGACGGAGCCGGTCGCCAACGGCAGCGCGGCGGCGTCGGCGACCGCGTGGGCGTCCGCCAGCTCTGCAAGCCCGTAGCGCAGGGTCGGGTCGGCGTCCGCGCTGTATGTACGCCATCCCGCGGCCCGGGCCTGGATCACCACGCCCCCGGCGCCGGCGAACGGGTCGAGGAGGCGGCCGCCTGACGGGTTGGCCACCAGGTTCACCAGCAGGCGGGCATCAGCGACGGGTAGGGCCCTGTGCTCGAGGGTGCCGCGGCCGCCCCGGTAACCCTCGATCCGCCGGACGACACCGTCGCCGCATTCGAGCAGGAATGATCGCTGGTCCGGCGCCCCGGTACGTAGGGCGTCGTCCGGCTCGGCGTAGACGGGGACCAGGATCACGTCCCTGCCCGTCCACCGCGCCCGCTCCCACGCCTCGTCGGGGTACTCGACCTCATCCGCCGGCCGGACCAGCTCGACCGCGTTCGTGTAGCCGAGGAAACGGAGCCGCTCGGCGATCACGGCGGCGGGGGTGTCGTCGAGCCCGACCCACGCCAGACCTGACACCTCCGAAAGCGGGCCACCACGCAGCGATCGCCCGTCTCGGTCACCGAGTAGGGCTGCCACCTCGGCGACGGCTGCGTCCCGAGCCTTGCGGCGGGAACGACGCAGGTGCAGCACCAACGTCGCTTCGTGCGCGTCGGGTGCCGACATGGCCCCGAGGGTAAAGAGCGGCGGACGCACAGTCGTCGCCAGTTTCGCCGGCGCATCGTGGGCAGCGGCGGAAGCGAGCGCCCGTGTGGTCCGTCCCGCGTTCGTCCGACCGCCCGCCGGCCCGCCGGCCCGACGACGCGACTGCCCGACGCCCCGACGGCCCGACCGCCTGCCGGCCCGACCGTCTGCCGGCCAGACCGCCTGCCGGCCCGACCGCCTGCCGGCCAGACCGCCTGCCGGCCTGACGGCCCCGACGACGCGACTGCCCGACGGGCCCGACGGCCCGACCGCCTGCCGGCCCGACCGCCTGCCGGCCCGACGGCCCCGACGGCCCCGACGGCTTCTCGGCGCCGTGCCGAGCGCCCACCGGCGCGGGACCGCGAGGTTGCCCCCACCCCTACAGTGCCGACCATGGCCGACCACCAGCTCGCCCAGCTCAACGTCGCCCGCCTGGTGGCCCCGCTCGACTCGCCGCGGCTCGCCGAGTTCGTGGCTGCGCTCGAACCGATCAACCGGCTGGCCGACGGGTCGCCCGGCTTCGTGTGGCGGTTCCAGACCGAGGCGGGCGACGCCACCTCGGTCCGCCCGTTCGACGACGACACGATCATCGTGAACATGAGCGTGTGGGACTCGATCGAGGCGCTCGCCGAGTACGTCTACCTGTCCGACCATCGGTCGTACCTGCGCCGCCGGCGCGAGTGGTTCGACCGCATGGACGAGGCCTTCGTGGTGCTGTGGTGGGTGCCGGCGGGCCACCGGCCCTCGGTCGCCGAGGCCCGGGCCCGGCTCGACCTGCTCCAGGCATCCGGGCCCACGCCCGACGCATTCACGTTCCGGCGGCCGTTCCTGTCGCCCGGGACCCGCACCGGGGCGGACGTCGAGGCGGTCGGGGCCGACGCCCTCGCAGCCGACAGCGACGACCGCTGGAGCTGCCGCGCCGGCTGACGCCCAGCGGCGGCCGACAGCGACGACCGTTGGAGCTGCCGGGCGGGCTGACGCCCAGCGGCGGCGACGCCGACGACCGCTGGAGCGATAGCTGTAACGCCGGCGCTACGCCGTGGTCCTCGCCGACAGCTTCCCGATCTCGATGCCGGTGTGCCGGCGCTCGATCCGGCCCGTGTCGAACGGCCGGACGGCCACGTCGTGGTCGCCGGCCTCGGCCCGCAGCGCCGCCACGGTCGAGTCGGCACGCGCTCGATGGGCGAACGGGTCGAACGAGTACCAGCGCATGGCGTTCTCGTGGGTGATCCTCGCCATGTCGTCGTCGGGGACGCCCTCCGCGACGCCCGCCAGTTCCTCGGGAGCGACGGGCCATGACGAGTCGGAGTGGGGGTAGTCGCACTCCCACGAGATGTTGTCGATGCCGATCATGTGTCGCAGCTGGAGACCCACGGGGTCGGCGATGAAGCAGGTCAGGAAGTGCTCGCGGAACACCTCGCTGGGCAGCTTCCCGCCGAAGTCCTGCCCGGTCCACAAGTGGTGCATGTCGTAGGTCCGGTCGAGTCGGTCGAGGAAGTACGGGATCCAACCGGTGCCGCCCTCGGACAGTGCGATGCGGATGCCGGGGAACCGCTTGAGCACCCGCGACCACAGCAGGTCGGCCGCGGCCTGGCAGATGTTCATCGGCTGGAGCGTGATCATCACGTCGACCGGCGCGTCGGGGGCCGTGACGGCCAGCTGGCCCGACGAGCCGAGGTGCACCGAGATCACGACGCCCTCGTCGACGCAGGCCTGCCACAGCGGGTCCCAGTGGTCGCTGTGGAAGCTCGGGTAGCCGAGCGTGGCGGGGTTCTCGGTGAAGGTCACCGAGTGGACGCCCTTGGCGGCGAGGCGCCGGACCTCCTCGCCGGCGAGGACCGGGTCCCACAGCACGGGCAGGCCCATGGGGATGAACCGGCCGGGGTGCGATCCGCACCACTCGTCGACGTGCCAGTCGTTGTAGGCCCGCAGCACGGCGAGCGCCACCTCCTTGTCCTCGGTGGCGGCGAACAGCCGGCCGCTGAAGCCGGGGAACGACGGGAAGCACATCGAGCCGAGGACGCCGCCCCCGTTCATGTCCTTGACCCGCTCGTCGACGTCGTAGCAGCCGGGCCGCATCTCCTCGTAGGCGGTCGGCTCGATGCCGTACTCCTCCTTCGGGCGGCCGGCTACGGCGTTGAGGCCGATGTTGGGGATCGTCGAGCCCTCGAAGACCCACACGTCGGCCCCCTCGCGCGTGCGGACGACCTTCGGCGCCCGGCCACGGTGCGCCTCGGGGATGTGGGCGTCGAACAGGTGGGGCGGCTCGACGAGGTGGTCGTCGACGCTGACCAGGATCATGTCGTCTGCCTGCACGGGTCCCCCTCGCGAACTGCGGTCCGTGGTGATGAACTATAGTTCAAACCATCGAACAAGGCGTTCGGAGGGGGATCGACATGGCCGACGACGGGCCGGACGGGCACACCTACGCGGAGCGCATGTTCCCGGCCCCGGTCGACTTAGGCATCGCCGAGCCGGATCGGGCGGTCTCGTCGGTGACCCACGGCACCGAGGCGTGGCTGACGGGGCGCGGCGGCGAGGGCACGGCGTGGTACCAGGGCGGCGGCTCGGCCTCCGACCGGGCCGTCCAGGGCATCACCATCTACCCGCCGACCGGCGGCGTGCAGACCCAGGGCGACCCGTTCGAGCCGGTGAAGATCGGGATCCTCATCGACATGGACCTCAACCAGCTGCTCGCCGACTGGATCGACCCCACGATCCTGGCCATCGAGGACGCCCTCAACGAGGGCGTGTTCGCCCGTGGGCCGGTCCAGCTCGTCGTCGCGGACGCCCGCGGCCTGCCCCGCGAGAACTACCGCAAGGTCATCGACGGGTACCGCTGGCTGGCCGACCAGGGCTGCGTCGTGGTGCTGGGGCCGATGATCTCCGACAACTCGCTGGTCTTGCAGGACACGGCCAACGCGCTGGGAGTGGCCTGCATCGGCTGGACCGGCGCCCACAAGTTCGCCTCCGAGTACTGCTTCACGGTGGCGAACGGCGACATCCCGACCGAGGGCGTGATGTGCGCCCAGTGGCTGGCCGCCCGGGGCATCACCCGGGTCGGCTCGTTCTGGGAGCACGGCTCGTCCGGGCGCGACTACGCCGACTACTTCCGCGACGCGGCCGCGGGGCTCGGCGTGACCGTCGTGCGCGAGGTCAGGCTCGAACCCAACCCCAAGGGCCTGCGCGACGACCTGGCCATGATGCGCGACCTGGGCGTCGAGGGCCTCTACTACGGCGGCTACGGCTATGCCACGTTCCACTTCGCCGAGGCGCTCGCCGCCCTCGACTGGGACCCGCCCCGCGTGATGGGCACGGCCTTCATGTTCTATTCCAACTCCAACCGGTGGGCCGAGGGCCTCGAGGGCTGGCACGGCGTCGACCAGTTGGGCGAGGACGGCGCCAACCCCAACTACGAGGCGATGACCGCCCGGTTCGAGAAGCGCTTCGGTCGCTCCACCCGCAACGTCGTCGTGGCGCTCGCCTACGACACGGCCCGGGTGGCCATCCACGGCATCGGTAACGCCGCCATCCCCACGCCCCGCCACGTGAAGGAGGGCATGGAGCGCATCCGCTGGATGCCGGCCACCAACGGCGGTCCCGGCACCTACATCCAGTTCGGCCCCCACGACCGCAAGGGCTACAAGGGCGACTTCCTCACGATCCGCGAGCTGCGCGGCGGCGAGCTGCGCTTCGACGGCTACCACCGGCCGGAATGGCCGTCGAACCGGTCCTGAGCCGTCGCCGGGGCTGGTCGCCGTGAGCAACGACAAGGTCTACATCCACGAGCTCATCGACATCATCGGCCACAACCGCGCCCGCTACCTGCACCACATGACCGCGAACTGGGTGCCGGTGGCGATGGCCGAGCGCGACCAGGTCTGCTTCGGCGTCTGGTCCACCGTGGGCTCGACCGGCCGGTGGCCCGAGGTCGTCAACATGTGGGAGCTCGCCGGTTGGGACGGGCTCGTCGCCAACTTCGCCCACGAGCTCGTTGGCGCCGGGGCGCAGGACGCGTCGCTCGCCGAGTGGTGGGCCGTGGCGTCGTCGCTGCGGCGGGGCGGGGTCGACCGCATCATCGTGCCCGAGCCGTGGACCCGCACGATCTCCGAGCTAGTCGCCGAGGCGGTGCGGGGTGAGGTCTACGCTCACGAGCTGGTCACCGTGCCGGCCGGTCGGGCGCCGGACCTGCTCGCCGCGGTGCGCGACGAAGGGGTCGCCGCGTGGGCGTCCGAGGGCGCCACGCTCGTCGGGGCGTTCCGGGTGGCGATGGTGGCCGACACCGAGGCGATCGTGATCTGGGCCCTGCCCGACTGGCCCTCCTGGGCGGCGATCGAGCGGGCGTGGCTGGCGGCCGGCGGTCCCGGGGGCGACGCCGGCGGCGGGCCCCTGGCGGCGTGGCGGGCGTCCCTGCTGTCCCTCGGGGCCACCTGGCAGCGCCACCTCATGATCGACGCCCCCCTCGCCCCGCTCCGCCTCGGCCGGCAGCCCGCGACCTCCGACCGCCGTCCCCTTGACTCCCTCTGATCTGCGAACCGGCAGGCCAGTCGGGTCTCCTCGCCGGCGACGACGTCGAGGACCCGTGCCCGAACGCGCTTCTGGCAGCGCCGAGTCGCACAGGGCGAAGGGAGCGCTGCCGGAAGCGAAGAGCGGCAGGGACGGTGGGCCGTAGGGTCGGCGGGATGCGTCTCGGGGTGCTCATCCTGCCGGAGCTGCGCTGGGCCGAGGCCGGTGCCCGGTGGCGGCGGGCCGAGGAGCTGGGCCTCGACCACGCCTGGACCTACGACCACATCGCCTGGCGGACGCTGCGCGACGGGCCGTGGTTCGGGGCCGTCCCGACCCTGACCGCCGCGGCCCTCGCCACCACCCGACTGCGGCTCGGGACCCTCGTGGCGACGCCGAACTTCCGCCACCCCGTGCCCTTCGCCCGCGACCTGCTGGCGCTCGAGGACGTGTCCGGTGGGCGGTTCACGCTCGGCGTCGGCGCGGGCGGCAGCGGCTGGGACGCCGCCGTGCTGGGCCAGGACCCGTGGTCCGCCCGCGAGCGGGCCGACCGCTTCGCCGAGTTCGTGGAGCTGACCGACCTGCTGCTGCGCGAACCGGTGACCACGTACCGGGGTCGCTACTACGTGGCCGACGCCGCCCCGATGGCGCCCGGCTGCCTGCAGCGGCCCCGGCTGCCCTTCGCCGTGGCCGCCGCCGGGCGCCGGGGCATGCGCCTCGCGGCCATGTACGGCCAGGCCTGGGTCACGACCGGTCCCCGGCGGGTCGGCGAGCCGCTGCTCGACGCCGAGGCGGGGGCGGCGGCGGTCCGGGCCGAGGTCGAGCGGCTCGACGAGGCGTGCGCCGCCGTGGGCCGCCTTCCGGCCACGCTCGACCGCATCGTGCTCGCCGGCCCCCAGCTCGAGCCGGGCGTGTCCTCGCCCGAGGCGTTCCGCGACACCCTGGGCCGCTACGCCGAGGTCGGCGCCACCGACCTGGTGCTGCACTGGCCCCGGCCGTCCGGCCCGTACGCCGGCGACGAGGCCGCCTTCGAGCGCGCCGTGGCCCGTTGACCCGGCGGACGGCCGCCCTCGGGGGGACGGGGCCTCGGCGAGCCCGCGGCGGCGGACGTCGGACCGGCGAACCTGCGACGGGTCAGGGGACGAGGGCCCTCTGTGCCATCGTTCACTTCGCAGAACGTAGCTTCAATCAATCGAGTGAGGGCTAACCTGCGCTGATGCCGCGCGCGACGACCGAGGGCCGAAGCCAGGCGCTCAGCCGACGCGAGCAGCGCCGCCTGCAGCACCAGGACCTCAGCCGCAACCAGCTGCTCGACGCCGCCGAAGAGGTCTTCGGCCGGAAGGGCTTCCACGAGACCACCCTCAAGGAGGTGGCCGAGCTGGCCGAGTTCTCGGTCGGGTCGGTCTACTCGTTCTTCCAGAACAAGGACGACCTCTTCCTCAACGTGTTCCTCCGCCGCGGCGCCGAGCTCGTGCCGGCCATGGAGGCCGCGGTGGCCGAGAGCGACTCGCCGCTCGACCAGCTCCGCCGCGTCGTCGACCTCGAGGTCGGGTTCTTCCGCCAGCACCGGCACTTCGGTCGCCTGTACCTTCGCTCGTCCAGCTCGGCGCTGCCGCCGCAGCTCCAGATCGACGACGCCCTGCAGGCGAACTTCCAGCGGGCGATGGAGATCCAGGCCCGCATCTTCCGCCGGGGCCAGCAGAGCGGCGAGCTGCGGGCGGGTGATCCGCTCGTCCTGGCCCGCCTGCTCAGCGGCATGGTGGCGACGTACCAACTGCTCGACCCGGCGGTGACGTCCGACGACGCCGAGCCCGTCGAGCGCCTGCCGCTCGCCACGCTCCACGAGATGATCGCCGGCGCGTTCCGGGCGTAGGTCTGGGCCGCGGGCCCGGTCCTGGACGGCCCCGGGCCCGCGGCCGACCAGTCAGGTGGCCCCGGACGAGCCCTCGCTCGGGTCCTCGCTCGGGGCGTCGGGCGCATGCGCGCCGTCGGGACAGTTCCCTTCGGGACCGCGTCTCTCGGGACCCTGCTCGCCGGAGGACCGGGCGTCGGGGGGCGCTGGCGCCTCCGTCGACTCGGTCGGCTCCGTCGTCTCGGTCGTGGCCTCGGTGTCGTCGGAGGTCGACGACTGGTCCTGCGCGGCCGCCCATCCGGCGGTGCCGAGGACAGTCGCCCCCGCCACCGCCCCGGCCGCGACCAGGCGCCTCGGGGTCATCATGGGCATGTGTGGTGTCTCCTTCCGTTGTCGGAGGGTCAGTAGACGGCCCGCAGGTTGGAGGTCCCTCAGAGAGGTCTGGGCAGTTCGTCAGCGCCGGTCCGGAGACGTAAGCTGACGGGGTGTCAGGAAGTGAACGGTGCTTCAATCCATGAGAGACTGCATCGCATGAGGGGCACGGCGGTGGGCTCGTGAGCGTCACCCAGGCCGACCGCGGTCGCATCACCGACGAGGCCGTCGCCCGCCTCCGCCAGCGGATCGGCGTGGCCGAGCCCCACCCGCAGCCGCCTCACTACACCGTCCTGACCACCGACGTGTTCCGCCACGTCGCCGAGGCCTACGGCGACCCGAACCCGCTGTGGTGCGACCCGGCCTACGGCGCGCGCACGCGCTGGGAGGGGCCTATCGCCCCGCCGCCGCTCGTGGGCGGCGACACGCTGGTCGGCGAGGACGAGGTCACCGCCGTCGCCGCGGAGCACGCCGAGCTCATGCGGGGCGACCCGCTGCGCGGGGTCCACGCGTTCTACGGCGCCAGCGCCCGCGAGTGGTGGGCGCCGCTGCGCCCCGGCGACCGGGTGTCCCGGCGCAACGCGCTGGTCGGCGTGCTCGACAAGCCCAGCGAGTTCGCCGACCGGGCGATCCACGAGTGGACCGGTCAGGTGTTCCGCGTGCCCGCCGGGCGACTGCTGTCGGCCCAGTACCGCCTGATGATCCGCACCGAGCGGACACGGGCCCGCGAGCGCAAGAAGTACGACGACGTCGAGCTGGCCCCCTACACCGAGGACCAGATCGCCGAGATCGAAGCGCAGTACGCCCGCGAGACGGCCCGGGGAGCGGAGCCACGTTGGTGGGAGGACGTGGCCGAGGGCGACACGGTCGGGCCGATGGTCAAGGGCCCGCTCACGATCACCGACATCGTCTGCTGGCACGTGGGCATGGGCATGGGCCTCTACGGCGTCTCCGCGCTGGGGCTGGCCGCCGCCAACCGGCGCCGCATCCCGCGCTTCTTCCACCGCGACCCGCAGAACGTGCCCGACGTCATGCAGCGCGTGCACTGGGACCCCGAGTTCGCCCGCCGCTCCGGCAACCCCACGACGTTCGACTACGGGCGCATGCGCGAGACCTGGCTGATCCACCTGTGCACCGACTGGATGGGCGACGACGCCTGGCTGTGGCGCCTCGACTGCGAGTTCCGCCGGTTCAACTACGTGGGCGACACCCAGTGGCTGCGCGGCACCGTCGTGCGCAAGTACCTGGCCGAGGGTGACCGGCCGGCCGTCGACGTCGAGCTCGTGGCCGAGAACCAGCGAGGGGAGGTCACCACGCCCGGCCACGCCGCGATCCTGCTGCCCAGCCGCGAGCGGGGACCGGTGCGACTGCCCGAGCCGCCCGGCGGCGCCAACGACCTGCAGCAGGCCCTCGACGCCGTGACCGCCCGCTTCGCCGACGGCACGGCCTGGACCGACCGGTGAGCGACACCGGCGCGCTCGACGCCGCCTACGCATCGGTCGACGGTCTGCAGATCGGCCTGCGTGGACCTGTCCTGCATCTCGTGCTCGACCGGCCCTCGAAGCGCAACGCCCTCGACGACACCATGGTGACCGGCCTCATCGGCGCCATCGACGCCGCCGGCCGCGACGAGCGCGTCCGCTGCATCGTGCTGGCCGGCGCCGGCGACCACTTCTGTGGCGGTGCCGACCTCGTGGTCCGCAACGCCACCCCGCCGACGGCCGACGGCGCCGCGCCCCGGCGGCCAAGGGTCGGCAGCATCCAGCGGCGCGTGCCGTCACTGGCGCACCGGCTGATCCCGCTGGTGGCCTCCGTGCAGGTGCCGGTCGTGTGCCGGGTGCGGGGTTGGGCGGCCGGCATCGGCTTCCACCTGGCGCTCGCCGCCGACTTCACCGTCGTGGCCGACGACGCCCGCCTCTGGGAGCCCTTCACCGAGCGCGGCTTCACCCCCGACTCCGGCGGCTCGTGGCTCGTGCCCCGCTTCGTGGGGACCGTGCGGGCCCGGGAGCTGCTGCTCCTCGGCCGGGCGCTGGAGGGCCGCGAGGCGGCGGACTGGGGCGTCGTGCACCTGGCTGTGCCGGCGGAGCGGCTCGACGCCGAGGTCGCAGCCCTGGTCGACCGATTGTCCTCCGGCCCCACGGTCGCCCTCGGGCTGACGAAGTGGCTGCTCGCGGCCAGCCCCTCGGCCAGCCTCGACGACCAGCTGCAGAACGAGGCGCTCGCACTCGAGCTGTCGTCGCGCACCGACGACTTCCGCGAGGGCCTGGCGGCTTTCCGTGACAAGCGCCCGCCGAGCTTCGAGGGCCGCTGAGGTGACCGACGCGCGGGCCGCGGGCGCCGAGCCCCTGGCGATCGGACCGGGCACGCCGCCCGCCGAGGCGGCGGCGGTGACCCGAGCGTGGGCCGCCGCACACGTCCCCGCGGCCTGGCGCCACGCGGCCGGGCGCGGCGGCCCCCGGGCGATCCGCCAGGTGCGCAGCCGAGCCGACTACGAGACCTGGTACCCGATCTTCGGCCGGTCGGGCCTCGTCGTGCCTACCTGGCCGGTGGCCTACGGCGGTCTCGACGTCGAGCCGGCCGTGGCCCGGGCGATCGAGGACGAGCTGCGCCCGTTCAACCTCGGTCGTCTGAACCCGCTCGGCCTGAACCTGGCCGCCCCCGCGCTGTTCGCCCACGGGAACGAGGAGCAGCGCCGGCGGTTCCTGCCGCCGATCGTGCGCAACGAGCAGGTGTGGTGCCAGCTCTTCAGCGAGCCGGGCGCCGGGTCGGACCTGGCGTCGCTCGCCACCCGCGCCGAGCGCGACGGCGACGGCTGGCGGATCACCGGCCAGAAGGTGTGGACCACCTGGGCCCACCTCGCCGACATGGGCGTGCTGCTGGCCCGCACCGACGGTGACGTGCCCAAGCGCCGCGGGATCACGTACTTCCTCGTCGACATGCACCAGCCCGGCGTCGAGGTCCGCCCGCTCCGCCACATCGGGGGTGAGGCCGACTTCAGCGAGGTCTTCCTCGCTGGTGCGTGGGTGCCCGACGACCAGCGGGTCGGCGCCGTGGGCGAAGGCTGGCGGGTGGCCGGCGCCACGCTCTCGGGCGAGCGTCAGATGGTGTCGGGGTCGGGGTCAGGGGGCGTCGACCGCATCGGCGGTTCGGGCGCCGAGCGGCTCGTGGCCCTCACCCGCACACTGCCGGCCGCCGGGCGGCCCGGCGGATGGGACGACCCGGTCGTGCGGCAGTGGATCGTGGCGGTCCTGTCCGAGGAGCGCATCCGCGGCTGGACCAACCAGCGGGTGCGGGCGGGGCTGCGCGCTGGGCGTTCCCCGGGGCCCGCGAGCTCGATCGGCAAGGTGCACCAGGGCGAGCTGAACCAGCGCATCCAGTTACTGGCGACCGACCTGGTCGGCGCGGGGGCGACCGCCTGGGAGCCCCCTGGGCCCGCGGGCGCCGCCGAGCCGGCGGGCGACAGCTACGGGGCCGACCTGCCCTACGAGGTGCGGGGCATGTTGCGCAGCCGGGCCAACACGATCGAGGGCGGCACCACCGAGGTGAACAAGAACATCGTGGGCGAGCGGGTCCTCGGCCTGCCCCGCGAGCCTGACCCGTGGCGCGACGCGCCCTGGCGCGACGTGCCCCGGAGCTGACGTGGGCTACGCCACGCTGCGCGTCGAGCGCCGGGGTCCGGTCGGGTGGTTGACGTTCGACCGGCCCGACAGGGGCAACGCCATGGACGCCACGATGCTCGCCGAGCTGGAGCGCGCGTGGACCGAGCTCGACGCCGACCGCGACGTGCGCGTCCTGGCCGTCACCGGGGCCGGCGAGGCGTTCCAGACCGGCCTCGACGTCGTGCAGCTCAGCCGCGACCCCGAGGCGCTGCGCGAGCAGTCCCGCCGCACGAAGCGGTCCGACTTGCGCCTGTCGTCGTGGCACAACCGCGTGCGCAAGCCGGTCATCGCCGCCGTCAACGGCGTGTGCGCCGGCGGTGGGCTCCACATCGTGGCCGATGCCGACGTGGTCGTGGCCGCGGAGGGAGCCGCGTTCCTCGACCCCCACGTGTCGGTCGGGCAGGTCACGGCGTCGGAGGCCATCGCGCTCGTCCGCATGTCGGCGATGGAGGCCACGATGCGCATGGCGCTCGTCGGCCGTCACGGGCGCATGACCGCGACGCGGGCGCACCAGCTGGGCATCGTCGGCCAGGTCGTGCCCGGCGACGTCCTGGTCGACACCGTCCAGGCCCTCGGCGAGACGATCGCCCGCAACTCCCCGACGGCCCTGGCCGTGACGAAGCGGGCGCTGTGGGGCGCCCTGGAGGCTGGGCTCACCGACGCGTGCCGGGCCGGCGCCCGAGAGCTCGTGTCGATGTGGGGGCACCCCGACCAGACGGAGGGCCCGGCCGCGTTCGCCGAGCGGCGTGACCCAGTCTGGACACCGCTGGCCGACGACATCACCGGCCCGGGCCCCGCCACGTTCACCGCGCCGCCCCCCGCGCCACCGTCCACGCCGCCCGAGGAGGACCACATGACCACTGCCCCGCCCGGGTCGTACTCGTCCTACGAGACACTCGTCATCGAGCGACGAGGGCCGGTCGGGTGGTTGATCTTCGACCGCCCCGAGCAGCTCAACGCCATGGACGCCACGATGCGCGACGAGCTGGCCGTCGCCTGGCGCGAGTTCGACGCCGACCCGGAGGTCCGGGTGATCGTGCACACGGGCAACGGCCGGGCCTTCCAGACCGGCGTCGACGTGCGCGAGATCGCCACCGACGGCGTGGGCATGGAGCGGTACCGGCGTTCAGTCGAGGACTTCGATCTGCACTTCACGGCCTGGCACCAGGGCGTGTCCAAGCCGGTCATCACGGCGGTGAACGGCATCTGCGCCGGCGGCGGGTTCCACTGGGTGGCCGACGCCGACATCGTGATGGCGGCGAGCGACGCCCAGTTCTTCGACCCTCACGCGTCGATCGGGCAGGTCGTCTCGCTGGAAGCGATCGGGCTCATCCGCAAGGTGCCGGCCGAGGCGGTCATGCGCATGGCCTTCGTCGGACGCCACGAGCGGATGTCGGCCCGGCGGGCCCACGAGATCGGCATGGTCGGCGAGGTCGTCGACCCGCCGTCTCGCCTGCGCGACGCCGCCCAGGAGCTGGCCGAGACGATCGCCCGCAACTCGCCCGCCGCGCTGGCCGCCACGAAGCGCGCGCTGTGGGGCGCGCTGGAGGAGGGCCTGACCGACGCCTGCCGGTCGGGGGCCCGGGAGCTGGTATCGCTGTGGGGCCACCCCGACCAGACCGAGGGCCCCGCGGCGTTCGCCGAGCGCCGGGAGCCGGTGTGGCAGCCTCCGGCCTCACCGGAACGTTCTGCGGATGCGGCGGCCGGCGCCCAGGATCCGCACGTTCGCCCCGCGCCGGCGCCCGCCCCGGCGGCAGCGGACGGGCGGACGTGAGCCTCGCGGACCTGCTGTTCGCCGACGCCGTGGGCGCGGGCGATCCCCGGGCCGGTGAGGTGGCTGTCCACTGGGGCGACGAGTCCTGGACCCTTTCCCGCCTGCGCGCGCGGGCCACCGACGTGGCCTGCGCCCTCGCCGACGCCGGCGTCGGCGAGGGCGCGCCGGTGGCGGTGATGCTGCCGGACGGACCCGACGTCGTGGCCGCGCTGTTCGGCGTGTGGCGGGCCGGCGGCGTCTACGTGCCGCTCAACCCCCGGCAGACAGCCCCGGAGGTCGTGCAGGTGACCGCGAGCGTGCACCCGGCGGCGGTGGTCACCACCGACGAGCACGCCCACCGGTTCGGCGACCTCCCGGTCGTCGTGCCCGCGGCCGACCGGGTGATGGTCCGACCGGGTGTCGCCGGCGACGAGCGCCTCGACGGCGACGTGGCGCTCGTGCAGTTCACCTCCGGCACGACGGGGCCGCCCAAGCCGGTCCTGCTCACCCACGCCGGCGTGGCGTCCCTGATCGACGGCGTCCTGCGCAAGCTGCGCAGCGGGGCGGTGCCCGACCGCGCCCGAGCGCCCATGCCGAACCTCGTGCCCGTGTCCCTGTCGCTGTGGGCGGGTCTCTACAACGTGCTGTTCGCCCTGCGGGTCGGGGCCCCGGTCGTGATCGTCGGGCGGTTCGAGCCGGTGGCGTTCGCCGCTCTGGTCCGCCGCCACGGCATCCGCTCGACCGTGCTGCCCCCGGCGGCCATGGCGATGCTGTCCGACGCCGCCGATGCCGGCACGGTGACCGATCTGGCGCCGCTACGGTTCGTGCGCAGCATCACCGCCCCGCTGTCGCCGCTGCAGGCCCGCCGCTTCCGGGACCGGTTCGGCGTGGCCGTGCTCAACAGCTACGGCCAGACCGAGATCGGGGGCGAGATCATCGGCTGGAACGCCGGCGACTCGGCGGCCCACGGCGAGGACAAGCTCGGCTCGATCGGCCGCCCTCACGACGGCGTCGCGCTGCGCGTCGTCGACGACTCGGGCGTCGATGTGACGGGCGACGCCGCCGGCGAGCTGTGGGTACGGACGCCGGCTCTGGCGGCCGGCTACGCCGGCGGGACCGACCTGTCGGACCGGCTGAGCAGCGACGGGTGGTTCCGCACCGGCGACGTCGCGCGCATCGACGGCGACGGCTTCGTGTGGATCGAGGGCCGGCTCTCGGACATGGTGAACCGGGGCGGGTTGAAGGTGTTCCCGGCCGAGGTCGAGGAGGTGCTGCGCCTGTCGCCCGACGTGGCCGACGTGGCCGTGGTCGGCGTGCCCGACGAGCGGCTCGGCGAGGTGCCCTGCGCCTTCGTCGTGCCCCGCCACCGCGGCGTTCCGCCCGACCCGGCCGCCCTCGAGGCGCTGTGCCGGGCGCACCTCGCGCCCTACAAGGTGCCGGTCCGCGTCACGGCGCTCGACGAACTGCCCCGCAACGAGGTGGGCAAGGTGCTGAGATCCGCGCTGGCCCGGCAGGCCACCGCCCCGACCGCAGGAGGGAACCCGTGAGACTGCGTGACACGCCCGAGGAGGCGGCCTTCCGGTCCGAGCTGCGGGCCTGGCTCTCCGACGTGCTGCCCACGCTTCCGCCGCCGCCCTCCACCGAGGACTGGCCGGCCAAGAGGGCCTACGACACCGGCTGGCAGAGACGCCTGCACGACGCCGGGTACGCGGGCATCGCCTGGCCCGCGGCCTACGGCGGCCGGGGGACGAGCCCGAGCCTCGAGCTGATCTACCTCGAGGAGACCGAGCGGGCCCGGGCGCCGTACGTGGGCTGCAACTTCGTGGGCACGCTGCACGCCGGGCCCACGCTGATCGCCGAGGGCACGCCCGAGCAGCAGGCCGCCCATCTGCCCGGCATCCTCCGGGGCGACCACGTGTGGTGCCAGGGGTTCAGCGAGCCCGAGGCCGGCTCCGACCTCGCCTCGCTGCGCACGCGGGCCGTGCGTGACGGCGTCGAGTACGTCGTCACGGGCCAGAAGATCTGGACGTCGCACGCGCACGTGGCCGACTACTGCGAGCTGCTGGTCCGCACCGATCCCGACGTCCGCAAGCACGCGGGGATCACGTGGCTGATCATGCCGATGGACGCGCCCGGCATCGACATCCGCCCGCTCCGGACGCTCACCGGCGTGACGGAGTTCGCCGAGATGTTCCTCGACGAGGTGCGCATCCCGGTGGCGAACCGGGTGGGCGACGAGAACGACGGCTGGCGGGTCGCGATGGTCACGTTCGGCTTCGAGCGGGGCACGGCGTTCGTGAGCGAGCTGCTGAGGTCGATGCAGCTGGTCACCGACCTGGCGACGATCGCCCGCAAGGTCGAGCGCCGGGGCACGGGTGGGCCGGCGTGGGGCGATGCCGGCATCCGGCGGGAGCTGGCGATCGTGGCCGCCGAGCTCGACGCCTTGTGGGCGCTGACCCGGCGCAACGTGACCCGGGCCCAGCGGGGCGTGGTGGCGGGGTTCGGCGGATCGGTCTTCAAGCTCGCCTACCACGGGACCCGGGACCGGCTCGGCGAGGTGACGATGCGCCTGCTCGACCGCGCGGGCCTGGCCTTCGACGACCCGGTGGACCTGTCGTCGCTAGACCACGTCGAGCAGACGCTGTACGCGCTGTCGCTGTCGATCGCCGCCGGCACGTCCCAGATCCAACGCAACATCGTGGGCGAGCGGGTGCTCGGCCTGCCAAAGGAGCGCTGAGCCGATGGACCTGGAACCCACCGACGAGCAGGCGGCGCTGCGCGACGAGCTGCGGCGCTTCCTGGAATCCCGGGTCACCCCCGAGGCCCGCCGGGCGTGCGCCGACCGGCCCGGGGCCGTCGACCGCCACCTGTGGCGGGCGCTGGCCGAGATGGGCGTGTTCTCGCTGACCGTGCCCGAGGCCTCCGGCGGGGTGGGCCTAGGCTGGGCCGACGCCGTGCTCGTGGCCGAGGAGCTGGGCCGGGCGGCCGTCCCGGGCCCCGTGGTCGCGACGGCGCTCGCCGCCGCCCTCCTCGGTGGCAGGCTCGACGATCACGCCGGCGGACCGGCTGCGGTCGCCCGTGCGGGATCCGAATCCGGCCCCGCCGACGGTCCAGGGTCCGGGTCGGGGCTCCCCGGCGGTTCCGGGTCCGGGTCGGGGCTCCCCGGCGGTTCCGGGCCCGGGTCGGGGCTCCCCGGCGGTTCCGGGCCCGGGTCGGGGATCGCCGGGCTCCCGGGCGGCGCCGCGTCCGGAGAGGTCGTGGTCGGAGTCGTCGATGACGCGGCGCCGGCGCTGGTGGAGCATCTGGCCGGCCTCGACCAGCTGGTGGTTCTCGAGGGTGACAGCGTCCGTCTGCTCGACGCCCCGACGGTGCTGGCGGGGGCGGCGGCCCTCCCCCGGCCGCTCGACCCGCTCACGCCGGTGCACCGGGTCCCGAGGCTCGACGGCGGCACGCCGGTCGGCGACGCGGCGGCCGCGGCGACCTGGCGGCGGACCGGCTCGCTGCTCACCGCCGCCCTGCAGGTGGGCCTCGGCGAGGGAGCGCTGCAGCTCGCCACGGCCTACGCCAAGGAGCGCCGCCAGTTCGGCCGCGAGATCGGGAGCTTCCAGTCGCTCAAGCACCTCCTGGCCGACGCCCACACGGCCGTCGAGGTGGCGCGGTCGGCCGTGTGGTCGGCCGCCGTGGTCCTCGACGAGGCGCTCGCCGCACCCTCGGCCGTGGCGGTCGCCGGCGGCGAGGTGGACTGGGCCGTGGCCGCCGCTCGCATCGTGGCCGGGGCGGCGTCGGTGGGGAGCGGCAAGACCTGCGTCCAGGTGCACGGCGGCATGGGCTACACGTGGGAGCTCGACGCCCACCTGTTCCTCAAGCGGGCCCTCGTGCTCGATACGGCGTTCGGGTCCGCCGACGCCGCCATCGACGTCTTGGCCGCGACGTTGTAGGCCGCGCGCCGTGCCGTCGTTGCCGCCGACCACCCTCGTTCCAGGGAGCGACACGGCCACGGCGCGGCCAGGACGGTCGACGTCGTGGCCGCGACGCTGTAGGCGGAGGGCCGTGCCGTCGTTTTCGCCGATTCCCCTCGTTCCGGGGAGCGACGCGGTCACTAGGCAACCACGACGCTCCCCGGTTCGCGGTGGGCGGCCGGCGTGAGCGACCTCCAGAGCGGTGCACCGGTCAGGGCCGGCGACCTGGTCCGTCGGGGCCTGGCGGCACTCGGCGTGGAGACGGTGTACGGCGCGCCGCTCGCCGGCGTCCCGGTCGTGGACGTGCCCGCGGGTGTGGTAGGCCTCTTCGCCGAGGCCCATCTGCTCGTGGCGCGGACCCGGTGCGCCGTCCACCACGGCGCGGGCGCCCTCACGATCCTCGACCGCAGGGCCGCCATCACCCCGCCCGGCCCGCCCGCGGGGTGGGCCTCGGCCAGCCCGGCGATGGGGTCGGCGGCCGGTCTCGATCCCGGGACGGTGGAGCCCGGGGGCGGTGCCGAGGCCGGGACCAGGGAGCCCGAGGCCGGGGCGGTGGGGTCGGTGGGCCGTGCCGAGGCCGGGACGGTGGGGTCCGGGGCGGGCTTGTTGGGCGGTGCCGAGTCCGGGACGGTGGAGCCCGGGGGCGGTGCCGATCCCGGGGCGGTGGGGACGGTGGGGGGCGCCGAGTCCGGGGCCGTGGCGATCGACGACGACGACGCCCTGGTTGGGGCCTGGCGGGAGGTCGAGCGGCGGCTGCGGGCGGGCCGAGGCCTCGTTGCCCTCAGGCTGGGCCTCGACCCGGAGCGCGCCGTCGCCGACCGACTGCCGGACCGTCCCGACCCGGTGGACCGCTGGGTCGAGCCCGATCCCGCCGTGGTCGACCGGCTGCGCGGGGCGCGGGCGCCGGTGCTCCTCGTCGGTCCCGGCGTGGCCGAGCCCGCGCTGGTGCCGGGCCTGCACGCGTTGGCGGCGGCCGGCAGCCTCGGGGTGCTGAACACCTGGGGTGCGAAGGGGGTGTTCGACTGGCGGAGCCGCCACCACTGGGCCACGGTCGGCCTGCAGGCCCACGACCTCGCCCGGGGGGGCCTGGCGGAGGCCGACGTGATCGTCGCCGCCGGCCTCGACCCGCGTGAGACCCCCGGTCTGGACGCGCTCGGCGTAGCGGTGGTGACGCTGGCGCCGGGGGCTCTGGGGCCCGTGGCCCAGCTGTGGGGCCGGCCGCGGCTGGAGCTGGCCGTGCCGCCCCTTCGGGCCGGCCTGGCCCGCGTCACCCAGGACGGCTGGCGCCGCACCGGGGCGCCGCTGGCCCCCAGCCAGGTCACCCTGGCCTACGGGAGGGCGACGGGAACCGACGGCCTGGTGGCCGCGGACCCCGGGACCGCCGGGTACTGGGTGGCGCGCACGTTCGCCACCACGGGCCTCGGTGGCGCGGTCGTGCCTGCCCGCGCCGACGCCGCCGGACTGGCCGCCGCCTGCGTGGCCGTCGCCCGCCTCCGTCGGCCCGGCCGCGCCGCCCTCGCAGTCGTGGACGCCGACCCGCGTGCTGGGCCCGCGAGCCTGCCGATCGCCACACCGGCGACATCCGGCATCGGGGGGGAGCGCGGGGCCGCCTCGGCGGCCGCCTCCGGTGTCGGGGGATCGGGCGTCCCGGCCTTGACCACGGCCGGCGCCCGGGGAGAGGCCGTCGCCACCACGGCGACCACCGGCGCCGGCTCGGACGGCGGTGGCCGGATCCGGGGGTCGGGTCGGCGGCGCGACGGCATCGGTGGGCGAGAGTCGATCGCACCGGGCGAGGCCACGGCGAGCGTGGTCGAGGCCGCCGCCCGGCTGGGCGTCGCGGTGCCCGTCGAGCGGTGGTGCGCCGACGGGCCGGCGCTCGACGCCACGGCGCACGGCGAGCGGCTGGGGCGGGCGCTGGCCGGGGAGCGACCCGTCACCCTCGACGTCGCCACGGACGCCGGCCAGCTCGCGCAGATGATCGAGGTGGCCGGCGAGATCGTGGCCTGGCGCCCGGGTTCGGAGCGGTCGTGAGCGCGGCTCAGGCCGGCGCGGGGGCCTCGGCGCGCCAGCGGGCGGCCAGGTCGGCGAGGGCGTCGGCCTGCGCTCCGGGGTCGCCGGTGTGCGCGCCCGGCAGGGCGACGAGCGGGATGGTGACCTCGGTGGCGCCGGCCGCAACCAGATCGGACGCCCCGGCCAGCGTGGCCCCCATGTCGGGCCGACCGCGGGCGTCGCCGGCTGCGCCTGCGCGGGCGCCCTCGACGTCGCCGGCCCCGCGGTGGACCGTCAGCGGGGCGCGTACCCGCAGGCCCGCCGGGTCCCGCCCGGCGAGGGCCAGCGCCTCGCGCAGCCCGGCGGTGCCGGTGGCGATGTCGGCGGGCGTGGCGCCCATGATCGGGATCCAGCCGTCGCCCAGGGCCACGATGCGGTCCCGGTTCCGGGCCGTGAGGGAACCCGAGAACAGCAGCGGCGGCCCGCCGGTCGACGTGGGCCGCGGCTCGCACCACAGCTCGTCGAACGTCACCGACGCCGACGCGAAGCGGGCCGGGCTGTCGGTCCACAGGGCTCGGCAGGCGCCCACGTGGTCCGTGAGCATCGCGCCCCGGCGGGCGTGGTCGAGGCCCTGGGCGGCGAACTCCTCCTCCTGCCAGCCGGTGCCCACGCCCAGCTCGAGCCGGCCCGGTGCCAGGCGGTCGAGCGTCGCCACCGTCTTGGCCAGCAGGGCCGCCGGCCGCAGGGGGACGACCAGCACGCCGGTCGTGAGCAGGATCCGCTCGGTCGCGGCGGCGATGGCCGTGAGCACGGTCAGCGGCTCGGGCCACGGGGCGTCGGCCGGGAACGGGAACGGGCCCCAGGGGTAGCGGTCGAGCCGGGGACCGATCGTGACGTGGTCGGAGATGACGACGCCGTCGAGCCCGGCGTGCTCCACCGCCCGCCCGATCCGCACGAGCGCCCGGGGTTCGCCGGCACCCGGCGCTGTGCCCGCCGGCAGGCCCACGAGCAGGAGCGGTCGCCCCGCCCCGTCGGGAGCGCGACGGGGCGCCACGGCATCACCGGCGCCGGGAAGGGCGGTCACGTCCCGGACGCTAGTTCCCGCCCGGCGGCTCGCCGGGGCTTAGAGATGGCCCCGACAGGCGCAGCCGTGGCCCGACGGGTCGACCGGCCGGACGGCGCGGACGGGTGGAGGTGCTGCCGCAACGCCGGGACCGGAGGTCCTGCGTGCCGCTCCTCACGACCACGACCGTGGTCCCGTGGGTGACGTTCACGTCGAGCGCAGCCCGCACCCACCGTCGTCCTGCCGGCGGAGCGGTGGGTACAACTGGCTGCATGAGCGTCCGGCACGTGAATCCCGAGGGCATGCCCCGGAGCCCTGCCTTCAGCCAGGCCGTGGTCGTCGAGGCTCCCGCGAAGACGATCTACGTCGGTGGGCAGAACGGGGTCGGCGCCGACGGCAAGGTCGTCGGCGACACGGTTGGTGAGCAGGCCAGGCAGGCGTTCCGCAACCTCGCCAGCGTCCTCGCGGCCGAGGGTGCCACCCTCGCCGACATCGTCCGCTGGTCCATCGCCGTGGTCGACGGCCACTCGGTCTACGAGGGCTTCGGCGCCTTCCAGGAGGTGTGGGACCCGTCCGATCTCCCCCCGGCCATCACCGTCCACGTGGTCGCCGGCCTGGCCAGCCCCGAGTTCCTGGTCGAGGTCGACGCCGTCGCCGCCGTCTGAGGACCCGAGCGAGCCGAGTCGACCGAGTGGACCAGCGATGCCGTCTCCCGCCACCGAGGGTGCCGACCCCGCCGGCACGGCCACGCCGACGGGCCTCACGAAGGACGTCGGCTGGGAGATCGGCGTGTCCCGCAGCTTCCCGTGCACGTCGGACCGGCTCGATGCGCTGACGCCCCTTCTCGAAGCGCACCCCGGCGGAGGGCCGGGGCCGCGACCGCACGTCCGCAGCGCGACCCACCGCCGGCTGAGGGCGGGGCCGCGACCGCTCGGCACCTACACCGCCGGCGGCACGGTCGTGACTACCGGCTGCACCGACTGGGTGCACGGCCTCTCGGGCCGCTCGCCGGCCGTCGAGAAGATCACCGCGACGATCCTCGGTCGCCTGGGCTGACCTCCGGCCGCGCGTGCGCGCCCGCGGCGCGCTCGACCTCGGCCCCGGCGGCGAGAGCCGCGGCGTTCGTGGCGGCGAGCAGCTGGAGCCCCACGGGCAGGTCCGCACCGGGGACGGGCACGGTGATCGCGGGGACGCCCGTCACGTTGCCGAGGCGTGTGCCGGACACGAGCGTGTGGGCCAGGGTGGGATCGGACCGGGCGGCCTCGATCGTCGGAGCCAGGATCGGCACGGCCGGTCCGGCCACGGCGTCGACCGTGGCCAGCACAGCGCGGGCGTCGGCGGCCATGGCCCGGCCGGCGGCGACGGCGGACGCGTGCTCCGCAGCCGGGATCGCCGCGCCCTGGTGCAGGCGGGCGGCCACGGCCTCGCCGAGCGCCCGGGTGCCGTCGGGTGCCGCCAGCAGCCGGCGGTGCACGGCCGCCGCCTCGGCGAACAGGATCGTGGTCGACACGGCGAAGACGTCGTCGGGGCCGGGCCACCGCTCGCCTGCCGGCGTGGCGTCCAGGTCGACGAGGACCCAACCGGCGTCGGCGAGCGCCGCCAGCGTCCGCTCGACGGCCGTCGCCACGACCGGCTCGGCCGCCTCGACGGCTCGCCGGTCGACGGCGAGCCGCGGGGGGCGGGCCTCCGTGCCGATGCCCACCGACTCTGGTGACGGAATCGGTTGGGACTCCACCGATCCCGTCACCAGAGCGCGCCGGGACGGCGGCTCCCCCGTGAGGACGGCGTGCGCCCGGGCGACGGTCGCGACCGCCCGGGCCAGCAGGCCCAGGTGGTCGAGGGTGGGCGCGAGCGGTAGCACGCCGTCCAGCCGGTACGTGCCGAAGGCCGGCTTGAACCCCACGACGCCGCACAGGGCGGCGGGGATGCGGACCGACCCGCCCGTGTCGGTGCCCACGGCCAGGTCGCATGAGCCGTCGGCCACCGCCACCGCCGACCCGGACGACGACCCGCCGGGGATGCGGTCCGGGTCGCCGGGATGCGGCGGGAAGCCGAGCTCGTCGTTCACGCCGGAAACGCCGAAGGCCAGCTCGTGGAGCGCGACCGTGCCGGCGACGGTGGCTCCCGCCGCCCGGAGGGCGGCCACGACGGCGGCGTCACGGGGCTCGGGCGGCGCCCCGGCCCGGCTGCGCGACCCGGCGCCCAGCGGCACGCCCGCCACGGCGACGAGGTCCTTCACCGCCAGGACCATGCCGTCGAGCGCCGCCGCGGGTGCGTCGGCGCCATCCGCGCCCGCAGCGACGTCGCGGGCCGGTGGGGCAGGGGAGAGCAGCGTCACCCAGGGTCCGCCGTCCCGCACGAGCCGTCGGGTCCTCTGCGCGGATGGGGCAACGGTGCCGCCGCCCGCGACAGGGGACGAGGCCCGCGGCGACGCCGGCGGGCCTCCGGCCGATGTGAGCGGCTCGTGCGGGCCGGAGGCCGCCGGGATGGCGGCGAGGTCCGGGGCCTGCGGCGCGGGCGGCACGGGCGCGGTCATCGGGCGGCGAGGGCCGGCGGGCCGGCGGTCGCGGCAAGCGTCGACACGACGTCGGTGATCACATCGCCGAGCCGGTGGCGGGCGTCGCCGACACCGCCACGAAGCGCGAGGGCCGCAGTCGCCGGTGGTCGGGCACGGTCACGGCCGTCCGCAGGTTCGTGCCGGCTGGACGGCGTCGGGGCCCAGGCTCGACAGGTCGGGGGAGCCAAGGGGGGTCAGGAGGCACTGGATGGCGTCCACCGCCCCAGCCTGCCGCCCTCCCGGCCCGGAGCGGTCGACCACCGTCGCGCGGCAGGCGGGCGGCCCGGGTCGTCACGGGCGGCAAGCCGGCGGGCGCGAGACTGGGCGGGTCGCCACCTGCGGGACCGGTCCCGGTCCGGTGAGACGTGGGAGGAGGCAGCGACGTGAGCCCCGGCGACGACGACGCGGCGGATGCCGCGATCCCGGCCACTCCTGAACATGATGCCACCGGTGCGGCGGGGATGGTGCCCGCCGGTGTGCCGACACGGGTCCGCAGCGGACCGGCCCGGTGGGCCTGGTTCGGGCTGGGCTGGGCGTCGGTCGGCGTCGGTTCCCTCGGCGTGATCGTGCCGGGGCTGCCCACCACCGTGTTCTTCATCGTGGCCGCTTCGTGCTTCGCCCGTTCCAGCCCCCGCTTCGAGCGCTGGGTGCTCGGGCTGCCCGGCGTCGGCCAGATGGTGCGCGACTACCGCGACGGGCTGGGCATGTCCCGCCGGGCCAAGGGGACGGCGATCGCCACGATGGTCGTCGTGGCCGCTCTCAGTGTCGTGCTCACGATCGACCGCCCCGTGGTGGGCGCGGCGGTTGCGGCCGCCGTGGCCGTGGGGATCTGGTACATCGTGGCCCGCGTCCCCCTGCGTGAGCGGGTCCTCACGGAGCGGGCCCACCCACCCGCCGGACCGGCCGGAGCGGCCTGAGCGGCCGGCGCCGGCCGCTCGGGGCGGCGGCGCCGTCAGCCGGCCGACGTGCCCGGCCCGGCCGTGCCGGACGCTCCGGCGGGTTCGGCCGTGCCGGCGGCTCCGGCGGACCCGGCGGACCCGGCTCCCCCAGCTCCCCCAGCTCCGCCGGAGGCGCGGGTGGTGCCGGTGGTGCCGGAGGTGCCGCTGGTGCCGGTGGTGCCGGAGGTGCCGCTCACCCCGGCCTGCAGGCCGGCGGCGATCGTGCGGGCGGCGTAGCCGATGAGCTCGTCGGCATCGACGCGGCTGATCAGGTGACGCTCGCTGCAGAGCTGGTCGGCCACCCCGATCAGCACGCTCCACACGAACGCGATGCGCCGCCGCTGCTCGCCCCGCACCCGCGGTCCGGGCACGAGGTGCCGGAACGCGGCGGCGATCATGTCGCCCTGCCTGATCGTGGCCCGCCGCAGCGCCGCGGTCAGCTCGGCGGGCAGGGGCGGCGGGTGGGCGGCGTCCTCGGGGGGCGGCTCGGCCTCCTGCACGAGGGCAGCCCACAGCGAGAAGTATTGGCCGTAGTCACCGTGCAGCTCGAGGTGCGAGGTGATCAGCTCTACGAGGAACGCCTCGAGGTCCGTCGCCTCGGCGCACAGCGGCGCGATGCGCTCGTTGTGGTCCTCGATCGCCTCGGCGTAGAGGGTCGCGAAGATCTCCTCCTTGGTGGCGAAGTACGAGTACAGCGTGCCGGCGCTCACCCCTGCCCCCGCGGCGATGTCCCGCATGTTGAGCCCCAGGTAGCCGCGGGACGCCATCTGCGAGCGGGCCGCGGCGAGGATGTCCTGGCGGCGGGCCGCCCGGTCGCCCCAACGCGCCGTACGCCCCATGATCGGCGGCTGGTCGTCCGCCTCGTCGGGATCCGTCACCGTCATGCGCCCGCCCGGGCGGCCCGGCGTGCCGACCCGCCCGTGGTCCTCGATCTCACCCTCGTCACACTTCCCCCCTCCGACCGGGCGGCGCCACCCGGGCCGCCGCCCGTGAGAACGGGCGCCCGTAGCCCACCGTTACGGCCTTGCCCTGAACGATGTTCGATCGTAGGGTCCGCGGCGGCTGGGGAAGGTGATCGCGTGCGGCACAGCGTCCACGGGGTGCACATCAACGTCATCGACGAGGGGTCGGGTCCCGCCGTGCTCTTCCTGCACGGCCTGGGCGGCTGCTGGCGCGACTGGGCGCCCCAGCTCGACTCGCTCGCCGCCCGCCACCGGGTCGTGGTCGTCGAGCACCGGGGCCACGGCCGCTCCGAGGCCACAACGGGCCGCTACAGCACGGCCCTGTTCGCGGCCGACGCCGTGGCCGTGTGCCGGCAGATCGGCGTCGACCACGCCCACGTCGTGGGCCTGTCGATGGGCGGCCTGGTCGCCCAGGCGTTGGCGTTGGCCGAGCCCGACTTCGTCGACGCCCTCGTGCTGTGCGACACGGGAACCCACATGACCGGCCGCATGGCCGAGGCGTTCGCGGCGATCGTGGCCGGCGTGCGCGATCACGGCTTCCCCGACTCCCACGGCCTCGTGACCTCGACCGCCGAGGCCTGGAGCGCCCGCACGCTGGCCGAGCGCCCCGACATCGTGCGCGACAACCAGCGCGAGACCGAGAGCACCGACCCGCAGGCGTGGGCCCGGGCGGCGCAGGCCATCCTCGACCACGACAGCCGCGCCGACCTGCACCGCATCACCGCCCCCACGCTGCTCGTCTACGGCGAGGAGGACGGGCTCATCATCCCCGGTAAGGCAGCCCCCGCCCTGCTCGAGGGCCTGCCCCATGCCGAGCTCGTCCTGATCCCGGACGCCGGCCACCTGGTGAACCTGGAGCAACCCGAGGCGTTCGACCGGGCCCTCACCGACTGGTTCACCCGCTACCCGGTGGGGGCGCCGCACGCGACGCAGAGGCGCGCGCCGTGAACGCGTCACTCCCGGGCCTCGTCGTCGACGGTGCCGGGTAGGGACGGGTCGTGACGCGTGCGCTGCGGAGACCGGCCCTGGCCGGCGTCGTGGTGCTCTCCCTCGTCGTCGGCGCCTGTGCGCGCAACGATGACGACGACGCCGCCGGCACGACGACCAGCGACGGCGGCGGATCCACTGCCACCCCCGCACCCGCCACCAGCGGGTCGGGCACCACGGAGGCCGGCTCCGGCACGGGGACCGGGGCCGGTGCGGGCTGCACGGCCCCCGGGCCCCCGGCCCCGGCGGGCTCCGACAGCGGCGAGGTGGCCGACCTCGACGGTGACGGCCGTCCCGACGCCGTGTGGATGGCCGCGACGTCCGAGGGCCGCCGCACGCTCGGCGTCACGACGGCGGCCGGCGGCGGGTCGACCGTCGACATCGACTCGGCCGGCCCGCAGGCCCTGCGCGTGCTCGTGGTCGACGCGGACGAGCAGCCGCCCACCGAGCTGTTCGTCAGCGACGGCCGCGGCGTCCTGCTCTACGCCTTCGCCCACTGCGCCGTGGCCCCGGTGACGAATCCCGAGGGACAGACGTACGCGTTCGATCTCGGCTTCCGGGGAACGGGCACGGGCGTGGGATGCGTGGAAGCCGGCGGCGGCCGCCGGCTCGTGGGGCTGAACGTGACGAGCGACGAGGGCACGTTCACCCACGGCCCGGACGACGCCGCCATCGACCTGCTCCACGCGGTGAGCTGCGGTGGTCTCACGATGGCCGCCGACGGGATCCGGCAACCCGAGCCCTGACGCAGCGCAGCGGTCGCCCCACTCCAGGTAGGAGGTGTGACGGTTGACACACCTGCCGCCGATCCCTACCGTCCGGTGTGGCGGGTGCCATCGCACCGTGGGGGAGAGCATTTGGTGAGCCGCAGCGATCGTCCGCCGTGCGCAGGGACGATGGAGCCGACCGGCCCGGCGCCGACACTCGTCGTCGACCGACCACCAGGCGAGGTCTCCGCAGGGCCGCCCCACATCGAGCCCGTCCGCCCAGTGGGCGGGGGATCACCGGCGCCCGGCGGGCCGGTCGTTCGGGCCTCGGCGAGGGCGAGCGGAGGGTTCGCCATCGCCGAGGGAGACCGCTGGTTGCTGGGGTCGCTCCTGGCCGGCGCCGGACTCGTCCACCTCGTGATGGCCCCGTCGCACATGGCGGAGTCCGCGGTCGAAGGTGTCGGCTTCTTCGCGGCCGGCTGGCTGCAGCTGGCCCTCGCCGTGTCGGTCGTGTGCCGGCCCGCCCGCGCGGTGCTACAGGGCGCAGTGGTCGCCGACATGGCGTTCGCGGCGGTGTGGGCGGCGAGCCGCACGGCCGGCCTGCCCGTCGGCGACCACGCGGGCCACGCCGAGGCGGTCACGTTCGTCGACGCGACCACCGTGGCGCTGGAGCTCGCGGCCGTGGCGGTCGCCGCGCTGCTGCTGGCCCGGCGACGGCCGGGGCTGCCGTCGGGGGGCCCGCTGGCGCTCGCCGCCCCACTCGTGGTGGTGGCGCTCACCACCGCCGTCGTGGCCTCACCCGGGGCTCGCGACCACGCCGCCGGTGCCCACGGCGACCACCCGGCCGGGCACGCCCATGGCGACGAGGCGGCCGCCGGGGACGACAAGGGCCTTTCACTGCTCCGCAACGGGCACCAGCACGACACCGGGGTCGTGGCGATCGACGCGAGAACGCAGGCCGCCCTCGACGAGCAGCTGGACGTCACCCGCCGGCTCGCCGAGGAGTTCCCGACGATCGCCGATGCCGAGGCGGCGGGCTACCGGCGCGCCGGTCCGTTCGCCCCGGGCCTCGGCACGCACTACATCGCCGCGGGCATCTCCACGACCGACACGGGCCTGCTCGACGCCGAGGCGCTCAGGAGGCCGACGCTCATCTACGACGGCCTCGACCCGGGCTCGCCGCTGTCGGGCTTCATGTACCTGGTGGCGAGCGACACCGAGCCCGAGGGGTTCGCCGGCCCGAACGACCACTGGCACTACCACGAGGCCGTGTGCATCGTCGCCCGCGCGGACGGAGGGGTGGACACGCCGTTCGGTGCCGACCTCCCGGGCGTGACCTCGGCGATGTGCGACGAGGTGGGCGGCGCGTTCATCGAGAACACCGGCTACATGGTGCACGTGTGGACGGTGCCGGGCTACGAGACCGAGGCGGGGACCTTCACCGAGATCAACCCGAGGGTGACCTGCCCCGACGGCACCTACTACATGGTGCCGATCGAGGACATCGCCTACCGAGAGTCGGCCTGCCGCAGCGCCTGACGGCCAGCGAGGGCGCCGTGAGCAGCTGAGCGACGGCGGCCCGACGTGCCACCCGGCACGCCGGGCCGCACCGCGCTCGTCCACGGGGCGTCACCGTGACCGGCATCATGGGGGCGTGTCCATGTTCAACGAGCGCATCATCGAGGAGTTCCGGGCCAACGAGGGCAAGGTCGGTGGACCCTTCGAGGGCGCGTCCATGCTGCTGCTCACCACGACGGGCCGCCGCACGGGCAAGCCCCGTACCTCGCCGCTCGTGTACACGACGACCGAGCGCGGCTGGGTCGTGGCCGCGTCGAACGCCGGCGCGGACGAACACCCGCAGTGGTTCCTGAACCTGCACGCCGACCCCCACGCCACGATCGAGGTCGGCACCCAGACGGTGCCGGTCGAGGCCCGGTTCGCCGAGGCCGAGGAACGCGACCGCCTCTACGCAGCCCACGCCGAGCGGATGCCCGGCTTCGCCGAGTACGAGCTCGCCACGCAGCGCACGATCCCGATCGTGGTCCTCGCCACCGGCTGAGCCGGCCGCCGTTCCGCCGCCGACCGGGCGTCGCACGGCGACGCACCGCCGGGTGGCGTTGCCCCGCGGCGGTCAGGTCAGGCCAAGAACCCGGGCGAAGGCCGCGTCCTCGCAGGACCGGGCGGCGGTGACGGCCGCGTCGCGCCCCGCCAGCATGGTCGACTTGATGGCGCGCAGCGCCGGCAGCGGGGCGGCGGCGACGGCGGCGGCCAGCGCCAGCGCCTCGGGCAGCAGGTCGTCGGCGGGGACGGTCCGCAGGGCGATGCCGTGCTCGACGGCCTCGGCCGCGGACAGCCAGGGGCTGGCGAAGAGGACGTGGGCGGCCCGCTGCCAGCCCATGCGATCGGGGAACAGCAGGCTGCTCGCCGCCTCGGGCGGCACGCCCATCACGGCGAACGGCGTGCGGAAGCGGGCGTGCTCGGCCGCGAGCACCAAGTCGCAGTGGGGCAGCAGCGTGAACCCGATGCCGACCGCCACCCCGTTGACGGCCGCAACCAGGGGCTTGTCGAACGCCTGAAGGGCGTCGAGCAGCACAGGGAACCCCGACTCGAGATCCTCGCCGGCCGCCAGGCGGGCCATCTCCCCGAGGTCCTGCCCCGAGGAGAACGCCCGTCCGGCGCCGGTCAGCACGACCACGTGCACGCGGTCGTCGTCGCGGGCGGCGCCGAGCGCGTCGGCCGTCGCCCGGTACAGAGCGTTGTCGAAGGCGTTCAGCACCTCGGGCCGGTCGAGCGTGACCAGCCGGACCGGCCCGTGGTCGTCGACCCGTACGAGCGTCGCCGTGGTCCCCTCCGTCGTCTCTGACACATCGTCAGAATGGCACGCCGCCCCGAGCGGCACCCGTCCCGGTGCGCCGGCGGCCGGGACGACCCGGCGTCACGGTCGGCGGTTGGCGATCTCCAGCAGGTTGCCGTCGGGGTCGCGGAGGTAGACCGAGCGCAGCGCGCCCACGGCCCCGGTCCGGTCGACGGGGCCCTCCTCGATCTCCACTCCGCACGCTTCCAGGTGCGCCACCACGGCGTCGATCGGCGCGGGCGTGACCAGGCACAGGTCGGCCGACCCGGGTGTGGGGCGGGCCGCCTTCGGCTCGATCTCGTGGCCGGCGAGGTGCAGGTTCAGCTTCTGGTCGCCGAAGTGCAGGGCACGCCGCCCGTCCGCGAACGTCGCGGCCCGCATCCCAGCACGTCGGTGAAGAAGCGTACCGTCCGTTCGACATCGGCGACCGTGAGCACCAGGTGGTCGAGGGTGGCGATGGCGAAGCGCTCCGGCGAGGTCATTAGCCCGGTGTACCCGCTCCGACCCACGCAGGGCGGTCACGGCGTCACCAGGCGATTCGCCGTACCGCTCGCGTAGCGTGGGGAGATGCACCGGGGTGCTCTGGCATGACGTCGGGGGAGGCGACGACCGAGTTCGCCCGGCGCGCCCGTGAGCGCATGGCCCGGGGCGAGCCGCTGACCGTGGCCATCGGCGGCCACGAGGCGGTGCTGGCCCCCGCCGTGCGCGAGGCGGTCCTC
>DATHAO010000014.1:0-9141 GCA_035296625.1 Acidimicrobiales bacterium | reverse complement strand
ATGATGAGCGCGGCGGCCGTGATCACCCGCGCGGTCGCGGCGAGACCGTCGGCGACGGCAGTCGGGTTGTCGTGGGTGCGGTCGTATTCCTCCTTCATGCGGGACAGGAGGAACACCTCGTAATCCATGGAGAGGCCGAAGACGATGGCGAACAGCATCATCGGCATCCAGGGCTCGATCGGTGCCGGCTGCACACCGGTGATGTCGCTGAGCCAGCCCCACTGGAACAGGGCGACCACGATGCCGTACGCCGCCCCGATCGACAGCAGGTTCATGACGACCGCCTTCAGCGGCACCAGCAGCGACCGGAACACCACCATCAGCAGCAGGAACGACAGCGTGAGCACCGCACCGAAGAAGTACGGCAGCCGCGACGCCAGGTAGTCGGAGAAGTCGAGGTTCACCGCCACCGTGCCCGTCACGGCGAGGTCGACACCGGCGTCGGCCTCGACGGGCGGCAGCACGTCGTCGCGGAGGCGGTCGACCAGCTCGGTCGTAGCCTCGTCCTGCGGTGCGCTCGTCGGCACGAGCTGCCACACGGCGGCTGTCGGGTCGTCCGGGTCGTCGGGGCGCGGCTCGGAGAGGAACGCCACGCCCGGGTCGGCGGCGACCGCGTCGGTGATGGCGGACAAGCCGTCGAGGTCGGTGCCGGCCGGCAGCTCGGTGGCGAGGATGAGCGGGCCGTTGAACCCCGGCCCGAAGCCGTCGACGAGCAGGTCGTAGGCCTGCTTGGTCGTGGTGTCGTCGGCGTAGTTGCTCTCGTCGGAGAAGCCGAGCCGCAGGCCGAGCACGGGGATGGCCAGCACGACGAGGCCCACCGCGCCGGCCAGGGCGGCGATCCACGGGTGGTGCTGGATGACCCGGCTCCACCGGTAGGCCGTGGTCTCACGCAGCGGCCTCGCGGCCCGACGGGGCACCTCCCGCTTGAGCGGGCCCACGAAGAACCCGGCGATCAGCACGATCGCCGCGAGCGGCAGGCCGACCGTGAGCGGCGTGATGTCGAGGCCGATGCCGACCAGGGCGACGGCGGCGAGGGCGGCGGCGATCAGGCCGCGCCAGCGGGTCAGCTCGACGCGGGCGCCGGCGAAGCCGATCAGCGCCGGGAGCAGCGTGAGCGAGGCCACGACCGTGACGGCCACGACCGCCGCCGCGCCCACGGCCAGGCCCTGCACGAAGCTGACGCCCATCAGCAGCATGCCCAGCAGCGAGATGACGACGGTGGTGCCCGCGAAGAGCACCGAGCGGCCGGCCGTGTCCATCGCGATCGCCACCGACTCGCGGACGGTGTGGCCGGCGTGCAGCTGTTCGCGGTAGCGGGTGACGATCAGCAGGGCGTAGTCGATGCCCACGCCGAGGCCGATCATGAGGCCGAGGAACGTGGCGAAGTCGGGGATCGTGAGCACGTTGCTGAGCAGCGTGATGAGCACGCTGCCCAGGCCGATGCCGAACAGGGCGACGCCGACGGGCAGGCCCATCGCGAGCACGGAGCCGAAGGCCACGATCAGGATGACGATCGCGAAGGCGAGTCCGAGCACCTCCGACGACGGCTCGTCGAACTCGGCGAAGATGAACCCGCCGAGCTCGATGTCCAAGCCGTCGATCTCGGGGGCGTTCGCCAGGATCTCGTCGCGTATCTCGCCGGCCCGGGCGAACTCGATGTCCTCGGGCATCTCGATGTTGGCGAAGGCGATCTTGCCGGCCTCCGGGCCCTCTGACGCGATCCGGTCCTCGCCGCCGTCGGCGTAGGGGCTCTCCACGCGCATGACGTCGTCGATGCCAGCGACGCTGTCGAACAGGGCCTCCATGTCGGCCCGGACCTCGGGGTCGTCGACGCCCTGATCGGCCCGGAACACGATCGTGCCGACCTGGCCGGTGCCCTGGCCGCCGAAGGCGTCGTCGAGGATGTCGAAGCCCCGCCGCGACTCGACGTCGGGCAGGTTGAACTCGTCGCGGAACGCTCCGCCCACGGCGCCCGAGACGGCGCCGCCCAGGACGAGCACCGCCAACCAGAGCCCGAGGACGAGCCTCCGGCGGTCGTGGCACCAGGTGCCGAGTCGGGTGAACACGGGTCTTCCTCCCGGGGAGTGTGTGTCGTGGTCTGTCGGATGGGTTCGACGGCGCCGGGGCGCGGAACTCATCGGTGGAGCCGACGAATCCCTACGCCCGGGCCGTGACGGCTCGGCGCTCCCGCGGCTCAGCGCCCGCGCGCCTCAGCGGTCGCGCGGCTCGCCGGTCTCGAGCCGCGCCTCGAGGCCGCTGAGCATTCGCTTCCAACCGCCGCCCGCGCCCCCGTGCTCGCGCACGCCGCCGACCAGCAACGCAAGGTGCGCGTCGGTGGTCATGCCTCGTCCTCCAGTTGGTTCTTCAGGTCGACGAGCGCGGACACCTGGCGTTCCGTGTACTTGCTGATCCAGCGGTCGTGGAGCAACCGGATCGGCACGGGGTTCAGGAAGTGCAACTTCTCCCGGCCCGACCGGCGCGTGACGACGAGGCCCGCCTCCTCGAGCACGCGCAGGTGCTTGGCCACGCCGAAGCGCGTCATCTCGAGCTCGGCCTCGAGCTCGCCCTGGGTGCGCCCGTCCCGCTCGAAGAGCCGGTCGAGCAGCAGCCGCCGCGTGGGATCGGCGAGCGCCTTGAACACCGGGTCGTCGTCGCTCACGCACGGACCATAGGTGACCAAAAGGTCACGTGTCAACGACGGCCGTCGGCGTGCCCGCGGTGGCTAGCTTCCCCCGTGACGACGGTCGCATGGAGGAGACGTGATGGATGGACGGATGGTGGCACGGCCGATCGGTACGGTCCGCTCAACGCTGACCGAGGCGGCGGCCGCGCCCAAGCAGGGGAGCGAGGGGGCACCGGACGCGTGGCTGCTGTTCGAGGACGCGGTGCGCGACGGCCTGGGCGACCTCCGACCGGGCGACCGGGTCGTCGTGATCACCTGGCTGGACCGGGCCCGCCGGGACACGCTCGTGGTCCACCCTCGCGACGACCCGGCCGCCCCTCTGACGGGCGTGTTCAGCACCCGATCAGCGGACCGCCCGAACCCCATCGGCCTGCACCCCGTCGAGGTGCTCGCCGTGGAGGGCCTTACCGTGCACGTCAGCGGCCTAGAGGCGCTCGACGGGACCCCCGTCCTCGACGTGAAGCCCGACCTCGCCCCCGCTCGGGGAGGCCGACGGCCGGCCGGCACGAGCTCGGACTGACGGGCCACCAGTAGGGACCCCTCGATGCCGGCCCGCCAGTCCGCGCGCCGGGCCACCACAACGGGCCGAACCGCGTCAGCCGCGGGTCACATGGCGGAGCCGTGGGCGGCGCCCTCACCGGGGCGGCCGTAGACGGTCGCCATCCACACCTCGGTGAGCACGTCGACGACCACCTGCTCGTCGTCGAAGGGCGGGACACCGATGGCCGCGAGGTAGTAGATGCGCTCGCCCAGCCATGTCAGCGTGCTGGCGAGGGCGAAGGGCTCGACGCCGGTGTCGGGCGCCAGGCCGCTCGCCCGGTCCTGGGCGATGCGCTCGGCCGACGCGGAGGTGTAGGTGCCCATCAGGTCGGCCCACAGGTCGCCGACCACGTCGTCCGCCCGCCACGTCTCCACGACGGCTCGCAGCAGCGGGGCACGCTCCCGCCAGAGCCGGGCGCCCTCCGCGATGCCGTGGCGGACGCCGGCGGCGGGATCGTCCGCATCGGGCCGGTCGACCCAGGCGACGGCGGCGTCGTGACCCTCGGCCACGGCGCGGCGGACCAGCTCGGCCAGCACGGCGCCCTTGCCCTCGAAATAGAAGTAGAAGCTGGCCCGCGAGACCCTGGCGGCCGCGAGCACGTCGGCCACGCTGACCTCGGCGATGCGCCGGTCGGCGAGCAGGCCCTCGGTGGCATCGAGGATGGCCTGGCGCACGTCCCGCTCGGACCCCGGCTCGACCTCACCGGCCGGCCGGTCGCGCCGCGCCGGCCGCCCCGGCGTCAACGGGACCGACCTGCGGGAGCGCAACGTGCCATCCCCGGACGGTAGCAACACGTCCGTACGCCCTGTATAGATAGAACGTCCAGACAAGGTGTCTGGAGGAGCTCCCAAGGAGGGTGCACCATGAGGTATCGCACGTTCGGGCGCAGTGGCCTGCGGGTGTCGGAGCTGGTCCTCGGGGCCATGACCTTCGGCCACGACGAGCGATGGGGCGGCAGCTGGGGCACGCCGCCCGAGCAGTGCCGGGCCCTGGTCGAGGCCTACGCCGAGGCCGGTGGCAACGTCATCGACACGGCGAACCGGTACACCGGGGGCCACAGCGAGGAGATCGTCGGCGAGGCCGTGGCGGGGGAGCGCGAGCGCTTCGTCCTGTCGACCAAGTACACGGTGACCAACGACGGGCGCGACCCGAACGCCTCGGGCAACCATCGCAAGAGCCTGGTCCGCTCGCTCGACCAGAGCCTCCGCCGGCTCCGCACCGACCACGTCGACATCCTCTGGGTCCACATTTGGGACGCGGGCACGCCCATCGAGGAGACCGTCCGCGCCCTGGACGACGCGGTGCGCGCCGGGAAGGTCCTCTACGTGGGCATCTCCGACACGCCCGCCTGGGTGGTGGCCCGCGGCAACACGCTGGCCGAGCTGCGGGGATGGACGCCCTTCACGGGCCTGCAGGTCCCCTACAGCCTGGCCCAGCGCGAGGCCGAGCGCGAGCTGCTGCCGATGGCTGCGGCCTTCGGCATGGCGGTGACCGCCTGGTCGCCGCTGGCCGGGGGTCTGCTCACCGGCAAGTACCTCGACGGCGGCACGGTCGATCCCTCCAGCCGGCTGGCCGGCAGCGACATCAGCGAGCGCGACCAGGCCATCGCCCGCGAGGTGGCGGCGGTGGCCGCCGAGCTCGGCGTCTCGTCGGCCCAGACCGCCATCGCGTGGACGCGTGCTCACTCGCCGGACGTGCACCCGATCGTGGCCGCCCGCACGGTCGGCCAGCTCCGGGACAACCTCGGTGCGGTGGACGTGGTGCTGCCCGACGCGGCCGTCGCCCGGCTCGACGCCGTCAGCGCCATCGATGCGGGCTTCCCGACCGACATGATCGCCGGCACCCGGGGGTTCGTGTACGGCCCGGTGGGCGAGCTGGTCGACGTCCCGCGGTGACGCCCGTCGGCGCCTCTCCGGCCGGGGTCAGACCCAGACGGCGGCGGCCGCGTGCAGCCGGGACCCGTCCGACGGGGTCCAGCCCGTCGGCGCGGTCCCCGGCCGGCCGCCGCCTCTGCCCGGCTGCGCAGGCCGACCTTCGGAGGATCCGCCCGACGTGGTGCTCGACCGTCGGCGGCTTCTGGGCCCGGCGTAGTGTCACGACGTGCGCTGCCGGACCGCTCACATCATCCCCGCGCTCGTCCTCGTCCCGCTGATGGCCGGCGCGTGCGGCGGGGACGCCGGCGCACCCGACCAGACCGTCCCCGTCGATGTGGGGTGGCCGGGCGATGGCGGGGCCACCGAGACGTTCGACCTGGGCGACGGTCTCGAGGCCGAGCTGCCCGAGGCGTGGCGCGTCACCCGGTTCGCCGATGTCACGCCCTCGGAGAGCAGCCCGCCGGGCTGCTCGTCGCGGCGGGCGTCGCTGGGCGTCGGCGAGCCGCGCATCGACCTCGAGCTGAACACCGCCTCCTGCGCCGGCGCGACGGGGAATGGCCAGGTCGGCGACGGGGACCACGGCACGTACGTGACCCTTGGCGACGTGCCCGAACCGTCGGAGGTCCAGCAGCAGGAGGTGCCGGCGGGCAGCCTCACCACCCTGCGGCAGCCCTACTTCGAGTGCGTGGACGGCTGCAAGGACTTCACCGACACCGTGGGGCTGCTCACGCTGGACGCCCCGCCCGATCCCGAGCGGCCCACGCTCGTGATCCTCAGCCCGAAGGGCCAGGCGTCCCCCGGGCAGATCGTCGCCCTGGCGGAGGTCATCGTCCCCGCCTGACCGTTGGCGACGGGCACCGCCGCGGCGCCCCTACTGTGAGTGCCGACGGTCGGCCACGGCGTGGAGGCGCTCGGCCTCGGCGCGGATCGAGGTGAACGTCCCGGCGACGGCCTCCTCCCAGCGCGCTCCCACCCTGGCGGACCACCACGAGCCGAGGCCCCACAGGTCGGCGGCCATCTCGCCCTCGTAGGTGAGGCGAGTGCCGGACCCCTGCTCGCTGAGCATGAACGTCTCGACGACGTGGGGCACGGGGCCGCGCACGACCCGGAAGTCGACGCGCTCGGGTCGCGTGAAACGCACCGTCTCCACTGTGCGGGCGGTCAGGCGGCCGTGGACGGGGGTGTGGTGCACGGCGAGGACCATGTCGTCGCCCCGCTCGACCACCTGCACCTTCTCGTGCATCGCCCGGGTGGCGCGCCCGAGATACGGCTGAGCGACGACGTCGAAGACCACCTCCCGAGGGGCGGCGATGTGGACGACCTGCGGACCGAGCGGCCGGGGCGTCCGTCCCACGCCGAGGTCCAGGTGCAGCGCCCCGGAGACCAACCCGACGTAGACCGCGGCGGCTCCACCGGTGGCGGCGCTCGCCAAGGCGGCGGCCCGGCCTGCGGTGTGCAGCGACGGCATGACCCACCCTCGCGCACACCGGCGAGCGCTGCGACGGGCGCGTGCCCATCCGCTCTCGGAGGGTCGGGCGATGGACGGTGGCGTGGATGCGCACGGCCACCCTCGCGAGCTCGAGGGCGGGTCGCGCCACCGGTGGGCGGGACGGCGGTCACGACGGGCCAGGGGTCAGGTAGACGGCGCTGGTCTCCTCGTCCTGGGCCCGCTGCAGCTCGAGGTAGCGGTCGAGGACGGCGTGCCAGCGGTCGTCGGCGGCGAGCAGGTCCTCCGCCACCATGGCGACCAGGTCACGGCGGTGCTCTCCGAACAGGAAGGGGCGCAGCCCCACGGCCGCCTCACCGTCGACCGTGGCCTCCCCCTCGGGCCCGAGGGACACGCTCGGCAGGTCGCCGCGGGCGGCCACTCGCCGGCCCCGGTCGTCAAGCGTCACTTCCCCGCCGGCCAGCGCCGCGGCGATCCGGTCCCGCAGGCCCTCCAGCTCGGTGAGCTCGTCGGCGTCGACGCCGTCGTGCAGCGTCAGCTGGCGGGCGCCGGGCGGGCCGAACGCGGCCAGCTCGCCGGTCAGCACCGTCACGGTGCCGGCCGCGTCGCCGGCGTCGCCGCGCCGGCCGGTTCCGAGCTGGCGGACGCCGATGCTGTCATCGACGAGGACGCGGATGCCGTCGCGCTCAAGGCCGGCCATCACCGCTTCGCAGTACGGGTCGAACACGCCCTCCGAGCACTTCACGAGCAGCGGGCCGGTGAGGTCGGCGTCGCGCACCGCGGCGGTGAGGGCCCGGGCGACTGGCAGTGTGGCGGCCGGGGCGGTCGTGCCCTGGTTCGAAGTCGGGAGGTTGGCCACGGCGACCAGGACGGTCACGGCGGCGCACGCGCCCAGGACGAGACGGGTCCGTCCCCCCGCGGGCGGGTGTGCGGGCGCGGCCGGACGGTGTCCCGCAGTGCCGCCGGCCGCTGTGCCGGGACCGTGGCCCGGGCCGGCACCGCCGGCTGCGCCGGCGAACCGGCGGACGAGCGTGGTGGCGATGGCGAAGGTGACGAAGGCGCCGAGCGGCCACAACCACCGCACCTGGTAGGCGACCGTGCCGAAGCTCGTGCTCGTCGGCGTCGCGTTCGCCGTCAGGAGAGCGGCCAGCAGGAACACCCCGGCCGTCGACACCGCGGCGGCCGATACCGCGTCGCTGCGCCGGCGGGCGGTCCGCCAGCACCACGCCAGCACGCCGGCCAGGGCGACGAGCGCGACGACGGACGGGGCCCCGGGCGGCAGCGGGTTGCCGAACGCCCCGAACCGGAACGCCCGGTGGTACGACGGCCGGCCCCACCACGGGGGCAGCGCGACCACGGCGGCGACGGCGCGGAGCGCCCGCATCGGGTCGAGCGTCGCGCCCGACCCGCCGGCGGCCCGCGCCAACCGGCTGAGGTTGCCCTCGCCCTCGCCCGCCACCTCCTCGACGATCGGCGCAAGCCAGCACAGCACGAGCACCGCGGCGGTGGCCGCACCCGTTGCGACGACCCGGCGGCGCCCGAGGGCGGACCGCCCTGCGGCGCCGTCCCGGCGCCGGGCCAGGACGAGGCCGACCAGGCCCCACACCGCGAGCACCGGCACGAAGATCCCGTAGCTCAGGTTCGTCTGGACCACGAAGCTGGCCACGAGCGCAGCCCACGGCAGGCAGGCGATGTCCCCGCAGGCCAGCGCCCAGACGAGCAGGACGAGGAGGAGGAACGGCAGCAGCAGCGTGCTGGCATGCCACGGTTCGACGAGCACGGCGCTGCCCATCGACCAGCACAGCGTGGCGGCCACCGCCGCGGCCACGGCCGCGACGAGCGGCCCGCCGCACCGTCGGGCGACGACCACGATGCCCACCACGGCCACGGCCGAGACGGCCACGGCCCCGACCACCGAGCCGGCGGCGTTGCCGAACAGCGTCGTGGGCAGCGCGAGGGCGTCGTAGAGCAGCGGTCCCGGGTGGTTCAGGTCGAAGCCCACCTGCCACGACGTCGACGCCCACATGCCGAGCTGGGGGAGGTCGCTGCCGCCGAGCACGTCGCCGGCCCGTATGGCGATGAGGGCGCTGTCGCCCACCGGCACCCACCCGTCGACCAGCGCGCGGGCGGCGGCCACGACCAGGGGGACGAGCGCCACGGCCAGAAGCACCCACACCGCCCGGCCTGTGAGCCGCCCGCCGGTGAGCTCTGCGCCGTCGTCGGCGAGGACCTCGTCGCCCTGCGCGTACCGGTCAGGCGCGGGGCTCGCGGCCCCGGCCGCCATCGTTCCCGGCTTCGCTCGCATCATCGGCAGCCCGGCTCCCCGCATCCCGGCGACGGCGACCCGAGATGGGGCCGCTCCGGCGGGGGAGCGTACGCGGGCGTCGGACGCGCCGCCTCTTCGGATATGTGCGCGACGGTGGAGCGTCGACGGCGGTACGATGCCCCGAGTTCCGAGCGCGGCCCCGACCCTTGGCCGCCCGGGACCGGTCGTTCGCCGGGCGACCAGCGGTGATCCCGTTGCCCCCGGGCTCACCGAAGCCGCCGCCACCGTCGACGGGCGCTGACCCGCCACCACCTCGACCGAGGGGGAGCG